>NZ_OZ260078.1:0-880000 GCF_965284355.1 Phenylobacterium sp. | reverse complement strand
TCGGCGCCGTCGAACACCGCAGTGGCCACATCGGAGGCTTCGGCCCGCGTGGGGGCCGGGTTCTCGATCATGCTCTCCATCATCTGGGTCGCGACGATGACCGGCTTTCCGTGACGATGAGCGGCGCGGATCAGGCGCTTCTGGATCAGCGGCACGTCCTCGGCCGGCAGCTCCACGCCCAGGTCGCCCCGGGCCACCATGATGGCGTCGGACAGCCGCATCACCTCATCGATCGATTGCAGCGCGCCAGGTTTCTCGATCTTGGAGAGAATGAAGGCGCGGTCGCCCACCAGCTCGCGGGCTTCCTCCACGTCCTCCGGGCGCTGCACGAACGACAGGCCGATGTAGTCGCAGCCGTGCTCCAGTGCGAACGCCAGGTCGGAGCGGTCCTTGGAGGTCAGCGCCGGAATCGGAAGAGTCAGCCCAGGAAGGTTGACGCCCTTGTGGTCGCTGAGGCGGCCGCCCACGATCACGCGGGTCTCAAGGAAGTCCGGCGTCTGGCGAGTGACTTCGAGGCGCACCTTGCCGTCGTCGAGCAGCAGCACCGAGCCTGGCGACGCCGCAGCCATGATCTCGGGGTGAGGCAGCTGCACACGCTGGCCGTCGCCGGGGCGTTCCTGCAGATCGAGGCGCAGGGTCCGGCCCCATTGGAGCACGACCCCGCCGCCGGCGAAGCGACCGACCCGGAGCTTTGGGCCCTGGAGGTCGGCGAGGATGCCGATCGGGCGCCCTGTCTTCTTTTCCACCTTGCGGATGCGATCGACGACCTCGGCGTGGCCATCCTGGCTGCCGTGGCTGAAGTTCAGCCGGAAGACGTCTGCGCCGGTACGGAACAGTTCCTCCAGCCGCTCGAGGCTCGACGAGGCAGGGCCGATGGTGGCCACGATTTTCACCCGCCGGCGGCGCCGGATGCCTTCAGCCACGCGGGTGGTCTCCTTGCAGAACGGTCCGGGAATCGGAGCGACCCCTGACGCCCGAATTTGACGGTCATGGGGCTCGCCAGCAAGCAACCGTCACGCCAATGATCCGGTTTCCATTGTCGGAATGGCCTGGGGCCCAACGTCCTAGGTCCATGAGACGGATGAAGGAGGGTTCCATGCCCTACGTGGACGGGTTCGTGCTGGCGGTGCCGAAGGCGAACCTCGAGGCGTACAAGGAGATGGCGCGCATTGGCGGCGAGGTGTGGATGGACCACGGCGCGCTCAGCTACGTCGAGTGCATCGGCGACGACGTCCCGATGGGCGAACTCACGTCGTTCCCCCGCGCCGTGCAGGCGAAAGACGACGAGGTCGTGGTTTTCTCCTGGATCACCTACGAGAGCCGGGCGAAGCGCGACGAGGTCAACGCCAAGGTGATGGCCGACCCGCGGATGAGGGGCTCGCCCGACAACATGCCGTTCGATGGCAAGCGGATGATCTTCGGGGGCTTCGAGAGCTTTCTCACTCGCTAGCAGAACCCGTGCAGATGCGGTCCCGATGCCGCGCAACAGGGTCGCATTACCGCGATTTATGTTGGCCCTGAGCGCGGCGCGGGGGAGAGAAGGCCCGGGACGCGTACCTGGAGCCGCTTGCCTTGATCTCCGAACTCGCCGCGCTGGCCCTGGCCGCGCAGGGCCCCGAGCTGCCGCGCATGCCGGCCATCCAGCGACAGCCTCAGATCACCTATGTCGACCGCAGCGGCGCCGTAATCGGTGTGCGGGGTGGTCGCTATGCGCCGCCGGTCGACGTGAACCGGCTGCCCAAGCACGTACCGGGCGCGATCGTCGCGATCGAGGATCGCCGCTTCTATGAGCATACCGGGTTCGATCCGCGCGGCATGGCCAGCGCCGTCGTCGGCGGCCTGACCGGCGGGCGCATGCGCGGCGCATCCACCATCACCCAACAGACCGCGCGGTTGCTGTTCCTGAACCAGGACCGCACGCTGGAGCGCAAGGCGATCGAGCTGGTCTATGCCGTCGAGCTGGAGAAGACCTACTCCAAGGCCCAGATCCTCGGCATGTACATGAGCCGCGCCTACTTCGGCGCGGGCGCCTACGGCTATGAGGCTGCGGCTCAGCGCTACTTCAACAAGTCGGCGGCGAAGCTGTCGATCAAGGAAGCCGCCATGCTGGCGGGCGTCCTGAAGTCGCCGGTGAACTACGACCCGATCAACCAGTACGACGCCTGCCTGGAGCGGGCGAACCTGGTGCTGGACGTGATGGTCGAGAACGGGGTCATCACCGGCGCCGAGCGCGACAAGGCCAAGAAGCAGAAGCCCCGGGTTTGGAAGACCTCGCCAAATGGGGCGGCGCAGTACTTCGTGGACTGGGTGGACGGCGAGGTCCGCCGCATGGTCCCCAAGCCCAATCGCGACCTGATCGTCGAGACCACGCTGGACCAGGCGATGGAGCGCGCGGCAGGCGAGGCGGCCAAGGCGGTCGTGGCCCGCCACAAGGCCCAGGCCACCGACCAGGCCGCAATCGTGGCCATCGACGGGCAGGGGCGTGTGCGCGCCTTGGTGGGCGGGACCGATCACGCCGCCGCGCCCTACAACCGCGCCGTCAACGCGCGGCGGCAGGCGGGATCGGCGTGGAAGCCGTTCGTCTACCTGACCGCCCTGGAGCAGGGGCGGACGCCCGCGACCGAGGTGATCGACGAGCCGGTGACGATCAATGGCTGGTCGCCCAGCAACTACGACGCCGGCAGCTATCTGGGGCCGATCACCCTGGAGCTGGCGCTGGCCAAGTCGGTGAACACCGTCGCAGCGCGTCTGGCCGACGAGGTGGGCCGCCCGAACATCGCCGCAACCGCGCGGCGGATCGGGATTCAGTCCACGGTCAACACCGACCCGGCGATGGCGCTGGGCACCACGCTGGTCTCGCCGCTGGAGATGACCCAGGCGTATGCCGCCTTTTCGAACGGCGGCAACCGCGTGCAGGCCTACGGCATCGAGCGGATCCGTTCGGGCGGTCAGGTCATCTATCAGAAGCGGCCCCTCGCGCCGGTCCCGGCCATCGCCAACCCGGCGCTCAGCGAGCTGAACCAGATGATGCGCACCGTCATGGTGGGCGGCACCGGCGGCCGCGCGGCTGTGCCGGGCTACGACCTCGCCGGCAAGACGGGCACCACCTCGGACTACAAGGACGCCTGGTTCTGCGGCTACACCGGCTACCTCGCCAGCTGCACCTGGATGGGGCGGGATGACGCCAAGCCGATGGGGCGGATCAGCGGCGCCACGGCGCCGGCCGAGATGTGGCGCCAGTTCATGAGCACGGCGCTGAAGCGGGTCCCGACCCAGGCCATCCCCATGGGGCCCGCTGCGCCGACCCCCGCGCCGCCGGTTCAGGTGGCGAGCCAGCAGACGGCCGATGATGCCGACCAGGCCGCGGAAGAACCTCCGACCGACTGAGCTGGTCGCCGCGCCCCCTGGACTGACGCCCGGGCATGCCGAAGTAATGCCGGGGAGTCGCGCGCCATTCACAGAGACGCGACCTGAACTCGGGGAGGCGGGCCGATGTCGACGGGCCTATTCAGCGACCTGTTGGTCGTGGACTGCGCGAGCTTCATTGCGGGGCCGGCGGCGGCGACGGTGCTGAGCGACTTCGGCGCGCGGGTGATCAAGATCGAGCCGCCGGGGATCGGCGACGCCTATCGCAACCTCTTCCGCCTGCGCGGCACGCCCGACGACGTGGATTACTTCTGGGCGCTCGACAGTCGCAACAAGGAGAGCCTGGCGCTGGATCTGCACAGGCCCGAGGCCCAGGCCGTGCTGCGGACGCTGGTCGGCAAGGCCGACGTCTTCATCACCAACATCCCATTCCCTGCGCGCGAGCGGCTGGGCGTGCGCGCCCAGGACCTGATGCCGCTCAATTCGCGGCTGATCTATGCGTCGCTCACGCCCTACGGAGAGCACGGGCCTGAGCGCGACCGCACCGGGTTCGACGCCACCGTCTGGTGGGCCCGCTCGGGGCTGATGGACCTGGTCCGCCCGACCGCCGGCGCCGAGCCCGCGATCTCGATGCCGGGGATGGGCGATCACCCCACGGCGATGGCGATGTACGGTGCGATCCTGACCGCGCTCTACAAGCGCCAGCTGACCGGCGAGGGCTCGGAAGTCAGCACCTCGCTGCTGGCGAACGGGCTGTGGGCCAACGGCTGCCAGGTCCAGGCCGCGCTGTGCGGCTACGAGTTGGCGCCGCGGCCGAAGCGCGGCGACCGGGGCGCGCTGAACGAGATGTATCGCGCCAGCGACGACCGCCACTTCATCATCGCCAGCACCAATCCGGCCCGCGACTGGCCGCTCCTGGCCAAGGCGGTCGGGCATGCAGAATGGCTGGAGGACCCGCTGTTCGCGACCCCGGAAGCCCGCCTGCTGAACGGGCCGGACCTGGTCGCCAGGTTCGACGCGACGTTCGCCGAGCACCCCTACGAGCACTGGGCGAAGATCCTGTCCGAGGGCGACGTCACCTTCGGCGTTGTGGCGACGATCTACGACCACTTCACCGACGGCCAGATCGAGGCGAACGGCCTGTTCCCCGAGTTCTCGGACCATTGGCTGCGGACCGTCGACAGCCCGTTCCAGGTTCAGGGCGAGGCCAAGCTGCCCCCGCGCATGGCGCCGGACATCGGCCAGCACACCCGCGAGCTCCTGGCCGAACTGGGCTGTTCGCCGGCCGAGATCGAGGCGCTTACGAGCTAGGTCGTCGCGGTGAGATCGCTGGTCGGGCGGCCGTTCACCCGGACGTTCTGCAGCTTCAGCCCCTTCACGTGCCTGACGATCGAGGGCTCGCCGACACCCTGGAAGTCGCAGTTGCGGACCGTGAAGGTCTCGACCGGCGCCTTGGGCAGCCCCTGCAGGTCGACGGCGCGCCGGCTCCTGGCGCTGCGGACACGCTCGATCACCACGTCGCGCAGGACCGGCGTGAAGCGTCCCTCGGCGCCTTCCTCGTAGTTGAAATCCACGGTCACGACCGCGCGACGCACCTCTCCGACCTCGAGGTTGCGGTAGCGGACATGCTCGACGATCCCGCCGCGGAGCGCATTGTTCTTGAAGCGGATCGCGTGGTCGAGGTTGGGGCTGTCGAGCTTGCAGCCTTCCGCGAACACGTTGCGGACATGGCCTGAGATCTGGCTGCCGATGGTGATACCGCCGTGTCCGTCGGCCATGCGGCAGTTGCGGATGACCACGTTCTGGCAGGGCACGCCCACGCGGCGTCCATCCTCGTTGCGGCCCGAATTGAGCGCGATGCAGTCATCGCCGGTGGCGAAGCGGCAGCCCTCGATCAGGACGTCGGTGCAGGACTCGGGATCGCAGCCATCGTTGTTCGGGCCGTGGCTGTCGATGTCCAGGCCGCGGACGGTGACGTTGGTGCAGAGTACCGGGTGGACCTGCCAGAAGGGAGAACGACGCAGACTGACCCCTTCGATCAGGACGTTCCTGCAGCGGTAGGGCTGAAGGAACGGCGGGCGCAGGTAGCTGCCTTCGCCGTACAGCCGCTCGGCCACCGGCGTGCGGTCCTCGGCCATCTGGAACAGGCGCGCGCGCGCCGGGCGCTGATCGGGCATGCCGTCGGCCCAGCCGTGCTGGTTCTGTTTCCAGGGGCCTTTCCAGGTCCACCAGTGCTCGCGGCTGCACTGGCCGTCCAACGAGCCCTTGCCGGTGATGGCGATGTTCTCGCAGTCGATCGCATAGACGAACGGCGAGTAGTTCATGAGCTCCACGCCCTCCCACCGCGTGAAGACCAGCGGGAGATAGGCTTTGGGGTCGGTCTTGAAGAGGATCGTCGCGCCCGCCTGGACGTGCAGGTTCACGTTGCTTTTCAGGTGGATCGGGCCGGTGAGCCAGCTGCCGGGCGTCACCACCACCCGGCCGCCGCCGGCGGCGTGACAGGCGGCGATGGCCTTTCGGAAGGCCTCGGTCGAGTCGTCGACGGCGTCGGGATCGCCACCGAAGTCGGCGAGCCGGAAGTCGCGGTCGGGGAAGGTCGGCGGCTTGATGCGGGCGAGGATCTCGCGGGCCATGGCCCAATCGTCCGTCGCAGGGGCATCGGCCCGGGCCAGGCCGGGCGCGAGCGCCATGGCCGCGCCGGAGAGGAAAAGGTCCCGGCGGCTCAACATGCCGAAGCTCCCAATGTCAGAGGGCTCGATCTGAGACAGGCGAGCCGGGCGGCTGTTCGGGCAGCCCGGTCGCGAAGGCGCGTCAGAAGCTGTAGCGGGCGCCGATGTAGAGCTGGCGGCCGAAGTGGTGATTGGTCCAGGTCCGGCTGGCGTCGGTGTCGTTGCGCTGCTGGCTGTCTTCGTCGGTCAGGTTGAGGCCCTCGATGGTCAGCTTCAGCTTTTCGGTCAGCTGGTAGCTGACGTTGGCGTCGATGGTCGTCGTCGACGGCACCCAGTCGGCGTCCTGGTAGTCCTGCCGGCGGCCGGTGATCAGGCTGCCCTGGTTGCCGGACGGAACGGCGAACAGGTAGTTCGACCGGTGGGAGAGCGAGACACGCGCCGAGAACTTGGCGTCCTCGTAATACAGCGTCGCGTTGTAGGCGTTCTTGGACACGTTGGTCGGGCGGTTCTCCAGCTCAAGACCGGCCGGGCAGACGCCGTTGACCGGCGTGCCGGCGCAGAATTTCTGGCTGCCCTTCACATAGGTGTAGTTCAGCAGAGTCCCGAAGTTGCCGACCCAGTCCGGCAGGTTGAAGGCCTCGACCAGCGGCGTGAACGGCTGCTGGATGTTGACCTCGAAGCCCTTCAGCGGGTCGCCGCCCTTGGTGTTGATCGTGGTCGTGAACTGGGTGTCGTCGTTCACGGTGCGACCCGTGCCGGCCAGCAGCTCGGGCGGGAAGCCGAACGAGGAATAGGGGCCCGTCAGGCGGACCGTCGTGAAGTCGGTCTTGAAATCCTTCAGGAAGAAGCCGACGGCCACCAGCGACTTGCCGCCCGGGTACCACTCGAACGACAGGTCGTAGGTGGTCGCCTTCTGCGGCGCCAGGTTCGGGTTGCCGGCGGTGATGGTCAGGTTGCCGGTGGTGTTGAGCGTACCGCCGGGGTTCAGAGCGCCCAGACCCGGACGCACCATCACCTTGGCCGCCGCGGCGCGGACCAGGATGTCGGGGGTGACCTCGGCCACCACGTTCGCGGCCGGCAGCCAGTTGTCATAGCTGTTCTTGACCGTCAGCAGCACGGGGGCGCCGGCGGCGAAGGTGTAGCCCTCGGCCGTCAGGTCGGTGTCGACGTAGCGGAGGCCGAAGTCGCCGCGCAGGCGCCAGGGCAGCACATCGGTGTCGAAGTCGACCTGGACGTAGCCGGCGGTGCTCTCTTCGGTGATGTCGCGCCAGTTGCCGCGGGCGTTGGTGTTCTCGATGCCCTGGAGTGCGAACGTGCCCACGCCGGAGTAGATGCCGTAGGCGGTTGCGACCGCGTCGAAGTTCGGGATGACCCAGCTGGTCGGGATGTTGGTTCCGCCGAAGTGGCGGCCGAAGCCTGTCAGTTGCTCGGAGATGGTGGCCATCGTCGTGCCGGCCGGCATCGCGGGGATCGCGAACTCGGTGGCGCGGCGGTATTCCTGGCTGGAGTTGTTGTACTTCTTCCACGTGCCGCCAAAGCGTACCGTGAAGGTGTCATTGATGTCCCAGGCGCCGTCGCCCGACACGATGTCGAAGCTGTTCTGCACGTACTGCGGACGCAGGCGGACTTCCGACGGACGCGCCGTGCCGTTGGTGTTGGCGTTGGAGAACGTGAAGGCGTTGGGATCGGTGACGTCGAAGCCCCAGGTGATGTTGGGCGCCCGCGGGTTCTCGCGGGCGTCGTAGACCCAGCCGTCCTGGTTGGCGCGGTCGAAGGTGATCGTGGTCTGGATCGGGTTCTTGAAGCTGGACTTCGATGTGCCCACCATACCGCTCACGCGGAAGCTGTCTGAGAACTCGTGGCTGCCTGAGAACGAGTACTGGCTGAAGATCGTCCGCAGGCGGTCCTCGCGGCTCTCGATGCGGATGTCGACGTTGTCGAACACGCCGTAATTCAGCGTGCCGAACGAGTCGGTCTCGAACACCCGGGGGATCATGTAGGGCTTGCCGAACTCGGGCGAGGCGGCGCCGCGGCTGAATGAGATTCCCTCCAGGTAGTTCTCGGTCCGGTGCGACTTGAAGTCGGAGTAGAGGTAGTCGAACGAGAACTTGGTGCGGTCGGTGGGCTTCCACTGGACCGATCCGGTGATGCCCAGACGTTCCTGTTCGTAGTCGAGGCGGGCGAAGCGCGGAATGCGGGGCGTCCAGCTGCCGGGATCCGAGGCGCGCTGGAAGGCGGCGATGTTCTCGGCCGTGCCGGGCAGGCGCGGGTTTCCGGCGAAGCAGTTGTTGGCGTCGGAGCCGACCGTGGCGTTCGCCCCGGGATTGAACTGCTGGCCAGAGGTCGTGGCGTTGGTGTCGAAGCCGACGGGGCTGCACCAGCCGCCGTTCGACGAGCCCTCGGCCCACCGCACGGTGTTGTAGCCCTCTTCCCGAACCCGGCGCTCGGAGTAGGCCGCCGAGACCAGGACGCCGAGCGTCCCGTCCAGGAACTTCTGCGAGATGAGGCCGGCGAAGCGCGGGTCCCACTTCTTGGAAAGGTCGTTGTAGCCGTACTGGCCCGAGACGCTGATCACGCGATCGTCGCTGAAGTCGAGCGGGCGCGAAGTGGTGAGGTCGACGGTCGCGCCCAGCGAGCCTTCCTCGACGCTGGCCGAGGAGGTCTTGCGCACCGCCAGCTGGTTGAAGAGCTCAGACGCGAAGACGTTGAAGTCGAAGGAGCGGGCGCGGTTGGCGCCGCCGTCGGCGTCGGAGCCGCCCGTGGTGGTCAGGCCTTCCATGCCGTTGATGCGCACGCGCGTCGAGCCGGGGCCCAGGCCACGGACGGTGATGTTGCGACCTTCGCCGGCCGAGCGGGTAATGGCCACGCCGGGGATGCGCTGCAGCGACTCGGCGAGGTTGTTGTCGGGGAACTTCGCGATGTCCTCGGCCTTGATGGCGTCGACGACGCCGGCCTCGCTCTTCTTGATCGCGATGGCGTTTTCAATGGCCGCGCGGAAGCCGGTGACGACGACTTCTTCGACCTCGTCAGGGGCCGTCGCGGCCTGAGCGGAAGCCTGGCTCGCGAGGCCCAGGCCCAGGGCCAGCATGGACGCGCCGCAGACCAGTTGGCGCAGACGCATTTCGCCCGTTCGGACCATAAGCTTAACCCTCCCCATGCGCCGGTGTTTTCCCGGCCGTCGCCGAATGGTCGGCTTTGCCACCGGTGGCGCCCTTAGTGACACCGGTGTCATGTAGGGTAGCCAAACCGTGTCGAAATGCAATGGCGCAGGCGCCACAGTGGCGCGGTTTCCGTTTCGACTACGGCAACGCGCGATAGATCAGACGCCTGAACCGGGCCTCGCCGCGGCCCGCTGCGAACAGGGCGGGGCGCAGAGCCATGAAGCCGCCGCGGACGTTGTGGTGATAGCCCGAGACTTCCATCTGCCGATCGAACTTGGTCCACGTCCGGCCGTCCGGGCTTGTGTGGAAGGTGACGATGTGGCGGTCGTTCTTCATGCGGATGTGCATGCGCCGCCCGTTCGGATTGGCGGGGCGGCCGCGCTCGATCCCGTACTGGTGGGTGACGAAGGTCGTCGGGTTGAACGACAGGCCGCAATAGAGCTGCTTGTCGTAGAACAGCAGGATCCCGGCCGAGCCGTCGGCGGGGATTTCGATATCGACCTCGACCTCATAGGCCTGGTCGGGCGCGATGAAGGTGAGGGGCGGGGAGTCCTTGGGCGCCGTCCCGCGCGCGGTCAGAACCAGCGCGTTGTCGAAGCGCACCCGCCTGAGCTCGTCCGGCGCCGGGTCGGCGAACCCCCATTGCACGCCCAGTTTGGAGACGGCGAAGTCGTCGGAAAGGGCCAGGCCGTGCTGACCCGGCTTGCCGCCCTTGGGCTTCCTGAGGGGTTTCGACAGGTCGCCGCCCCTGGCGCGGAACCAGCCGTCGGCGGTCCATTCGATCGGGTCCAGCAGGCACTGGCGGCCCAGGGTCCAGAAGCCGTTCTCATAGCCGTGGTAGACCATCCACCAGTCGCCGGCCGGCCCCTCGACCAGGGTGGCATGACCTCGGGACCACCACGTCTCGGCGGCCGAGACGGTGCGCACGACGGGGTTGTGCGGGCAGTTCTCCCAGGGGCCATGGATCGAGCGCGAGCGGGCGACGATGACCATGTGGCCGGTGGGCGGTCCCGCCGTGCCGCCGACTGCGGTGATCTGATAGAACCACTCGCCGCGCCGCGTGATCTTCGGTCCCTCGGGCGCGAAGCCCTCGACGTCCCAGTCGGCCGGATAGCGCCACGGATCGTAGACGTGCTCGACCGGGCCGTCGGTGGAGAGCCCGTCGTCGCTCAGCCGCACGCGGTCTCCACCCGACAGGAACAGGTAGCGCCTGCCGTCCTCGCCGACCGCATGGCCAGGATCGATGTGGGCCGGCAGCTTCAGGTCGATCGGCTCGCTCCAGGGGCCGCGAATGTCGTCGGCCCAGATGACGTAGATCGAGCGGCGGTCCGGATACCGGGCCGGGATGTAGATGTAGTAACGACCCTGATGCTTGATCAGTTCGCAGGCCCAGACCGAGCCGATCGGCGTCCTGAGCGCCGAGGTGATCGGGGCCCAGTTCACCAGGTCCTGCGAATGCCAGATCACCACGCCGGGATAGGCCTCGAAGGACGAGAACGTCATGTAGTAGTCGGCGCCGTCCTTGAGAATCGTGGGATCCGGACGGTCGCCGGCGAAGATGGGGTTCAGGAACGTCCCGTCGCCCAGGTCGGCGGTGCGCTGCCCCTCGACACCGCGTCGCCAGGTTGGACCTGCCGTTCGAGAAGAGGGGGCGGCCGCTTCCGGGAAGGCGGCGGCCGCGCCGAAGACGCCGAAGGCCGTGCGGCGGGTCAGCTGCGCCATGGGCGTCAGAACTTGTAGCGGACGCCCACGTAGAACTGCCGGCCGGTATGGACATATTCCTCCGAGCTCTTGCGCTCGGACGAGATCCAGCGGTCGTCAAACTCGTCGGTGAGGTTGATGCCCTCGACCGACAGCGTGAGCTTGTCGGTGATCTCGTAGCTGGCCGAGGCGTCGAAGTTCAGGGTGGAGAACTTGCCGCGCACGTCGTTGCCGTTGCCGCCCGGGACCGTGCTGAGATAGCCGTCGCGGTACGAGGCCGAGACCCGGGCCTTCATCTTCTCGTACTCGTAGTAGAGCGTTGCGTTGAACGAGTAGGGCGACAGGCCCACCAGCGGCTGGACAACCGTCGTCGGCGGGTTGGAGGCCGCGTTGGTGATGTATTCGATGTCGGACTTCACGTAGGTGAAGTTCACGATGCCCCCGAAGCGGTCGAACGGCCCGGGCAGGAACGTAAAGGGCCGCTGGATGCTGGCCTCGAGGCCCTTCAGCGAACCGCCGTCGGTGTTCTGCTGCTGCGTGACCGTGAAGATCGTCTCCGGCGTGTTGCCGTTGGACAGCAGGCTGGGCGGCAGACCGGTTTCCGAGAACGGGATCGTCGAAGCCGCGCTCTGAATGTAGCTCTTCAGGTCCTTGTAGAAGAACCCGAGCGTGAACTGGGTCTCGCTGTCGGGATACCACTCGAACGACAGGTCGAAGGTGTCGGCCCGGATCGGCTCCAGCAGCGGGTTGCCGATGCTGAGCGTGCGCGCGGTGTTGTTGATCGTGCCGCCGGGGGTCAGGTTCGGCAGCTGTGGCCGCGACATGACCTTCGTCGCGGAGAAACGAACCATCACGTCGTCGATCGGCTCGATCACCAGGTTCAGCGAGGGCAGGGTGTCCTTGTAGCTGCGCGCGACGTTGACGTAGTTCACGCCCACGAAGCCGCGGGCTTCCTGGTCGGTGCGGGCGTGGCGGATGCCGATGTTGCCGCGCACCGGCATGCCGCCGATCTCGGTGTCGAAGTCGGCCTGCATGTAGACCGAGAAGTCACGCTCCTCGACGTCACGATTAGCGCCGCGCTGATTGTCGCCGGACAGTCGGAAGTCGCCGAACTGGTTGATGCAGTTGCAGTTGATGCCCAGGGCGTCGGCCACCTTCTCCAGGTCGGGCGAGAGCCACGAGGTGGGCGTGCCGGCGGGCAGGTTCAGGCCCTTGCCGAACCCGGTGACCAGCTTGGACAGGGTGGCGATGGTGACGCCCGGAGGCAGGGCCACGGCGCCCTCGGTGACGCCGCCGATCACGAAGCGGCGCTGCTCCTGGGTGCGGAAGTCGTACTCCTTGTAGAGCAGGCCGCCCTTCAGCTGGAACACGTCGTTGACGTCGAACTCGAGGTCGGCGCGCACGTTCTTGAGCACATTGACCGTCTTGTTCGGCCGCATGCGGATCAGCGAGGCGTCGCCCAGCGCCAGGGTCGTGCCGAAGCTCCAGGACGCCGGATTGGTGACGTCGAACCCGTAGTTGAAGCCGGGCTGCTTCAGGCTCTGCGAGTAGTCGTACTGATAGCCGTCGCTGTCGTAGCGATCGAACGAGATGGTCGTCTGGACCGGGTTGTTCTGGATCGAGGTGGACCGTCCGATCAGCAGCGAGCCGCGGAAGCGGTCGTTGAACTCGTGGTCGATCTGCAGGGCGATCTGGTTGAACTCGGTCTTCAGCCGATCGTAGCGATCCTCGGTGCGGACATCGACGTCGTCGAAAGTGGCTGAGACCAGATGGCCCTTGGAATCGAAGACCGGGTTGCGCACGTCGGTCTGCGGGTTGCCCTGGCCCGACCGGCTGAACGAGATCACCTCCAGGTAGTTCTCACGCCGGCTGCCGTCGAGCAGGGCGTAGAGCCCGTCGAGGGTGAAGGTGGTGCTGTCGACGGGCTTGAACTGGATCGCCCCGGTGGCGCCCGTGCGTTCCCAGTCGTAGGTCAGCCGTCCGTAGCGCGGGATGCGCGGGTGCCAGGACGAGTTGACGTTCGAATAGGTCCCCACCGGCACGTTGCAGGGCCCGGGCGTCTGGAAGCAGCCGGCCGAGTTGGTGAGTACGCTGGGGTTCTCCCAGCGGCCGGTGGACGAGCCTTCTTCCAGGGTCGTGCGCTTGGCGTAGGCCAGCGAGAACAGGGCGCCCAGCTTGCCGTCGAACCAGGTGTCGCTGAGCAGCAGGGTGCCGCGCGGGTCCCACTTCTTGGAGAGGTCGTTGTAGCCGTACTGGCCGCCGACGGCGACGACGCCTTCGCCATAGTCGAACGGCTTGGCGGTGCGCAGGTCGACGGTCGCGCCCAGTGAACCCTCTTCCACCTCGGCGGATTGCGACTTGCGCACCGTCAGACGGTTGAAGAGTTCCGAGGCGAAGATGTTGAAGTCGAACGAGCGGCCGCGGTTGGCGCCGCCCGATCCGTCCTTGCCGCCGGTGGTGGCCAGCGCCTCCAGGCCGTTCAGGCGGACGCGGGTGAAGTCCGAAGAGAGGCCGCGGACGGTGATGGTGCGGCCTTCGCCGCCGTCACGGTCGATGGCGACGCCGGGGATGCGCTGCAGGCTTTCGGCCAGGTTCAGGTCGGGGAAGTCGGCGATGTCCTCGGCGTTGATGACGTCGACGATGTCGGTCTCGGCCTTCTTGACCGAGATCGCGCTGGCCAGGCTTGCGCGGAAGCCCGTGACCACTACTTCCTGCACTTCGTCTTCGCTGGTCTGGGCGAGGGCCGGGCCGGCCAGGCCGGCGAGGATCAGGGTCGAAGCCCCGCAGGCCAGCATGCGCAGCCGCGTCGTCGTCGCAGTCATCGTCTCACTCCCCGAGCGCCACTGTATCGCGGCTTAGTGGTCCCCAACCGGCGCATGTTGCAATGACACCGGTGTCATATTACCCTGGGACTCGCTTCCAAAGGAGGCGAACGCCAGAACGCTGGAGGGAACATGTCTGTCGCTGACACCGGTGTCAACAACGTGACGCTTCAGCATGGCCGGATGGCCCGCCGGCCAAACCCCGTCTTCTCGGACGAGTATGGCGTGGTCCGCGACGTGCTGATCGGGGCGCGGCGTGAGGCCGGGCTGAGTCAGCGGGCGCTGGCGGCCAGACTGGGCAAGACCGGCTCGCACGTGGCGATGATCGAGCGCGGCCAGCGGCGCGTGGACCTGCTGGAATTCTGCCGGATCGCCGAGAGCCTGGGCTTGTCGCCAGATGCTCTCGTGGGGCGGATCACCACCCAGCTCTGCGCGTTACGCGCCGCGGCCTGAATGGGGAGCGCCCTCCTTACCCGTAGGGGGAGGAGAGACCTAGGTCCTGTGGACACTTATCGTAGCCACAAGACGATGGCGGCGAGGGTGACGATGGCGAGGTAGTTGCGGGCGGTCTTCTCGAAGCGGGTGGCGACGCGGCGGAACTGCTTGAGCCTTGAGAAGCAGCACTCGACCAGGTGGCGCTGAGCATAGAGCTGGGCGTCGAGGGGGTGCTTGATCGCGCGGGATGGGTTGTTCGGTATGACGGCGATCGCGCCCTTCTCAGCGATCTTCTGGCGCAGGCGATCTGAGTCGTAGGCGGTATCGGCCATCACTACGTCGGCGGCCAAGCCTTCGATCAAGGGTTCGGCCTGGGGTGCGTCGCCACGATGGCCGGCGGTGAGGCTGAACCGGACAGGACAGCCCAGGCCTCTGACCGCCATGTGGATCTTGGTGCTCAGGCCGCCGCGGGAGCGGCCAAGGGCCTGATCTTCAGACCCCCCTTTTTCGCGCCCGCCGCATGCTGGTGGGCGCGCACGATGGTCGAGTCGACGATCAGGTACTCGAAGTCCGGATCGTCCGAGAGCGCCTCGAAGATGCGCCACCAGACCCCTTTGGCGCTCCAGCGGCTGAAGCGCCGAAAGACCGTGTTCCAGTCCCCGAACACCTCGTGCAGGTCACGCCAGGGCGAACCCGTCCTGACGATCCAGAGCACGCCCTCGACGAACATCCGGTTGTCCCGACCCGTCGAGCCCTTCTGATCCGGCCGCCCGATGGTCAGCGGCGCGATCCGCTCCCACTGCTCATCGCTCAGCACCAGTCGATCCATCACACCCAAGACCGCCTCCAAAAAGCAGTCTTGAATCACGCTTCGGACCCAGCGTGAATCCTAAGAGTCCACAGCTCCTAGGCCGCGAGCACCACGTTTGGATCCGAACCGAGACCCCGATAGGCCTGCGCCACCGCAGCGCGGAACGTCGCGTCGGCGGCGAGCGCAGGCGGGAACACCTCCGACAGGGCCAGGAAGCGGTCGATATCGTCTTCGCCGTCGTCACAGCTTCGCCCGACGGCGGCCAGCGCCTCGGCCAGCGGATCGGTGAGGGCGGCGCCTGCCCGGGTCTGGCGCACCACAAAGCGCATCCACGCAGCGACGCCGACGACCAGTCGGTCGACCCGCCGACCGGCTCCTAGCGCTTCGGCGATCGTCTCCAGCAGCCGGAAGCGCAGCTTCTGCGAGCCGTCCCAGGCGATCTGCGACAGCTTGTGGACGATGGCTGGATTGCGGAAGCGAGCCAGGACCTTGCCGATGTATTCGGGAACGTCGAGTTCGGGGGCGTCCAGGCTGGCGGCGATGTCCTCGCGCATCATCGCCTCGACGAAGCCGGCCAGCCGCGGGTCGTTCATCGCGTCGAAGACCGTCGCGCAGCCAAGCCCCAGGCCCGCGTAGGCCAGGGTGGAGTGCGCGCCGTTCAGCAGCCGCAGCTTGGCGCGCTCGAACGGGGCGACAGCCTTGGCGACGGTGACGCCCGCTTCGCGAAAAAGATCGGCGTCGGCGCCCAACTGATCCTCGACCACCCACTGTACGAACCGCTCACGCTGGATTGGCCAGGCGTCTTCCAGCCCAAGGGCGCTGCGCACCTGCTGGAGTAGGGCGTCGTCGGTGGCCGGCGTGATCGAGTCGACCATGCTGGAGGGGAAGGGGGCTTCGCTCTCGATCCAGCGGGCCAACTCGCGGTCGCCGCGCGCCTCGCAGAAGGCGATCACGGCGCGGCGCAGCTTCAGGCCGTTGTCCGAGAGGTTGTCGCAGCTGATGGTCGTGAAGGCGGGCAGATCGTGACGGCGCCGTCGCGACAGGCCCTCGGCGATCCAGCCGATCAGGCTGGAGGGGTGCTCTCGCCGTTCCAGGTCGCGGCGGATGTCGGCGTGGTCCAGGTCGAGGTCACCGGCGGTGGTCAGGCAATAGCCCTTCTCGGTCACCGTTGCGGTCACGTAGCGGGCCTCGAGCAGGCGGCGGAAGACCAGGCTCGGGTCCTCGGGCGCGACGATCACCTGGAGGATCGAGCCCACCACCTGCAGCGCCGGCTCGGCTTCCTTCTCCACCAGGGTGTACAGCCCGTCCTGCGGCGCCAGGGCGTCGCGGACGTCGGGCGTGCGCAGAGAGACGGCGCAGACCCCCATGTCGGGCCGGCGCGACAGCATCCGGTCGAAGTACCAGGCCTGATGCGCGCGATGGAACGCGCCGGGCCCGAAATGCACCACGCCGATCCGGACCAGGTCGCGGTCGTAGGCCGGGAGGCCGACGGGCGGACCCACCTGGGCGAGCGTGGAATTGGACAGACGCGTCAACGCGGAAGGCCGTGCCGGAGCATCCGCGGATGGTAACCGGTGTCACCTATTCTGCAAGGGAAGGGCGGGCTTGTGGTTGCGGCCCGGCGCGGCGCAGGGGATATGAGGGCTAACAGTCGGCCCGAAGGATCGGTCACACCCCCCGTGAAGTCTCCGATGAGCAAGACGCCCACGCCCGAAGAGGGGGCCTCAGAAGGCCTGCGGCGACGCCCCACGATCAACGACATCGCCCGCCTAGCCGGCGTCTCCAAGAAGACCGTGTCGCGGGTGATCAACGCGTCGCCGTTCGTCCGCGACGACACGCGCGAGCGGATCCAGGCCGTCATCGCCGAACTGGGCTTCGCGCCCGACCCGCAGGCGCGGGGGCTGGCCTACGGCCGCGCGTTCCTGATCGGCCTCGTCTACGACAACCCCAATCCGCAGTACGTCGTGAACATGCAGCTGGGCCTGCTGGACGGCATGCGCAATTCCGGCTTCGAGCTGGTGGTGCACCCCTGCGACCGCTCCAGCCCCACGTTCCTGGACGACCTGCGGGCTTTCATCGAACGCCAGCGCCTGTACGGCGTGGTGCTGACGCCGTCGGTGTCCGAGGACGAGCGGGCGGCCAAGCTGATGGCCGACATCGGCTGCGCCTACGTCCGCGTGGCCTCGGTGACCCTGGACACACCCGACCACATGATCGAGACCCGCGACCGCCTGGGCGGACGCGAGGCCGCGGCCCACCTGGCCGAGCTGGGCCACACGAAGATCGCGTTCCTCTCCGGCCCGCCGACGTTCCGCTCCTCACACGAGCGGCGCTCGGGCTTCGAGGAGGCGCTGAACGAGCGCGGCCTGTCGCTGGCCAAGTCGTACGTGGCGGAGGGCGCCTACACCTACGACTCCGGCGTCGAGTGCGGGCGTGCGCTGCTCCAGATGGCCGACCGGCCCACGGCGATCTTCGCCGGCAACGACGAGATGGCCGCCGGCGTCCTGCAAGCCGCCCGGCAGCTGGGCGTCCGCGTGCCGGAGGATGTCTCGGTGGTGGGCTTCGACGACTTCCAGATCGCGTCCCGGCTATGGCCCACCCTGACCACTGTGCGGACCCCCACCCGCGAGATCGGCCGCCTGGCCGTGGAACGCCTGATGGGCCGTGAGGACGACACCCGCGACCCGAAGAGCCGCCTTCCCTCGCTGGTGGTGCGCGAGTCGACGGCGCCGCCTCCGAAGACCTGAGCCGTCAGCCGCAGCCCTGGCCCAGGCCTTCGGGCGGCTGACGTCTGAGCGCCCCCACTGGCGTCAGCACGGTCCGCTCGATGATCTCGGACATGGTCTCGGCGTCGACGCGGTCGAGGTTGCGGAGCCACCAGGCCAGCAGGTTCAGGATCGACGAGGTGATGTGGAACAGCAGCAGCTCGTCCAGCGGGTCGTGCGACGCTGACGAGCGGGCGCGGCCCAGGGTCTCGAGGGTCTGGCGCAGCATGCCGGCGCGCACCGTCTCTCCGGCGCCGCCGGCGATGAGGGCGCGGTGGATCGGCAGGTTGTCCTGGACGAAGGCGCAGAGCGAGCGGGCGGCGCCCCGGCGGTCCTTCTGCAGCAGGAGCGGCCGGACCTGGGTGAGGAAGTCGCCGGTCAGCGCGTCGGCCACGTCGGCCAGCAGGGCTTCCTTGTCCGCGTAATGCCGGAAGAAGGTGGCGTACCCGACGCCGGCGCGGGCGGCGATGGCGCGCACGGTGATCTCGTCCAGCGAACTCTCGGTGGCCATGTCGACCATGGCCTGCCGCAGTGCGGCTCTGGTGCGGACGATCCGGGCGTCGAGGGCGATTGACATGAAGCGGCTGCGGCCCGTTATGATCCAGTGTATATCGTAAGTGCTTCGTGACGGCGTCAAGCCGTCAGCGCGATGAGACTTAAGGCAGGTCCGGGCGCGGAGCACGGGGAAGAACCGCTGGGGGAGCCGTCCATGGCCATTTCGAAGAACATGACGCGAGCCGGGCTGGCCGCCTTGCTGGCGACGGCGGCGATGGGCGCCATGCTGGCCGGTGGCGCGACGGCGCAGGGCCCGGCGGCGCAGGCGGTGGACGACTTCGTCCTGCCCGACCAGCACTACCTGGCCCGTCAGCTCTACCGGATGGGCGACGCCAAGGCGGTGGTGTTGATCACCTACGCCTCGGGCGACGCGACCGTGCGCAAGGAGGCCGGGGCCTATGAGGCGCTGAAGGCCGCCTACAAGGCCAAGGGCGTGGAGGTCATGATGCTGGCCTCGAAGCTGGGCGAGACCCGCGAGAAGGTGGCGCCCGAGGCCAAGGCGCTCGGGATCTCCATGCCCATCCTGTTCGACTACGACCAGCTGATCGGCGAGGGCCTGAACGTCACCCGCGCCGCCGAGGTGATCGTCGTCGACCCGAAATCGTGGACCGTGGCCTATCGAGGCCCGGTGGACGGCGCGGCCGTCGCGCTCGACGCCCTGGTGGCCGGGAACAAGCCCTCGCTGGTGGTGCGCGCGGCGACCGGCGGCGCCATCGCCTTCCCCGAGCGGGGCCGGGCGCACGAGAAGATCAGCTACACCGCGACCATCGCTCCGATCGTCGAGAAGAAGTGCGCCACCTGCCACCAGCCGGGCGGCATCGGGCCCATGCCGCTCAACAGCTACGAGCAGGTGAAGGGCTTCTCGCCGATGATCCGCGAGGTGATCCGCACCAAGCGCATGCCGCCCTACCTGGCCGATCCCACCGTGGGCGCCTTCGCCCATGACGACCGGCTGACCGCGGCCGAGATCAAGACCCTGGTCCACTGGGTCGAAGCCGGTGCGCCGCGCGGCAAGGGCGACGACCCGCTGGCCAAGATCAAGTTCGAGGCGCCCGACTGGCCCCTGGGCAAGCCCGACGTCATCGTCGAGATTCCGGAAGCCAAGATCCCGGCGACCGGCGTCATGGAATACCAGCGGCCGGTGGTGCCCAGCGTGCTCACCGAAGGCCGCTGGATGAAGGCCACCACCTTCCGCGTCACCGACCGCCAGGTGGTGCACCACATCCTGACCGGCGTGGTCGACGGCGAGCAGAAGCCCGGCGCCACAGCCACGGAATCGCAGTGGGGCGCGTCGCTGGGCGGCTACGGCCCGGGCCGTGGCTCGAACATTTCGCCCCCTGGAACCGGCACCTGGGTGCCGCCGTCGGGCGGCATCGCCTTCCAGAACCACTACACGCCCTACGGCAGGGAGACGGTCGAGAAGACCCAGATGGGCCTCTACTTCTACCCGAAGGGGCAGGAGCCGACGTACGTGCTGCGCACCTTCGGCATCTTCGACTTCTCGCTGGTGATCCCGCCGGGCGAGGAGTGGCATCAGGAGAGCGCGTACATCGCCGTGCCCAAGGAGATGGTGCTGTACGGGCTGACCCCGCACGCCCACCATCGCGGCGGCTCGGTGCAGGTCGCGGTGATCTATCCTGACGGCAAGGAGCAGAAGCTGCTGTCCCTGCCGCGCTACGAGTTCGAGTGGCAGTACGAGTACTTCCTGAAGGACCCGCTGAAGATCCCGGCGGGCTCGAAGGTGGTCACCCGCTGGACTTTCGACAACTCGACTCGCAACCCGTCCAACCCCGATCCCACCAAGCGGGTCACCTGGGGCGAGCAGTCCTCTGAAGAGATGCTGGCGCTTTATCTCCACTACCGGTGGACGGACGAGACCGTCGCCAATCAGAAGCCCGACAACGACAAGCTGATGCAGGCCGGGCTGATGATGGGCGTCATGGACGACGACATGAACGCCAAGCTGACGCCGGCCGAGCTCAAGGGGAACCTGGGCGAGAACATCAACAAGTACTTCGCCATGATCGACGCCAACAAGGACGGCGGCGTCGACCAGAAGGAGCTGGACGCGGCGCTGAAGATGATGCCGCGCGGTCGTCGCGGCGCGGCGCCCACCGCCAGCGCGACGCCCACCCCGGCGGGCGGGGTCCCGGGCGGGCAGTAAATCTACATACCTCTGGACGTCATGGCCGGGCTTGTCCCGGCCACCCAGATACGAGGCGTGTGAAACGAAAAGCGCCAGCGTCGCGGATCATCCCGCAAAGCCGGCGCTTCTGGGTCCCCGGGACAAGCCCGGGGATGACGATCTTGGTTGAAAGCTAGATCTTCACCGGCTCCATCCTGGGCGTGAGGATGTGCACGACCAGCAGGGCCAGCAGGTAGGCCGAGGCGGCGATGACGAAGATCGGCGTGTAGGTGCCGAGGTCCTCGAGGACGGCGCCGATGTACTTCGAGAACACCATCCCCCCAACAGCGCCCACCATGCCGCCGATGCCGACGACCGAGCCCACGGCCGACCGAGGGAACACGTCGCTGGGGAGGGTGTAGAGGTTGGCCGAGAAGCCCTGGTGGGCGGCGGTGGCGACACCGATGATCAGGACCGCGACCCAGAGGTTCGAGGCCAGAGCCGCGCCAGCGACCGGCACGGCCAGCAGGGCGCAGATCAGCATCGTGACCTTGCGCGCCCGGTTGATCGACCAGCCCATCTTCATGAACCGCGACGACAGCCAGCCGCCGCCGACGCTGCCGACGTCCGACAGCAGGTAGATGGCCACCAGCGGCGGGCCGAAGGTCTTCAGGTCGAGCCCGTGGCGCTTGCCCAGGAAGTCGGGCAGCCAGAAGAGGAACATCCACCAGATCGGGTCGATCAGGAACTTGCCGATCGCGTAGGCCCAGGTCTCGCGGTAGCCGAGCAGCTTGATCCACGGAACCTTCTCGGCGGGGTCGGCCGGGTCGCTCTCGATGTGCGCGAGTTCGGCGGTCGAGACCTTCTTATGCTCGCGCGGGCGGCGGTAGAGCAGGAGCCAGATCGGCAGCCAGACGAGCCCCATCAGGCCCGTGATGATGAAGGTCATCTGCCAGCCGAAAGCCAGGGTCAGCGCCGGGATGAGCAGCGGGGTGACGATGGCGCCGATGTTGGTGCCGGCGTTGAAGATCCCCGTCGCGAACGCGCGTTCCTTCTTGGGGAACCACTCAGCTACGGCCTTGATGCCGGCCGGGAAGGCGCCGCCTTCACCCAGGCCCAGGATCACGCGCGAGGCGATGAAGCCGCCGAAGGAGCTGGCCGCCGCCGTAGCCATATGGCCGACCTGCCAGATCGCAAACGCGATGCCGAAGCCGAAACGGGCGCCGATCTTGTCGATGATCCGACCCCAGGCGAGGTAGGCGATGGCGTAGGCGCACTGGAACCAGAAGACGAGGTCGGCGTAGTTCGTCTCGCTCCAGCCGAACTCGGCCGTGAGGTCGGCCTTGAGCAGGCCCAGGGCCTGACGATCGACGTAGTTGATCACCATCGCGGTGAACAACAGGGCCACGACGACCCAGCGATATCGGCCGGTTGCGGCGGAGGGGCCGGGGCGCGGGGCGTCTTCGGCGGTCATTTCGGTCTACTCCTCCCGGGCTCCGGCGGGCCTGGCCGGAACCGCAACGCAGCGGATCTCCTCAAGGTCGCCGAAGGTGATGCGGGCCGTTTGTCCGGCCTCGATGTCATGGATGCCGCTGGCGGCGCCGGTGGTCACCAGCTGTCCGGCCTTCAGCGGGCGGCCGCGCCCGGCGCAAGCCGCCATCAGGAATGCGAGCGAGGCGGGGGGGCCGCCGGGGATGGAGGCGGGCGTGCCTTCGCCCACCAGCTGGCCCTCGACCCAGGCGTGGCACGGCGGAACCTCGTCGGCCCGTTCGCGCCAGTTCGGAACCACGCGCCCCAGGATCAAGCCGGCGTTGTTGCCGAAGTCCGACGCCACGACGCGCGGCCCCAGGATGTTGATGGTCGCCAGCGGGCTGCCGGCGAACTCCACGCCCACCAGAAGATCGCCCACATAGTCGAGGGCTTCCTCGGGCGTCCAGTCCAGCTTGCCGGCCGGGGCGTCGCGCCCCATGCGGTAGATGTATTCGGCCTCCACGGCGGCGAATCCCCCCGCGATCACAGGCAGCGGCGTGGGGGCGGCGGGGTCGGCGGTCCAGACATGGCCGGCGAACACCGGACCCATCACACGCTCGGCCGCAAGCTCGGCCTGCAGCTCCAGGGGTATGCGGCCGACCTTCCAGCCGACCACAGGCTCGGGCCAGAGTTCGATGGCGGCCTCCTGGACGCGGTAGCCTTCGGCCATGCCGGCCGGCAGGTCGCCCGGGAAGCCGGGGAGGGCGCGCGCGGCCCGGCGCGCATCCACCAACTGGCGGGCGATCTGGGCCGGATCAAACGCGGTCGCGGGCGTCGCCGCGGGAACGGTCACGAGTTGTCGTCCTCCGGCCGGGCCTTGTCACCAGGCGCGCGGCATTGTCGTTGGGCCGCTGTCCGGCCGGGTCGAGCGCACATTGTGGCAGAAGGTAACCGGTGTCAATTTACTCCGAACGCGACAATCCGGCCGTCATGCGCTAGTCGGTCAGGCTTGGCGCAAATGGCTTGCGCCGGGAAATGACACCGGTTACCTAACTCGGATCGAGGAGGAAACGGCCGGATGACAAGGCCCCTACAGCTCAATCCGGACCGGCTGTTCCCTGCTGAGCCCGCGACCCGGGCCGTGGCGCGCCGCCTGTATGCCGCCGTGAAGACCCTGCCGATCATCAGCCCTCACGGGCACACCGATCCGGAGTGGTTCGCGGGGGACGCGCCGTTCGCGAACGCCGCCGAGCTTCTGCTGGCGCCCGACCACTACCTCTACCGCATGCTCTATTCGCAGGGCGTCTCGCTGGAGAGCCTGGGCGTGCCGTCGCGCAAGGGGCCGTCCGGCGCTGACCCGCGGGCCGCCTGGCGCATCTTCGCCGCCAACCAGCACCTGTTCCGCGGCACGCCGTCGGCCATGTGGCTGGGCCATGTGTTCGCCGAGGTGTTCGGCTTCGACGTCGCGCTGGAGAGCGCCACCGCCGACCTCTACTTCGACCGCATCAACGAGGCGCTGACGACGCCGGGCTTCCGGCCGCGGGCGCTGTTCGAGCGGTTCAACATCGAGCTGCTGGCCACCACCGAGTCGCCGACCGATCCGCTGAAGCACCACAAGGCGACGCGGGCGTCGGGCTGGAAGGGCCGGGTGGTCACCGCCTATCGCCCCGATCCGGTGCTGGACCCGGAGCACGAGGATTTCACCCACGAGATCGAGCGGTTCGGCGAGATGACCGGGCAGGACGTGCACTCGTGGAAGGGTTACCTCGAAGCTCATCGCATCCGCCGCGCCGCGTTCATGGAAATGGGCGCTACGTCCACCGACCACGGCCATCCGACGGCGATGACCGCCGACCTGTCAAATGTAGATGTTCACGACCTGTTCCGCAAGGTGCTGAGCGGCGTGTTCACGCCGGCCGAGGCCGAGCTGTTCCGGGCGCAGATGCTGACCGAGATGGCCAAGATGAGCCTCGACGACGGGCTGGTCATGCAGGTCCACCCCGGCAGCTTCCGCAACCACAACCGCTGGCTCCACGGGACCTTCGGCCGCGACAAGGGCGCCGACATCCCCACCCGCACCGACTACGTCCGCGCGCTGAAGCCGCTGCTGGACAAGCTGGGCAACGATCCGCGGCTGTCGATCATCGTCTTCACGCTGGACGAGAGCAGCTATGCGCGCGAGCTGGCCCCGCTGGCCGGGCACTATCCGTGCCTGAAACTGGGGCCGGCCTGGTGGTTCCACGACAGCCCGGAGGGCATGCGCCGGTTCCGCGAGCAGACCACCGAGACGGCGGGCTTCTACAACACCGTCGGTTTCAACGACGACACGCGGGCCTTCCTGTCGATCCCGGCCCGCCATGACGTGGCCCGGCGGGTCGACGCGAGCTTCCTCGCGCGCCTCGTCGTCGAGCATCGCATCTCTGAGGACGACGCGGCCGAGACCGTCGTCGACCTCGCCTACAACCTGCCCAAGCGGGCCTACAAACTCGACGAGCCGGCGGCCAAGCCCGCCTCAGAGCTGGTCTGACGGGAGGACGACCTTGTTCAAGCGCATCTACCACGCGACCCATCCGGACATGATGGAGGGCGTTGACAACGAGACCCTCCGCCAGCGCTACCTGGTGCAGGACCTGTTCACCGCCGGCGAGGTGGTGCTGAACTACACCCACTACGAGCGCTTCGTGATCGGCGGCGCCGCCCCGGCGAAGACCGCCATCAAGCTGCCCGACCAGACCGAGCCCGAGAGCGCCAAGGGCCATCCGTTCCTGGAACGCCGTGAGATGGGGATTATCAACGTCTCGGACGTCGCTGGCGTGGTGACGGTCGACGGGACGGCGCACGCGCTGGCGCCGCGCGACTGCCTGTATGTGACCATGGGCGCCAAGGACGTGACCTTCGAGGGCGAGGGCGCGCGCTTCTACCTGGTGTCGACGCCGGCGCATGCGGCGTTCGAGACCAAGAAGCTGGCGCTGGCCGATGCGGTGCCGCTGGAGCGCGGCGCGCTGGAGACGTCCAACGAGCGGACGATCTATCAGCTGGTGGTGCCGCAGACCTGCAAGTCGGCGCAGCTGCTGCTGGGGCTCACGATCCTCAACACCGGCAGCGTGTGGAACACCATGCCGCCGCACCTGCATGACCGTCGCAGCGAGATCTACTTCTACTTCGGGCTGGGCGAGAACGACCGGGTCTTCCACTTCATGGGCGAGCCGGACAACGCGCGACACATCGTCATGGCCAACGAGGAGGCGGTGATGTCGCCGCCGTGGTCGATCCACATGGGCTCGGGCACGTCGAACTACGCCTTCATCTGGGCCATGGGCGGCGAGAACCTCGACTACACCGACATGAACGTCCTCGACATCTGCCAGCTGAAGTAGATGACCAGCCCTTTCGATCTCACCGGCCAGGTCGCTCTGGTCACCGGCGCCAACACGGGCCTGGGTCAGGCGATCGCCGTCGGTCTGGCGCAGGCGGGCGCGGATATCGTGGCCGTGGGGCGCAGCGCGTCGGACGAGACGGCGACCCTGGTGGAAGCCGCGGGCCGCAGGCTGTTCCAGGTGAAGGCCGACCTCTCGACGACCGAGCCGATCGAGCGGGTCGTGTTCGAGGCCTATGCCGCGGCGGGCCGCCTGGACATCCTGGTCAACAACGCCGGCATCATCCGCCGAGCCGACAGCCTGGATTTCACCGAAGAGGACTGGGACGCGGTGGTGAACACCAACCTCAAGACGGTGTTCTTCCTCAGCCAGGCGGTGGCGAGGCGTTGGGTCGCGGACAACCGCGGCGGCAAGATCATCAACGTCGTCTCGATGCTGAGCTTCCAGGGCGGGCTGCGGGTGCCCTCGTACACGGCCTCGAAGAGCGGGCTGGCGGGGATCACCAAGACGCTGTGCAACGAGTGGGCGGCCAAGGGCATCAACGTCAACGGCCTGGCCCCCGGCTACTTCGCCACCAACAACACCGCCCAGCTGCAGGCCGACGAGGTGCGCAACCGGCAGATCCTGGAGCGCATCCCGGCGGGCCGCTGGGGCACGCCCGAGGACCTGGCCGGCGCTGCGGTCTTCCTGGCGAGCCGGGCGGCGGATTACATGCACGGCGCCATCGTCCCCGTGGACGGCGGCTGGCTGGCGCGCTGACGCGCGGCCCGCGCATCTCAAGGAGTACGCCTGATGGCTCGTGACCGCCTGAAAGTCCTGTCCGCGATGATCGACCAGGGGGTGATCCCGGTCTTCTACCACCCGGACGTGGAGGTCTGCTCGAAGGTGATCCAGGCCTGCGCCAACGGCGGGGCCAAGTGCATCGAGTTCACCAATCGCGGCGACTTCGCCGCCCACGTGTTCCTGGAGGTCACCCGCCACTTCGCCAAGGCCGACCCCAGCGTGATCATGGGCGTGGGCTCGATCGTCGATGCGCCGACCGCCGGGATCTACATCGCCAACGGCGCGAACTTCGTCGTGGGCCCGATGACCAACGCCGAGGTGGCGCGGCTCTGCAACCGCCGGGGCATCGCGTACTCGCCCGGCTGCGGCTCGGCCACCGAGATCAGCGAGGCCCAGGAGCTGGGCGTCGAGATCGTCAAGGTGTTCCCGGGCGGGTCGGTCGGCGGGCCCGAGTTCGTGAAGAACGTCCTGGGCCCCATGCCCTGGACCAAGATCATGCCGACGGGCGGGGTCGAGGCGACCGAGGAGTCGCTGAAGGCCTGGTTCGGCGCGGGCATCGTCGCCTGCGGCATCGGCTCGAACCTCATCACCAAGGCCCTGCTCGACGCGCAGGACTACGACGGCATCGAGACGCGCGTGCGCGAGACGGTGCAGCTCATCAGGAAGATCAAGGGGAACTGAGGACCATGGCGACTGCGGGCGACGTGCTGAACATCCGGTCGGCTGACGAGTGCAAGTGGGACTGCGCCGCGTTCGGCGAGGTCATGCTGCGCTTCGATCCGGGCCACGGCCGTGTGCGCAACGCCCGCCAGTTCCAGGTCTGGGAAGGCGGCGGCGAGTACAACGTGGCCCGCGCCATGCGCAAGTGCTGGGGCAAGCGCGCCACCCACGTCACGGCGCTGCCGAACAACGACCTCGGCTGGCTGGTCGAGGACCTGATGATGCAGGGCGGCGTGGACCAGTCGCACCTGATCTGGCGCGACTTCGACGGCATCGGCCGCAACACCCGCGTTGGCCTGAACTTCACCGAGAAGGGCTTCGGCATCCGGCCGGCGCTGGGCACGTCGGACCGCGGCCACTCGGCGGCGTCGCAGATCCGCCCCGGCGAGGTGAACTGGGAGAGGCTGTTCGGCGAGGAGGGCGTGCGCTGGTTCCACACGGGCGGCATCTTCGCGGCGCTGGCGTCGAACACGGCCGAGGCGGTGATCGAGGCGGTCGAGGTCGCGCGGAAGTACGGGACGATCGTGTCCTACGACCTGAACTATCGCGCCTCGCTCTGGAAGAGCCAGGGCGGCAAGGAGGCGGCCCAGAAGGTCAACCGCCACATCGCCCAGTACGTCGACGTGATGATCGGCAACGAAGAGGATTTCACTGCCTGCCTGGGCTTCGAGGTCGAGGGGCTGGACGAGCACATCAGCGACATCGACCCGGCCAACTTCAAGGCGATGATCCGGGCCTGCACGAACCACTTCACCAACTTCAAGGTGGCGGCGACCACGCTGCGCAACGCCAAGACCGCCAGCGTCAACGACTGGTCGGCGGTGATCTGGGCGGGCGGCGAGTTCTACCAGTCGCGCACCCGCGAGAACCTCGAGATCTACGACCGCGTCGGCGGCGGCGACGGCTTCGCCTCGGGCCTGGCCTATGGGTTCCTGGAGGGCCTGGGCCCGCAGATGGCTGTGGAGTACGGCGCGGCGCACGGGGCGCTGGCTATGACGACGCCGGGGGATACGTCGATGGTGCGGGCGGCCGAGGTGGAGACCGCGATCAAGTCGAAGGGCGCGCGGGTCATCCGGTAGGCGGTGGCGCCGAGCGAACGTCCTGCGGTTCGCTGAGCGGTTGGTGGCGGACGTTGGTTAGACGTGCGCCTTCGCCCACGCGCCCTCGATCTTCTGCCGCGCCGCCTCAAGGGCGTCTGCATCATCGTCCGAGCAGTCGGAGGCAGAGTAGGCAAGCAGCAGCGCCGCGCGTTGGGCCTCATACGCACTGATCGTCCACATCAGTCGCAAGCCTTCTTCCCAGGCAAGAGGGGCATCGGCAATGAGTGCTTCGGCACATTGGATGAGAGCAGGTTTCAACGGGTGGTTCGGACCCGCACACCACTCCGCCAGAAGCTCGCGGAGCCGACCTTCCCTGGGACGGTCATCCACGAACGGTGGTCTGCATATCTCGTTCAACACGCAGCAAGCCGCGTTGAGAGAGATCGACCATCCGCGTTCGATCAGCGCGGAGGCGGCCGCCGCATCGTCGTACGGAAATCTACCTGCGTCGAAAGCCGCGGCGAACAGCGCTTCCGATGGCGCATCGTGGAGAACCATCTGGCGGATTTCACAGGTCAGGGGACGAAGCACAAGCGGTAGGGCCAAACGTCGCCTCAGGGGCGACGTTGCCACGCGCCTTGTCCTCCCACCGCATCGCGGGGGGAGGTTCGAGCA
This sequence comes from Phenylobacterium sp., assembly GCF_965284355.1. Classification (NCBI taxonomy): domain Bacteria; kingdom Pseudomonadati; phylum Pseudomonadota; class Alphaproteobacteria; order Caulobacterales; family Caulobacteraceae; genus Phenylobacterium; species Phenylobacterium sp. The sequence goes on along the minus strand of NZ_OZ260078.1, from coordinate 851,525 downwards.
AGTCATTCGTGTCGGAGGGCGCTCTGAGGCCGGCGTGGCTGGGTCCCGGGTCTGCGCGCTCTGCGAGCGCTGCGCCCGGGATGACGGGCCTCAGGACGTGTTGACGACGCGGAGCGTGGCGCCGGTGAGGAGGGCGGCGCGGCCGGCGAGGTGCGCGGCGGGGGCCTGGAGGGCCGGGATGGCGGCCAGGGCCGGCGTTCGGGAGACGACGGTGAGGTCGCGGGCGATACGGGCCTTGCAGACCTGGGGGTCGTCGTGGAGGCGCTCGACGCCGGTGGCGAAGCGCTCGTTCCAGTCGGGTCGTTCGGTCCAGTCGGCGCGTTCGTCGTCGTGACGGGGCGCGCGGACGTCAGTGGATGGGGCGCGCGCCGGGCGTTCAGGCGCGACGGTTCCGGCGGCGAAGCGAGCGCGGAGCGCCAGCGACTGGCGGATCCCGCGGCCGATCTTCGTGTAGGCACGGGCCAGGGCGACGAGGGGTTCGGTGTCGGTGGTGGCGAGCGCGGCGGCATGCACCTGGCGAGCCATGTCCAGGCCGAGCTGGGCGAGCTCCAGGAGGAGGGCCTGTTCGGCGGAGGTGTCGGCGGCGGCGCCCATGAACAAAATAAGAACATAGATCGTAGGGGAAGTCAAGCCTCGCGCCCGTTACAGGGCCATTGGATATGGCTCGTGCCATTTGCCCCTCCCTCCTTGTTCAGGCCGGAGAGATCCGTGACGGGTGTTCGGAGACATCCGTGACAGGTCGAGTGTGATGATTTTGGGCGCGTAGGTCGAACACCCTCGCGGTGAGGGGGCGGCGGTGAGGGTGCGAAATTTCGGGCTGAAAGCTGACACCCCCACTCCCAACCCTCTCCCCGCAAGGGGGAGAGGGCTTTCTCGGTGGGGGCCGCGGTCGGCTACAGCGCCTGCTCGGCCTGGACGATTTGTTCCTTGAGCCTGAGTTTCTGTCGCTTGAGCGCGCGGACGGCGAGATCGTCGGAGCTCGGGCTGCGGGCTTCGAGGGAGATCTTAGCGTCCAGGTCCTGATGCTTGCGGGTCAGCTGCAGCAGGTGTTGGCGGCTCATGCGCGATGTCCTCGCCGGAGCGCGACGGCAGTGTCGCGGACGCCGGTCTCATGCATTTGGGCAGGGATTCCCGAGGCATTGGTAAAGATCACGGGAATGTGCTCGCAGAGGCTGCCCGTTCTCCTCACCCGTAGGGGGAGGGGGACCATGCGCAGCATGGTGGACGCGGTGCGCCCAAGCTCGGAGTCTGACATCGCTCCCCCTCCACCGCCCTTCGGGCGGTCCCCCTCCCCCTGCGGGTGCGGAGGGGGAGTTAGGTTCCGGCTTGGACGAACGGGACCTTTTCGAACAGCTTTCGCTCGGCGCCGCGCGGATCGTCGGCGAGCGCGGAGGGCGTGTTGAACACCATCGTTTGGCGGCGCTGGAGATCGTAGGGCTCCCACGTCGGGATCGCCGGGCAGTTCGGGTCGCCGGCCTTTGCGAAGGCCAGGAAGGCGTCGCTCATCTGGTCCGCCATGGCCTGGGCGTCGGGGCCCTTCGCGGTCGCGCCGGGTTTGGCCAGATTGTCGAAGACCATCTGGATGTCGCTGGCGTGGCCGGCGCGCAGGCGCTCGCCGTTCGCGGGGTAGTCGAACTGGTAGACGAAGGCCGGAGTCCCGGCCCTGGCGCGCTCCTCGGCCTCGATGATCGCGGCGCGCCACGAGCGGGCGGCGGTGGTGGCGGCGAACAGGACGTCGCTGGGCGAATAGTCGGGGTAGAGGCGTCGGTACGCGGCGATCACCGTGGCCGGGTCGATATCGACGCGCATGTTGGCCTGGGTGAGCTTGGCGGGCAGGCCGTCCCAGCCGACGGTGAAGTTGCCGTGGTCGCCGCCGAGGAAGGCGCGGGTCTCGTCGTGGGTGTTGCCGATGATCATGGGGATCGCCGCCGATTGGGCGGGGGCGTCCGGGTAGAAGGGGTGGCGCTTCAGGCTGCGCTCGTCGAGCACGGGGCCGAAGTAGAGGCCGCCGAAGCCCAGGACGGGATCCTCGGCGGCGAGGCCTTCCACAACGCGTTCGGCGGGGAGAGCGGCGAGTTCGCCCGCCTGCTCGGGCTTGAGCTTCAGCGCGTCGAGGAGGGCCAGGGTGCGGCGGTGCGCGTTGCCGGGGCCTGACGCGGTGACCTGCTGGCCGCTCATGGTGGCGGCGCGGTGGAAGAGACCGGCGGCCTTGGGCGTGGCCATGAGGGTGGCGATCTTGGCGCCGCCGCCCGACTGGCCGAACACCATGACCTTGGACGGGTCACCCCCGAAGTTGGCGATGTTCGCCTTCACCCAGTCGAGGGCGAGGATCAGGTCGAGCTGGCCCGCGTTGCCGCTGTCGGCCAGCTCGGGGACCAGGCGGGCGAGGTAGGCGTAGCCGAAGGCGTTCAGGCGGTGGTTCACGGTCACCACCACCACGTCGCCGCGCCTGCAAAGCCGCACGCCGTCGTAGAGCGGGGCCGAGCCCGAGCCTGAGGAGTAGGCGCCGCCGTGGACGTAGACCATGACCGGGCGCGCGCCGGTCAGGGCCGGCGTCCAGACGTTGAGGAACAGGCAGTCCTCGCTGCGTGGCTCGTCGCTGCGGCCACGTTGGGGAGAGGCTGCGCCATAGGCGGTGGTCTCGAGCACACCCTTCCAAGGCGCGGGCGGGGCGGGGGGCTGGAAGCGGCGCGGGCCGGTGTCGGCGCCGTAGCGCACGCCGCGGAACGCCAGGACCCCGTCGTCGATGTAACCCCGCACACGGCCATGGGCGGTGGCGGCGACCGGCGAGGCCTGTGGCTGGGCGGCGCGGGCGCTCCAGGACAGGCTGGCCAGACCAACCCCTGCCGCCATCGCGTTTCGCCGGGTAAGCTCGGCTGCCATGGAATCCGCTCTGTTTTCTGCTGTTCCGACACTATGACACCGGTAGCAATTCGCGCTACACCGCAATCAAAGCGGAAGGAAACGCGTATGTTGCGGAGCGTGCTGGCCGGCGTAATCGGCGCCGTGGCAATGGTTCTGGCCGGGTCGGCCGTGGCGCAATCGCCGGCAAAGGGCGCGCCCGGCCGGGCCCAGACGCTGGCGGCCATGAAGACGGCGACCACCTTCATGGTCGAGAAGGTGTCCACGAACGGCGGCTATGTGTGGTCGTACACGGCAGACCTGTCGCGCCGCTGGGGCGAGCTGGAAGCCAAGCCCAGCATGATCTGGGTGCAGCCGCCGGGGACCGGCACGATGGGCCATGTCTTCCTCGACGCCTATCACGCCACGGGGGACGAGTATTACTACCGCGCCGCCGAAAAGGCCGCCGAGGCGCTGATCTGGGGTCAGCATGCGAGCGGCGGCTGGCACTACATGATCGACTTCGGCGGCGAGGCCTCGATGAAGGACTGGTACGCCACCTATGGCCGCAACGCCTGGCGGATGGAGGAATTCCAGCACTACTGGGGCAACGCCACCTTCGACGACGCGGGCACGTCGGAGGCGATGCAGTTCCTGCTGCGGCTCTATGTGGAGAAGCGTGATCCCAAGTGGCGTCCGGCGCTGGAGAAGGCGATCGATTTCGTCCTGAAGAGCCAGTACCCGGTGGGCGGTTGGCCCCAGCGCTATCCCCTGCAGCACGAGTTCGTGCACCACGGGCGGGCGGACTACACCAGCTACATCACCTTCAACGACGACGTGGCCGGCGAGAACATCAAGTTCCTGGTGATGGTGTATCAGGCGCTGGGCGATGCCCGGGCCCTGGCGGCGGTGAGCCGGGCGATGGGCAGCTTCCTGGTGACCCAGCAGGGCCAACCGCAGCCGGCGTGGGGCCTGCAGCACACGGTGGACGACCTGAAGCCGGCGGCGGCGCGCAGCTATGAGCCCAAGGCGTTCGCGACGCACACGACCGCCAACAACCTCAGCCAGCTGATGACCTTCTACGAGTTGACCGGCGAGACGAAGTATCTGGCCCGTGTGGGCGAGGGGCTGGACTGGCTGGAGAAGGTGAAGCTGGACCAGCCGACGGCGGACGGGCGCACGCACCCCACCTTCATAGAGATCGGGACCGATCGGCCGCTCTACGTGCACCGGCGGGGGTCGAACGTGGAGAACGGGGAATACTACGTCGACTACAGCCGCGAGCGGACGCTGGCGCACTACGGCGCCTACCGGAAGATCGACGTGGCGAAGATGCGGGCGCGGCTGGAGAAGCTGCGCGCGTCGGACCCGGCGAAGGTGACGAAGGACTCGCCGCTGATGGCGCGCAATCTCGTTCCGCTGCCGAAGTTTTTCGCGACGCGGGACCTGGAGACCTCAGACCTGAACCTGAAGGCGCCGGCCGGCAAGACGGTCGACGGCGGGCAGGCGCAGAAGCTGGTGAGCGGGCTGAACCGCGAGGGCTACTGGCCGACCCCGCTGATGGCGACGAGCAACCCCTACACGGGCGCCAAGCCGCCGGCGACGCACGATGGGGACTATGCGACGACCCATGTGGGCGACGCGACCGACACCTCGCCGTATCCGACCGACAAGCCGGCGATGGGGATCTCGACCGGGGCGTACATCCAGAACATGACCACGCTGATCGACTGGCTGGACCGGGCGAAGTAGGGCCTACCCCCTGAACGTCATGGCCGGGCTTGTCCCGGCCACCCAGAAGCGCCGCCGTTTGTGATGGAGCGCGGCGGCCATGCCGTGCGCCCTGCTGCCATCGCCTCGTATCTGGGTGGCCGGGACATGCCCGGCCATGACGAGCTTTAAGGTGGGGGGTGTTCCGACTACCTTCCGGGCCGTACCGGAGATTCCAACATGCGCGTCCGATTGATCGCTCTCGGCCTGGCCCTGTTCGGCGGCGCGGCTGTGGCCCAGGTGATGAACCACGACCTGCCGGTACAGGCGATCATGGCGACGGCGGTGAACCCCGGGGCGCTGGCGTTCTGGGCCGGGGGCAACGATCCGCCCGAGAACGAGAGCAAGGCCGAGGCCGCCGCCCGCTGGGACGAGGCGGTCAAGGGCGCTCAGGTCATGCAGGCGCAGGGCGAGGCGCTGAAGCAGTACAGCCGGCCGGGCCGATGGAACGAGTTCGCCCAGATGATGATCGACGTGTCGAAGGAAGGCGAGGCCGCGGCCAGAGCCAAGGACGCCGAGAAGGCGTTCGAGATCGGCGGGCGGCTCTACGACAGCTGCAACGGCTGCCACAAGACCTACATCCCGCCGGTTCCTAGGCCGCAGTAGCCCCTTGATCGCCCGACGGCCTGCATGAACGGCTTCTACGAACAAGACCTCGCCGACATCCACGCGGACGCCTTCGAGGCGCTCGCCGCAGCGGCGTCTGAGACCTTGTTGAAGGTCCTGCCCGTAGGCGCGCCCTCGAAGCGGGTTCTCGATCTCGGCTGCGGCGCGGGCCCGCTGAGCCAGCGGCTCGGAGCCAGGGGATTCTCCACCTGGGGGCTTGACCTGTCGCCGGCCTTGATCGCGTTGGCGCGCAAGCGGATGCCACAGGCCGAGTTCCACTGTGGCTCCGTGCTTGAGGCGGAGTTTCCGCAGGCTGTGGCGGTCGCCGCGGCGGGCGAAGTGTTCAACTATGCGACCGCGCGGCAGGCCGACGGGTTGTCTCGCGTGTTTCGGCGGGTGTTCGACGCGTTGGAGCCCGAGGGCGTGTTCCTCTTCGACCTGGCTGGGCCCGGGCGCGTGGGCGCGGGAAGGGGCTTCACGGAAGCGGCGTCCTGGGCCGTCGGCCTCATCGCCGAGGAAAGCGGCGACGAACTGGTGCGGAAGATCACCACGTTCCGGGACGCCGGCGACGGCGTCTGGAGCCGCTCATATGAAGAGCATCGCCTGCGATTGTGGCCGGTGGCGGAGGTGATGACGCAGCTGGTCTCCTGCGGGTTCCGCGTGGAGGAACTGCCCGGCTACGACGGCATGGCGATGCCGCCGTCTCTGCACGTCTATCTTGCGGTCAAGCCGGGGTGACGCCCGGGGCGTCAGCGACCGCGCGCCAGAGGAATCCCCGCCGCCCGAGCCAGCTCACCAGCAGGTCGGGCCAGGCGGCCGCGGGTCTGCCCTGGGCCAGGCGGATGCCGAAGCCGTGGCCGCCTTCCTCGAAGATGTGGGCCTCGGCGCGGACCTTGGCCGTCCGAAGCGCCGCCAGGTAGTTGAGCGCGTTCTCGACGGGCACGGATGTGTCGTCAGCGGCGTGGACCAGGAACGTGGGCGGGGTCTCGGCCGTCACTTGGCGGTGCGGTGAGTACTTCGCTTCGGCTTCGGGGGTGGGGGAGGGGCCCAGCAGCGCCGCGCGGGAGCCGACGTGCGCGAAGGGCCTCGCCATGTCGATCACGGGGTAGAGCAGCGCCGAGAGGTCGGGCCGCGCCGACTGGCCGTCGGCGGCGTCGATGGGGGCGTAGACGGGGCGGGCGAACCCGGTGGCCAGCGAGGCGGCGACGTGGCCGCCGGCCGAGCAGCCGAGGGCCAGAACACGCCTGAAGCTTTGGGCTCGGATGAGGCGGATGGCGCGCTGGGCGTCCTGGAGGGGCGCGTCGGAGGCGTCGACCCAGCCTTCCTTCGGCAGCCGGTAGCGCAGGACGAAGCAGGTGACCCCGGCTTCGGCGAGGCGGCGGGCGACCTCGAAGCCCTCCTTGTCGATCACCACGCGGATGTAGCCGCCGCCGGGGGCGATCAGGGCGGCCGCGCCGTTGGGCCGGGCGGGGCGGAAGACGGTCATCAGCGGCTCGCCGATGTCGGTGGCGTAGCGGTCCTGCCAGCCGGTGGTCGCGATGCGATCGGTGATCTTTGTGACGGGCAGGACGGGGGGCGCGCCGGGCGGGCGACGCGGCCACAGCTTCACGATCTCGGTGGGGTCCGAGGTCTGCGCCAGCGCGGGCGTCGCGGCGGCCGCCGAGGCGAGCGAAATCAGCGATCTGCGGTCGATTTGCATAATGACACCGGTAGCATTCGTGATTTCAGGGGGCTAGATGGAGCGTGATGCTGAGCCGTCGAACCGTGATCGCCTCCGCTGCCGCGCTGACCGCCACGGGTACGGCGAAGGCCGATGGCGGCTACGCCAAGGCGCTGTCCGAGGCGTGGGGCGGGTCGCTGGATCCCCTGGAGGCGCACGCTCGGGCAAAGGCGGAGGCGGTTCGGCTGCAACGCAGCGCGGACGTGCTGCTGCGCCGGGAAGGCCTGAGGCGCGGAACGGTCGCCGAACGCCTGCGCGAACTGGCGGCGGACCCGCGCGACCTCTACCCGGACGACGACGCCGGCCGCGACCGGGCGGTGGCCGACATGAACCGCAGCCTGGCGACGTTGCGGCCCAGGCTGGCCATCGCGTTCGGTGGCCTGGCGATCCCGCCCGCTGAGGTGCGCCGGATGTCGCGCGACGACGAGGCCAAGGGCCGGGGCGGGTATCGCGAGCCGCCGGCCTACTATGTCGATCTGAAAGCGATCCGCGAGCGGCCGTCCTGGACCCTGCCCAGCGTCGCGTTCCACGAGACCGCGCCCGGCCATGCGCTGCAGGCGTCGCTGCAGTCGGCCGATCCGGCCCGGCAGCGGTGGTTCGGCGTCTATTCCGAGGCCTGGGCGACCTATGCCGAGCAACTGGCGGCGGACCTGGGCGTCTATGCCGACGATCCGCGGGGCGAGATCGGGTCGCTGCACTGGCGGCTATTCCGGCTGGCCCGGGTGATCGCCGACACGGGGCAGGGGGCTCTGGGCTGGAGTGTCGAGCGGGCGGCGGTCGAGATGCGTGAGCTGCAGGGCCGCGACATCGCGTTCGCCGCCATCGCGGCCGATGCGGCGCGGATGCGGGCCCAGCCGGGCGTGTTCGCCGCGCAAGGTCTGGGGGCCCTGGAGATCGCCCGGCTTCGGCCGCGGGACACCGCGCGCTGGCCGGCGTTCCATCGCGCGATCCTGGCTGACGGTCCCTGGCCGTGCGCTATGCTTGCTGCCGTTGCGAAGGGTTGGAGTCGCTGATGGATATGAAGTTGGCGCCCCCTCAGTTGGGTCAGGCCCTGCCGCGCGGCGCGGGCGAGGCGGTCCACTATCTCGAGGACGTCCTCGAGGAGGTGATCGACTATCTCGACGGCGACGAGGCCGCGGCCCTGGTCAAACGCGCCCGCGACGTGGCGCGCCAGGACGACGAGGAGGCGCTGGAGGCGCTGTTTTCCAGCCTGCGGCCGGATCAGGCGGTGTACCTGGCGCGGGCCTTCACCTGCGCCTCGATGCTGTCGAACCTGGGCGAGGACGTCGCCGGTCGTCGGCGGCTGATCGAGGCCGAGGAACTGCCGGGCGAACTGCCGCGCACCCTGGCAGAGGCCGCCGATCGGGTGGGCGAGCGCGCCGCGGGCCGACTGATCCCGCGCATGGCCGTGGCGCCCGTGCTGACAGCGCACCCCACCGAGGTGCGCCGCCGCGCGGTGGTGGAGCGCGAGGCCGAGATCTCGCGGCTGATGTCGCTGCGCACCCATCGGCTGCCGCCGCACGTGGAGAAGCGCCTGCGCGAGGACCTGTTCCGCGAGGTGGCCTTGCTGTGGAAGGCGCGGATGCATCGGCCCGAGCGGCTGACGCCCGCCGACGAGATCCGCAACTCGCTGGCCATCGTGCGCCGCTCGATCCTGCCGGCGCTGGTCGAGCTGTACGACGGCTGGAGCGAGCGGTTCGAGACGGCGACCCCGCTGACGCTGGGGTCGTGGCTGGGCGGCGACCGGGACGGGCACCCCGGCGTCAGCGGCGAGACCCTCAAGCTGGCCCTGCGCTCGCAGGCGCGGCTGATCCTGAACCACTATTTCGACGAGGTCCGGAAGCTGTGGTTCGACCTGGCCGTCACGTCCGACCTGGCGCCGGCTAGTCTGGGCGTGCTGGCGCTGGCGGGGGCGTCGACCGACCACTCGGTGCATCGCCAGGACGAGCCGTACCGCCAGGCGCTGCAGGAAATCTCGAACCGCCTCTCGGCCACGACCGACAAGCTGGCCGACACCAACTGGGGCAGCCGCTCGGCGCCCTACGCCAGCGCGGCGGAGTTCGTGGCCGACCTGGAGACCATCCGCCAATCGATCCGCAAGCACCTGGGCGATCGGGTGATCGGGGCGCGGCTGCGCACCCTCATCGCGGTGGCGCGCGCGTGCGGCTTCCACCTGCTGTCGCTGGACCTGCGCCAGAACGCCGACGTGCACGAGCGGATCATCCACGAGCTGTACGTCCGCGCATCGGTGAATATCGACTACCTGGGTTCGGACGAGGCCGAGCGGGTGCGGGTGCTCACCAAGGAACTCAGCCACGACCGGCCGCTGCGCTCGCCGTTCCTGGACTATTCCGAAGAGACCATGCGCGAGCTGGGCACGCTGGACGCGGCGGCCGAGGTCGTTCGGCTGTACGGCGAGAAGGCGCTGTCCAGCTACATCATCTCGAAGACCGCCACGCTGTCCGACGTGCTGGAGCCGCTGGTGCTGCTGAAGCAGGCGGGGCTGGTGCAGGGCGGCGACAAGGGCCGCAGCGCGATCCGCATCACGCCGCTGCTGGAGACCATCGGCGACCTCGAGTTCGGACCCGAACTGCTGCGCCAGTGGCTGGCGCTGGACCTGCCGCCGGCGCTGTTCGGCGAGGCCGGCTGGCGCGAGGTGATGCTGGGCTATTCCGACTCCAACAAGGACGGCGGCTACGTGGCCTCGCGGCACAATGTGGCCAAGGCGGCCCAGACGCTGTCGGCCCAGGCGCGGACCGAGGGCTACGACCTCTGGTACTTCCACGGCCGTGGCGGCTCGGTGGGCCGGGGCGGCGGGCCGGCGGCCCAGGCCGTGCTGGCGCAGCCTCCGGGCACGGTGAAGGGCCGCCTGCGCCTGACCGAACAGGGCGAGATGATCTCGCGGCGGTTCGGCGACCAGCCGACGGCGCGGCGTAACCTGGAGAGCCTGGCGGCCTCGGTGCTGATGGCAAGCGCGCGGCCCGACGAGGGCGCGCCGGCCTCGCCGATGCTGGAGACGCTGTCGGCGGCCTCGTTCGCGGCCTATCGGGCGCTGGTCTACGACGATCCGGGGTTCGAGGACTTCTTCTGGAACGCCACGCCGATTTCCGAGATCGTCGGGCTGAACATCGGCAGCCGCCCGGCTTCACGCACGCCCAGCCGTCGGATCGAGGATCTGCGGGCGATCCCGTGGGTGTTCTCGTGGTCGCAGGCGCGCTTCATGCTGCCGGCCTGGTTCGGCTTCGCCGGTGGGGCGGCGAGGGCGGGTCTAACGGCGGCCGACCTGAAAGCCCTGGCCGAGGACAACGTGTTCGCCACCATGGTCTCGAACATGGAAGTGGCGCTGGCGCAGTCCGACATGGCGATCGCGGCCAAGTACGCGGCGCTGCATCCCCGGGGTAAGCCGATCTTCGAGAAGATCCGCGCCGAGCATGACGCGGCGATCGAGCTGGTGCTGGCGATCCGCGGCGGGACGCGGCTGTTGGACAATCACCTGGAGATGGCCGAGTCCGTGGCCCTGGCCGCCGAGGTGGTGGATCCGCTGAACCACCTGCAGGTCGAGCTGCTGGCGCGGCGGAGGGCGGGCGATGACGACCCGCAGCTGAAGCTGGCCATCCAGCTGACGGTGGCAGGCGTGGCGTCGGGCCTGCGGAACACGGGGTGAGCGCTGTGCTGTGGCAGCGCCCCCTCCACCGCTTCGCGGTCCCCCTCCCCCGCAAGCGGGTGAGGAACTGGGGCCAATCGATCCGCACAAGTTCCTCCCCCATGCCAATGGGGGAGGGGGACCACGAAGTGGTGGAGGGGGCGTTGGGTTTGATTGCCATATCGCCGCCCACTTGCTGGGCGAACGGGGCGCCATGCGCACACTGATCCTCGCCGCTTTCCTGACCCTTCCCGCCGCCGCGGCCCATGCCGACCCGGTGCAGGAGGCGCGGTCGGCGACGGCGGCCTGTCTGGCGGCGGTGATCGACGGGGCGCCGGTGGAGGACATCGACGGCGACGACGTTTCGATCCGGCGCGGCCAGGATCCGGTCAGCTGCACGGTGCGGGTCACGGCGGGCGAACCGGTTCTCATCCGAGACGCGGTGCAGGTGGCGATGAAGCGTCGCGCCGAGATCTTCTCCCTGGCCAGGAGCGCCTGGACGCCGGGCGAGTGGGCGACGCGCGAGACCTATTGCAACATCCCGGGCCGTCGCGCGCTGGCGGTGTTCGTGAGCACGTCGAAGCCGGGACGCCAGCCGGTGCTGACCGCGACCGTGTTCGAGGCCAAGGCGCGCGACCAGCGCTGTGATCGCGACCTGGGCGTCCAGCAGATCGCGGCCAACGCTCCGACGCCGGGGACCGAGACGGCAGCCGAGGCGCCGAAGGCCGAAGCGACCCGGTCCGACATCGCCACCCTCGACCCGCCTCCGCCGAAGAAGACGAAGAAGAGCCTCCGCAGCCGTCTGGGGCTGGGGAAGAAGGACTGAGCTTTCCCGTCTCTCATTCTTTCTCGAACGTCATGGCCGGGCTTGTCCCGGCCACCCAGATACGAGGCGCTTGCAGCAGGGTTGTTCGGCCTGGCCGCCGTCGCTTTCCTGGCAGACGACGGCGCTTCTGGGTGGCCGGGACAAGCCCGGCCATGACGTTCCAGTTGATGGGGCGCCCGAGATCGCGCGTCAGGCCCTGGTCATTGGGGCTACCGCCCAGGGGCGGCTCCGTTCCAAGATGGGGCCAAATCGAGGGAGGCGAGTGTGACCGACAGGCTGTTCGATCATCCGTGGCGGACGATCCGCGTCGAGCGGCGGGAGCACATCGTCGAGGTGGCCCTGAACCGCCCCGAGGCGCGCAACGCCCTGAACGGCGAGCTCATGGAGGAGCTGACCGAGGCGGCGGGGCTGCTGCGGCTGCGGACCGACGTACGGGCGGTGATCCTGAAGGGCGCCGACAACTACTTCTCGGCCGGCGCCGACCTCAACGCCAGCCAGCAGCGGACGTCGCTGAGCCTGATCGAAAGCCGCCGCGCGGTGATGGCCGGGCCCGACATGTGCCGCGCGTGGAGCGAGATCGAGGCGGTGACCATCGCGGCCATCGAGGGCTACTGCATCGGCGGCGGGGCGGCGCTGGTGATCAGCTGCGACTTCCGGGTGATGGGCGAGGGCGCGTACCTGCGTCTGCCGGAGGTGCCGCTGGGCATGAACATGAGCTGGCGCTCCATCCCCAAGATCGCGGCGCTGGTGGGGCCGTCACGGGCCAAGCAGTTCGTGATGTTCGGCGAGGCGGTGGACACCGCGACCTGCCTGAACTGGGGTTTCGCCGACGAGGGCGTGGGGAAGGGCGAGGCCGTCGTGGCCGCCCGCCGCTGGGCCGACAAGGTGGCCGCCCTGCCGCCCCTGCCGATCCGGATGACCAAGGAGGCGGTCAACGCAATCACCCAGGCCACCGCCCAGGCCTCGATCTACATGGACCGCGACCAGTTCCTGCTGGCGACGTCCAGCCAGGACTACCGTGAGGGCCTCGCCGCCTTCCGCGAGAAGCGGCCGGGCAAGTTCACGGGGAGCTGATGAGCGTCGTCCTGCGCACCGAGCGGCTGGTGCTGCGCAAGGCGCGGCCCGACGACCTGGCGGCCCTGCACGCCATGATGTCGGACGCTGAGACCATGCGGTTCTGGTCCACGCCGCCGCACGCGGACCTGGCGACCACCCGTGACTGGCTCGACGGCATGATCGCCGCGCCGCCCGAGACCAGCGACGACTTCATCGTCGAGAAGGACGGCGAGGCCATCGGCAAGCTAGGGGCCTGGCGGCTGCCCGAGATCGGCTATCTGATCGGCCGCCCGCACTGGGGCCAGGGCTATGCGCGCGAGGCCCTGGGGGCGTTCGTGAGCTACGCCTTCGCGAACCGGACCGACCACCTCACCGCCGACGTCGATCCGCGCAACACGGCCAGCCTGGCGCTGTTGGCGGGGGCGGGGTTCCGAGAGACGGGTCGGGCACAGCGGACGTGGTGCGTCGGCGGAGAATGGTGCGACAGCGTCTATTTCCGCCTGGACGCCTAACGGGCGGCGGCCGGCGTGGCCGCGGCCTCGCGGTCCTTCACGCGGCCGCCCGCCAGGATGTTGGTGAGCGCGTAGTTCCCCTCGTGGCAGGCGTACTCGAAGATCGGGACGCTGGTGGCGCGCATAGGGTGCTCGCCGCGCCAGACCTGGGTGTAGGCGCCGGGATCGTCGACCTCGAAGGTGTAGAGGATCTCGTCCGGGGCGATGCGCCGGAAGCGCTCGACGATCTTCGCGCGGGTCGTCAGCATGATCCAGTCGCCCGAATTCCAGCGCCAGCGGTCGTTGGGGCTGAGACCCGTCGTTTCCACCACCAGGGTGTCGCCGTCCCAGCGGCCCACGGAATCGCCCATCCAGGGGGCCATGGCGGCGGGCAGCGGCTTGCGGTCCATCATCCGCACGATGCGGGCCTCGTGGTTCTGCTCGCCGAACAGCACGACGTGCTCGGCGGTCTGCACGATCAGGATGTGATGGCGGTTGATGATCGGGGCCGCGACCCCGCCGCCGCCGCCCAGCAGGCAGCGCTCGTCGAAGGGCCGCGCCTCGGGGTGATCGTAGACTTCCTCGTCGGCCAGCGCCTTGTCGGCGGCGGCCTTGGCGGCGGGCGTGTAGGGCAGGCGGCCGTCGGCGGGGTCGACGATCTGCGAGCTGCGCGCCTCGCCGCGCACGCGGGCCAGCCCCTGCGGGCGCTCGAAGCGGTCGTCGTCGGTGACGCCGTCCGGCGGTGGAGGCGGTTCGTCGGGGCTGACGGGGGCGATCACCTTGTCGAAGCGCGCGAAGCCCTTGCCCTCGAACGCGGCGACCTCATCCGGCGTGGCGACGAGGGCCTTGAACGCCTTGGGCCGCTGCAGCCGGGTCATGCTGTCGTTGTCCCACAGTCCCTGGAGGTCGGGCTGGCCCAGGGCGGTGCGGGGCGTCTTGTAGGTCTGAGCGCAGGCCGATGACGCCAGGGCCAGGACGAGGCAGACCGTGAGGGGGGCGAGACGCAGCATGGCTAACGCGTTACGCGACGCAGCGTGGCCGTCAACGGCTCAATCGAGGCCCTGCTCCTTGGCCAGAAGCGCGAGCTCGGTGCGGGAGGACACCCCCAGCTTCTCGTAGAGGTTATGCAGGTGCATCTTCACGGTGCCCTCCGAGATCCCCAGGCTACGGGCGATCTCCTTGTTCCGCTGACCCTGGGCCACCTGGCGCACCACATCGCGCTCGCGGGGGGTCAGGTCGGCGGTCGGCGCCGGCGACTGCGCGAGCATGGTCATCACCTGCTTCATGGCCTCCTTGTCGATCCACTGGCCGCCGCCGAGCACGGCCTCGACGCAGCGCAGCAGCATCTCGCCCCCGGCGTCCTTCAGGACCAGGCCATCGACCTTCAGTTTCACCGCTTCGACCAGGGGCTTGGGCTCGAGCCCGGCGGTGAGGAGGATGATCTTGCAGCGCCAACCCTCGGCCCGGGCCTGGCGCAACAGGTCCAAGCCGGTGAGCGCCGGCATCTGGACGTCCAGGATCGCGACATCGGGTTGCAGGGCCAGGATCGCCGCCTGAGCCTGAAGCCCGTCCGAGCAGCGCTCCACGACCTCGTAGGGCGCACCGAAGAGACCTGCCACGGCGTCGCGCATCAGGGGGTGATCGTCGGCGATCAGCAGGGTGGTCATGCGGCCATCTTCTCCAGCGGCAGGTCGATGCCGACGCGGGCGCCGCGCGGGGTGCTGGCCAACCGCACGCGCCCGCCCATGGCCCTGGCGCGCTCCTGGAGCGAACGCGGCCCGACGGCGGCTTTCCTGAGATCCTCGTCCATCATCTCGCCCTGGAACCCGAAGCCCTGACCGTCGTCGATGATCTCCAGATCGAGGCGGCCGTGCGCGGTCTTGGTCTTGATCGTGACGTTGCGGGCCAGTCCGTGGCGCACGGCGTTGGCCACCGCCTCGCGAACGATGCGGCCGATGTCGTACGCGACCTGGGTCGACACCATCGGGCTATCCGACGCCAGTTCAGCCAGCACGCAGATGTTCCAGTAGCGCGAGAGATGATCGGCCAGTTCCTCCAGCTCCTCCCGCAGGTCGATCGGCTTCGGCGGCTCTCCGGACCGGGCCGGGCGCATGGCGGTGATGAAGGTCCGTAGCTCGCGCTGTTCCTCGGTCAGGGCCTGTCGCAGGCCCAGCAGCCGTACCTTGGCCGCCACCGGAAGGTTGCCGGCGCGCAGCAGGCCCTCGAGCTGCAGCGCGGCCCCCGCGAGGAACTGGAGCACGCCATCATGCAGGTCGCGCGACAGTCGCACCCGCTCGGCGTTGGCGGCGGTGGCGCGATGGGTCATCTGGGCGTGCCAGCGCTGTAGGCCGACCGAGATCTGGGCGCTGACCATCGTGCCGAACGCCAGGTCCTCGGTGGCCGGTTCTTCCTGGTCCAGCACCAGGATCACGCCGTCGATCGGATCGGCGCGGATCGGCAGCACCAGCATCCTCTCGAACGACAGGGTCTCCAGTAGCGACGGCGCGACCGGCGGGCCCCTCACGATGCGGGATCGGCCGTCCGGCCGGGTGATCGCCATGTCGCTGGCGCGATCATAAAGGAACACCGAGCCCTCCAGCCGCGGCGCCACCAGCCAGTCGTCGCCCCCGGGCGGCAGGACACGTTTGGCGTACTGGCCGGCATCGGCCTCGATCACGTTCAGATAGGGCTCGTCGCCTTCGGTCCACAGGACCATGCCGCGGCGGGTGCGGAAGAGATCGAGCGCATGGTCCAGCGCCTCTCGGGTGGGCGGCCCGGCCTCGTCGAAGCCTGTGTCCACCGGATTGGCCATGCGCGAGAGCTCTTCGACCAATCGTTCGAAGTGATGGCCGAAGCCGGTGAGGAGGACCGTCACCATCACGATGTAGCCGAGCCGGACGATCCATGAGAGGGCGGCGGCGTCGTCGTGGTTCGCGCCCAGAGCCGCCGACCAACCGGCCGGCAGGAACACTGCCAGGATCGTCAGGCTCATCAACAGCGCGCCGCGCGACCCCCACTGGATCGTGGCGCTGACGATCAGAAAGACCAGCGGGCTGAAGAACGGGCTCTCCGCGCCGGTCGTCATGTAGAAGAGCGCGGTGAAGACCCCCAGGTCGATCACGGTCGGGATCAGGGGCTGGCGCAGGACCCGGTAGGCGAAGCGCCGGCTGCGCGAGACGGCCAGCACGATGAGGCTATAGGCGAGGTATCCGCCGATGAGGGGGCGCACCAGGTCGCCTTCAAGGCTGGGCGCGTCTGGGCCGAACATGACGCCCACGGCCAGGAACCCCACCAGGACGGCGCGGGCGCCGGCCACCAGCCGCGTGCTTCTGACGTAGAAGAGTCCCCTGCCGCTCAAGCCTGTCCCCTCGTTCGGGCGCAGTCTGGAGCAGGCGCCGCGGCGTGCCCATCCTGATCGAAAGTTAGGGGTCGGCCCCCACCGTCACGCCAGATTGTTCGCTTTGCTGCGTCGCACATACTCGCAACCAAGGGGAGGCGGCGTTCTGTCCCGTGGCGAACGGCCCCGGGAGCGCACCCGTCTCCTGACAGTTTCACGGCCCTTAGCGGCCGAAAGGGGTTAGTGATGGGTGCGATGATGAAGGCGATGGTCGCCGCCGCGGTGCTGGCTTCGGTTGGCGGTTTCGCAGCGGGCGCGAACGCCGCGACGGTGGTCCAGATCGCGAGCTACACGCAGGTGGGCGGCGGCAAGACCTTCGCCTGGGACGGCGTCGGCGGGAATGGCGGCCGGCTGTTCACGAACTCGACCCTAGCGGCCAACGCCTCGGCCGCGCAGATCGGCGCGGCCAGCGCCCAGTGGGTCAACGTCATCTTCAATTTCAACGACGCCGGCGTCATGGGCCTTCAGGGGCAGCTGCTGTTCAACGCGACGGCGCCCACGGGCCCGGCGACGCAACTGACCGCCAGCGTTCCGATCCGCCAGAGCGGTCTGAACGGTTCGTTCGCCTTCAAGTACACCGGCGCCGGCCCGGTGACGGCCTACGGGACCACGTTCAATACCGGCGCGAATCTGCTGAGCGGGACGTTTACGAACGGCTGGCTCTCGGTGGGCGGCTCTTCGGGCGGCTTCGCCGACTCGTACGGCCTGACCGGCGGGACCGTGACGCTGGCGTCCAGCGTCATCCCGATGAACAAGCTGATCGACGGGGACCTGGGCTTCTCGTTCTCGGGCCTGTCGCAGCAAGCGGCGATCACCGGATCGAACGGCACGCGCCAGCTGCGGGACTTCCGCGCCTCTTCCGGCGCCAACTTCTCGGCCACGGCGGTGCCGGAGCCGACCAGCTGGGCGCTGATGATCGTGGGCTTCGGCGCGGCCGGCGCGATCCTGCGTCGCCGCGGCGCCCTCGCCGCGGCGTAAGGGGCGCGACCTCAGGCGTTCCGCGCCATCAGGCCGCCGTCCACCGGGATCGTGACGCCGGTGATGTAGGACGCCGCGGGCAGGCACAGGCTGAGCGTCATGTGCGCGACCTCCTCGGGTCGGCCGTAGCGGCGCATGGCGGTGCGCCGCCGCGCGTAGGTCTGCTTGTCGGCGTCGGGGATGGCGTCGGTCATCCCGGTGAGGATCGGACCCGGGCAGATGCAGTTCACCGTGATCCCCTCCGGGCCCAACTCGACCGCCAGCGCCCGCGTGAGGCCGGTGACTGCCGCCTTGGCCGCCGAATACGGGCTGTCGCGGCTGGTGGCGCCCAGGGCTTCGGTCGAGGCGATGTTGACGATGCGGCCGGCCGGCGACTGGCGCAGGTAGGGCAACGCGGCGCGGATGATCCGCTGGTGCGAGGTCACCAGCACGCTCATGGCGCGGCTCCAGACCTCGTCGTAATTCTCTGAATCGATGGGCGAAAAGGCGGAAATGCCGGCGTTGTTCACGATGGCGTCGAGGCGGCCGAACTTCAGGGCGACGGAGTCGACGACGTCCTGGATCGCCTGGGGGTCCGAGACATCCAGCGCCCACGCCTCGGCGCTGCCGCCGGACTGGCGGATGGCCTCGGCGACGGGGCCGCAGGTCTCGAGCTTGAGGTCGGTCACGGCCACATGCGCCCCTTCGGCGGCGAACACCTCGGCGGTGGCGCGGCCCATGCCGGAGGCGGCCCCGGTGACCAGGACGACGGAGCCGGCGACGGATCGGGTGGTCATGATCTTCAACGTCCCTGGAACACGGGTTGGCGCTTCTCGAGGAAGCTGGCGACGCCTTCCTTGTGGTCTTCGGTCTGCATCAGGAGGCGGATCTTCTCGATGGCCCAGGCCCCGATCTCGCGCGGGTCGCCGTAGGCGTACTTGCTGAGGCCCGCCTTCAGGTGGCGTACGGCCAGCGGCGGATTGGCGGCGATACGGCCGGCCAGATCGCGGGCCTTGGGCAACAGGTCGCCGTGGGCGGTCACCTGGCTGACGAGGCCGATGCGCAGCGCCTCGGCGGCGTCGAAGATATCGCCGGTGAACAGGAGTTCGGCGGCCTTGGCGGGGCCCACAATGGCCGGCAGCCGGTAGAAGCCGCCCACGTCGCAGACCAGGCCGCGCTTGACGAACAGCTCGCCGAACTTCGCCTTCTCGGACGCCAGGCGGATGTCGGCGAACAGCGCCAGCTCCATGCCCCAGCCGACGGCCGCGCCGTTGACCGCGGCGATGATCGGCTTGTCGCACTCCAGGGCCGCGATCGCCGCGGGCGTGGCGCTGAAGGTCACCGGCATCGGGGCGCGCGACACGGGCTTGGGACCGGCCATGATCTCGCCGACGTCGTCGCCCGAGCAGAAGGCGGGGTCGGCGCCGGTGAGGATCACGCAGCGCACGTCGGGGTCGGCGGCGGCCGTCCGCAGGCTCTGTTCCAGCTCGTCGTAAGCCGGGTAGTTCAACGCGTTGCGACGGTGTGGCCGGTTCAGCGTGATGGTGGCGACGTGGTCCTCCACCGTCACCAGCGTGTGTTCGAACGCGGCGCTCTTTTCGGCCAGCGAGACCATGGGCGCTCCTCCCTTTTGGGCGGCGACTGTTCGCCTGGGGGAGGAGCAGGTCAACGGTGACGCCCCGTCACCGCCGGGCGTCCGGATCATGATCCAGATCAAGGAAGCCAGGCTCGCAGGACGGCAAACGAGTTCATTCGGGAGCGAGGAGGGCCGCATCAATGACCAGCACTCGGAGAGCCGTTGCAGGCGGGTCGCCGACCCACATCGCGCCGGTGGCGGAGCTCACCGCGGACGACGTGGCCCGGATCACGGTGTCCGAGGCGGTCGACGCCGCACAGGAGGCCGAGCTTGTGGCGCTGCGATCGATCGGCGCGGCCGGCGACGCTGTCGCGTCGATCCTGGACGGCGACTCGCCGGACGATGCGGCGAAGCTGCGCAGGGCGCTGGACCTGCCGGCGAAGGCCAAGGTCCCGCGCAGCACCCGCGACGACCTGGCCGAGGATTGGCGGCGCGGGGGTTATCCCTACAAATACAAGATGCTGCGCCGGGACTACGAGGAGCAGAAGTTCGTTCTCCAGACCGAACTCCTCAAGCTGCAGGCCTGGGTGAAGACGTCGCGCCAGCGGGTGGTGATCCTGTTCGAGGGCCGCGACGCGGCGGGGAAAGGCGGCGCGATCAAGCGCGTGATGGAGCATCTCAACCCGCGTGGCGCGCGCGTGGTGGCCCTCGAAAAGCCCAGCGAGGTCGAGCGCGGCCAGTGGTACTTCCAGCGCTACGTGCAGCACCTGCCGACGGCCGGCGAGATCGTGCTGTTCGACCGCAGTTGGTACAACCGCGCCGGCGTCGAGCGCGTCATGGGCTTCTGCACGCCGGCCGAGTACGACGAGTTTCTGCGCCAGGCGCCGGAGTTCGAGCGCAACCTGGTGCGCAGCGGGATCCACCTGATCAAGTTCTGGTTCTCGGTCAGCCGGGACGAGCAGCGTCGGCGCTTTAAGGAACGCCAGGTGCACCCGCTGAAGCAGTGGAAGCTGTCGCCGGTCGACCTGGCCTCACTCGACAAGTGGGACGATTACACGCGCGCCAAGGAAGCGATGTTCTTCCACACCGACACCGCGGACTCGCCCTGGACGGTGGTGAAGTCGGACGACAAGAAGCGCGCCCGGCTGAACGCCATGCGCTACGTGCTGCACTCGCTGCCCTACGCGGGCAAGGATGCCGACCGGATCGGACCGGTCGACGACCTTCTGGTGGGGCGCGCCAACATCATCCACGAACGCGGCGAGCACGACCTCAAGTCGGGGCGCTACGTTTGATCTGACGGCGGAAGCAGCTGCCGCTCGACCATGACCTGCAGCCAGTGACGCAGGGTGTCCTCGCTGTCGTAGCAGGCGGCGAAACCGGCCTGCCGCAGCTTCACGGTGCTGACCAGGATCGGCAGGGCGATGGCTTCGACGCCGGGCCGCAACAGCGCATCGGCGTAGTGGTGGCTCTCGCCCAGCAGCGCCGGCAGCGGGATGGGGCGCAGAGCGTGCTTCGCGGCGAGACGGGTCCAGTCGTCGGCGCTCTCCGCCAGGATGGGCGCGAGGCGCATGGGTTCGGCCGGGCCGGGTTCCATCCCCAGCGCGTCGACGATGGCGGGCCACACTTCGGGCCACGCGAACACGTCGCCGTTGGTGATGTTGAACGTCTCGTTCGCAGCCGTCGGGGCTTCGGCGGCCCAGAGGAAAGCTTCGCCCAGGAGGCGAGGATCGACCAGCTCCATTACCTGCGGCGCGCCGCCGGGGTAGGGGAGCGGGAGGCCCTGCTCCCGGCGCACGGCGGCCCAGGCGCCGATCGCCAATAGCGGGTTCATCGCCGCGCCCCAGGCGGCGCCAACGATGATCTGGGGCCGGAAGATGGTCCAGGCGAAGCCGCGCTCGGCGGCCTTCGACCTCAGATCGTCCTCTTGCAGCCAGTAGAAGTTGGCGTGGTCCTCGCGCGGCGCCCGTTCGCGCGCGGGAATCGGGACGGCGTGGATGTGCGCGCCATAGGCCTTTGTGCCCTGGAGCAGGGTGACGTGCTGCAGATCGGCCGCCTCGGCCAGCGGCTCCATCAGGTTGCGCAGCATAGCGCGGTTGGTCGCCATCTGGTCGGCCTCGCGCCAGCCGGCCAGGAGGCCCGGCTTCTCGTAGAGGGCCGCGTAGACGACGTGGGTCACGTCCTTCAGCCCCGAGAACGCCGCGCGGCAGGCGTCGGCGTCGGTGAGATCGACGGCGATGTGGCGCGCGCCGTCCGGCATGGGATCGGGCGTCCGTCGCGAGGTGGCCAGCACCCGCCACCCGGCCGCCGCGAAGGCCGCCACGGCCGCCTCGCCCACCAGGCCTGTCGCGCCTGCGACCAGCACCGTCTTCATCGGCGTCTCCCTTGCTCGCCCCCCATCGATACTCCCATGCAACCCTGCCGCATGGTCAGTCTTGCCAGCCCTCCGCGGGCGGACGAAGCATGGCGCCCAACAGCTGTTTGGGAGGCGCAGAGGCCATGCCGGAATTCCGCACCGTCGACGCCGGCAAGGTCAGGATCCGCGCCGCCGTGGAGGGCGAAGGGCCGCTGGTGGTCATGGTCCACGGCTTCCCCGAGAGCTGGTACTCGTGGCGCGACCAGATCGGGCCTGTGGCAAAAGCCGGCTACCAGGTGGCCGCCATCGACGTGCGGGGCTACGGCGGGTCGGACAAGCCGCACCCGATCGAGGCCTACGACATGGAGGCCCTGACCGGCGACGTGGCCGGTGTGATCGACGCGCTGTCGGACGACGGCCAGGCGATCCTGATGGGGCACGACTGGGGCGCGCCCATCGTCTGGAACACGGCGTTGTCGCGGCCCGACAAGATCAGGGCGGTGGCCGGCCTGTCGGTGCCCTTCACGGGCGTGCCGCACAAGCCCTTCAGCGAGGTCTTCAAGGAGCTCTTCACCGACAAGGGCCACTTCTTCTACCAGGCCTGGTTCCAGGAGGTGGGGCCGCCCGAGGCCGAGGCCGAGAAGGACGTCCGCGACTTCCTGCGCAAGTTCTACTTCGGCATCTCGGGCGACGCGCCCGACGGCTCGTGGCCGGCCAAGAAGCACGGCGCCAGCCTGCTGGAAGGGATGATGGATCCCGGCGAGTTCCCCGCGTGGCTGACCGAGGAGGAGCTGGACTACTACGTGGCCGAGTTCGAGCAGTCCGGCTTCCGCGGGCCGATCAGCCGCTATCGCAACCACGAGCGCGACTTCGCCTGGCTGCAGCAGTTCAAGGACCGCAAGCTGGAGATGCCGACGCTGTTGATCGGCGGCGACCGCGACCCGGCGTTCAACGGGTTTGGCCGCATCCCCGACCCGGGCGCGCTGATGCGGGCGTTCGCGACCGACCTGCGGGGCGTCCACATCCTGCCCGGTTGCGGGCACTGGACCCAGCAGGAGCGGTCCGACGAGGTGAC
The DNA here is from genome assembly GCF_965284355.1 of Phenylobacterium sp. NCBI lineage: Bacteria > Pseudomonadati > Pseudomonadota > Alphaproteobacteria > Caulobacterales > Caulobacteraceae > Phenylobacterium > Phenylobacterium sp. The sequence goes on along the minus strand of NZ_OZ260078.1, from coordinate 829,211 downwards.
CGCCCTCCTGCTCGACTGGCTGAAAGGACTCTGATCATGGCCGACCTGGAACTGCGCCAAGAAGGCGAGGTGGTCTGGGCCACCATGAACCGGCCCGAACGGCTGAATGCGCTCAGCCGCAACCTGGTGACCGAGCTGCGGGAGTTCTTCGTGGGGCTCTACTGGCGCCGCGACGTGCGCGTGGTGGTGCTGCAGGGGGCTGGCGCCGCCTTCTGCGCCGGGCTCGATCTGAAGGAGCGCGGCGACCCGCAGGGCAGCCGCTCGATCGGCGCGGGCCTGACCCGGCAGCGCGAGATCAGCGAGATCGTCATCGCCATGCGCCGCTGTCCGCAGCCCATCATCGCCTGCGTGAACGGGGCGGCGGCCGGGGGCGGCTTCGCGCTGGCGCTGGCGTCGGACGTGCGGATCGCGACGCCGAAGATGCGCATGAACGCGGCCTTCATCCGCATCGGCCTTTCGGCCTGCGATATCGGCGTGAGCTACTTCCTGCCGCGCATGGTGGGCTCGTCGGTGGCCGCCGAGTACATGCTGACCGGCCGGTTCATCGATGCGCAGCGGGCCTATCAGCTGGGCCTGGTGAGCCGGGTGGTCGAGCCTGACCAGCTGGAGGCCGAGGCCAGGGGCTTCGTCGAGGACATGCTGCACGCGACCCCGCTGGGTCTGCGCCTGACGAAGGAGGCGCTGAACCACGCCATCGACGCGGGGGGCCTGGAGGCGGCCATCGCGATGGAGGACCGCAACCAGATCCTGGCCAGCTCGGACGGCGACTTCCAGGAGGGCGTCCAGGCGTTCCTGGAGAAGCGCAAGCCGAACTACTCCAAGCGGGACGCCTGACCGTGATCGAGCTCTGGCACTGTCCCGACGCGCGCTCATTCCGGCCGCTGTGGGCGCTGGAGGAGTTGGGGCTGCCCTACGAGCTGCACCTGCTGCCCTTCCCGCCGAGGGTCCGCGAGCCGGGCTACCTGGAGATCAATCCGCTGGGCACCATTCCGGCGCTCAAGGACGGCGACACCTTCATGTCGGAGAGCGCGGCCATCGTGCAGTACCTCTGTACGCGCCACGGTCCCAGCGACCTCGCCGTCGCGGTGGACGATCCGGCCTATGGCGCGTGGCTGAACTGGCTGCACTTCGGCGAGGCGACGCTGACGTTCCCGCAGACCCTGGTGCTGCGCTACCGCCAGTTCGAGCCGGGGAAGGCCGAGGTGGTGGCCGACGACTACGCCCAGTGGTTCCTCAGCCGCCTGCGCCACGTAGACCGGGCGCTCGGCGACGGGCGGGAGTGGCTCTGCGCGGGCCGGTTCACCGGCGCTGATATTTCCGTGGGTTACGCGCTGCTTCTCGCGAAACAGCTGAAGCTGGACGGCAAGTTCTCTCCGGCCATCCAGGCCTACTGGGACCGGCTGAAGAACCGCCCGGGCTTCAAGGCGGCGAAGGCCGCGCAGAAGATGGATCTCTCGGAGGCGCTGTCGACATGATCACGCTCTACGACCACCCGTTTTCGCCCTACGCCCAGAAGGTCAAGATCTCGCTGCGGGAGAAGGGGCTGGCCTATGAGGCGCCCATGCCCGGCGGGCTCGGCGCGGGCGGCGCGCAGGGGGCGTTCGTGGAGGCCAGCCCGCGGGCCGAGGTGCCCGCGCTGGTGGACGGCGACGTCCGCATCTTCGATTCCACCATCATCCTGGAGTACCTGGACGACGCCTATCCCGAGCCCGCGATGCGCCCGAAGTCTGCGGCCGAGCGGGCCCGCGTGCGGATGCTGGAAGAGGTGATGGACACCCACTTCGAGGCGATCAACTGGGGGCTCTCGGAGATCCGCTGGTTCCGCCGCGCCGAAGGCGAGAAGGCCGAGGCGCTGTTCGCCGCGGCCAAAGCCCAGACCGACGGCTTCTTCGCCTGGCTGGAGCAGCAGTTGGGCGAGCGCGAGTGGTTCAACGGCGAGACGTTCGGCTGGGGCGACCTGTCGGTGGTCCCGTACCTGAACGGCTCAGTGGGCCACGGCCATCCGCCGCCCGAAGGCTCCAAGCTCGCCGCCTGGCTGGCGCGGGCCAACGCGAGGCCGTCGGTGGCCGCCTGCGTGGCCGACATCGCGGCGCTGAACTCGGCCGGCGCCTCGATGACCAACGTCGCCGAACTGGTGGAGCAGGGCCTGTTCAAGCGCGAGTACCGCGACCACCGCCTGGAGTGGATGATCAAGTCGGGCGGCATCGACGTGGTCCTGAAGGGCCTGGAGCGCGACAACATCCGCTTCGCGCCGGCCTTCAGCTAGGCCAGCAGCGCCTCGGCCACGAGGTCGGGGTGCGAGGCGTGGAGCATCCGCCCGGCGTCGGGGCGGCGGATCAGGCGGTGGCCGGGCAGGGCCGCGTTCCAGAGGGCGTCGGCGTCGCCCGGGCGGTAGAGCACGTCCTGCTCGCCGATCAGTCGGGTCCAGGCCGAGCCGTCGGGAAGACGGGGCGGCGTCCACGAGAGATAGGCCCGCTGTTCGTGGGTGAACCCCCAGGTGGAACGCAGGGCCGCCAGGCGGGCGGACTCCACATAGTCGTCGACGACGGTGCGATCCGTCAGCAGGGCGGTGTCGGCGGCGCTGTTGCTCAGCGAGTTGCGGAGGAGGCGCTCCAGGGTCTGGGGGCTGAGCCGGCTGCCGAGGAAGCGGGCCAGGACGTCGATCATGTGCGGCTGGCGCACGAACAGCCACTTGGCCCCGTTCATGAACCCGTCCCACCGGCTGTCGACGGCGTAGGGCGTGAAGGGGTTGATCAGGACGGCGCGCTCGATCCGCTCGGGATGGGCAAGGCCCAGCCGCAGGGCCGCGTCCTCGCCGCCGCGGCAGAGCAGCCGCACCTTCTTGAGCCCGAAGGCGTCCATCACGGTCAGCAGGTCAGAGAGCGCCGCGTTGTCGGGATCGCGCTCGGGCGCGTCGGTGAGGCCATAGCCGGGGCGCTCGACGGCGATGGGGCGCAGGCCGCGCGACTGCAGGGCGTGGACCAGGCGACGGTCCAGCAGCGAGCCCGTGGCGGCGCTGTGAAAGAGCAGCGTGGGCCGGCCGCTGGCGGGGCCGAAGTCGGAGAGCGCGATCCGGCCCGCCTGGTCCCGGCGATTGACGAAGCGCAGGGGGCGCAGCGCGCCCCAGGAGGCGCCCGCCGTCAGGTTGCGATTGCCGGCGACGCCCAGCAGCACGACGGCCTCGGTGGTGAGCCGCGACAGGTCGGTGGCGCTGCGCAGGCCGAAGCGGTCGAACAGGGCGCTGAGCTCGTCCTTCATGGCGTGCTCGCTGATGCGCAGCGTGGCGGCGGCCTCGCCGCGGGTCAGGCCCACGGCCAGCAGAACGCAGGCGCCGGCGCCGCGTTCGGACAGGCCCAGGGCCTCGCGCAGCTGATCGGCCTGGGCCAGCTGCAGGTCGCCGCCGCCGACCGCGGCGTGCAGCAGGCGCACCAGGTCGGTCTGGCGGCTCGCGCCGGCCTTGCGCATCGCGAACTTCAACGCCTTGCGGGCGGTCTCGTAGCCCACGCCGGCCAGCTTGGCGCCCTCGATCAGGTCGCCGGCCGAGATCAGACCCTGGACGGTGCGCGCCTCGACGGGCGTGAGCCGCCAGCTGGCCAGGGCCCGGTCGGCCAGGTCGCGCTGCTCGAACGGCCGGTAGGCGAGCGCGGCGAAGGCGCCCGGAGCGTGGGCCGCCAGCATGTCGGGCGGCAGGCTCCAGGCCTGCGCGTCCTCGCTACGGCCCAGCAATATAACCGTACTGGCCCCGCCGCGGGCGGCGACGGGAACGAGCGCGGGCGCGCGGGGGCCGCGGAGCCAGCCTTGGATCGCGTGGGTGACGTCGCCGGCGTCGAACCAGCGCCCGAAGCGCTCGTCATGGCCGCGAACGCCGCCGTCGCCGTCGAGGACCGCCAAAGCCAGCGCGCCGGCCGGCACCGTCACGGGCGCGCCGCCGCTCCCGTCGTCGGCCGGATGGACCGCCGCGCCGATGCTGGCGAGGATCCGGTCGGCCTCGCCCCCAGGGTCAGATTGTCGGGCCAGCCGCGGCATGGAACGACGATACGTGGAAAGGCCTTACGGACAACCAAACGCACCCGTCACGCGAACACCGGACGCCCGTTCGTCGCGCACGGCGCGTGCACGAGCTGGGTCGATCTTGCCAAGCTCGCCGAAAGGCGGGATGGACGATCACGACAGTTCGGGGCGTTCATGAACAAGATTATTGCGCTCGCGTTGGCCGCTGTGGTCGGCGCGTTTCTGGTGTCGCCGGCGGCGGCGAGCCCGGTCGAGCAGACCAAAGCGCCCTGGAAGGACGCCTTCCGCCAGCTGGAAGGCGAGGAGTGGCCGACGCCCACCGACTATCGCAGCGCCAGCGGGGCCCCGGGCCATCGCTACTGGCAGCAGAAGGTCGACTACAAGATCCAGGCCCGCCTGGACGAGCCGACCAAGACCGTCACCGCCAAGGCGACGATCACCTACAAGAACAACTCGCCCGACCGACTGACCTACCTCTGGCTCCTGATGGACCAGAACATCTTCCGCCGCGACTCGATCGCCGAGCGGACGGCGACGGTGGGTTCGGCCAACGAAATCAGCCTGAACCAGCTGCGCCGCGTGCAGAAGTTCAAGGAGTGGGAGGGCGGCTTCAAGCTGATCTCGGTGAAGGACGGCTCGGGCCGGACGATCCCGCACACGGTGGTCGACACCCTGATGCGCGTGGACCTGCCGCAGGCGCTGGCCTCGGGCGCGTCCACCACCTTCACCGTCGAATGGTCGTATGCGCTGAACGAGAACAAGGTCGTGGGCAGCCGCGACGGGTATGAGTGCTTCACCAAGCCCGGCGAGGACGGCAACTGCCTGTTCCTGGGCGCCCAGTGGTTCCCGCGTCTGGCGCGCTACACGGACTATGAGGGCTGGCACAACAAGGCCTTCCTGGGCTCGGGCGAGTTCACGCTGGAGTTCGGCGACTACGAGGTCGCGCTGACCGTGCCGAACGACCACGTGGTGGCCTCGACCGGCGACCTCCTGAACCCCGGCGCTGTGCTGACGTCGGCACAGCAGTCGCGGCTGGCGCAGGCCCGCAACGCCAAGGAACCCGTCTACATCGTGACCCCCGACGAGGCGCTGGCCGCCGAGAAGGGCAAGGCCACGGGCGTGAAGACCTGGGTGTTCCGCGCCAACAACGTCCGCGACTTCGCCTGGGCCTCGAGCCGCAAGTTCGTGTGGGACGCCATGGGCGTGAAGCAGGACAGCGCCGAACAGCCGCTGGTCATGGCGATGAGCTTCTACCCCAAGGAGGCCCGGCCGCTCTGGGACGCCTGGTCGACCAAGGCCATCGCCCACACGATCGACACCTACAACGACTTCGCCTTCCCCTATCCGTACTCCAAGGCCCAATCGATCAACTCGATCAACGGCGGGATGGAGTACCCGATGATGACCTTCAACGGGCCGCGCCCGGTGAAGGACAAGAAGACGGGCGACATCACCTACACCGAGCGCACCAAGGCCGGCCTGATCGGCGTGGTGATCCACGAGATCGGGCACACCTACTTCCCGATGGTGGTGAACTCGGACGAGCGCCAGTGGACCTGGATGGACGAGGGCCTGAACACCTTCCTCGAGTTCCAGGCCGAGAAGCGCTGGTCCAAGGACTTCCCGGCCTACGACGGCGAGCCGCGCCACATCGTCGAGTACATGGTCAGCCAGAACCAGGTTCCGGTGATGACCCAGTCGGACTCGCTGCTGCAGTTCGGTCCGAACGCCTACAGCAAGCCCGCGACCGCGCTGGTGATCCTGCGCGAGACGGTGCTGGGGCGCGAGCTGTTCGACAAGGCGTTCAAGGACTACGCCACCCGCTGGCGCTTCAAGGGCCCGACGCCCTACGACTTCTTCCGCACCATGGAGGAATCGAGCGGCGTCGACCTCGACTGGTTCTGGCGAGGCTGGTTCTACTCGACCGACCACGTGGACATCGCGTTGGACGGCGTGGTCGCGGCCAAGCTTGAACCGGCCGACGCCGAGGCGCTGGCCAAGTCGCGACGCGACCGCGTCGCGTCCGAGCCGCCGAGCCTGACCGAGAGCCGCAACACCGAGCCGACCTACGCCGAGCGCGACCCCAAGGTCCGTGACTACTACGACAGCATCAACCGCAACGACGCGACCGTCGCGGGGCGCAAGAAGGCAAAGTCCGCCGACGAGGACCTCACGACCGAAGAGCGCGTCGCGCGCAACCAGACCGACACCTTCTACCGCTTCTCGTTCAGGAACGTGGGCGGGCTGGTGATGCCGGTGATCGTGAAGCTGGATTTCACCGATGGCTCCACCGAGACCGTGCGCATCCCGGCCGAGATCTGGCGGCGGAACTCCAAGCAGGTGACCTGGCAGTATGTGACGCCCAAGACCCTGAAGCGCGCCGAGCTGGACCCCCTGTGGGAAACGGCCGACGCCGACCGCGACAACAACCTCTTCGAGGGTTCGGGCGCGGCCAAGGTGCTGAAGCTGTCGCCCGGGCGGCCCGAGGACGAGAACAAGCTGAAGGACAACGAGCTGCGCGTCGCGCCCGACAGCCTGGCGCCGCTGCCCGCGACGAAGCCCGCGGACCCGCCCAAGTGAGGCTGTTCGCGACGTTGATCGGGGCGGCGATGCTCGTCGTCCCGGCGGCGGCGTTGGCGCACCGGGGGCATGCTTCGCTCACGGTGATGGAGATCGACGCGGCGAGCGGGACGGTGAAGATCAGCCACCGCATGGCCGCTCACGACGTCGAGCCGGCGCTGTCGGTGATCGCCCCCGACGACCAGCAGAGCCTGGACGACCCGGCCGCCGTGAAGGCGCTGGAAGCCTATGCCGGGCGCGCCTTCCAGGTGTGGGACGCCGACGGCAACCGGGTGAGCCTGACGCACCGCGACACGATCCTGGCCGGCGACAGCGTCGAGCTGGTCTACACCGCCCAGCTCCCGGCGCCCGCGAAGGCGGTGACCGTGGACTCCAACCTCTTCGAGGACGCCCACGACGACCAGGAGAACCAGGTCAACGTGCGGCGCGGGAAGGTGACGAAGACCGCACTGTTCCGGCTGGGCGACGGGGCGCAGAGGATCAGCTTCGACTGAGGTGCGGGGGAGGTTCGCCGATCTGACTCGCCGAACGTCAGCAACGGTGGCCAACAGGCCTCAGCCGCGAAGCTCGGCGGCCCAGCCCCGTGGCGACAGGTCTGGCTGGCGGTTCAGCAGAGTCGCGTCGAACCCGGTTTCCCAGGGAAAGCGGCCCTGATCGGACCACACGAGCTGGACGACGGGAAAGTCGTGTTGCTTGTAGAACCAGCGGCTTGACAGCAGGTGCGTGGCGACCGCTTCCGGCCTCACGGGGAACAGGTAGACGTCCTCGCCGGCTAGGATGCGCGGAACGGGCTCCATCACGGGAAACGTCCGACCCGACCGAAGCTCGGCCATCATCTGCCCGAACACATTGTGCGCCAGGTCGGGCGGGAAATCGAATACCAGGACCTCGGCGCCCTGCGAGCTCCACCAGAAGCCCGTCGTGTAGCTGAACGCCGGGTCGTCATCGTACTCGCCCACCGATGTGGTCTGCCATCCATGCTCCCGGATCATCGCTACGAGATTCTTCTCGTAGTCGTTCAGGATCGCGACAGGATCATCTAGCGCTGTTTCGAGCATCGTCGTGCTTGTATGGCCAGCAGCGGCAACTTCCGCAACGGGTCGGGACCGTTCCCTGGCTTCGCACCCGAAAGCCGACCGTTGCGCGCGGGCTGAGAGGCAGCGGCCGGCGCCCTGCTAGTCCTCGGCCACCAGCTTCGCGGCCTCTGCGGTCCGGTCGGCGGGAGGCTTCGCGCCTGGCTCTTCCACCTTCAGGTCCGGTGTGTCGGGTCGCAGCGCGGTCGGCAGGGGCTCGCCCCAGATGTAGTGGCTGAACCAGGCCTCGTTTTCTTCCATCAGGGCGCGGTGCTGGCGCGGCTTGTTGATGCCGTGGCCGAAGCCTTCGTAGACGACCATCTTCACCGGCACGTTCTTGTCTTCCAGCGCCTGGCGCAGCTCATAGGCGTTGGCGATCGGCACGCGGCGGTCGTTCGAGCCGTGCTGGATCAGGGTGGGGGTCTTGGCCTTGGCGACGTAGCTGATCGGAGAGGTCTTCCGGTAGATCTCGGGATCGTCCCAGGGCGTGCCCTTCAGATACTGCCGGGTGAAGGGCGTGATGTCGGTGTTGGCGTAGTAGGTCATCCAGTCCGAGATGCCGGCGCCCACCGAAACCGCCTTGAACCGGTCGGACGAGGTGGTGATGAAGGCCGAGATGTAGCCGCCCTGGCTCCAGCCCATCGCCGCCACGCGATCCTTGTCCACGAAGCCCTTGGCGATCAGGGCGTCGACGCCCGAGATCACGTCGGCATAGTCGCCGACGCCCAGGTTCCGCACGTTGAGCGCCCGGAACTTGCCGCCGTAGCCCGCCGAGCCGCGGTAGTTCGGCCGCAGGATCACCGCGCCTTTCGCCAGGAACCGCTCGGTCGGATAGATGCGGTCGGCGGTGACCCAGGGCACGTCGATGCCGGTGGGGCCGCCGTGGATCACCACCAGCAACGGGTATTTCTTCGACGGGTCGAAGCCGGGCGGGGTGAGCAGCACGCCCTCGATCGGCGTGCCGTCCTTGGATTTCCAGGTGACCAGTTCGCGCTTGCCGGTGTCGAAGGGCTGGGTCTGGCTGCCGGCGTCGGTGAGTTTCACCGGCGCTGAGCCCGCCAGGTCGGCGGCGTAGATCTCGGGATAGCGGTTGGCCGCCGAGCCCTGGAACGCGGCGCGCCGGAAGTCCGAGGAGAGGCTGAAGCGCTGGCCGATCGGCAGGCCCGCGAAGGCGAGGCGGGTCGCCGCGCCGCTCTTCGGGTCTAGCCGCCAGAGACCGGACTCGGTCCTGGCGCGGGCGCCGAAGTAGATGCCGTCCGGGCCCCAGCCCAGCAGGTCGGCGTCCTCGTCGAAGTTCGGATTGGCGATCCGTGAGGCGCCGCCGGCGGCCGGGACCACCGCGATCTTCTGGTTCGCATAGAAGAAGAACTTGTCGCCGCCGGACGTCTCGAACGCGATCTGTGAGCCGTCGGGCGACCAGCGTGGTTCACTGTTCGGGCCGGCCCCGCCGACCAGCAGGCTGACCGTGGCGTCGGCGACCCTCACGACGTGGATCTGGCTGGTGTGGGAGGAAATCAGGCCGGGCTGCCCGCTGGGCGGCGAAGGCGATGCGGGTTCCGTCCGGGGAGAACGAGAAACCGTTCAGGACGCTGAAGGCGTCGGCCTTGGTGAGCGCCCTGGGCTCGGCCGGCGGCGCCAGGCGGCCGGCGGGGTCCATGGTCGGAAGGTCCTGCAGCCAGAGCTGGACCATGCCGTAGTCGGCGCGGATCACCCGGTAGTCGCCGAAGGTCTCCTTGCGATCCTTCAGCGCCTTGGGTTCGGGGCCCTCGGCGGTGAAGGCGATGCGGCGGGAGTCGGGCGCCCACTCGAAGGCGTTGACGCCCTTCTCGGCTTTGGTGACCTGCTGGGCCTCGCCGCCCGAGGCCGGCATCACATAGACCTGCCGCTTGTCGGCGGGCGACTTCGGCAGCACGCCGGGCCGATCGGAGATGAAGGCGATCCAGCGGCCGTCGGGCGACCAGGCGGCGTCGGTGCTCGACTTGCTGGCGGCGGTCAGCAGGTGGCGCTCGCCGGTGGCCGTGTCAGCGATCCAGAGGTCTGTCTCGAAAGCGTTGGCGTCCCAGTCGGTGCGCGCCTGTTCGTAGACCACGCGGCGGCCGTCGGGGGAGATCTTCGGGGCGTTGACCGCGACCATGTCGATGGACTGGCGGATGGTCGGCGTCTTCGCAGACTGGGCGGCGGCGGGCAGGGCGGCAGCCACGAGGGCAGCGGTCAGGATCAGGCCAAGCCAGCGTGGTGACGACATCGGAACCCCCGTGGCCGCACGAGCATGGCGCGGCTGTCGGCGAGCTTAGGCGAGGCCGGTGGCCTCACGCTACGTCCCTCGTGGCGCGCGCGTTGACGTGGCGTCCCCGTTGAACCGGGCCGGCGCTCGCGTAGGGTCTGCCCCAACGACGACAGGGAGGATCGGCCAATGAGCCCCGCCGACGATCACGCCCCGCTGGTGAACGCGGCCGCCCGCGCCCTGCCGCCGTTCAAGCCGCTGCCGCAGAAGGCGCCGGACGTCTCGATCGAGAAGACGCCCGACGGGACCTACTACGTCCGCTCGAACCATCCGCCGGCCGAGGGGCCGCGCTCGATCGCCCACCTGCTGGCCGACAAGGCCGCCGCGCACCCCGACCGTCCCTACATCCTGCAGCGCGCGCCGGGCCACGGGCCGTGGCAGGGTGTGACCTATGGCGAGGCCAAGCGGGCCGCCGACGGCATCGCCCAGTGGCTGCTGGCTGAGGGACTGACCGGCGCCGACAGCGTGATGGTGCTCTCGGCCAATTCGGTGGAGCACGCCCTCATCATGCTGGGCTGCTACACGGCGGGCGTCCCGATCGCGCCGATCAGCCCGGCCTACAGCCTGATCTCGACCGACCACGCCAAGCTGAAGCACTGCTTCGCCACCGTGAAGCCGCGGGTGGTGTTCGCGCAGAACAGCGCGATGTTCGCGCGCGCCTTCGAGACCCTGAAGGCGCTGGATCCGACGCTGAGGTTCGTGACCGTCGACGGCGGGGAGGGGACCACAGCGCTGGCCGAGCTGACCGCGACCGAGCCCACCGCCGCGGTCCACGCCGCGCGCGAGGGGCTGACGCACGCGACGGTCGCCAAGTACCTGTTCACATCTGGCTCGACGGGCATGCCCAAGGGCGTGCCGCAGACGCATGGGATGTTCGCGGGCGTGATCGCGGGCACCGAGGGGCTGCGCGACGAGCCGGCCGATCCGGACGTGATCCCGCAGGTGCTGGATTGGATGCCCTGGAGCCACATCTCGGCAGGCAACATCGGGTTCAACGGGGCGATGTGGGGCGGGGCCACTCTGCACCTCGACGAGGGCAAGCCGATCCCCGGCATGTTCGAGGCCACCATCAAGAACCTCTACGAGATCTCGCCGATGGGCTTCGGCTCGGCGCCGGTGGCGTTCGGCATGCTGGTCGAGGCGATGGAGAACGATCCGCGCCTGCGGGCCAGCTTCTTCAAGAACCTGCGCAGCTGCGGCTATGGCGGGGCGACGCTGTCGAACGACGTCTCGGAACGGCTACAGAAGCTGGCGATCGCCGAGACGGGCTACCGCATCCCGCTGACCACCATGTACGGCGCGACCGAGACGCAGGGGATCACGGTTGTCCACTGGATCACCGAGCTGGTGGGTCTGATCGGCCTGCCGCTGCCGGGGATCACGCTGAAGCTCGTGCCCAACGGCTCGAAGCTGGAGGTCCGGGTGAAGGGGCCGACGGTGACGAGCGGCTACCACAACGATCCGGAGAAGACCGCCGCCGCCTTCGACGAGGAGGGCTTCTACAAGCTGGGCGACGCTTGCCGGTTCCTGGACCCCGAGAAGCCCGAGCTGGGCCTGGTGTTCGACGGCCGCGTGACCGAGGACTTCAAGCTGGACTCGGGCACCTGGGTCTCGGTCGGCACGCTGCGGCCCGACCTGGTGGCGGCGTGCACGCCTTACGCCTTCGACATGGTGATCGCGGGGCAGGACAAGCCGTACGCCACCGCCCTGATCTGGCCGTCGCCGGCCGCACTGCCCACCCTGGGCGACAATCCGCTGGAGAAGCTCACCGAAGTGCTGAAGGCGAAGATCGCCGCGTTCAACGCGACCGCAGGGGGCTCTTCGCGGCGGATCGCACGCTTCACGATCATGGCCGAGCCGCCCTCGATCGACGCCGGCGAAATCACCGACAAGGGCTATGTGAACCAGCGCGCCACCCTGGAGCGTCGTGGCGCCCTGGTGAAGGCGCTGTATGCGAACCCGCCGGGACCCGGCGTGGTGGAGGTTTGAGCGCCGTGCGGTCGCAGCGCCCCCTCCACCGCTTCGCGGTCCCCCTCCCCCGCAGGCGGGTGAGGAACAATAGACGATCGATCCGCCCGAGTTCCTCCCCCATGCCAATGGGGGAGGGGGACCCCGAAGGGGTGGAGGGGGCGTTGGGCCGACGCGCGGCGCCTAGGAGCAGCGGGATATGAGCGACATCATCCTTCACCACTACGACACCTCGCCGTTCTCGGAGAAGGTGCGGTTGATGCTGGGGATCAAGGGGCTGGCCTGGCGCTCGGTGATCCAGCCGGTGATCATGCCCAAGCCCGACCTGATCCCGCTGACCGGCGGCTACCGGCGCATCCCGGTGCTGCAGATCGGGGCCGACATCTATTGCGACAGCCAGGTGATCCTGGCCGAGATCGAGCGGCGTCATCCGACGCCGCCAGTGGTGCGCGGCGCCGACTGGGCGGTGAATCTCTGGGCTGACCGGCTGTGGTTCCAGGCGACGGTGGTGGTGATCTTCGCCGAGATGGGCGACGCGGTGCCCAAGGAGTTCATCGCCGACCGCGAGAAGCTGTCGGGCAGGCCCTTCGATACGGGCGCGATGAAGGCCGCGGCGCCGTTCATGCGGCCGCAGTGGCGGGCGTATGCGGCGTGGCTCGAGGACGGCCTCCAGACCGGCGATGAGTTCCTGGGCGGAGCGACCCCTTCGCTGGCCGACGTCGCCGCCTGGATGAATGTCTGGTGGCTGTCGGGCGCCTCGCCGAAGATCGCCGACGAGTTGCTGAGCGGACTGGACCGCACACAGGCCTGGCGCGACCGGATCCGGGCCATCGGCCACGGCCAGCGCACCGAGATGGCGCCCGCCGAGGCGGTGAAGGTCGCGCATGCCAGCGAGCCCGCGCCTGATCTGGGGATCGACGCGAACGACCCGTCCGGCCTGAAACAGGGCGACAAGGTGGTGGTCCAGGCCGACGACTATGGCCGCGATCCCGTCGAAGGCGTGCTGGTGGGCCTGACGCGAGACCGGATCACGCTCGCCCGCGAATGCGGCGAAATCGACGTGTGCCATGTGCATTTCCCGCGCGCCGGCTACGTGCTGGTCAAAGGGTAAGTAGGGAAGGAACGAGAGATGAACGACCGCGTACAGATCGACATCACCGACGGCGTCGCCGACGTGCGGCTGGTGCGGGCCGACAAGATGAACGCGCTGGACAACGCCATGTTCGACGCCCTGATCCAGGCCGGCGAGCGGCTGAAAGGCGAGAGCGGCGTCCGCGCTGTGGTGTTGTCGGGCGAGGGCAAGGCGTTCTGCGCCGGGCTCGACACCTCCAACTTCGGGGCGATGGCCTCGGGCGCCCGATCGGGCGGCCAGAGCAGCACGGGAGACGCGCTGGTCACCCGCAACCGCACCCCCGGCGGCTCGAACCGGGCGCAGCATGCGGTGATGGTGTGGCGCGAGGTGCCCGTGCCAGTCATCGCGGCCGTCCACGGCGTGGCGCTGGGCGGCGGCTTCCAGCTCGCGCTGGGGCCCGACATGCGGTTCGTGACGCCCGACGTGAAGCTCTCGGTGTTCGAGATCAAGTGGGGCCTGGTCCCGGACATGGCCGGGTTGGTGCTCATGCGCCAGCTGGTGCGCGACGACATCGCGCGTGAGCTGACCTACTCGGGCCGGATCTTCAACGGCGAGGAAGCGGTGCGGATCGGGATGGCGACCCGCTGCGTCGAGGACCCGCGGGCCGAGGCCCTGGCGTTTGCGAGGGATGTGGCCGGCAAGAACCCGCACGCCATCCGGGCCGCCAAGCGCCTGCTCAATCTCGCGGCCGAGGCCGACCAGCGCGAGGTTCTGCTCGAAGAGAGCCGGGAACAGACCGCGCTGATCGGTTCGCCGAACCAGGTCGAGGCCGTGAAGGCCAACATGGAAAAGCGGGCGGCCCACTTCGCCGAGGTCGAGGTGGAGCCTCCGGCGCCGGTGTTCGGCGGCTAGATCTCGTATCCGGTTCCGATCAGGCGCAGCCGCCTGATCGGACCGTGACAGGCGTTGGCTTTAGTTGCTGACGGCCATCTGGGTCTGGGCGCCCAGGCGGGCCTTCGCGTCATTGACGGCGAACTTGAAGCACGAGGCGTACATCTCGCGCGGGAACGACGCGCCGACGACGGCCTGCGTGCAGACCTTCTTGGCGGCCTTGGCGATGTCGGCCTGGATCTGGTCGTTGGTCTTGCCGGACAGGCTGATGCGCGTGGTTTGCGCCGAAGCGGGGGCGGCGATCAGGGCGGCGACAGCCGCGACGGTCAGGATGCGGATCATGGCGATGAAATTCCGTCGGTGTGGGTTCATACAAAACCCCGTTCCGGCGTTCCTCTCAGACCGCTGCCGGTGACTTGCGCGCCGGGCTCGCCGTCTGGTGCGTCCTTGATTCCGCGATCTTGACCTTGACGCAAGCGTTAAGTTGTCGCGGTGCAGCAACAATGTTGCGATGCGAGATGAATAGACGGTGATCGCTGATAACCTAGGCGCGTGATTTTCCTAGGGCAGAGCTCTCTTTCCAGCTGTTTCAACGTGTTGCAGTCGCAGAGCGCGGGTCGCGACCTTTTCTCGCAGTTGCGGCTAACCGCGCCCGATGAAGGGCATCTGGGTGGCCATCACGGTCATGAACTGGACGTTCGCGCTGAGCGGCAGGCCGGCCATGTAGATGACCGCGTCCGCGACAGCCTTCACGTCCATGACCGCTTCCGGCTTCAGCGTTCCGTCGGCCTGGGGCACGCCCTTGGCGATCTGGCGGGTCATCTCGGTGCCGGCGTTGCCGATGTCGATCTGGCCGCAGGCGATGTCGTAGGCGCGCCCATCCAGAGAGGTGGAGCGGGTGAGGCCGGTTATGGCGTGCTTGGCGGCGGTATAGGCGATCGAGCGGGGCCGCGGGACATGGGCCGAGATCGAGCCGTTGTTGATAATCCGGCCCCCGCGCGGGTCCTGGTCCTTCATCAGGCGGAACGCGGCGCGGGTGCAGAGGAAGGCGCCGGTGAGGTTGATGTCCACGACCCGCTTCCAGTGCTCGAGACTGTGATCCTCCAGGGGCGTGGGCGGGGCGCCCGTGCCGGCGTTGTTGAACACCAGGTCGAGGCGGCCGAAGCGGGCCTTGGTCGCGGCGAACAGGGCGTCGACCGACCCTTCGTCAGAGACGTCGGTGGGCCGGACCAGGCAGGGCGCGCCTTCGCCCAGCGCCGCGGTCGCCGCCAACTCGGCCTCGCGCCGGCCCGCCAGCGCCACGCTCCAGCCGTCCTGGAGTAGCGCCAGGGACACAGCCCGGCCGATACCGCTGCCGGCTCCCGTAACGATAGCGACCTTCGCCATTGTGATCTCCCTCGACGCTGATAAGCCCTCGTGTCGCTTCGACGTACCCGCCTTACGAGAGCTCCATGCCCGATTTGCCGCCGCCATCCCCGGAAGTCGAGGCCGTCGTGGTCTATGCGCCGCGACTGGCCCCCTTGGGCGGCGAGGCGGTGTTCAGCGCCGTTCAGATCTCGCCGGAGGTGCTGAAGACCGAGCCGCGCCTGGACGAGGCGCTGAAGACCGCGCCGGGGGTGTCGCTGTTCCGCCGCACCGGCAGCGGGGCGGCCAACCCCACGACCCAGGGTCTGTCGTTGCGCGCGATCGCGCCGTCTGGCGCCGGCCGGGCGCTGGTGACCCTGGACGGAGCGCCGCAGAACGATCCCTTCGGCGGCTGGGTGATCTGGAGCGGCCTGCCCTCGGAAGGCTTGGCGGGGGCGACCGTGGTGCGCGGCGCGGGCTCGGGGCCCTACGGCGCGGGCGCGCTGACTGGCGTGGTGGCGCTGACCGAGCGGGCGACGCCGGACGGAATCGCGGTCGCCGAGGTCTCGGCGGGCGAGCGGGATTCGTATCGTGCGGCGATCGCCGCCGGTCTGCCGGGCGTGCTGTTGACGGCGTCCGGCTCGCGGACGGACGGGTACTATGCCGTGCGCGGCCCACGTCGTGGCGCGGCCGACACCCGGCTGCGCCTGGACGACGCGTCGGTGGCGCTGCGGGTGCAGCACGAGTTCGGGTCGGTCCAGACGGCGGCGCGGGTATCCGCCTTCCAGGTCAACCAGCAGGCCGGCCTGCGCGGGGCGCGGTCGAACACTTCAGGCGCGTCGGCGACCGTGACGGTGGCCCAGCCGGCCAGCGAGGGCGTCGGCGGCTGGCGGTTGCAGGCCTGGGCGCGGGCCAGCGACCTGGAGAACAGTTCCGTGGCGGTCGCCGCGGGACGGGCGACCACCACCCCGGCCAACGACCAGTACGACACTCCCGCCGTCGGCTACGGGTTCAACGCGGCTCTGCAGGGCAAGGAGGGCCCCTTCGCCTGGGAGATCGGCGCCGACGTGCGCGCGGCGGATGGCAAGGAGCAGGAGCTGTTCCGCTTCCAAGGCGGCGTCTTCACCCGCGACCGGACCGCCGGCGGCGAGACGCTGGTCTACGGCGCCTACGCCGAAGGTGTGCTGGATCAGGGACCGTGGCTGCTGACCGGCGGCGTGCGGCTGGACCGCTCGCGGGCGTTCAACGCGGTGCGCATCGAGCGCGACCGCCAGACCGGCGCGGTGCTTCTGAACCAGGGCGCAGCCGATCGGTCCGACACGACCCCGACGGGGCGCATCGGCGTGCGCTACGAGGCAGCCGACGACCTCTTTCTGCGGGCGGCCGCCTATGCCGGATTCCGCGCGCCGACCCTGAATGAGCTGCACCGGCCGTTCCGGGTGGGCAACGACATTACCGAGGCTAACCCGACCCTCAAGCCGGAAACCCTGCAGGGCTTTGAAGTCGGCATGGCGGGCGAGGGGGCGGTCCGCTGGAGCGCGGGGGCGTTCTACAGCCTGCTGAAGGATCCGATCACCAACGTCACCATCGGCGTAGGACCGGGCACGTTCCCGACTGCGGGCTTCGTTCCGGCAGGCGGCACGCTGCGCCAGCGCCAGAACGCCGGCGAGATCGAGGCGTGGGGCCTGGAGGGCGAGGCGTCGGGCCGGCTCTCGGACGCCTTCGTCTGGCGCACGGCGGCGGCCTATACCGACGCCGAAGTGAACGGCGGCCGCAGCGCCCCGCAGCTTTCGGGCCTGCGCCCGGCTCAGACGCCGAAGTGGACGGCCACGGCGGGCGCCACCTTCCGCCCGAGCGAGGTTCCCGTCGAGCTGTCGGCTGACCTGCGCTACGAGAGCCCCCGCTGGGAGGACGACCTCAACAGCCGCAGGCTGTCGGCCGGGGTCCAGCTGGATGCGCGCGCCGCGTGGCGGTTCACCGACAACGTCGAGGCCTTCGTGGCCGCTGAGAACCCGTTCGACGCGAAGCTCGAAGTGGGAGAGACCGCGGACGGCGTCGAGAGCTTTGCGGCGCCCAAGACCATCCGCATCGGCTTCACGTACCGCCAGTAGCGCGGGACCTGCTCGCCCGCTATCTAGGCCGGGGTCTTAGGGAACAGCTCCTCATGCCGCGCATAGACGCGGTCCCAGATCGTCGCGGCCTCCGGGACGTCCAGCTCGAACTCGCGCTGCAGCAGGGCGACGAATTCCGCCGCCGTGTCGATCAGGCTGTCCTCCTTCACGCCCGGCCGGAGGCGGCGGAAGGCGCGGCCGCGGAGCAGGCGGATCTCGTCGCCCATGTGTCGCTGGGCGATGGCGGTCATGACGAAGACGGACGCGGGCGACGTCTGCAGCTCCAGGCACTTGGCCGAAAGCAGAGCCGGATCCGCGGGGTCCAGGTTGAAGTCGAAGTTGGGCGCGCCGCCGGCCTCGTGGTTGTGGAGCCGCCACCAGCCGCCTTCGAGCTTTTGAAGACGGTATTCGAAACCGTCGGAGCGGATCGGGCCGTCCTGGAGCGGGAAGGGGTCGCGCGATCCGTCGCCGAACCCGACGTCGGCGATCCACAGGCCCTCGGGCAGTTCGACCAGCAGCACCAGGTGATTGCCCACCGCGTCGTCGCCGCGGACCATGCGATGCACGCCGCCGGCCAGGCGGGTGACCTTGAAGCCGATCTCTTCCAGGGCGGCGCCCAACAGGCCGTTCATCTCGTAGCACCAGCCGCCGCGGCCGCGCCGGACGATCTTGTCGAAGGCCTCGGCGGGGCTGGTGGTCAGCGCCCGCCCCAGCTGGACGTCCAGGTTCTCGTAGCTGATCGCCAGCGCATGGGCGCGGTGCAGAGCCTTCAGGGTGGCGAGATCCGGCCGGGGGACGCCCATGAAGCCGATGCGGTCGAGGTAGAGTTGGAGGTCCATGCCCGAAGACCTAGGCGCCGCGCCAAGACTTCACCAGGGCCGATTTGGCTGACGTCCCCAGTCCGCTTGCGCTGTCCGGCCGCCGGGCCTGGGTGTTAGCGACTCTCCAGAAACTTGAGGACCGCCAGCTCGAACGGTCGCCCCTCACGGCCGCGCAGGTCGAGTTCGCCCTTGGCATAGGCCTCCAGGATGGCCGGGTGGATATAGGCGCTGCGGGCGACCGCGGCGGTATTTCCCAGCAGGCCGGCGACGGCTTTCGCGCAGGTGTTGAGGTTGCGCTTCGAGGCCGAGAGATCGGCGCATTCGGGCATGGTCAGGGCGCGGGCCGCGGCCACGGTGCCGGCCCAGGTGCGGAAGTCCTTGGCCGAAAAGTCCTCGCCGATGGCCTCGCGGATGTAGGCGTTGACGTCGGCGCTCTCGACGGCGTGGCGCTGGCCGTCCTCGTCGAGGTACTGGAAGAGGCGCTGGCCGGGCAGGTCCTGGCAGGCCTTCACCACGCGGGCGAGCCGGCGGTCGTTGAACCCGGTCGAGTGGGACTTGCCGCTCTTCCCGCGGAACTCGAAGACCGCCTTCGCGGCGCCGATCTTCACATGACGGTCGCGGAGGGTCGTGAGACCGAAGCTCTTGTTCGTCCGCGCGTACTCCTCGTTGCCGACACGGATCAGCGTGGTCTCCATCACGCGGATCACGGCGGCCAGCACCTTGTCGCGGGGCAGGCCGCGGCGGGCGAGATCGGCGTCGACGCGGGCGCGCAGGCGGGGCAGGGCTCGGCCGAAGGCCAGGAGCCGGTCGTACTTGTGGCCGTCGCGGGCCTGACGCCAGCGTGCGTGGTAGAGATACTGCTTGCGGCCCCGCTGGTCGCGGCCCACCGCCTGGATGTGACCGTTCGCCCTCGGACTGATCCACACGTCGGTCCAGGCGGGCGGGATCATGAGATCGCGGATGCGCTCGAGCGTCCTGGCGTCGGTGATGGCCTTGCCGTCGGGGCCCGCGTAGGCGAACCCGTGGCGGGCGGCCGTGCGGCGGATGCCGGGATCCTGGTCGGAGGCATACGACAGCCCGGCGGGCAACGGCGCGGTCTTCTCCGCTTCGGCAACGTCCTTCGCCATCCCGACCTCCACTGGCAGGCCCGCAACGTGATATGGCCAGGCAGGTTCCCCCTGCAGCCCACGGATTGCCTTGAACTATCGCCACGCCTTTCACGCCGGGAACTTCGCCGATCTGGTGAAGCATGCGGGCCTTCTGCGGCTGCTGTCTGAGCTGACCGCCACGGGCGGCCCTTTGACCGTGATCGACACCCACGCCGGCCGCGGCCTCTACGACCTGGGCGGCGCGGAGGCGAAGCGGTCGGGCGAGGCCGAGGCGGGCGCGTTGAAGCTCCGAACCGCCCGCGATGCGCCGGCCGAAATCGTGGCGCTGCGCCAGGCGGTGGCCGATCTGAACGGCGGCGACGCCGTGCGGCGCTATCCGGGCTCACCGTGGCTCATCGCCGAGGCTCTGAGGCCGGGCGACCGCTACATCGCCTGCGAACTGCGGCCGGAAGAGCATCATGCGCTCCGCACGGCGATGCGCGGGCGGGAGGCGGTGCGGACCCTCAACGCCGACGGCTATGCCGCAGCCGTGGCCGAGTGTCCCGCGCACGGTCGAGTCCTGGTCCTGATCGATCCGCCGTTCGAGAGAGCCGACGACTATGCGCGCATCGTCGAGACGGTCGCCGCGCTGCGCGCCCGGAACCCCACGGCCCAGGCGCTCGTCTGGCTGCCGATCAAGGACCTTGAGACGCTGGATTCGTTCCTCCGCGATCTGGAGGACGAGGTGGCCGCCCCGATGCTGGTGGCCGAGGCCCGTGTGAGGCCCTTGAGCGATCCTATGAAGATGAACGGCTGCGCGCTGGTGCTGGTCGGCGGACCCGACCTTGCCGCGCCGTGTGCCGCGATCTGCGGCTGGGCTGCCGAGGCTCTGGGCGCCGGCGGCGGATCGAAGGTCTACGCGCTGTCGCCACAATAGTTTCGCAACTGCGAAGGTGGCGCGCGTGTTATGTTGCGATGCACAATTCCGTGCCGCACAGGAACCTTCCCATGGCGACCTTCGATCTCCCCGAATGGCCTGAGCCCCGGGCGCCCCGGCAGCTGATGCTGGGCGCCGTGTCCCCGCTCTGGGCCTACTTTGGCGCCGCTGCGGCGGGTGGCGTGGCCTATTGGTGGATGACCCGCTGGACCCGGCCCGTGAACATCGAGGCTCTGTTCGGCGGGATCGCCCAGTCGGCGCCGGTGCAGGCGCCCTCAATCGAAGCCGTCGCCGAGCTGGTGACCGAAGCGGTCGAGGCGGGCGCCGATGTTGCCGAGACCGTCGTGGCGGCGACCGCAGAGGCGGTCATCGAGGCCTCTGAGGCCATGACGGACGTCGCATCGGAAGCAGAAGCCATTCCCGAGGCCCTGCCTGACGCCGCCGTCGGTGGTGAAGTCGCGTCGATCGCCCCGCTGGCCGAAGTCCTGGCGGCGACTGAACCCGAGCCGGCGCCCGAGCCGGTGGTCGAGGCTGCGCCCGAACCGGCGCTGGAGATCGCGCCGGAGCCGGTGGTCGAAGCCGCGCCCGCGCCCGAGGCTGTCGTCGAAGCCACACCTGAGCCCGAGGTCGAAACGGCGCCGACCCCCGAACCCGAGGCGCCGCCGATGGTGGAAGCGACCGCGGACCCCCTGCCGGCGCCGGTCGCCAAGCCGCGGGCCCGCAAGACGCCGCCCGCCAAGGGCCTCGAAGGCTGACGTAGCGCTCGGCGCCGCCCGGCGCTAACAACGGGTGGTGCTGAAGCGGACCTTCGACATCGTGATCGCGCTGGCGGGCCTCGCCCTCGGCTGGCCCGTGCTGCTGACGCTTGCGCTGGCGGTTCGGCTGACCAGTCCGGGGCCGGCGATCCACTGGTCGCGGCGTGTGGGGCGGGGCAACCGCATCTTCGCGATGCCCAAGTTCCGCTCCATGCGGACCGATACGCCCGACGTCGCCACCCACCTGCTGGAGGACCCGGGTCAGTGGATCACCCCGCTGGGCCGGTTCCTGCGCAAGTCCAGCCTGGACGAGCTCCCCCAGCTCTGGAGCGTCCTCGTGGGCGACATGAGCCTGGTCGGGCCCCGGCCGGCGCTGTTCAATCAGGACGATCTGGTGGGCCTGCGCACCGCGGCGGGCGTGCACCGCCTGCGCCCGGGCGTCACCGGCTGGGCGCAGGTGAACGGGCGAGACGAGCTTCCTATCCCCGAGAAGGTGAAGCTGGACGCAGAGTATCTTGACCGGATGTCGCTCGCCTTCGACCTCGCGATCATCCTGGCCACGGCGCGTGTCGCGCTGACGGGCCGGGGCGTAAGTCACTAATTTTCCGGGGCAACAGACCGGGAGGCCACGCGTTCTGTGGGCTCCCGGAGACCACCCGTGAGCGAAAACCCCATCCAGAGCCCGCCGCCGCGCCGGCCACTGCGCCGCGATACGCCCGGCGTGCGTCGGCCGCTGCGCCAACGGTTGTCGTCCGCACCGTTCAAACCGTCCAACCTGACGCCGCCGCAAAGAAAGGCCCTGGGTTGGGCCGGCGCGATCCTGGTCGTGCTTGCGGTCGCAATCGCGGTCCTGATCGCCATCTGGGATTGGAACTGGTTTCGTGGGCCGCTGGAGCGCACGGCGTCGGCGCGACTGAACCGACAGGTCACGATCAGCGGAGACCTCAACGCCGAGATCTGGTCCTGGCAGCCCAGCGCGACGGTCGACGGCATCGCCATCGCCAACCCGGCCTGGGCCGGGCAGGGGAAGCTGGGCACGATCGAGCGGTTGTGCGTGCGCGTGCGTCTCGTGCCGCTGCTGTGGGGCAAGGCCGATATCCGGGTGCTGGCCGTCGAGCGGCCCGACTTCAAGCTGCTGGCCGACGCCAAGGGCCGCAGGAACTGGGACTTCTCGGACGGCCGCGACAAGACCCCAGTGAACCTGCCCCCGATCCAGCACTTCCTGATCGAGGACGGTCGCCTCACCTATCTCGACGCCCGGCGCGACGTCCGCTTCGAGGGAACGATCAACGCGCGCGAACAGCTGGGCTCGGCCACGCGTGGCTTCGAGGTCCTGGGGCGCGGCACGATCAACGGCGCGCCGTTCCGCGCCGAGGTCGCAGGCGGGCCGCTGCTGAACATCGAACGCAACAAACCCTATCCGTTCAACGCCGAGATCCGCGCCGGCCGCACCCTGATCACCGCCAAGGGGGCGGTGCCCAAGCCGTTCGACATGGCCAGGTTCTACATGGACGCCACGGCGCGCGGTCCCGATCTGGCAGAGCTGTTCCCGCTCACCGGCCTCGCCCTGCCCAATACGCCGCCCTACAGCGTCCGCGGTCGGGTGGTGCGTGACCAGCTCTTGTGGCGGGTCGACGGGTTCGGCGGCCGGGTCGGCGACAGCGATATCTCGGGCAAGATCTCGGTCGATACGGCCGGCGAGCGGCTGTTCCTGCGCGCCGACCTGACGTCACGCAGCCTCGACTTCGACGACCTGGGCGCGGTGTTCGGCGGCGCGCCGAAGGCCGGCCCCGGCGAGACCGCCTCGGCCGAGCAGGCTGTGACGAGCCGCAAGATGGAGGCCCGGCAGCGCCTGTTCCCCGACACGCCCCTGGACGTGACCCGGATCCGCGCGATGGACGCCGACGTGACGTTCAAGGCGCTTTCGATCCGCGACACGCCGATCCAGCTCGGCTCGGCGGAGGCGCGCGTGCGGCTGGACAACGGGCTGCTGCGCGCCCAGCCGGTGCGGCTTGACCTGCCCCGGGGTCGGGTCGAAGGGTTCGTGACCCTCGACGCCCGCAAGGCGACGCCGCGGACCGAGCTGGACCTGCGCCTGTCGAACTCGCGGATCGAGACGATCATTCCCGTGAAGTTCCAGGGCGGCTCGCCCGTGACGGGTCCCCTCGTCGGTCGCGCCAAGCTGGTCGGGTCGGGCGCCAGCGTGCACGCCGCCTTCGCCAGCGCCAACGGGACGCTGACCCTGGTCGCCGCGGACGGTGAGATCCGCAAGGCGCTGGCGGAGTTGATGGGCGTGAACGTGATCAAGGGGCTGGGCCTGCTGAACAAGCAGGACATGACGCCCATCCGGTGCGGCGTGGCGAACTTCGAGGCGCGCAACGGCGTGATGTACGCCCAGAACATCGTGCTCGACACCGGCCCGGTCGTGGTGCGGGGCAAGGGGACGGTCGACCTGGGCGCCGAACAGATCGACCTGACCTTCCGCGGGCAGGACAAAAAGTTCCGGCTGGTGCGGGTGCTTCTCCCCCTTACCGCCAAGGGGCCTATCATGGCGCCGGAGGTGGGCGTCCAGCCTGGCTCTGCGGTGGCGCAGGGCGGCGCGGCGGTGGCGCTTGGGACCCTGCTCACGCCTCTGGCCGCCATTCTGCCGTTTGTGGACGCCGGCCTGGCCAAGAACGCCAAATGCGCCGCACTGGTGGCCGAGGCTCGCGCGGACGGTGCGCCCGTCAGGTCTGTCGCAGCGAAGCCGTTGACGGCCAAGCGCTGACCCGGTCAATCTCCACTGCAACGGTAGGAACAGGAAGGCCTGCGGCGATGATGAGCAAAGGTGCGGCCGTGGCCGCTGCGTTCGGGATCGGGGCGGTCATCGCCGCCGGCGGTGCGTTCGCCCACGACGACAAGTTGCCCGCGAACGCCAACGCGGCCACCAAGGCGGCGTACGCCCGGCATGCCAGCTTCGAGAAGCTGGGCGCGGCCTTCAAGGGACTGAACGACGAGCTGCGCAAAGGCTCGCCCGACAAGGCGGTTCTGGCGTCGAACGCCAAGGCGATCAACGCCGCGGCCGGCGCGCTGCCCACCTGGTTCCCCCGCGGCAGCGGGGTTCAGGCGCGGCCGATGAGCGAGGCCAAGGCCGAGATCTGGACGGATGCGGCCGGCTTCACCGCGGCGGCGTCCAACTTCCGCACCGAAGCGGGCAAGCTCAACACCGTGGCGGCGGGCGGCGACATCGACGCCATCAAGGCCCAGGTGCGGCCGACCTTCATGGCCTGCAAGGGCTGCCACGAGAAGTTCCGGCAAGAGAAGAAGGGCTAAGTTTGCCCGATCCGTCAGCCGCCGGCCGCTACAAGCTCTGGGACGGGCCCGTCCGGCTCGTCCACTGGCTGCTGGTCGGCCTGATCGCCTTTTCCTGGTGGTCGTCCGAGGATCACCTGAACTGGCACCGCTGGAGCGGATACGCCATCATCGGCCTGGTGGTGTTCCGTATCTGGTGGGGTTTTGCCGGCGGCGGGGCCGCGAGGTTCTCGAGCTTTGTCCGCGGGCCGGGGACGATCCTCGCCTACCTGAAGACCGTGGGCCGTCGCGACCGCTCGGATATGCCCGGCCACAACCCGCTGGGGGCGCTCAGCGTGCTGGCGTTCCTGGTCGTGCTGCTGGTCCAGGTGGGCACCGGGCTGTTCGCCGTGGACATCGACGCCTTCGAGGCGGGCCCGATGTCGGACCGCGTCAGCTTCGAATTGGGCCGCCAGATCGCCGAGATCCACGAACTCAGCTTCCGGGTGCTGCAGGGCTTGGTGGTCCTGCACGTCCTGGCGGTGCTCTTCTATCTGGTCTGGAAGCGCACCGACCTGATCGGCCCGATGATCACCGGCAGGCGTTCGCTGCCCAGCGACCCCGGGCTTGCCGGGGCGCCGTGGTGGCGTCTGATCCTGGGGGTTGCGCTGGCGGGCGCGATCGCCTGGGCGCTGTCGAGAGGGCTGCGCTTCTAGAGCGCCGCGAGGGCGCTCCAGAACGCCTACTTGGTGTGTTTACGGCGCTGCATCGCCGGAAAGCGCTTAGCTGCGGTCGGCGGCGTCGCGGAGCGAGTTGAGCCAGGCGTCTTCGCGCAGCTTCTCGGCTTCCCGCAGCTTGGTCTCGGCGTCGCGGACAGCAGCGTCGTGCTTGCGCCATTCCGAGACCGCGCCCTCGCGCGCCGACCGGGCGGCTTCCAGGGTGGGGTAGCGGGCGAGCACCGCGCGCGTCGAGTAGTTCACCGGCGGGCCCACCGTCTCGCGGTCGGGATAGAAGCCCGTGATCGAATCGTTCGACTCGCTGTCGATGTGGAAGACATCGGCCCAGCCCGCGTGGTGACGCATCAGGGCCCAGGGGCGTTCGATCCGGTCGCTCACCAAGTGTCTCCGTCGATGGTGTCCGATTCCGCGTTGCGCGCGGCCTATCCCCTGCCTTTAGCGCGACCGACCGCCGCGTCCAACGCCGCGATGACGGTTTTTGACTTTCCTGGCGCTGCGTCAGCGTGGGAAAGCACGCCTCATTGAACCTGATCCATTTCGAGTGAGCTTCGAATTTTGAGCAAGATCACCATCGGCGGCCAATTTCGTGGCCCGCCCAACTCCGGCAATGGCGGCTATGTCTGCGGGGTCCTGGCGAGGGATTTCGACGGTCCCGTCACCGCGGTCATCCGGTCCCTGGTCCCGCTGGACACAGAGCTCGACCTGGAGATCCGCGACGGCGCGCGGGTCCTCACCGGCGCCGACGACACGCTGATCGCCCAGGGCGGGCCCTCGACCCAGGAGCTGCCCCATCCGCCCGTCACGCCCACGCTGGAGCAGGCGCGCGCGGCGATGGCCGGGTACATGGGCCACACCCAGCGGGTCCATCCCGTGTGCTTCACCTGCGGGAACGCGCGTGAGGAGGGCGACGGCCTGCGCGTGTTTCCGGGCCAGCTGGCGGATGCCGACCCGGGTGTCGTCGCCTGCGTCTGGACGCCCCACGCGGCGTTCGCCCAGGCGGACGGCACGATCCCGACGGAGGTCGTCTGGGCCGCGCTCGACTGCCCCGGCTTCTTCGCCTGGGTCGAGAAGGAGGGCCGCCACGGCGCGCTGCTGGGCACCATGACCGGCGAGGTCTTGGTCCCCCCGCGGGCGGGCGAAGACTACGTCGTGCTCGCCTGGCCGATCGTTCGGGAAGGCCGCAAGGAGATCGCCGGCGTCGCGTTGTTCGACGGCGAAGGGCGGCTGATGGCCCGCGGCCACCAGGTCTGGATCACCATGGCGCCCCGGTTCCCCGCGGCTGCGCCGGCGGAGGAAGCCGCCAAGGCCTGATCGCTTTGGAGTTGCGGCCGAGACCGACGCATTGCGACTGGTCCAATTGACAAATTAAACTGTCTATTGGAGATTTGGGGCATGACGGACGCTCAGCCCGACGCGCGAAATGCGATGGACTTCGTGGATCAGGCGGCCGCCGCGCGTGTGGCGCTGTCGCCCCTGCGCCGGCAATTGCTGGCGCGCCTGACCGAACCGATGTCGGCCGCGGGGCTGGGTGAGGCGCTGGATCTGCCGCGTCAGCAGGTGCGTCACCATCTCAAAGTGCTGGAGGCGGCGGGGCTGATCGTCGAAGTCGGCGCGAGACGCAAGCGCGGCTTCACCGAGACCCTCTACCTGGCGCGGGCGCGCTCGCTGCTGATCGATCCGATGCTGGTCGGCGAGCACGCGCCGGCCGCCGTGAGCGCCCAGGACCAGCACTCGGCCGAGCATCTGGTGCGGACGGCGGCGCGCTTGGTGCATGAGGTCGGCCGGATGCGCGGCGAGGCCGAGCGGGAAGGCAGCCGTCTGCTGACCGTGACTGTCGAAGCCGACGTCGGCTTTGCGAGCCCTGCCGAATACGACGCCTTCACGCAGCAGCTGGCGCAAGCCGTGGCCGACATTGCGAAGGCCTACCCGGCCGAGGGCGCCCGCCGCCGCTACCGCCTCACCGCGGCGGGCCATCCCGCCGTCGCCGCCCTGACCGAACCCAAACCCCTGAACTGACGGAACGCACGATGCCCGATCGCCTGCTCGTGGAACTGACCATCGCCGCGCCGGCCGACGCCGTGTGGGACGCGATCGGCGACCCGGCCAAGATCTACAACTGGTTCGGCTGGGACGCCGCCGGACTCAAGGACGAAGTGGAGTTCATCTTCGTCTCCCACGCCAAGCGGGACGAGGCGAACAGGGTGCTGTTCTTCGAAGGCGTGAACGACCGCTTCGAACTGATCGACCAGGGCGGCCAGACAGTGCTGCGGGTGGTCCGGGCCGTGGCCGAGACCGACAGCTGGGACGGCGTCTACGAGGACATGACCGAGGGCTGGATCAGCTTCGTGCAGCAACTGAAGCTGGCCATGGAGCAGCACGCGCTAGGTCCGCGGCGCACGCTCTACCTGGAAGGGGCGGCCAAGGCGGGCGGCCAGGCGCCCATGGCGGCGCTAGGGCTGACCAGGGTGTCCGACACGGCGCCAGGCCAGCCCCTGAACGTGACCCTGCCGACGGGCGAGGCTGTGCAGGGCCAGGCCTGGCATCGCACGCCCTGGCAGTTCGGTTTCACGGTCCCGCAATGGGGCGACGGCATGTTGATCGTCACGGACAAGTCGATGACCGAGACCTCGCCGGACGGCCGCGGGGCGTTGATCCTGACCACGTACGGGCTGTCGGACGCGGAGTTCTCGGCGCTTGAGGCGCGCTGGAAGTCCTGGTGGGATGATCGCTACGGCCCGGCCCGCGAAGCGCCTTGCGCCTGACCTTGCACGCCCGTCCATAGCGCTCCACAACCTCCCGGCGGGGAGGACCATGCGGATGCGGGCGGCTTCGGTTTCGGACTATCGCGAGCTGGCGCGGCGCAGGCTGCCCAACATCTTCTTCGAGTACATCGACGGCGGCTCGTACGCCGAGGAGACGCTACGCCGCAACGTCGCCGACCTGGAGGCCATCGCGCTGCGCCAGCGGGTGATGCGCGACATGACCCAGCTGAACATGGCGGTCGAGACCCTGGGCCAGACCCTGAAGATGCCGGTCGGGCTGTCTCCCGTGGGCATGGCCGGCATGTACGGCCATCGCGGCGAGGTCCAAGCCAGCCGGGCGGCGACGGCGACCGGCGTGCCGTTCTGCCTGTCGACCGTCGGCGTCTGCTCGATCGAGGAGGTCGCCGCGACGGGCACGCCGCCCTGGTTCCAGCTCTACATGCTCAAGGACCGGGGCTACATGAAGGACCTGCTGGGCCGGGCGAAAGCCGCCGGCTGCCCGGTGCTGGTGTTTACGGTAGACCTGCCGCTGCCGGGCTCTCGCTACCGCGACATCCGCTCGGGCTTCACCGGCGCCACACCGCTGCAGGCGATGATGACCCAGGCGTGGGAGGGGATCACGCACCCGGCCTGGACCTGGGACCTGTTTGTCCACGGCCGACCCCACACGCTGGGCACCGTGCAGGATGCGGTGAAGGAGGGGCGGCGGGTCACCGACTTCCTGGCCTGGATCTCGCGCAACTTCGACCGCTCGGTCACATGGAAGGACATGGACTGGGTGCGCGAGAACTGGGACGGCCCGATCGTCATCAAGGGCGTGCTGGACGTCGAGGACGCCCGCGACGCGGTGAAGGCGGGCGCCCAGGGGCTGGTGGTGTCCAACCACGGCGGTCGCCAGCTGGACGGCGTGAAGTCCTCGATCTCAGCGCTGCCGCGGATCGCCGATGCGGTGGGCGGCGACCTCGAGGTCTACATGGACGGCGGCATCCGTTCAGGACTCGACGTGCTGAAGGCCCTGGCGCTGGGCGCGCGGGCCTGTTTCGTCGGCCGGCCCTGGGCCTGGGCGCTGGGGGCAGGGGGCCAAAAGGCGATCGAGAAGATGCTGGGCACCCTGCGGGCCGAGCTGGCCGTGGCCATGATCCTGACCGGTTGCGCCGATGTGACGACGGCCGGAAAGGCCCTGCTGGACCGGGACTGACGGTTCGGCAGGCGGCGACCGCCCGGATTCGCCGATGACGCGAATGCGATTGTGCAGTGCGAAACCGTTTGGTTTCCTGCGAGTTCATCCCGCCGGGCCATCGGAGGACGGGCATGCTTGAGAGTCAGTCGTTCGCGTATTCGCTCAGCCATGACGACGATGTCTGGCGATGGAGCGTCTATGACGAAGAGGGCGTGACGGTCGCCAGGGGCGTGCATCCGACCCAGTCGGCGGCACAGGCGGCGGTGGAACAGCTGCTGAGCGGCGCAGGCGACGGACTGGCGGCCTGATCGCGACACCCGCTAGTCTCTGCGGATGACGAACCTCCTCCCGCGCCTCTGGTCGTTTCTGAAGCGGTTCGAAGCGCGCGTCCTGATCGGGCTGTTCCTGGTGGCCGCGACCCTGCTGGCCTTCCTCGGCCTCGCCGACGAGATGGTCGAGGGCGAAACCCAAGTCATCGATCGCCAGTTGATGCTGGCCCTGCGGACGCCGGGCGATCTGAACAATCCCATCGGGTCGCACGGCGTCGAGGAAGCTGTGCGCGACATCACCGCCCTGGGCGGGACCACCTTGGTCGTCGTGGTGACCGTGGTCGCGGTCCTGGCTTTCCTGTTTCACAAAAAGCGGATCCACGCGCTGGTGATGGCCGGCGCGGTCATGGCGGCGTCGTTGTCGAGCAACCTAACCAAGGACCTGTTCAGTCGCCCGCGGCCCGATCTCGTCCCGCACGAGGTGTTCGTCTACTCGGGCAGCTTCCCGAGCGGGCACTCCACCATGTCGACGGCGGCGTTCCTGACCCTCGCCATGCTGATCGCCAGCCTGGAGATGAAGCAGCGCAGCAAGGCCCTGGCGCTGACGCTGGCGGCCCTGGTCGTCGTCGGCGTCGGCTTCAGCCGGGTCTACCTGGGCGTCCATTGGCCCAGCGACGTGCTGGCCGGCTGGTGCCTGGGCGCCGGCTGGGCGCTGGTCGGATGGCTGGTGCTGCGGCTCCTGGGTGGACAGACCCGAGGCGCGGGCTAAGCCTCGAAGCCGCTCAGGTCGGGCGATCTTCCATTCCAGCCGGATACGCGCTCGAAGGCGACGCCTAGCGCCACCACCGAGGACTCGTCCTGTGGCCGTCCCAGAATCTGCAGGCCGACCGGCAGACCCTCGTCGGTCAGGCCGCAGGGCACGCTGATCCCCGGCAGGTCCAGGTAATTGGCCGCCCGCGTCAGGCGGCTGAGCGGCGAGGTGGTTTCGTCGATCGTGTCCAGCGGCGGAGCCGGGATCGGGCAGGTGGGCGAGAGCAGGCCGTCGTACTGGGAAAGCCAGGCGTGGAACTCGGACTGTCCGGCGGCGCGCTCGGCATGGGCTTGCGCCAGTCGGGCGTCGGAGACGTCGCGGCCGGCCTCGAAGCGCCGGACGATCCAGGGGTCCATGACCTCGGCGTGCGCCAGGATGCGGTCCTTCCAGATCCGCCAACCTTCGCCGCCCATCAGCAGGCCGTTGGGGGTGAAAGACGTCTCCAGCGCCTGTGGCGGCTGGACCATCTCGATGGCGACGTCGGCCCCGCGGAGCCGTTCGAGCGCCTCGAGGTAGAGACGCGCTACCTCGGGATGGAGTTCGCCCAGGCCCTCGCCCGGGATGGCGGCCAGGCGCCGGCCGCGGACGTCTGCAGTGAGCCATGTTCGGCGTCGAAGGGGTGCCGCACGGCGGCGTCGCCGTCCGGGCCCGAGATCACCGCGAGCGCGCGGGCGGCCGTGGTCACGTCGCGGGCCAGGGTTCCGACGGTGTCCAGCGACGGGCTGAGCGGGTGAACGCCCTTGAGGCTGACCAGCCCGCGGCCGGGCTTAAGCCCCACCACGCCGCAGGTGGCGGCCGGGATGCGTACGGAGCCCCCCGTGTCGCTGCCCAGGGCCACATCGCAGAGGCCGGCGGCCACGGCGACCGCAGAGCCGGACGACGAGCCGCCCGGCGCGCGATGGACTTTGGCGTCCCAGGGGTTCCATGGCGCACCGACGGCGCGGTTCGTGCCCCAGCCGCCGTAGGCCAGCTCGACGGTGTGGGTCTTGCCAACGGCGGAGTAGCCGCCCTGCAGCAGACGCTCGACGACGATCGCGTGATGGGCAGGCTTGGGGTCTAGCGGGACCTGGGCGCCGCCGCCGGTCGGCACGCCGGCCACATCGAACAGGTCCTTGATGGCGACCGTGGGCCCGTCGTCGTCCTCGCCGAACAGCGGCGGGTCGAACACCTGCACGAAGGCCTTCAGGCGGCCGTCGTAGCGGCGGATGCGGGCGAGGGCTTCAGCGGGGCGCATGCCCCTCCCTTAAAGGGGAGGGACCGCTCGCGAAAGCGAGCAGGGCGGGGACGTGCATTGGACGGAAGGCGACCCCCCTCGCTGCCCCAGCCGCTTTCGCGTCCCGCGCCTCGCCATTAAGGGAGGGATATGAACCTCTACGACCTTCTCGCCGGCCGCTTTCCGGCCGACCGTTCCAAGCCCTGCTTCCTGCTCAGCGATGGGCGGGCGATCAGCTACGGCGAGCTGGAATCGGGCGCGGCGCATGTGGCGGGGCGGCTGGCGGCCGAGGGTGTGGCCCCCGGCGACCGTGTGGCGCTGCAGGCCGAGAAGAGCCCGGAGTCCATCATGGTCTACCTGGGCGTCCTGAAGGCCGGGGCGGTCTACCTGCCGCTGAACAGCGCCTATACCGTCGCCGAGGTCGACTACTTCCTGGGCGACGCCGAGCCGAAGGTCTTCATCACCGATCCTCCGGCCTGGGTGGCCGAGGCGCGAGCGCTGGCCGCCATGACGGCGAGCGTTCCGCGCGAGGATGGCGACCTGGCCTCGCTGATCTACACATCGGGCACCACCGGGCGCTCGAAGGGGGCGATGCTGAGCCACGGGGCGCTGGCGGCCAATGCGTTCGCGCTGCACGAGGCCTGGGGCTTCACGCCCGACGACGTGCTGCTGCACGCCCTGCCGATCTTCCACGTCCACGGGCTGTTCGTGGCGCTGCACTGCGCCCTGTTGAGCGGCTGTCCCATGGTCTGGCTGCCCAAGTTCGCCGACGCCGAGGTGCTGGCGGGTCTGGACCGGGCCACCGTGATGATGGGCGTGCCCACCTTTTACACCCGCCTGCTGGACAACCCCGGCTTCACACGCGCCAAGGCCGAGGGCGTGCGCCTGTTCGTCTGCGGGTCGGCGCCGCTCCTGCCCTCCACCTTCGCCGAGTTCGAGGCGCGGACGGGAAAGCGCATTCTCGAGCGGTACGGGATGAGCGAGGCGGTGATCATCACCACCAACCCGCTGGACGGCGACCGCATTGCGGGCTCGGTGGGCTATCCGCTGCCGGGCGTCGAACTTCGGATCGGCGGCGGCGAGGAGACGGGCGTCATCCAGATCCGTGGGCCCAGCGTGTTCTCGGCCTACTGGCGGATGCCGGAGAAGACGGCCGAGGAATTCACGGCCGACGGCTTCTTCATCACCGGCGACGTGGGCCGCCAGGACGCCGATGGCCGCGTCTGGATCTCGGGCCGGGCCAAGGACCTGATCATCTCGGGCGGCTACAATGTCTATCCCAAGGAAGTGGAACTGGTGCTGGACGAACTGCCGGGCGTCACCGAGAGCGCGGTCATCGGCGTGCCGCACAAGGACTTCGGCGAGGGTGTCGTGGCGGTGGTGATGGGGAACGGCGACGAGGCCGCCATGATCGCCGAGGCGCGGCGGCAGCTGGCGGCCTACAAGGCGCCCAAGCGGGTCGTGTTCGTGGACGAGCTTCCGCGCAACGCCATGGGCAAGGTGCAGAAGAACCTGCTGCGCCAGACATACCAACACTTGTTCGAAAGCTAGCCGTTCGGGCAAGGTCGCGCCTCGTTGACAATGGGAGTGCGCGATGGACCTTCAGCTCAAAGGCAAGAACGTGGTGATCACGGGCGCGAGCCGCGGGATCGGCTGGTCGATCGCGGAGTGCTTCGCCGACGAGGGCGCGAACGTCGCCATCTGTGCGCGCAACCCGGCTCAGGTCGCCGACGCGGTGCGGCAGCTGGAAGCCAAGGGCGTCAAGGCGTTCGGCCAGGCGGTCGACATCGCCGACGGACCGGCGATCAAGGCGTTCGTCACAGCGGCGGGCGAGGCGTTGGGCGGCATCGATATTCTGGTCTCCAACGCCAGCGCCCTGGTCCAGGGCAATGACGAGGCCAGCTGGAAGGCGATGTTCGACGTCGACATCATGGGCGCAGTGCGCACCTTCGAAGCGGCCAAGCCGTTCCTGGACAAGGCGGCCGAGGCGAACGGCGACGCGGCGTTCCTGATCACCTCGTCGATCTCCGCGGCCGAGGCCGACAATCCCAGCTCCTACGGCGCGATGAAGGCGGCCCAGATCCACTACGCCAAGGGCGTGGCGCGCGAGAACGCGCCGAAGAAGATCCGCTGCAACGTGGTCTCGCCCGGGACCGTGTTCTTCGAGGGCGGCGTCTGGGGGAACGTGAAGGCCGGCATGCCGCAGTTCTTCGACCAGATGATCAAGCGCAACCCGACCGGTCGCATGGCGACGCCGGAAGAGATCGCCGCGGCGACGGTGTTCCTGGCCAGCCCGCGCTCGGCGTTCACGACGGGCATCAACATGGTCGTCGACGGGGCGATCTCGCGGCGGGCCAACTTCTGATGGCGGGAGCGCGCGCGCCGGGAAGGGCCGCGACCGCGTGAGTGGCGCCGTGCACATCGAGACGATCAGTCCGGCGGTGATGCTGCTGACGATCGACAACCCGCCCATGAACCCGCTGGGCGCGGACATGCGCGAGACCTTCATGGCCGCGCTGGACCAGGTGGAGGCCAACGACGCCCTTCGCTGCCTGATCGTCACGGGGAAGGGGCGGGCCTTCTGCTCGGGCGACGACCTAAAGGACGTCAGCGGCAAGGGCGAGGACCTGTCGGGCTTCCCGCGACTGCTGGACCGGCTGGAGCAGAGCCGCGTTCCGGTGGTGGCGGCCGTGAACGGCTGGTGCATTGGCGGCGGCTTCGAGCTGGCGCTGTGCTGCGATATCCGCCTGGCTTCGACCGAGGCGACGTTTGTCTGCGCGGGCGTGAACGTCGGGCTGCTGGCATCGACCTATCGGCTGCCGCGCCTGATCGGGGAGAGCCGGGCCAAGTCGATGCTGCTGACCGGCCTGCCGCACGACGCTGAGACGGCCGAGCGCTACGGCCTGGTGACCAGCCTGCACGCGCCGGACGACCTGCGGGCCGCCGCCATCGCCATCGCCGAACGGATCGCCACCCGCGCGCCGCTGTCGGTGGAGGCCACCAAGCGCACGGCGCACCGCGCGCTGGACCTGTCGCCGGAGGAGTCGGGCAGGATCTGGAACGACGAACTTCGGGTGCTGCGCCAGTCGAACGACCACAAGGCGGCCCTCGCAGCCTTCCGCGAGCGGAAGGACCCGGTGTTTACGCGCAGCTAGGCGCCGCGGATCTCCGAGGCGCGGCGGCCGCCGGGGCGGACGTCGCCCTGGAGGACCTGGCGCAGGCGGGCGATGAAGATCGGAGCCGTGGCCATCAGGACGCCCAGGGCGTCGGCCAGCACGTTGGCGGGCGACAGGAGCTGGCCGGTGAAGCAGGGCGCCAGTTCCGAGAGCAGGACGACCCAGGCCGCCACCAGCGGGATGTCGCCCCGGCGCACGAAGGGCATGAGGCTGTAGGCGGCGCTGGTGCCGACATAGAACAGCAGCACGCGTGGCAGGAACGCCTGCGCGAAGGGTGTCAGCGACAGCCCCAGCACCACCACGCCCAGCAGGAACGCCAGCGGCATGTAGAACGGGCGCTTCAAGGGCCAAAGGGCCGGGATATGGACGGGTTGAACGCTCATATGAGTGATCACTGTAAACCTGAGGGTTCACTTCAGGCTTAACGGGTGTGGTTAGGCAGGGGTTTTCGACTTCTCGCGCACGTTGCAGATCGTCGCAGGACACGTGCGCGCCACGCTTGCATCTGAAGCCCCGTCGCGCTTTTGGAGGGCGCGATGGAAAAGCTCTTCTTCGACCTGACGCCCACCCACAATCCGCACCGCTGGTACATGCCCGTGGAGCCCAGGATCTGCGTCGGCCCGCCCGGCAACGAGTTCATGTTCGGCGGCGTCGGCATGGCCTCTGCGGTGGCGGCCATGGAGCGCACCACAGGCCGACCCCTGATCTGCGCCACGGCCCAGTACCTGGGCTATGCGCGTCCCGGCAGCGTGGTGGACATCGACGTCTGGACGCCGGTCGAGGGCAAGTACAACACCCAGGCCCGCTCGATCAGCCACGTGGACGACAAGGAGATCATCACCGTCAGCGCGGCGCTGGGCTCACGGGAGAGCCCGTTCTCGGAGCAGTGGGTCGAGGCGCCGGATGTGCCTCAGCCCGATGACTGTCCCGGACGCCAGCATTGGCGCGGGTCGGAGGAGGGCGTGCATTCGCGAATGGACGTGCGCTTCGCCAAGGGCCGGTCGGGCTTCGACCGGGACGGGGCGGCCGAGCCGGATGGGCGCACGATCCTGTGGGCCCGGCCCAAGGAAGACCTGGCGATCGACGCGGCGATGCTGGCGGTGATGGCCGACTTCGTGCCTCAGGGCGTGGGCAACGCGCTGGGCAAGAACGCCGGCGGCAACAGCCTGGACAACACGCTGCGCATCCGCCGCATCGTGCCGACCGAGTGGGTGCTGTGCGACATCCGGATTTCGGGCGTCCATGGCGGCTTCGCGCACGGGTCGATGTCGCTGTTCGCCCAGGACGGCGAGCTGATGGCCACGGCCAGCCAGTCGTTGATCGTGCGCGTTCGGGAGACGGCGGAAGACCGCTGATCGCAGTCAAGCTCGCGTTGCGGGACGGCGGGTGTATGAAGCGGGCAGAGTCGTGAGCCCTCGGGGCCGCCTGGGAGTACCCGTTTCCGATGATGCCTCGCCCGTCCCTGTTCGCCGCCGCTGCGGCGGCCGTCCTGGTCTCCGCCTGTGCGACCACCGCGCCGCCGGCTCCACCGCCGCCACTCGCCGAGGCCCCGCCGCCACCGCCGCCCGCGCCACCGAAGCCCAGGGCCCAGGTGGGAGAGTTCGGGTTCGACGTCTCGGGCATGGACGCGTCGGCGGCCGCCGGCGACGACTTCTTCCGATACTCGGTCGGCAAGTGGGTGGATCGCACCGAAATCCCGGCTGACCGCTCGAACATCACCGCCTTCGCGGTGATCGCCGAGAAGGCGGCGGAGCGCACCCGCGCGATCATCGAGGACACGGCCAAGACCGAACAGCCGGCCGGTTCGGAAGCCCGCAAGATCGGCGACTACTTCGCCAGCTTCATGGACGCCGAGCGCATCGAGCAGCTGGGGGCCGCGCCGCTGAAGCCCGAGCTGGACGAGATCGCCGCGATCCGGACGCGCAAGGACCTCGCGCGCGTGCTGGGCGCCAGCATCCGGGCCGACACCGACGCCCTGAACGCCACGAACTTCTATACCGACCGCCCGTTCGGCCTGTGGGTGGCCGAGGACCTCGACGACACCACCATGTACCGCGCCTACCTGATGCAGGGCGGCCTGGGCCTGCCCGACCGGGAGTACTACCTCGGCCAGAGCGCGCGGTTCGTGGAACTGCGGGCAAAGTACGTGGCCCACGTGGCCGCCATGCTGAAGCTGGCCGGCTATCCCGACCCCGAGGGCGCGGCCAAGCGCGTGATGGCTCTGGAGACGGCGATCGCGAAGACGCACGTGTCGGTGGACGAGAGCTCGGACGTGGCGAAGTCCAACACCGTCTGGGCCCGGGCCGATCTGGCGAAGAAGGCGCCCGGCCTGGATTGGGACGCGTTCCTGGGCGCCGCCGGTCTCGCCGGCCAGTCGCGCTTCGGCGCCTGGCAGGCGCCCGCCATTGCCGGCATGTCGAAGCTGGCCGGCGACCAGCCGATACGGGCGTGGCGCGACTACCTGGCGTTCCACGTCGTGGAGCGCGGGGCGCCGTTCCTCTCCAGGGCGTTCGTGGATGAGCACTTCGCGTTCAACGGCACGGCGCTCAGCGGCACGCCGCAGCAGCGGGACCGCTGGAAGCGCGGTGTCGACAACACCTCCGCCGCCATGGGCGAGGCCGTTGGAAAGCTCTACGTCGAGCGCCACTTCTCGCCGGAAGCCAAGGCCCAGGCGCAGGAGATGGCCGCCAACGTCCTGAAGGCCTTCGACCAGCGTATCGACAAGCTGGAGTGGATGACGCCCGAGACCAAGGCGCGCGCCAAGAAGAAGCTGGCCAACTTCCGGGTCTATGTGGGCTATCCCGACACGTGGCGCGACTACTCCGGCCTCGAGATCGTGCGCGGCGACGCCTACGGCAACTGGCGGCGCGGCAGCCTGTTCGAGTACCGCCGCAACGTGAACAAGCTGGGCAAGCCGGTGGACCGCGGCGAGTGGTTCATGTCGCCCCAGACGGTGAACGCGCTGTTCGCCCCCAGCCAGAACTCGATCATCTTCCCGGCCGCGATCCTGGAGCCGACGTTCTTCGATCCCAACGCGGACGCGGCGGTGAACTACGGCGCGATCGGCGGGGTGATCGGCCACGAGGTGAGCCACGGCTTCGACGACCTCGGCGCTCAGTTCGACGAGAACGGCAACCTAAAGAACTGGTGGGCGCCGGCCGACCTGGCCCGCTTCAAGGCCGAGACCAAGAAGCTGGCCGACCAGTACAGCGCCTACGAGGCGCTGCCGGGCCTGAACCTCAACGGGCAGCAGGTGCTGGGCGAGAACATCGCTGACGTCGCGGGCCTGGCCACGGCCTATGACGCCTATCACCTGTCGCTGAAGGGGCAGGCGGCGCCGGTAATCGGCGGCTTCACGGGCGACCAGCGCTTCTACTTCGGCTGGGCCCAGAACTACCGCTCGAAGTTCCGTGAGGCGGCGCTGAGGCGGCAAGTCGTGACCAACGTGCACGCGCCCGGCCCCTGGCGGGCGCTGACCGTGCGCAATCAGGATCCCTGGTACCCGGCGTTCGGGGTCAAGGAAGGCCAGAAGCTGTACCTCGCGCCCGCCGACCGCGTGAAGAT
Organism: Phenylobacterium sp.; assembly: GCF_965284355.1. Taxonomy (NCBI): domain Bacteria; kingdom Pseudomonadati; phylum Pseudomonadota; class Alphaproteobacteria; order Caulobacterales; family Caulobacteraceae; genus Phenylobacterium; species Phenylobacterium sp. Next base: position 791,294 of record NZ_OZ260078.1, on the reverse strand, counting down.
CTGGTAGCGCCTTGATCGTCCGCATCGACGATCCGGACGATCCCCGGCTGGCCCCGTACCGCGCCGTCCGCGAACGCGACCTGGTGGGCCGCGAGGGGCTGTTTGTGGCCGAGGGGCGGGTGGTGCTGGAGAAGGCGGTGGTCGCCATGCCGGAGGCCATCCAGTCGGTGCTGCTCGCCGAGCATCGCCTGGACAGCCTGGCCGGGGTTCTGACCGGGCTGTCCGAGGCCACGCCGGTCTATGCGGCCACACAAGCGGCTATGGATGCGGTCGTCGGGTTTCCGATCCACCGGGGCATCCTGGCGATCGGCCGGCGGCTTGAGCGCGACGCGGTGGCGCTGCTGGCGGGCCTGCCGGCGCGGGCGCTTGTGGTGGGGCTGGTCGGCATCGCCAACCACGACAACATGGGCGGTATCTTCCGCAACGCCGCCGCGTTCGGCGCCGACGCGGTGCTGCTCGATGACACCTGCTGCGACCCGCTCTATCGGAAGGCCATCCGAGTCAGCGTCGGCGCCGCTTTGACGACGCCGTTCGCAAGGGTCGGCGACGCCGCGGCGCTGATCGGACGGCTGGCGGACGCCGGCTTCGAGACGGTGGCGCTATCGCCCGCGGGCGACACCGACCTGCGCGACCTGCGGCCGGCGGCGCGGGCGGCGGCGGTGTTCGGCGCCGAAGGGCCCGGCCTTCCGACCGCGGTCCTGGCGCGGTGCAGGACCGTACGCATCCCCATGGCGGGCGGTTTCGACTCGCTGAACGTGGCCACGACGAGCGGCATCGTGCTGCACGCGCTGGCGGCTTCCGCGACGTCAAAGACTTAAAGGCGGACTTAACCGGCGACCGATAACACTCTCCCGCAGGACCGCGCTCGAACGCGGCGGTGTGGAACGACCATGGCGCAGGGGACGGAGAACGGTGCGGGCGCGACGCCGGCCGGCCTGGAGCAGTCCAGGGCCGTATTCGATCGCGCCACACGGCTCGCCAAGAGTCTGTTCGGCGACGTCAACGCCCAGATCACGCTGAAGACCGCCGAGGGCTACTGGCGCAGTCGTTCAGGCGATATCGAGCAGGTCAGCAAGGCCTCCGGCGTGCGCGCCGTGATGGCAACCAGCGAGGTGGTCTGGGTCGAGGACGCGCGGGCGGATGGGCGCTTCCGCGACGAGCCGGAGGTGATCCGCAAGGGGGGCGTTCGCTTCTTCGCCGGCGCGCCGATCCGGCTGGAGGACGGTTCGACGCCGGGCGCACTGTGGGTCGCAGGCGACGATCCGCGCCCCTACGACGGCAGCCTTGCGCGCCGCCTGCAGGATCTCGCGGACTTCGTCGCCGACGAGTGGGTCCGCCTGAAGGCCGCCGATTCCAAGGCGCGATACGAGCGCACCATGTCGGCCATCGTCGACGCCATGCCCGTATCGATGGTCATGATCGATCGGGAGACGCGCGTGCTCTACGCGAGCCGTCCGTGGATCGAATGGCGCGGCCTTGACGGCGTGGAGGTCGTTGGCAGGTCCATCTACGAGCTTCGGCCCGACGTGTTCGAGCCGTGGCGCGAAGCTATCGGCCACTGCCTCGAGGGACACAGCCGAACCGTCGAGCGGTTGAAGTCGCCGCGGGTCGATGGCGGTGACGAATGGATGAGGGTGCTGCTGGCGCCCTGGTACGATGACGAGGGCGCCGTCGGAGGGCTGATCGCGACCTCGTACGAAATCACCGAGATCGTCGAGGCGCTGGAGCGCAAGAAGCGATCCGAAGAGCTGATGCGGATGGCGCTGGAGCTGTCGGACTTGCACGTGTTCGAGCTGGATTACGTGCGCCAGGAGCTGACCAAGGCGGGCGCCGAGGACACCTTCTTCGAGACGCCCAAGACCTATGAGGAGCTGGCGCGGGACATCTGGTCGATCATCGACCCGCGCGACAGGCCGCACCTGATGGCCAGCTGGGATGTCCGGCACGGCGAGGGCGATCTGCGCCAGCCCGAGTACCGGGTCGTCCGCAGCGACGGCAAGGAGGTCTGGGCGACCGGCGCGGCGAAGCTGATCCAGGACGACGACGGTCGCCCGATCCGCCTGGTCGGCGCCATGCGGAACATCACGGCCCGCAAGCAGGCGGAAGCCGCACTGGTGCAGGCGAAGGAGGAGGCCGAGGCGGCCAACCGCGCCAAGAGCGCTTTCCTGGCCACCATGAGCCATGAAATCCGCACGCCCCTGAACGGCGTGCTGGGCATGGCCCAGGCGATGGCTGCAGGCGACGATCTGAGCGCGGTGCAACGCGAGCGCATCGATGTGATCCAGCAGTCGGGCGAGAGCCTGCTGGCCATCCTGAACGACGTGCTGGACCTGTCGAAGATCGAGGCGGGGAAGCTCGAGCTCGAGGACTCGCGCTTTGCGGTGGATGCGCTCGCCAAGACCGTGCAGGCGACGTTCCAGACCATCGCCGACGCCAAGGGCCTGCGCTTCGAGCTCAGCGTCGATCAGACCGCGCAGGGGGTCTACGAGGGCGACCAGGTGCGGGTGCGCCAGATCCTCTGGAACCTGGTGTCCAACGCCCTGAAGTTCACCGAAAAGGGCGGCGTGAAGGTGCGCATCGGACGGGCGAAAGATCGCCTCTCGATCACCGTCTTCGACTCCGGCATCGGCATGACGCCGCGCCAGCTGAGCGGGTTGTTCCGAAAGTTCGAACAGGCCGACGCGTCCACCACCCGCAAGTTCGGCGGCACGGGGCTGGGCCTCGCCATCTGTCGCGAGCTGGCCGAACTGATGGGCGGCGAGATCACGGCCACCAGCGCGCCGGGGATGGGCTCGACCTTCACGGTGTCGCTGCCCCTGAAGAAGGTCGCGCGCGCCGCGCCCAAGCCGAAGGCGCGCAAGCGCAAGGTCCAGACGTCACGCGACGCGCGTCCGCTGCGCGTGCTGGCCGCCGAGGACAACGCGATGAACCAGCTGGTGCTGCGCACCCTGCTGGCTCAGGTGGGCGTCGAGCCCGAGATCGTCGCCGACGGCCGCCAGGCGGTCGAGGCCTGGGAGCGCGAGCGCTGGGATGTGATCCTCATGGACGTGCAGATGCCCGTGATGGACGGCCCGACGGCCACCGCGCGGATCCGCACCCGCGAGCGGGCCGAGGGGCGGCGACGCACCCCGATCATTGCGCTCACCGCCAACGCCATGAGCCACCAGATCGCCGAGTACCTGCAGTCGGGCATGGACGCCTTCGTGGCCAAGCCGATCGAGGCCGGACGGCTGTTCGACGCGCTGCAGGCGGCGGTGGACGGCGATGATGACGCCTCCGAGGCGGCGACGGCCGCCTAGAGCGCATCCCGCCGAGGATGAGGCGCCGCAGGCGATGAGGATGCGCTCCAGCATGATGACGACGAGCCCGTTTCTCCCGGTTGGCTTGATTCAAGCCAACCGGGACGGGCTCTAGGGGCGAGATCCGGAGGCCTTCGAACGGCGGGTGTGTGCGCGCCGTCGTCGGGGGGCTCAGAAGGCCTCCGGTCCCTCTCGCGGAGGGGGCTCAGGTCGCCCGGCCGAACTCCACGGCCGAGACCACCACATCCATGACCGTGTCGCGGAAGGCGACGACGGCCGGTTCGCCCGGGGCGGCGCCAGCGGCCACCATCAGGGGCAAAAGGTGTTCCTCGCGCGGGTGAGCCTCACGCGCGTGAGGCGCCTGCTCCCAGTTCGCCAGCGCGGCGTCACGACCGACGGGATCGCTGATCGCGCCCTCCAGCCAGCGGTCGAAGGCGGCGGAGCGTTCGGTGAACGCGGGCGAGAAGCCGCGCATGTTGTGCCAGCTCATGCCCGAACCCACGATCAGCACGCCTTCGTCACGCAGCGGCCGGAGCGCCCGGCCGGCGGCGAGGTGCGCGGCCGGGTCGAGATCACCTCTCAGCGAGAGCTGAACCACGGGAATATCGGCGTCGGGCGTCACCAGCTTCAGCGGCACGAACACGCCGTGGTCCCAGCCGTGGCCGGCATCCTCGGCGGTGGCGAAGCCCGCGCCGTCGAGGAGCTTGCGGACCCGTCGCGCCAGGCCGGGGGAGCCCGGCGCGTCGAAGGCCAGCCGGTAGGTGTGCTCTGGGAAGCCGCCGTAGTCGTGGTCGAGCGGCGGCCACTGGCCCGTTCCGACCGTGAAGGCCGGGGCCTCCCAGTGGCCCGAGATCACGAGGATCGCGGTCGGGCGTTCCGGGAGGCTGGCGACCAGCCCGCGCAGATAGGCCGCGGTTCGGTCCCAGGTGTCGGCCGGACCCCTTGTCCACTCCATGAAGAAGCAGGGCCCCGCGCCGTGGGGGAGGAAGACGGTGGGCAGGGTCATGGCTTTACCTGGGACCTCCGCATGCGCCCCGCCCGGTGGGGGAGGGTGGCAGGGCGCACGCTGTTCAAAGTGGTTGTCAGGCGGCCTTCGTGGTGTCGGCCGCCGGGGCGATGGTTTCGATCCAGGCCGAGAACTGGGCGCCGTAGGCGCGCAGGAACTCAGCCGTCCCTTCGTTGATCAGTTCGCCATTCTCGTCGAAGAGCGAGAAGCTGTTGCCCAGGTAGGCTTCCTGGCTCAGCAGCGGCACATTCAGGAACACCAGCGACTGGCGCAGATGGTGGTTCGCGCCGAAGCCGCCGATCGCGCCGGGCGATTGGCTGATCACCGCGCCGGGCTTGCCGTTCCAGACGCTCGAGCCGTAGGGGCGCGAGCCCACGTCGATGGCGTTCTTCAGAACGCCGGGCACCGAGCGGTTGTACTCAGGCGTCACGAAGAGCACGGCGTCGGCGGCGGCGATCTCCTTGCGGAAACGCACCCATTGCGCCGGCGGATCGGATTCGAGGTCCTGGTCGAAGTGCGGCAGGTCGCCGATTTCGACGACATTGAACTTCAGGTTGGGCGTGAGCGAGCCGAAGGCCTTGGCGAGCTTGCGGGACACGCTGTCCTTGCGGAGCGAGCCGAGGATGACGGCGACGTTGCGAACTTGGGTCATTGGGGGGCGGTCCTTGCGAGAGGGTGTCGGGTTGCCGATCGCTCGGCGATGACGGGAAGATGGTCGCTTCTCTCGCGGTTGATAATCCGGCCGCTTCGAAGGACAGTGTCGCCGAATAGGAAAGAATGCCATGGACCGTCTGGACGAGATCCGGGCCTTCGCCGCGGTGGCGGAGGCCAAGAGCTTCACCCAGGGCTCGCGCAAGCTGGGCGTCTCGGGCGCGCAGGTGTCGAAGCTGGTGGCGCGGCTGGAGAACCGGTTGGGCGCGCGCCTGTTGAACCGCACCACGCGCGACGTCTCCCTGACCGACACGGGTCAGGCCTATCTGGAGCGCGCGCGCGACCTGATCGAGCAGTTCGACGCCCTGGAGAGCTCTGTGAAGGACCAGGCCGGGCCGTCGGGGAACCTGAAGGTCTCGGCCCCGGTGTCGTTCGGCAAGGGCCAGCTTACGCCCGCGCTCCTGGATTTCGCCTCGCAATGCCTGGCGGTGTCGCTGGACGTGAGCTTCTCGGACCGGATGGTGAACCTCGTGGAAGAGGGGTTCGACGTGGCCGTGCGGATCGGCCACCTGCAGGACTCGTCGCTGGTGGCGCGCAAGCTGGCGGCCGTCCGCATGGTCACCTGCGCCGCGCCGGCCTACCTGGCGGGGGCGGGAACGCCGCTGACCCTGGGCGAACTGGCCGCGCACGAGGCGATCCTGGACACCAATGCCCGCGACGCCACCGTCTGGCGTTTCGGGCGGGGGGCTGAGGCCATGGAGGTGCGGGTCCACGGCCGGCTGCGCTTCAACGGGGCCGAGGCCTGCGTGGAGGCCGCCGTCCGAGGCATGGGCATCCTGCGAACGCCGGCGTTCGCCGCGGCGGACGAGCTGCGCTCAGGCCGGCTGGTTCCGGTACTGTGCAACTATGAGCCAGAGGAAATCTACGTGCACGCGGTCTATCCGCACGCGCGTCATCTCGCGGCCAAGGTGCGGGCCTTCGTCGACTTCCTGGCCCAGCGCTACGCGGGCGAGCCCGCCTGGCACCAGGGCTGGGGCAGCCGCCACCCGGTGGCGGCTGCTGAGTAGGTTCAGGCGAAGGCGATCCAGCGCCCCGCCGCGGCCGTGGTGACCCAGACCAGGATCGAGGCGTAGGCCAGGGCTTTCGTGGCGGGACCCGCCCCCTGCGGGCCACGACCCGAACTGACGATCTGCACGCCCGCCGCCGCCAGGATCAGCGCCAAGTAGACCAGGATCATGATCTTGTTGGCCGGATCTAGGTGGGCATAGTCGTCGGGCTTGTAGATGACGTGGTGCAGCGCTGCCTGGGTGACCATCAGCGCCACGAGGCCCGCCAGGTAGATGATCCGGGTCAGACCGCGGGTCACGAACAGCACCAGCAGCGCGCCGGCGATGATCACGTGCCAAAGGCCGGGGTTCACCAGCTTGGCGACCGCGAACACGCCGATCGACAGACCGAACACCGCCATGCCGAGGGCGGCGGCCAGGGCCGCGCCTCTGCCCAGCCGCCCGTCGGCCTTCGCGGCCGGGAGGCTGACGCCGTATGTGAGGATGATGGCGGCGGCCAGGCCCAGCATCTTCGCCGTGAACGCCTCGGACGTGTAGAGCCGCTCGGGGTTCGACGTGCCGATCAGCAGGCCGGTGGCGAGGATGCCTACGACCCCCAGATTCAGCCAGGGCAGCACGCCGCGGCGCACTTCCGACGGAGGCTCGTCGGTGAGGCCGGCGCCGATCAGGCGCAGGTTGAGCAGCAGGCTGGCCCCGCCCAGCAGGGCGAGCGAGAGCAGGTGCAGCACTTCCCATTGCGCGAAGTAGGGTTTGACCCAAGCGCCCGGGAAGGTGTCGTCCAGTTGGGCGACCCAGCCGGCGATCTGCGGGAAGAAGTCCTGGGGCGCGATGGTCATTGCGACACCTCCGAGAGGTCGATGGCGCCCCGTTCCGAGATGGCGCACTCCTGGGCGACGTTGGCCCAATGGGGGAGCGGCTTGCCGCACTCGTACCAGTCGTAGGCGATGAAGCGGCCGAAGGTGATGACCGTCACCCAGGCCAGGATCGAGACCGTCGCCGACATGCGAACCTTCAGCGGCGGCGTCTCAGCGGTGTCCCACGCATCCCGGTCCTTCTGGACCCGATAGTGGAAGATGAAGATGTTGATGACCGCGATCGCCAGGAAGATCAGCTTCAGGCGGAACCAGAGATTGTGGTAATAAAGCAGAGGCTTGGCGTAGAAGAGTGCGACGCCGGTCACCACCATCAGCACGAAGCCGAAGATGGTCAGCGGCAGCACCCGGTCGCTGATCACCGAGATCGGCGTCTTCTTGAAGCCGACGCCCAGCAGGCGGAAGTCCACCAGGAAGATGGTCCCCGCGAACAGCATCAGGGACAGCACGTGCGTGCCTTCCAGCAGGCCCCAGACGTTGAGCGTGCTGGCGAGCGCCTCGCTCCACGATGGATCGTATTCGCCGGGTCCTTTCCCGACCTTTGTGGCGAGCCACACCAGGACGTCGCGGATCAAAGAACGCCTCCCCCAAACATACCGAGGCTTCTATAGCGTTCGCCGTTCCGGTCCATTGCCGATTGCGTCGCCTTCGAAACACGGTGCCGGAAAGCTAAATGCCTCAGGCGGGCGCGGCAATCACGCGCGTGCTGGACGCTCAAGTCCGTCGCGAAGCAGAGTCAAGGCGACGCGCAGGGCGTTCAAGCGGACGTCGGCCCGGCCGACGTCGCCGAACCGCTCGACGCGATGGCGCGTATCGTCGCCACCTCGCCTGGCGCAGGCGAAGTGAACCAGTCCTGCGGGTCGGCCTGGCGCACCCTCTGTGAAGCCGGTGATCGAGACCGCCATGTCGGCGTGAGAGTGCGTCAGCGCGCCCTCGGCCATGGCCCTCGCACACGCTTCCGAGACGACTCCTGCGTGACGTATCAGATCGCGCGGGATACCCAGGAGCTCGACTTTCGCCTCGTCGGTGTAGGTGACGAACCCGCGTTCGAACGCGTGCGATTTCCCGGGAATGTCGGTGAGCAGCGAGGCTAGGAGGCCGCCTGTACAGCTCTCGGCCGCCGCCAGCCGTACGTCGTTGTCGCACGCGAGCGTCAGGACCGCATCGCATAGGCGGTCGATATCGTCGGGCAACGGCGGGGCGAGGGCTTCGGCCATGGTTCGGGAACCCAGGCGCGCACCCGTGGTTCCGACCCTTGATTTTCGGTAGCCCAACGGGTGGTTAGGCGCATGAGCGCAAGCCCACGAGTCACCGTCGCCGGCGCAGGCGTCCTGGGACTGACGACCGCCCTGGCGCTGGCGGACGCGGGTTGCGCCGTCACGGTGGCCGATCCGGGCGGGCCGAACGCCTCGAGCGTTGCGGCCGGCATGATCGCGCCGGTGTTCGAGGCGGTGCTCGACGCGACGGCGCGACCCCACGTGGACCTGCTGCTGGCGGCCCGCGACCTGTGGCCAGGACTGGCGGTGCGCGCGGGGATCGCGCTGGACCGGTCGGGCGCGCTGGCGATTGGCCGCGACCTCTGGCTGGACGACCTGGCGGCCGCCTTCGCCCGCCTCGGCGAGCGGCCCACCGAGATCGGCGGCGCGACGGCGCGGGCGCTTGCTCCCGGTCTGGCGCCGCCCTCCGATCGGGCCTTGCTGTCCCGCGAGGACTGGCGGGTCGATGTGCCCTCGGCCTTGGCGGCGCTGGTGGCGGCCGCCGAGGAGGCTGGAGTGGCGTTCGTTTCCGAGCCTGTCCAAGCCCGCGGCGGCGCCGACGTGCTGGTCGTCGCGACGGGGGCGGCCGGCGGGCTGGCTGACGTCGCGCCCGAACTGGCGGCGCTATCGCCGATCAAGGGGCACATCGTGCGGGTGTCCGGCGCCTCGAGTGGCGCCGTCGTGCGCGCCGAGGGTGTCTACGCGTCGCCCGGCGGAGGCATGATCTTCGGCGCCACCATGGAGCCCGGACAGGCGGACGCATCCATCGATGAAGCCAAGGGCCGGCCCCTGCTGGCGGCGGGCCTCAAGCTGTTCCCCGGCCTCGCCGGCGCGCCGGTGCAGATTTCGGCGGGGGTTCGCGCGGCGACGCCGGACGGCTTGCCGATGGCGGGGCGAGGCGGCGAGACGGGCGTGATGCTGGCCGTCGGCGCGCGGCGCAATGGATGGCTGCTGGCGCCCCTGGTGGCCCAGGTGGTGGCCGCTTGCGTGACGGGGCGTGATCCCGGCCCCCTGGCGGCGCGGCTGGATCCAAGTCGGTTTGGGAGACGGGCATGAGCGGCTTCTGGCTGTCGGACGATCAGCAGGCGATCCGCGATGCGGTCCTGCGCCTGTGCGAACGTTTCGATGCGGACTACTGGCGGCACACCGACGAAAGCGGCGAGTTCCCCGAGGCCTTCGTGGCCGCGATGGCCGAGGCCGGTTGGCTGGGCGTGGCCATGCCGACGGAACTGGGCGGGTCGGGCCTGGGACTGACCGAAGCCGCCATCGTCATGCAGGCGGTCGCCGAGAGCGGGGCGGGCTTCTCGGGCGCCAGCGCCATGCACCTGAACATCTTCGGACTGATGCCGGTGGTGAAGTTCGGGACCGACGCGCAACGCCAGCGGGCCATCCCGCGGATCATCGCCGGCCAGGACAAGACCTGCTTCGCCGTCACCGAGCCCGACGCCGGCCTGGACACCACCAGCCTGACCACCCGGGCCGACCGCACAAACGACGGCTATGTCATCCGCGGACGGAAGATGTGGACGACCAACGCCCAGCGCGCGACCAAGATGCTGATCATCGCGCGCACCACGCCGAAGGATCAGGTGAAGCGGCCGACCGAGGGCCTGAGCCTCTTCTACACAGACTTCGATCGCAGCCGGATCACGGCCACACCGATCCCCAAGATGGGACGGAAGGCCGTTGAATCGAATGCCGTTTTTATCGACGACCTGCACGTGCCGGCCGAGGATCTGGTCGGCGAGGAGGGGCGGGGCTTCTACTACCTGCTGGAGGGGTTGAACCCCGAGCGGGTGCTGATCGGCGCCGAGGCCGTGGGCCTGGGGCGCGCGGCGCTGAAGCGGGCGGCGACCTATGCCAAGGAGCGGGTCGTGTTCGGCCGGCCGATCGGCCAGAACCAAGGAGTGGCCCATCCGCTGGCCAAGGCCTGGGCCGAACTGGAGGCGGCGAACCTGATGGCCTTCAAGGCCGCCGCCCTACACGACGTCGGGCGCGACTGCGGGGCCGAGGCCAACGCGGCCAAGTTCCTGGGCGGCGAAGCGGGCTTCAACGCGTGCGAGGCGGCGGTGCTGGCGCACGGCGGCATGGGCTACGCCAAGGAGTTCCACGTCGAGCGCTACTTCCGCGAGGCGATGATCGCCCGCATCGCGCCCGTGAGCCGCGAGATGATCCTGAACTACATCGCCGAAAAGGTGCTGGGCCTGCCCAAGAGCTACTGACAGGCCCAGCGAGTAGGGGGCTCACTTCAGGTTGAAGGTGATCGGGATCGAGACCTGGCCGCCTTCGACGGCCTGTCCATCGACGGTGCGCGGGCTCATCACGAAGTAGCGCGAGAGCTTGAGCGCGGCGTCGCCGAAGCCACTGTTGGCCGGAGTCAGCGAGGCCACCTTGCAGCCGGTGACCGAACCGCTGGCGGTCACCATGCAGTTCAGCACCGCGCGGCCCTCGGTCTCCATGCGCATCTCGCGGTCCGGATAGAAGCGTTCGAACTCCCGGGCGCCGGGCCGCTTCAGCCAGGTGGGATTGCGGATGATCGGGTCCGGCGGCGAGGGCTGAGCGATCAGGCCGGGCGTGAGGCTGGCCAGCGGACCGATGGGCGCTTCGGGCGCCGGCTTGGGGTCGACCGGGAGGGGCGCGACGTCCGTGGGCGCCGATGTGGGCGTCGGCGCATGTAGCTGAACAGGCTTCGTGACCGGTCTGGCCTCCTCGGGGGACGGGGGCGGCCTCGGCGGCGTCCAGACATCGACGGTCATCGGCGGGCTATCGATGACTTCAGGCGCCTCGGGCGGCGCGAACTGCATCATCGCCAGATAGGCGGCCACGGCGGCATGGACGCCCAGCGAGACCGTGACGATGAGGGTGGTTTTGCCAGGTGTGCGCCGGCCCCGGGGCGCGAAGTCGAAGGGGAGGGCTTGGCGGATGACCATCTCGGGCTCCCGGTTTTGTTACGCGCGTAGTCTGCGGATCGGATTACGTCGGTAATTTGGCGGAGTCGGGCGGGGCCCCGGGGAAAGTCGGAACAGGGTTATTCCCGCGTTAACCATGATCGCGGACTCCTGCGTCCATGGCCGTCCAGGGAATCCGCGCCATCGTCGAACAAGCGATCGACCGCGCCTCGAAGGCGACGGGCGTCGACTTCGGATTCCTGATGAAGACCGCGGGCCGGGAGTCGAGCTTCAACCCCCGCGCCCAGGCCTCGACTTCGTCGGCCGCGGGCCTCTTCCAGTTCGTCGAGCAGACCTGGCTCAGCACGCTGAAACAGCACGGCGCCAAGCATGGCTACGCGCGGTACGCGGACCTGATCACAAAGGGGTCGGACGGGCGCTATCGCGTGCAGGGCGGGGAAGCGCGCCGGGCGGTGATGGACCTGCGCCTCGATCCCCACGCGGCCTCGCTCATGGCCGGCGAGCTCACGTCGGACCATGCCGCGTACCTGAAGGGCCGCGTCGGTCGTGACCCGACCGCGGGTGAGCTGTACGCCGCCCATTTCCTGGGCCCGCAGGGCTCGGCGCGTCTGATCAAGGCGGTGGAGAGCCAGCCCGGCGCCTCGGCCGCCTCGCTGTTCCCGGACGCGGCGCGGTCGAACCGCTCGATCTTCTTCCGGGACGGGCGCGAGCGCTCGGTCGGTGAAGTCTACGCCAATCTGACCAAGACCGGCGGCCCCCAGCAGGCGGTCAGCTCCACGCAGGAACGGCCCGATGCCGACGGCGGCTTCGTCCAGTATGCCTCGCTGCGCCAGCAGGTCCGCCAGCGCGAGCAGGACGCCCTGATCGCGCTGATCCTGCGCGGCTCGCAGCCCGCCGATCAGGCCGGCGTCGGCAGCCGCCTGGCCGGCTCGCTGTTCACCAGCGAGATGCTGAAGGTCCTGTCGGACAACCGCGAGAGCTAGAGCGTGACCGCGCTTAGCTGAATCGGGATTCCGGGTTTGGGCGGATCATGATTCAAGATGTGGGCTGGATGGGAGGCCAGCTCGCATGGGTCGACCCTACTCGCTTGATCTGCGGGATCGAGTGGCGCGCTTCGTGGTGGCGGGCGGGACGTGCCGTGAGGCGGCGGAGCGGTTCGGGGTCGGGGTGGCGACGGCGGTGCGCTGGTCGCAGCGTCTGCGGAGCGAAGGCAGCGCCGCAGCGCGGCGGATGGGCGGTCATCGGCCGCTGGTGCTGGCGGGCGAGCGGGACTGGCTGCTGGCGCGGATCGCGGAGCAGCCGGACCTGACGCTCCGGGCGATCCAGGCCGAGCTCGCCGACCGCGGCGTGGTTGTGAGCTACGACGCGGTGTGGCGTTTCTACCTGCGCCAGGGCGTGACCTTCAAAAAAAAGCCTGCACGCCATCGAGCAGGACCGACCGGACGTGGCCAGGAAGCGGGACCGCTGGCGACGCCATCAGGGCCGGCTTGATCCGCGCCGCCTGGTCTTCATCGACGAGACTTGGGCGAAGACCAACATGACCCGCACCCACGGCCGCTGCGCGCGTGGCCAGCGGCTGGTCGGCAAGGTTCCTCACGGCCACTGGAAGACCCTGACCTTCCTGGCCGCACTGCGATGCGATCGGATCGACGCGCCCTTCGTCCTGGATGGGCCGATCAACGGCGAGTGGTTCCGGGCCTACGTCGAACAGGTCCTCGTCCCGACGCTCGCCCCCGGCGATGTGGTGATCATGGACAACCTCGGCAGCCACAAGGGCAAGGCCGTCCGCCAGGCCATCCGGCGCGCCGGCGCGCACCTGATTTTCCTGCCGCCCTACAGCCCCGACCTGAACCCCATCGAACAGGTCTTCGCCAAGCTGAAGACCCTCCTGCGCAAAGCCGCCGAGCGCACCGTCGAAGCCACCTGGCGACGCATCGGCCTCCTCCTCGACCACTTCTCAGCCGCCGAGTGCGCCAACTACCTCGTCAACTCCGGATACGCTCCATGCTGAAGCGGTCACGCTCTAGGCCGCCGCGCCCTCTGAGATCATCGCGTCGATCTCGCTCGCCCCGTAGCCCAGTTCGGCCAGGACGTCGCGGGTGTGTTCGCCCAGGCGGGGCGCGCGCGGACGGGTCTCCTGTTCCAGCCCCGGGAACACCGCGGGGGCGGCGGGGGAGCGATAGGTCCCGCCTTGGCCGTCATCGACCGGCACGAAGCAGCCTGCCGCATCGGCCTGCGCGTCCTGGGCCACCTCGGCCGGGGTCTGGAACGGCGCCCAGACGAGGTCGGCGGCGTCGAGCCGGCGGGCGATCTCGTCGAACGGCAGGGCGGCGAAGGCGGCGTCCAGCTCGGCCGACAGCTCGCGGGCGTGCTTGCGGCGCGCCTTGCCGGTGGCGAACCGCTCGTCGGTGACCAGATCGGGCCGGCCGGCGGCCTCGGCGAACTTCTCCCAGCCGCCGCTCGAGCCGCGGGGGTTGTGCACGAACCAGCGCCCGTCCGAGCTGCGGAAGTGGTTGGCCACGGCGTTGATCGGATTGTCCCGCGAGCGAATCGAGGCCAGTCGGCCCATCTTGAGCTGCACGGCCATGTCCGAGCCCATCAGGTAGACGCCCGACGCCAGCAGCGAGGTCTGCACCACGCGGCCCACGCCGGTGCGCTCGCGCTCGTAGAGCGCCGCCAGGATCGCCGAAACCGTAGCCAGCGAGGTGGTGTGGTCGCCCATCCCGGAGGTGCGCATGAAGGGTTCGGCGCCCTTGGGCGCGGTCATGTAGCCGATGCCCGAGCGGGCCCAGAAGGCGGTGACGTCGAAGCCGGGCAGATGGGCGTCTGGCCCTTCCAGGCCGTAGCCGGTGATCACCGTGTAGACGAGGCGCGGGTTGGCGGCGCGCAGGGTTGCGTCGTCCAGGCCGTACTTCTTCAGCGACACCGGCCGCACGTTGGTCAGGAACACGTCGGCCTCGGCCGCCAGCTTGGCGAGCGCGTCGCGGGCGGCGGGCTTGGTGATGTCGAGCACGATCCCGCGCTTGCCGCGGTTGTCGAACTCGAAGGTGGGGTTCGCGCCGATGTCGTTCGCGAGGTCCGCGAAGATGTGGCGCATGTTGTCGCCCTCGGGCCGCTCCACCTTGATCACGTCGGCGCCCCAGTCGCACAGGATGCACGCCGCGCCGGGGCCGGCGATGTAGGCGGAGAAATCGACAACCTTCAGGCCCTTGAGCAGCACGAGCAGACTCCCAGTTCTCTTTTGGGAGCCAGGGTACGGGATATGACGGGGCGGCGCCTAGGCGACTTGGCGATCGTTCGCCGCGGGCGTGGCTGACAGAGCGTCGGCGATGGCGCGGGCGACGGCCGGCATGGCCAGCGGGCGGCGGACCAGGGCGTCGGCGCCCTGGGCCAGGGCCGCTTCGGCCTCGCCGGGCTCGGAGCTTACGATCGCGACGATCGGCGTCTCGCCGGCGCCGCCGGGCAGGGCGCGCAGCGGGCCGATAGCGGCGGGGTCGCCGCAGACCGCCAGGTCGAGGTCGCAGATCCGGGCCAGCTCGACGGCGCGGGCGGCCTTGGACGTGTGGACCACCTGGTGGCCCAGCTGCTCGAGACTGGCGCGCAGGGTCGCCGCGGTCAGCGGGTCGGGCTCCACGGTCAGGATGCGCAGGCGTCGCGCCGGCTCGTCGGCGGGAGCCGCGGCCGGGACGTCGCCCACGATGGCCAGCAGCTCGTTCACCGCGTCCAGCGCCACGCCGATCTGCTGGCGGGTGGGGGCGGCGCGACCGCGGGCGGCGGCGGCCAGCACATGGGCCACGCCGGTCAGGCCGTCGCGCAACTCGTCGGAGAGGCTGTCGACCAGGTCGGACTTCACCCGGGCGAACCTGCGGGCCGCCTCGGCCTGGGCGCCGCGCTCGGCCAACAGCAGCTCGCGTTCGGCCGCCAGCGCGTACTGGCGGCGCAGGATGCGGTTGACGACCAGGGCCAGAGCCAGCCCGAGAGCCGCCGCGCCCAGCGCCAGCCGGGCGGTGGGCTGATCGGCGGGGTCGAGGAACAGGGCGATGAGGGGGCCCGCCACCGCGACCGGCGCCACGATCAGCAGGCTGGGCAGCCAGGTGGCCGTGAACACCACGCAGACCATGGCGGCCGCCAGGATCAGCAGCAGCAGGGTCTCGCGGACCGGCCCGGCGAAGTGGGCGAAGGCGGCGAGGCCCGCGACGGTGAGGGCCCAGACCAGTCCGGCCATGACCTGCACGCGGGCGCGCCTGCGAAGATCGGCCGCAGCGTCGGTCTTCAGCCAGTTCACCACCGCATAGAAGGCGCCCCAGCCGACCGCGAAGGCGCCGAAGGCGGCGCCCATCCAGTGCGCGTTGGCGGCGTGGCCCGCGACCCAGACGAACACCGGCAGCGAGACGCCAAACGCCAGCAGCGCGAAGGGAAGGAGCGCCGCCTGAGCCTTCATCCCCTGCTCGCCGACCGCCGCGGCGAGGGTGGTTTCGGCGGACTTGTCGGTGGACACGGGCAGGCCTCTCGCGGGGTGCGTTCCCACCCTGAGCAACGCGGCGTTGGCGTGCGGTTACGCGAAATCCTTAATCCACAGATTCGCTTGGCAACCTCTCGTTAAGCGGAGCCATTCAAATGTCGAATCGCGGGAGTCCGAACGCGGGTTCGGGCAGGGGAACTGGCTGGCGATGGCGACCACGCGATCGGCGCTGACGGATGTGGATATCCGCACGCTGGTGAAAGGCGCGACACCGGACGAGCGCGCGGTCGCCGCGCGCAAGCTCTGCACGACCATGGATCGCACGCCCTTGTCCGATGAGGACCGGGCGCTGGCCGGCGACATTCTGCGCGTGATGGCGGCCGATGCGGCCGAGCTGGTGCGCAAGGCCATCGCCGAGGAGCTGAAGGCGTCCCACGTGGTGCCGCGCGACGTGGCCGTGAAGCTGGCGCGGGACGTCGAAAGCGTCTGCCTGCCGTTGTTGACCTTCTCGCCCGTCTTCACCGACGCCGACCTCGCCGAGGTGGTGCGGCTGGGCGGACCGGTGCGGCAGGTGGCCATCGCCAAGCGGCCCGAGCTGTCGCGCACCGTCACCGACAGCCTGGCCGAACACGGCGGCGAGCGGGCCATCGTCACGGCCTGCGCCAACCCGGCCGCGGAGTTCAGCGACGACGGCCTGCAGCGCGTGATGGACCGCTTCGAGGCCTCCGAGCGGGTGCTGGCGGCGGTCGCCTACCGCAACACCCTGCCGCTGGCGGTGACCGAGCGGCTGATCGGCATGGTCAGCCTGCAGGTGCGCCAGCATCTGGTGAGCAAGCTGGATCTGTCGGCCGAGACGGCGATGCAGCTGGCCACCGGCGCCGCCGAGCGGGCCACGGTCGACCTTGTGGACCAGGCCGGCAGGACCGCCGACGTGAAGGGCTTCGTCGCCCACCTGCACCGCGAGCGGAAGCTGACCGCCTCGCTGCTGCTGCGGGCGCTGGCGCATGGGCACATGACCTTCTTCGAGTGGGCGGTAGCCGAGCTGGCGGGCGTGCCGCACCACCGCACCTGGCTGATGATTCACGACGCCGGGCCGCTGGGCCTGCGGGCGATTTACGAGCGCGCCATGCTGCCGGCTCGGCTGTTCCCGGCCTTCCGGGCGGCGGTGGACACCTTCCACGCGATGGAGTTCGACGGCGGCCCGCGCGACCAGGAGCGGTTCCAGGAGCGCATGCTGCAGCGGTTCCTGACCCAGCCGCAGGCGGCGGCGCGCGAGGACGTCGACTACCTGCTGGCCCGCATGGGCGGCGGCGTCGCCACGGCCCAGGCGGAAGAACCCGAGCGGGTGGTCCAGCTGGGCTGAGGCTCCGAGACTGGAACCACGAAATACACGAAATACACGAAAGGGCGGGCCCGTCGCCTCAGGCCGCGAAGCGGCGCCGACGGGTTTGTGAACCGCCCAGGGGCGCGGCGAACTAGAGCGTGACCGCGCTTAGCTGAATCGGGATTCCGGGTTTGGGCGGATCATGATTCAAGATGTGGGCTGGATGGGAGGCCAGCTCGCATGGGTCGACCCTACTCGCTTGATCTGCGGGATCGAGTGGCGCGCTTCGTGGTGGCGGGCGGGACGTGCCGTGAGGCGGCGGAGCGGTTCGGGGTCGGGGTGGCGACGGCGGTGCGCTGGTCGCAGCGTCTGCGGAGCGAAGGCAGCGCCGCAGCGCGGCGGATGGGCGGTCATCGGCCGCTGGTGCTGGCGGGCGAGCGGGACTGGCTGCTGGCGCGGATCGCGGAGCAGCCGGACCTGACGCTCCGGGCGATCCAGGCCGAGCTCGCCGACCGCGGCGTGGTTGTGAGCTACGACGCGGTGTGGCGTTTCTACCTGCGCCAGGGCGTGACCTTCAAAAAAAAGCCTGCACGCCATCGAGCAGGACCGACCGGACGTGGCCAGGAAGCGGGACCGCTGGCGACGCCATCAGGGCCGGCTTGATCCGCGCCGCCTGGTCTTCATCGACGAGACTTGGGCGAAGACCAACATGACCCGCACCCACGGCCGCTGCGCGCGTGGCCAGCGGCTGGTCGGCAAGGTTCCTCACGGCCACTGGAAGACCCTGACCTTCCTGGCCGCACTGCGATGCGATCGGATCGACGCGCCCTTCGTCCTGGATGGGCCGATCAACGGCGAGTGGTTCCGGGCCTACGTCGAACAGGTCCTCGTCCCGACGCTCGCCCCCGGCGATGTGGTGATCATGGACAACCTCGGCAGCCACAAGGGCAAGGCCGTCCGCCAGGCCATCCGGCGCGCCGGCGCGCACCTGATTTTCCTGCCGCCCTACAGCCCCGACCTGAACCCCATCGAACAGGTCTTCGCCAAGCTGAAGACCCTCCTGCGCAAAGCCGCCGAGCGCACCGTCGAAGCCACCTGGCGACGCATCGGCCTCCTCCTCGACCACTTCTCAGCCGCCGAGTGCGCCAACTACCTCGTCAACTCCGGATACGCTCCATGCTGAAGCGGTCACGCTCTAGCAGCTTTCACCTTCCTCGCGAGGGATCGAGCGCCCGCTGCGTGGGCCAGGCGGCTCCGACCCTTTCGTGTATTTCGTGGGTTTCGGGGTTGAACGAACCACGCGGCGCAGGCCGGTCGGGGACTCGACTTCCCCGCGGTCAGCGTTCCAAGCTGGACCCATGAGCGAACAACGACAGCCCGCCGAGACGAGGCCCGCCGCCACTATCCTTTTGCTGCGCGACCAGCCCGAGTTCGAGGTGCTGATGGTCAAGCGCCATCACCAGATCGACTTCGCCTCCGGCGCGCTGGTGTTCCCGGGCGGCAAGACCCACGCGGGCGACACCGACCCGGCCTGGGCCGAGCACTGCGTGGGCTGGGACGCCTTCGACGACGAGCAGCGCACCCTGCGCATCGGCGCGATCCGCGAGGCCTATGAAGAGGCGGGCATCCTGCTGGCCGAGGGCCTGGACGGTTCGGACTTCGCCGAGGTCTGCGACCCGGCGGTGCGCTCGGCGGTGGACCGGGGCGAGACCGCCTTCATCGACGTGGTGAAGGAGCTGGGCGTGCGGCTGCAGCTGGATTCGCTGGCCGTGTTCGCCCGCTGGATCACGCCCACCATGATGCCCAAGCGCTTCGACACCTGGTTCTACGCGGTGCGCGCGCCGGCCGACCAGGTGGCCGCGGCCGACGGTCGCGAAGCGGTGGACGCCGAGTGGATCGCGCCCCAGGAGATCCTGCGCCTCGCCGACGCCGGCGAGCGCACCGTGATCTTCCCGACCCGGATGAACGTGCAGCTATTGGCGGAAGCCGAGAGCGCCAGCGACTGCGTGGCCCGCGCGCAGGCCCGGACGCTGGTGACCGTGCTGCCGGTGGTGGAGCTGCGCGACGGCGCGCGCTTCCTGGTGATCCCGCCGGACGCGGGATATGGGGCGGTGGCCGAGCCGATGGAACGGATCTCGGCGGAGAGCCGGGCGGGGTAGGGGGCGGTCGAGCGCCATTGCGGAGGTTCCGCCCGCGCCGCATTCTCACGTGATGGACTTGGCCCACCGCGAGAAACTCCGAACGGTTGCGACGGACTTTCTCGAAGGGCGGCTTTCGCCGCTTGAGGCCGCATGGGCGCTGGCGAGCCTTGAGGATGAGGCGCCCGACGACCTCAGACGCCTCCTGACGCCGATGGTTGGAGTGACTAGCGAGACGGACGATATCCCGCTCGGCCATCGGAGGGCGCTTTGGCATCCTGACGTGCGGGCGTTGGAAGACCAGAAGCACGACGAGGCTCAGGCATGGGCGGAGCCGACGGTCCGCCTTGTGTGCGAGCGGCTCGTCCAGGCCCTGTAGGCCGCCGTCTACAATCGACCCTAAGCTGTCGGTCTCCTCTCCCGGGCGCGGAGCGCCGAGGGAGAGGCCGGGAGAGGGCGGCGCAGGTGGTAGACGCCCGCTCGACATTGGACCCGATCGCGCCCTGAGCTAGCGGCCGGGCGTTCGTCGCTCGCGGGCGATGCGAGCGCCGCGGCGGCTGGGATCGGACTCGCGACAGGCGCTGAGGATCGACCAGGTCACGGCGTCCAGGTCGTCGATCACCTGGGCGTTCCGGACGCGCAGCACCGTGAGGCCGTGCCGCTTGAGGTAGGTATCGCGGCGCGCATCGTACTACCTGATCGGCATGAATCCCGCCGTCGAGTTCCACGACCAGGGCGGCTTCGGGGGCCGACCGTCGCCTGGAGGCGCCACTTCCAGTCTTCGAGGCGGCCTGCGCGCAGGACGCCCCACAAACGCGCTTCGGTCTCGGTCTGGTTGCGCCCAAGACGGCGGGCCCGGTCTCCCCGGAATTTGGAAGTGACGGAAACCACCTTGGCCATGGGGTTCGGGTCCAACGGTGAGGCGGCTGCACGGCGGCGCCGCCCTCTCCCGGCCTCTCCCTCGGCGCTGCCGCGCCCGGGAGAGGGGAAGAAAGGACGGGATCACCCGGCGACAGGGCGATGGGAGCGTGCGGATGAGGCGCCGCGCGTGGCGCCGCGGGATCGACGATTTGAGGTGGGATCGGGTCCAACGGTGCGGATGACCGTTCGTCGGCGCCGCCCTCTCCCGGCCTCTCCCTCGGCGCTGCCGCGCCTGGGAGAGGGGCTTAGGATGTGTTGACGACGCGCAGTGGGCGGGCGCCGGTGAGGAGGGCGGCGCGGCCGGCGAGTTGGGCGGCGGGGGCCTGGAGGGCCGGGATGGCGGCCAGGGCCGGGGTGCGGGAGACGACGGTCAGGTTGCGGGCGATCTGGGCGCGGCAGACGTCGGGGTCGTCGGAGAGGTGTTCGATCGCCTCGGGGCGTTCGAGGCGGGTGTGCCAGTCGGGGCGTTCGTAGGCGTCGTCGCGTTCGGGGCGCTCAACGTCGCTCGCCGCCGTCGCGGCGGAGCGCGTGGTCTCGGCGCGGGGCGCGGGCGCGGCGGTTCCGGCGGCGAAGCGGGCGCGGAGCGCCAGCGACTGGCGCACGCCCCGGCTCACCTGGCTGTAGACGGTGGTCAGGGCCACGAGCTGGTCGACGTCGCGGGTTTCGAGGGCCACGCCATGGACCTGACGGACCATGCCCATGCCGAGCTGGGCGAGCTCCAGGAGGAGGGCCTGTTCGGCGGCGGTGTCGGCGGCGTTCGACATGAACAAAAAGAGAACATAGATTGTGGGGGAAGTCAAGTCTTCCCTCCCTTGATGGGGAGGGACAGGCCGCGTGAGCGGCCAGGGTGAGGGATTGTGGGCCAGAACTCTGCGGGTGGGGAGGATCGAGACTTCCTCACCCTGGCGCCTTCGGCGCCTGTCCCTCCCCGTCAAGGGAGGGAAGGGGCCGCTCAGGCCGCGCGGGCTTCCAGGGCCTGGAGCATGGCCTGGCCGGCGGGCTGGTCGTCGGTCTTGATGTCGTCGCGGGCGGCCGTCTTGATCGCGTCGATGTGGGCGTCGATCACGGTCATCGGCACGTCCAGGCGCTTGGCCTTGTCGTCGATGTGGCGGCAGAGCAGGCCGGCGATCCGAGTGATCAGCGGGAAGCCGTAGGTGGCGCCCAGGCCCTTCAGGTCATGGGCCCGCAGATAGAGGCTTTCCATGGTCTCGGCGGTCTGGCCCGCGTCGCGGATGGCCGCACGCGCGGTCTCGAGCTTGGCGATCTCGTCGTTCAGCCACTGGGTGAAGTTGCCCGACAGGCTCTTCAGCGCCGCTTCGGCCTTGGCGATGGCCGCGGGATCGATGGCGCCCAGCCGGCCGCCGCCCACGCGCAGGCGCATGGCGTTGGGGGTCTGGAACTGACCGGTTTTCGGATCGCTCACGTAACTCTCCCAGCGGAACGCCAGCCAGAATAGGGTGAAGCGGTTAATAAGCGGCGAAAGCTCAACTGTGGATGTGGAAAGGCGCCGCAGGCCGGCGCCCGGACCGAAGTTCGCAGGCGCCTGGGAGGGGGCGGACCCGGCGCACTAGACCGAGAACTGCTCGGCCAGAACGCGTTCGCCCAGGCTGCGGCCGGCGTCGAACAGCATGCACACCTTCACGTCGCGGTCCTCGGCCACATAGACCTCGAGCACGTTGGGCGCTTCGAAGTTGTCGGCCACGGCGCTGACCGGGCGCTTGGCGCCTTCCAGCACCTCGAGGCGGATCCGCGAATTGTGGGCGAGCAGGGCGCCGCGCCAGCGACGCGGGCGGAAGGCGCTGATCGGCGTCAGCGCCAGGATCTTGGAATCCATCGGGATGATGGGGCCGTGGGCCGAGAGATTGTAGGCGGTCGAGCCCATCGGGGTGGAGATCAGGGCGCCGTCGCAGATCAGCTCGGGCAGCCGCACCTTGCCGTCGACCGAAATGCGCAGCTTGGCGGCCTGGCGGGTGGTCCGCAGCAGGCTGACCTCGTTGAAGGCGATCGCTTCGTGGGTCTGGCCGTCGACGTCCACGGCCTGCATCCGCAGCGGGTGGATCTCGGCCTGCTCGGCCGAGTTGATGCGGCCCAGCAGGTCGTCGTCGGCGAACTCGTTCATCAGGAAGCCGACCGAGCCCTTGTTCATGCCGTAGATCGGCTTGCCCGAGGCCATCAGCGCGTGGACCGTCTCCAGCATGAAGCCGTCGCCGCCCAGGGCGACGATCACCTGGGCGTTGTCGATCCCCGCGTCGCCATAGCGGGCGGCCAGCTTGTCGCGCGCCTCCTGCGCCTCGGGGCGGGTGCTGGCGACGAAGGTCAGTCGGGTCACGAACAGGTTCGGCATCGGGCGCCAGAAGGGCCGAAGCCCCGCCGTCTGTCAAACAGGCGTTTGCGACACTCTGACGTTTACGCGGCGAGCGAGCGGGCGGCCTGTCGGAACGCCGACGCCGCGACTTCCGGCGACACCGGCGCGAACGCCACGGAGGCCTTGCGGGCCCCGTCGGCGCCGCCGCCGGGGCGGCCGTTGTTGAGCTGGCGCGTCATCTCGAGGATGTCGGGGAACACGCTGCGGTCGATGCCGACCGCCGCGCAGGCCAGGGCCAGCAGCTCGGGCCGGTCGGAATCCAGCGTCGCCTGCACGTGGGCGGTGTCGAAGCGGCCCAGCATCGCCAGGGCGCCGACGAAGAGGCCCAGCCGGCCTTCCCGCAACGCCCGCACCAGGTAGCCGGGGCGCAGCTGGCCCGCGGCGTAGAGTTTGTCGATGAGCCGCTGTTCCATCACCTCGCGTTCGCCTTCGCGGGTCATGCGGGGGACCGCCTCGGAGGAGGAGGGCGTGATGTGGCCGGCCTGGGCCTCGTTGATCGAAGCGGCGAGCGCCTCGTCCAGAACGGCGACGTCGAGGCGGAAGCGGTCGGCGAGACCCTTGCGCAGCGCCAGACCGACCCAGAGGTAGAGGCGCTTGGCCAGCTGTCCGGTGAGCTTGGGATGCTGCGACAGCGGCGTCCGCAGGGCAGCGATCTGGCGGGACGCCTCGACCAGGTCCTGCATGTCCTTGGGCGACAGCTCGGCGGTGTGGTTGCCGACCAGCGCGGTCAGGACGGCGGGTTCGGACTGCTCGAGGATGGCGCTGACCACGGCTTCCGAGATGTGCGGGCGGCGCGCAACCTCGATCTGGTGCTCGATCGTGGCTTCGACCAGCAGGCGCATCAGGTCGGCGTCCTGCAGCACCGGGCTCTGGGCGATGATGGGGCGGGCGATCTCGATATCGTCCAGCGCCAGGACGTTGATCAGCGCGTTCGGCGCCCAGTCGGCGGCGGCCAGCTTCTCGGACAGGCGGTGGCGGATGTCGCGCTCGGCCTCGACGACCAGGCTCATGAAGATCGAGGACAGCAGCATCTGAATGCCGCCCGACTTCATCGCCTCACCGGCGTGGGGCGTGTCGCACAGGTCCGCAATCGCCAACAACAGGCGTTCTCGATCCGCCGGTTGGCGGCTTTTGGCGAGGTCGAGCAGACTTTCGCTGCTCATCGCGAAGCTCACGCCGGGTCTCCTATGTTCTACAGTTCGATCCAGGCTAAGCGGACTCTGGCGCGGGGCGGTGAAGACATGCTTAAGCCGGGTCACTTCGCGGTTAGGGAATCGTAAACCATGGGCGACCCGCTGATCCTGGCGCTGGACCAGGGCACCACCTCCACACGGGCCATTCTGTTCGCCGCCGACGGGCGCGCGCTGGCCGAGGCGGGCAGCCCTCTCGAGCAGCATTACCCTCGGGACGGGTGGGTCGAGCACGACGCCGAGGAGATTTTCGCCGAGTCCGTCAAGGCGCTGCGGGCGGTCATGGACAAGGCCGGACGGCCGCTTTCCGACGTCGCGGCGATCGGCGTGACAAATCAGCGCGAGACCATCGTTTTGTGGGATCGGACCACCGGCAAGCCTGTCCACAAGGCCATCGTCTGGCAGGACCGCCGCACCGAGCCCGCGTGCCTGGCGCTGCGCAACGCGGGCCACGAGGCGCGGGTCACCGAGCTGACGGGCCTGCTGCTCGACCCCTACTTCTCGGGGACCAAGCTGGGCTGGCTGCTGGACCATGTGCCCGGCGCGCGCGCGGCGGCGGAGAGGGGCGAGCTGCTGGCCGGGACCATCGACAGCTGGGTGATCTGGAAGCTGACGGGCGGGCGGGTGCACGCCACCGACGCCACCAACGCCTCGCGCACGCTGCTGTACGACATCCGCGCCGGCGAGTGGTCGACCGAGATGGGCGAGATGCTGGGCGTGCCGCTGAACATCCTGCCGCAGGTGCGCGACTGCACGGGCGACTTCGGCGAGACCGATGCGCCGATCCTGGGCCGGGCGATCCCGATCCGCGGCGTGGCGGGCGACCAGCAGGCGGCGCTGATGGGCCAGGGCTGCATCCGGCCGGGCGAGATGAAGGCCACCTACGGCACCGGCTGCTTCATGCTGCTGAACACGGGCGAGGCCGCGCCGGTCTCGCAGGCGCGGCTGCTGACGACGGTGGCGGCGCAGGTGAACGGGCGCACGACCTATGCGCTCGAGGGGGCGATCTTCATCGCCGGCGCGGCGATCCAGTGGCTGGGCGAGGGCCTGGGCGTCCAGGGCGGACCCAAGGCGGCCGAAGCGCTGGCGGCCGGGGCGCGCGACGACCTGGGCGTGGTGCTGGTTCCGGCGTTTACCGGCCTGGGCGCGCCCTGGTGGGACGCCAACGCCCGGGGCGGGATCTTCGGCCTGACGCGCGACGCCGGCCTGGCCGAGATCGCCCGGGCGGCGTTCGATGCGGCGGCGCTGCAGACCCGCGACCTGATCGAGGCCATGCGGGCCGATGCGCCGCACGCGTTCAAGGGCGAGGTGGAGCTGCGGATGGACGGCGGCATGGCGCGCTCGGCCTGGTTCAGCCAGCGGCTGTCGGACCTGACCGGCGTCGGCGTCTGCCGCGCCACGTTCGAGGAGACCACCGCGCTGGGGGCGGCGCTGTTCGCGGGCGTGGGCGCGGGCGTCTACCGCGACGTCGAAGAGGCGGCGGCCGCGCGGCCGAAGACCGAGAGCTACCGGCCCGTGATGGCGGCCGATCCGCGCGAGCGGGCCTATGCGCGCTGGCTGGACGCGGTGAACCGGGTGCGCGCGGGCTAAAGCTTGGCAGCGGGGGCCGCCGGCCTCTAACGTCCGGCCGCGTCGCGTAGGGAGACGGCATGGGGCTGGGCGGATCGTGGGCGGCGGGGTTGGCGGCGGCGCTGCTGCTCGCGACCTCGGCCGCGGCCCAGCCGGCGCGTCTGCCGCCGCCGACCGGGCAGCTGGCGCCGGTCCAGCAGTTCACCCTGGCGAACGGCCTGCACGTGGTCTTCCACGTCGACCGGTCCGATCCAGTGACCGCCGTCGTCCTGGCGCCGCGCGTGGGGTCGTCGCGCGAGACGCCGGGGCGGACGGGGTTCGCCCACCTGTTCGAGCATCTTTTCTTCCTGGAGAGCGAGAACCTGGGGAAGGGCGGGCTGGACAAGCTGTCGGCGCGGGTGGGCGGATCGGGGGCCGACGGCTCCACCGACCGCGACATCACCGACTATCTGCAGACGGTGCCCAACGACGCCCTGGAGAAGATGATCTGGGCCGAGGCCGACAAGCTGGGCTTCTTCATCAATACCGTCACCGACCCGGTGCTGGCCAAGGAGAAGCAGGTCGTCAAGAACGAGAAGCGCGAGCTCTACGACAACCAGCCCTACGGCTTCGCCCAGCACGTGGTGGCGGCCCAGCTCTACCCGCGTGACCATCCTTACAGCTGGCCCCTCATCGGCTCGATGGCCGACCTGGAGGCCGCGACGCTGGGCGATGTGAAGGCCTTCTATCGGCGCTGGTACGGGCCGGGGAACGTGACGCTGGTGATCGCCGGCGACTTCGACCCCGTGCAGGCGCGAGGCTGGGTCGAGAAGTACTTCGGGGAAATTCCCAAGGGGACGGCCGCGCCCCGGCTGCAGCCGCGCAGGGCCGGGCTGAGCGCGAACCGGAACGTCTACTATCCGGACGCCTTCGCCGAGCTGCCGCAACTGACCCTGGCCTGGCCCACCGTGCCGCGGCACCACAAGGACTCCTGGGCGCTGACCCTGCTGTTCGACCTGCTGACGCAGGGCAAGGACGCGCCGCTCAGCAAGGTGCTGGTGGAGGAGCAGAAGCTCACCGCGAAGGTGACGCCGCAGGTCTCGGACGGCGTGCTGGCCGGGGAGCACGACCTGGTCATCACGGCGTTCAAGGACGTGGACCTGGACCGCGTGCGGGCCGGCGTGAACCAGGGCTTCGCGCGCTTCGAGCGCGAGGGTGTCGCGGCCGAACACCTGGCGCGGGTGAAGATCCGGCGCGAGGTCGAGTTCTACCGCAACTTCGAGAGCGTGCTGGGCAAGGCGCGGAACCTGGCCCGCTACGACGTCTATGCCGGGACGCCGGATTTCGCCGACAAGGATCTGGCGATGCTGCGCGCCGTCACCGCCCCCGACCTGCAGCGGGTCTACCGCGCCTACATCAAGGGGCGTCCGCACGTGGCGGCCAGCTTCGTGCCCCGGGACCAGCCGCAGCTGGCGGTGCAGGGCGCGACCCTGGCGCGGGTGGTCGAGGAGCGGATCGTCCAGGGCGCCGAGAAGCCGGTCGACCCCGACGCCGGGCAGGCCGTCTACAAGCGCACCGCCTCCAGCTTCGACCGCACCGTGGAGCCGCCGTACGGGCCGCCGCCGCAGGTGAAGACGCCTCCGATCTGGGAGGCGCGCCTGCCGAACGGCCTGCGGCTGATGGGGATGCAGGATCGCGAACTGCCGCTGGCCACGTTCGAGCTCTCGATCGACGGCGGGCGACTGTTCGACGACCCGAAGACACCCGGCGCGGCGAACCTGCTGGCCCAGATGCTGACCAAGGGCACGGTCCGGCGCACCCGGGCCGAGTTCGAGCAGGCGCTGCAGGGGCTGGGCGCCGATGTGACGGTTACGGCCAGCGAGGAGCGGTTCCTGATCAGCGGGCGCACCCTGGCGCGCAACTTCGCCCCCACCATGGACCTGCTCCGGGACATGATCCTCGAGCCGCGGTGGGACGAGGCCGAGCTGCGCCTGGCCAAGGCCGCCACGGTCGCCGCGATCCAGAGCCGCCGCGCCGAGGCGCCCGCCCTGGCCGAGCGGGTGATGAGCCACGTGACCTACGGCCCTGACCATCCGCTGGGGCTGAACCCGCTGGGGGCGGAAACGTCGGTCCAGGCGCTCACCATGGCCGAGCTCAAGGCGCTCCACGCCCGGGCCATCGCCCCGAACCTGGCCCGGTTCCGGGTGGTCGGGGCGGTCGACCGTAACGGCACGGTCGCGGCCCTGCGCGATCTGGGCCGGCGCTGGAGGACGAGCGGGGCCAAGGCGCCCAAGCCGCCCACGCCGGATCCGCCGTCGGCGTCGCGGGTGGTGTTCTACGACCTGCCCGACGCCAAGCAGTCGATGCTGCAGTTCGGCTACCCGGCGCTGCGCCGGGACGATCCGGACTACTACCCGGCGTGGGTCGCCAACTACGTCCTGGGCGGCGGCGGGTTTGCCTCGCGCCTGATCCAGCAGGTGCGCGAGGACAAGGGCTATACCTACGGCGTCCGCTCGACGTTCCGCGGCGGAGCCTATGACGGCGCGTTCCAGGTGACGAGCCCGGTGCGCGCCAACGTGACCCTGGAGGCCGCGACGCTGATCCGCGACATCGTGCATGACTATGGGCGCACCTTCACGGCGCAGGACCTGGAGGTGACGAAGGCCTTCATCAGCAAGAGCAACGCCCGTGCGTTCGAGACGCCGGCGGCCAAGCTGAAGATCCTGGCCAACATCGGCGACTACGGCCTGCCGCGCGACTACCTGCGCGCCGAAGCGCGGGTGGTGTCGGGGATGACGGTGGAGAAGGTCCAGGCCATCGCGGCCAAGCAGCTGCGCACCGACGCCATGACCTACGTCGTGGTCGGCGACGCCAGGACCCAGGCGGCGCGGATGTCCGGCCTGGGCTATGGGGCGCCAGTGATGATCAAGGACGAGGTGGCGGACAGGTAGACGTCGCGATCAGCGTCGCGGGCGCATCAACGTCAGCGATGGGTGGATGGCGGTCATTGACGAGGTAAGCTCTGCCATGAACGACCGACCAGACTTCGAGGCGAGCCGCGCGCTGATGCGCGATCTTGGCCTTAACGTGCACGAAGCGCGATCCACGCCGGAGGCGTTCGGAAGCTGGCTCATCCGAGGGACAGCAAACGGCAGGCCCATCCGGGTAGTATGGGATGGTCGCGACGATACTCTCATCATCCAGGAGCCCGTGGGGAACGGGCTTCCTGATGACTGGGGCGACCGCTGGATCGCCGGACCCAACTACCGCCACAAGCCATCTGAACTTAGAGACGGCCTGGTCTCCGTGCTGCAGCGATAGTCCGCCAGTGGACGCCCCCAAAGTCGCCCACGGGTGGACAGCCGACATTCCGCATGGTGTCCGTCTTGGGCGATCATTGCGACTGGCGGCGGGACGAGCATGGGCGGCATTAACATCTACTGCGGGTCGTTTTCCGGCGACGACAAGTCGGGTTCGGCATTTGAGGGTGTCCTGGCGGGAATGGAGGCGATGGCCTCCACGCACGAAGGCGAGGCTATTGCGCGCGTGAAGTCCGCCTTGGAGGACGCGTCCGACCACATACTCATCGAACCAGATGAGGCGCGGCTTCTTCTGCCGCTCTTGCGTCGGTACAGCGCGGAGGTCGATGGACAGCTAGCGGTGCCTGGCGATCTCTTCGACCAGATGGCCCGGGACGAAGACGAGTCCACCATCGACGCGACCGTTCTGCAGTTCGGTGCGGGGCTTGGCTGGCGCGCGTACTGCGCGCGCGACCTGCTCAAAGCCTTTGAAGTCGCCGACGCAGAGGCGGAGCCTGTTGCGCTCGTTTGGTGACCGTCCGGCAATGTCCGCTACGGGTCGAATGCGGACATCGGCGTGAGCGTCGCAGGCGGCCCTTCTGAGCTATGCCCCGTCAGCGGCCGTGGCGAACGTCGGCGATGGGTTGCGAGCGGGCTTAGGCCTTATCGTAGGGAAGTGAGATGTTGTGTCGAACCAGCACGGACTCATAGTGGGCTTGCACGCTTCGTAGATGCTCCAGGATCGCCAACAACGCTGCATCGCTCTTCTTGATCGGGTTCGCCAGCCGCCTCCGCGATGTCGCCAATCAGGCTCGCGAGGCTATCGCCCTGGAAGACGACGCCCGGATAAGCCCGACCTGGCAATTGCACAACGGCGAAGTTCGTCGCTTCAGATAGCAAGTTAGCAACGCTCAAGGCGTCCCTCCCGAGACGAAATCATCTGCGGACACTGTCGCCCTGCCAGCCAAGGTCAGCAACGGGTCGATGGCCGACGTCGGCCAGCGAAGCGCCCGCTAGACCAGCTGAACTCGCGGCGGTCCTTCGACCAGCCGGCCCACCACGGCGGCGTGGTCGAAGCCGTCGGCGCGGGCGAGGGTGAGGACCTCGTCGGCCGCGTCGGGCGACACGGCGATCAGGAGACCGCCGCTGGTCTGGGGATCGGTGAGCAGGTCGCGCCGCCAGTCGTCTGGGGCGCCCTGGACGCGGGCGCCATAGCTGGCCCAGTTGCGGGTGGAGGCGCCGGTGCGGACGCCCGCCTGAACCAGCGTTTCGACGCCTGGCAGCAGCGGCGCGTCGGCGGCGTCGATGACGGCGGTCAGGCCGGCGCCGTTGGCCATCTCCAGCGCGTGCCCGATCAGGCCGAAGCCGGTGACGTCGGTGACCGCGTGGACGCCCGCCACGTCGGGGAGGCGCGCGCCCAGGACGTTCAGCTTCGTGGTGCTGCCGATCAGGGCGGCGTAGCCGTCGGCGTCGAGGCGTTCCTGCTTGAACGCGGCGCTGAGCACGCCGACGCCCAGGGGCTTGGTCAGGATCAGGACGTCGCCTGGGCGGCCGCCCCGGTTGGTGAGCACCTTGTCGGGATGCACCAGGCCCAGGGCCACGAGGCCGTAGATCGGCTCGACGCTGTCGATGGAGTGGCCGCCCGCCACCGGCACGCCGGCCGTGGCGCAGACGGACGCGCCGCCGGCCAGGATGCGGCCGATGGTGTCGGGGTCGAGGACGTTCACCGGCATGCCCACGATGGCCAGGGTGAAGATCGGCGTCCCGCCCATGGCGTAGACATCGGAGAGCGCGTTGGTCGCGGCGATGCGGCCGAAGTCGAACGGGTCGTCGACGACGGGCATGAAGAAGTCGGTGGTGGCCACCAGGGCCTGGTTGTCGTTCAGCCGCCAGACGGCGGCGTCGTCCGAGGTCTCGGTCCCGACCAGCAGGTTGGGAAAGGCCGCGGCGGCAGGGACGCGGCTGATGATGTCCTGCAGCACCGCGGGCGCCAGCTTGCAGCCGCAACCGCCGCCGTGGGCGAGCGAGGTCAGGCGGACGACTTGCGACATGCGGACTCTCCAGCGGCGGAAACCGGGCTATAGCACCGTCATGAGCCTGGAGGTCACCGAGGATGTCTCCGCCGCGGCGCTGTCGCGGTACGACATGGTGATCGACGCCCGCAGTCCGGGGGAGTTCGCCGAGGATCACCTGCCGGGCGCGGTGAACCTGCCAGTCCTGTCGGACGACGAGCGGGCCGAGGTGGGCACGATCTACGTCCAGGACGACCGCTTCAAGGCCCGCCGGGTGGGCGGCGCCTATGTGGCCCGGAACGTCGCGCACCATCTGCAGACCGCGCTGGCCGACAAGCCGGGCAGTTTCCGCCCGCTGGTCTACTGCTGGCGTGGCGGCATGCGCTCAGGGGCCATGGCGACGATCCTCAGTCAGGTGGGCTGGCGCACGAGCGTGCTGACCGGCGGCTACCGCACCTATCGTCGCGAGGTGGTGCGCCGGCTCTACGACCAGACCCTGGACCACCGCTTCGTTCTGCTGGACGGCCATACGGGATCGGCCAAGACCGAGGTGCTGGGCCGGCTGGGCGAGGCGGGGTTTCAGATCCTCGACCTGGAAGGACTGGCGGCGCATCGCGGCTCGCTGTTCGGGGCGCTGCCGGGCCGACCGCAGCCCAGCCAGAAGCTGTTCGAGAGCCGCCTGTTGGGCGTTCTGGACGGACTCGATGCCGGCCGCGTCGTCGTCGCCGAGGCCGAGTCCAGCAAGATCGGCCAGCGCATGATCCCGCCCGCGCTATGGACCCGCCTGGCCGAGGCGCCGCGGATCGAACTGGTCGCCGAGGCGGCCGACCGGGCGCGCTACCTCGCCGCCGCCTACGCCGATGTGGTCGCCGACCGACCGGCGCTGGACGACATCTTCGCGCGGCTGCCGATCCGGATCAGCGCCAAGCGGCTGGCGAGCTGGCAGGCGATGGCGGAGCAGGGGGCGCTGGCCGAGCTGGCCCAGGCGATCATGGTCCTGCACTACGATCCGGCCTACGACCGCTCGCGCAAGCGCCACGACCGGACGCTGGCCGGCACTGTGCGGCTGGTTCCCGACGACCCGGCGAGCCTTGCCCGCGCCGTGGGGGAGGTGGCCCGTCTGGTCGGCGAGCTTGACGCCTCGGCGCTGCGGCGCGACCCTCAAGTGAACAACGGAAACTAACTGGGAGAACGGCCATGGCCGACGGATCCGTCACTGGCGTCGTTTCGCTGCAGGGCAAGGTCAGCGCCGAGGAGTGGCAGGCCCGCGTGGATCTGGCGGCGCTCTATCGCCTGGTCGCGCTCTATGGGTGGGACGATCTGATCTACACCCACATCTCGGCGCGCATTCCCGGGCCCGAGCACCATTTCCTGATCAATCCGTACGGGATGCTGTTCGAGGAGATCACCGCGTCGTCGCTGGTGAAGATCGACCTGGACGGAAACATCCTTCAGGACACGCCCTACTTCATCAATCCGGCGGGCTTCACGATCCACTCGGCGATCCACGCCGCGCGCGAGGACGCCCGGTACGTGATGCACCTGCATTCGGACGACGGGGTGGCGGTCGCCGCCCAGGCCGACGGCCTGCTCCCGCTGTCGCAGCACGCGCTGATCGTGCTGCCGCGGCTGGCCTATCACGACTACGAGGGCATCGCCCTGAACCACGACGAGCGCGAGCGACTGGTGGCCGATATCGGCGACAAGTCCATGATGTTGCTGAGGAACCACGGCACGCTGGCGGTCGGCGACACCGCGGCCAACTGCTGGGTCCACATGTACTACCTGGAACGCGCCTGCACGATGCAGGTGAGGGCGATGAGCGGCGGCCGCGACAAGGTGCTGATCGCGCCCGAAGCTTCGCAGGCCGAGGTCCGGTCGCAGGTCGCGCGCGGCATCGGCGGGGCCCTGGCCTGGCCCGGCTGCCTGCGCAAGCTCGACCGGGAACTGCCCGGCTACGACGCCTGACGCCCTCCGGCAGTCACAGGATTGAGCGGGCGCCCGTCTAGTGGGCGCCCGTTTGCCTTTGCGGGCCACGTTTCAGGACCGCAACCTTGAGCCATCCTCCTGTCACTGGACCACGTGTAAGGAGCGTCCTAAGAGCGCCGCTCTTGTACCAGTAAAGCGTCCGCCGGTTCGCGGACGACGGAGCCCAGTCGGTTGATCAGACGCCATTTCTTCCTCATTGCGGCCGTCCTGGTCCTGGCCGTCATGGTGGTGGCGGGCGGGTTCAAGGTGCTTTCCAAGAAGCCCGGCGGCGAGGGCGGAGCGCCCGGCGGCGGCGCCATGGCCCAGGGCAAGGGCGGCGGCGCAGGCGGCCCGGGCGGCATGGGCGGTCCAGGGGGCCGTCGCGGCGGCCCGATGACGATGGTTTCCGTCGCCGTGGTCCAGCCGAGGGTGTTCGAAGACACCATCGAGGTTCTGGGCGTCGCCAAGGGACGCCAGTCGGTCACCCTGACCGCCGCGGCCACCCAGCTGGTCGACCGGGTGCGGTTCCGCGACGGCCAGCGCGTGGCGCGCGGCGCCGTGCTGGTCGAGCTCCGGGACACCGAACAAAACGCGGGCGTGGCCCAGGCCGAAGCCCGGCTGGTCGAGGCCAAGCGCGCCTACGACCGCTACAAGACCCTGGGCGACCAGGGCTGGACCTCCAAGGCGCTGGTGGATCAGCGCGAGGCGACCTGGCGGGCGGCGCAGGCCGATGTGGCCGCCGCCAAGGCCCGCCAGAACGACCGGGTCATCCGGGCGCCCTTCGCCGGCGTGGTCGGCCTCTCGGACGTGGCGCCGGGCGCGCTGGTCAATCCCGGCGCGCCGATCGTGACCCTCGATGACACCTCGGTGATGCGGGTCGATTTCCAGGTGCCCGAGCGCTACCTCGCCCAGCTGCGCGAGGGCCAGACGGTGCTCGCCACAGCCGAGGCCTATCCCGGAGAGACCATCGTCGGGCGCATCGCCAGACTGGACACGCGGGTCGACGAGCGCACCCGCGCCATCACCGCCCGCGCCGAGTTCGCCAATGGCTCGGGCAAGCTCAAGCCCGGCATGCTGATGCGCGTGGGCGTCTCGCGTGGCCAGCGCAACAGCGCCAGCGCGCCGGAGTCGGCGGTCTCGGTTCAGGCGGACAACGCCTTCGTCTATGTCCTGACCGAGCGCGAAGGGCGCACGATGGCCATGCAGCGCCCGATCGTGACCGGCGTGCGTCAGCAGGGCTTCGTCGAGATCGTGGACGGCGTGCGACCCGGCGAGAAACTGGTGGCGGACGGCCTGAACAAGATCCAGCCCGGCCAGCCGGTGCGCGTGGCGCGGGGCCCCGGCGTGGGCGCCGAACCCGGCAAGGCCGGACCGCCGGCGGCGGGCGCCGCCCCGCAGGGACCGCGGCCGACCGGGAGGCCCGCCGCATGATGCTCTCCGATATCTCGGTCCGGCGGCCTGTCTTCGCCGCCGTCGCGGCGATCATCCTGTGCGTGGTGGGCTTCGCCTCGTTCACGTCGCTGACGGTGCGCGAACTGCCCAGCGTCGATCCGCCGGTCGTCAGTGTCTCGACCAGCTATCGGGGCGCCTCGGCCGAGGTGATCGAGGAGCGGATCACCGAGGTGATCGAGCGCCAGATCGCCGGCATCGAGGGCATCGACCGGATCAACTCCGCCTCGCGCGACGGCTCGTCGCGCATCAGCATCTCCTTCAAGCTGAACCGCAACCTGGACGCGGCCGCCAACGACGTGCGCGACGCGGTCAGCCGCGTCTCGGCGCAGCTGCCGGAACAGGCGGACCCGCCGCAGATTCAGAAGGCGACCGCCGACTCGTCGCCGATCATGTTCCTGAACCTGACGTCGACGACGATGGATCGTCTGGCGCTGTCGGACTATGCGCAGCGCTACCTCGTCGAGCGGCTGTCGACCGTGCCGGGCGTGGCCAACGTCGGCGTGGGCGGCGCCCAGTTCTATTCGATGCGCATCTGGCTGAACCCCGACGCCATGGCGGCGCGCGGGATCACCGTCGAGGATGTCGAGACGGCCCTCAACAGCCAGAACGCCGAGCTGCCGGCCGGCTCGCTGGAGGCGCCCGCGAAGGACTTCACGATCCGCGTGGCCCGGGGCTACGCGACCCCCGAACAGTTCGCCCGAATGCCCATCGTGCCTTCGCGCACGGCCACCCAGACGCAGGGCTCTGCGGCCCTCGGCGGCGCGGCGGCCGGCGCCGGCGCGGCGCAGGGCGTGACCCGCGACGTGACCGGCGCGACCGCGGCGCAAGGCTACATCACCCGCCTGGGCGACATCGCCCGCGTCGAGGAGGGGCCTGACGAGCTGCGCCGGCTGTTCCGCATGAACGGCCGCGACATGGTCGGCATCGCCGTCTTCCGGCAGAGCCTGGCCAACGACCTGGAGATCTCGGAAGGGATCCGCACGGCGATCACGGAGATCAACTCGAGCCTGCCCAAGGGCACCAAGCTGGACGTGTCGGTCGACTACACCGAGTTCACGCGCCACGCGATCGACGAGGTGTGGATCACCATGGGCATCTCGCTGGTGCTGGTGGCCCTGGTGAACTTCGTGTTCCTGGGCACGGCCCGGGCCGCGATCATTCCCACGATCGTCGCGCCGATCTGCATCCTGTCGACGTTCATCGTCCTGGCGCCGCTCGGGTTCTCCATCAACCTGCTCACCCTGCTGGCCCTGGTGCTCGCGATCGGCCTGGTCGTCGACGACGCCATCGTCGTGGTCGAGAACATCCAGCGACGGATCGACGAGGGCGAGCCGCCCATCGTGGCGGCCCAGCGCGGGGCGCGGCAGGTGTTCTTCGCGGTGGTGGCGACGACGATCGTGCTGCTGTCGGTCTTCGCGCCCTTGATGTTCCTGCCCGGATTCATCGGGCGGCTGTTCGTCGAGCTGGCGGTCGCGGTGGCCGCGGCGGTGGCGTTCTCGGCGCTGCTGGCGCTGTCGCTGTCGCCGATGCTGGCGTCGAAGCTGCTGCGCCCGGCGAAGGGCGAGGGCTTTGTCGCGCGCAAGGTCGACGCGGCGATGCACAAGCTGAAGTCGTCGTACCACGCCTCGCTGGAGGCCATGCTGGGCCGGCGCGGCGTCTCGCTCGGCGCCTCGGCCCTCGTCGTCCTGCTGGGGGTCGCGGCCTTCGGCGTGTTCAGCGTGCTGCCGCGCGAACTCACGCCCGAGGAGGATCGCCGGCGCGCCATGGTGATGATCATGGGCCCGGAAGGCGCGGGCTTCGACTACACGCTGTCGGCCGCCAAGAAGGTGGAGGCGGTGCTGAACCGCTACGTCCAGGAGGGCACGCTCGAGCGCTACGTGTTCTCGATGCCGCGGTTCGGGAACAACTCGTTCAACACCGGCGGCGGCAACGCCATCCTGGCCGACGACGCCAAGACCACGGCGCCGGACGTCGCCGCCAAGCTGAACCGCGAGCTGTCGTCGATCACCTCGGTGCGCGCCATCGTCTCGGCCGAGGGCGGCCTGCAGCGCGGCGGTCCGGGCGGCGGCGGCGGCGGCGGGGGCGGCACCAGCCTTTCGGTCATCGCCACCGGGACCGACTATCCCGAGATCGCGCGGTTCATGGCGCCGATCCTGGAGGCCGCGGGCCGCAATCCGGGCCTGGCGCGGCCCCGCCTGGACTACGAGCCCACCAGTCCGCGGGTGGTGGTCAACATCGACCGCGAGAAGGCCGCTTCGCTGGGGATCTCCTCACAGCAGGTGGGCCGGGCGCTGGAGACCATGTTCGGCTCGCGGCGGGCCACGACCTATATCAAGAACGGCCAGGAGTACGACGTGCTCCTGCAGACCGACCGCGACAATCGCCAGACCGAGGCCGACCTGTCGCGGCTCTATGTCCGGACGTCATCGGGCGAGACCGTGCCGCTGTCGTCGGTGGTGACCACGCAGATCCGCGGCGACACGCCCGACCGGTCGCGGGTGGACCGCCTGCGGTCGATCTCGCTGAACGCGCAGCTCAACCCGGGTTATTCCATGGGTGAGGCGATCCAGTTCTTCCGCGACGAGGCGGCCAAGCAGCCTGGGGCCATCCAGCTCAAGTGGGGCGGCGGCGCGCGCGACTATCTCGAGGCGTCCGGCTCGATCGGACTGGCCTTCGCGATGGCGCTGCTGCTGGTGTTCCTGGTCCTGGCCGCGCAGTTCGAGAGCTGGATCCACCCGGCCGTCATCATGCTGACCGTGCCGGTGGCGGCCGTCGGCGGGCTGTTCGGCCTGCTGATCGCGGACTCGTCGATCAACACCTACAGTCAGATCGGGCTGATCATCCTGATCGGCATCGCGGCCAAGAACGGCATCCTGATCGTCGAGTTCGCGAATCAGCTTCGCGACGAGGGGCTCAGCATCCGCGAGGCCGTGATCGAGAGCGCCAGCCTGCGCCTGCGTCCCATCATCATGACGTCGATCTCGGCGGCCGCGGGCGCGATCCCGCTGATCGTGTGGGGCGGGGCCGGCGGTGAATCCCGCAAGACGATCGGCGTGACCATCTTCTTCGGGGCGATCTTCGCGACCCTGGTGACGCTGTTCGTGGTGCCGGTGTTCTACAACATGCTGGCGAAGTTCACGAAATCGCCGATGGCCACGGCGCGCCGCATCGAGGCGTTCGAGGACGCCGAGAAGGCTCGGGTCGCCAACGCCGCCGAATAGCGCAAGGTCTGTGACGCGCTGTGGCGCACGCCCCATCCGACGGGCGCCAGGGAGCCTGGAATAAAGGGGGGTGTCAGGTCCCTGGGCCCGGCAGGCGGCGGGGGGCGCCGCCCTTCGGATTGGGGTGCCGATCCAGACAGATGCTCTTCGTCGACATCCCGACAATGGGCTTAGTCGGGTTGCGCGTCAAGGTTGTCTCACAACAAACCGTTGCGCCTCCAGCGCGAGCCGCCTACTTGCCCTTGTGGCCGGTCTCGACCATCAGGAACGCGATCAGATCGGTCCGGTCCTTGGCGTCCTTCAGACCGGCGAACGACATCTTGGTGCCGGGCAGGTACGTCTGGGGCTTCTCGAGCCACTGGCTGAGGTGATCGGCGTCCCAGACGATGCCGGCGTTCTTCAGCGCATCCGAATAGTTGAACTCGCTGTTGGCCGCGGCCTTCTTGCCGAACACGCCGTGCAGGTTGGGGCCGGTCATGTTGGCGCCGCCGGGCGTGATGGTGTGGCACGACTGGCAGAGGGCGAACTTGGACTTGCCGTTGGCCAGGTCGGCGGTGTTGTAGGGCGCCGGGTAGGTGGCCAGCAGCGCGGCCTTTTCGGCGTCGCTGGCGGGGGCCGCGCCCGAGGCTGAGCCCTTGTCCGCAGGCTGGCCGCAGGCGGCGACCAGGGTGGCGAGGGCAGTGGCGGCAAGGATCGGTCCCAGGCGCATAGTCGTCTCCGGCTGAAGTCGGCCGCAAGCTACCGGGAAGCCACGGCGATGCAAGTCGGCGCTACCGCCTGCGCCGTCGTTCCCGCTGCACCGCCTCATCGAGGGCCTGCAGGAAGCGCGAACGGTCGGCCCCTGCAAACGGTTTGGGCCCGCCGGTGATCTCGCCGGTCGAGCGGATGTGCTCCATGATCGAGCGCTGGGCCAGGGCCGAGCCGATGCTGTCGGCGGTGAACGGCCGCCCGTTCGGCGCGACGGCCGCGCCGCCCGCCTTCAGCACCCGGTCGGCCAGGGGGATGTCGTTGGTCACGCAGATGTCGCCGGGCTGGGTCTGCTCGGCGATCCAGTCGTCCGCCACGTCGGGGCCGGCGTCGACGATGCGGCGCTCGATCAGCGGTGAGGCCGGGATCTGGATGAAGCTGTTCGAGACCACGAACACCTTCAGTCCGTAGCGGGCCGCCACCTTGTAGGTCTCGTCCTTCACCGGGCAGGCGTCGGCGTCGATGAAGATTCGCATGCCAGCCTAGTACACCGAGCGCTCGGCCCGCGTCGCCTTCGACGCCAGGCTGAAGCGCGGCTCGATGGGGGTCTTGGGCTCCAGCACGTGATCGGCCACGCGCCGGCCGACGGCGGGGCCATGCTTGAACCCGTGGCCGGAGCCGGCGCCGACGAGCCAGACGCGGTCGTGACCGGGCAGGCGGTCCATCAGGAAGTCGCCGTTCGAGCTGTTCTCGTACTGGCAGACCCGGGCGTGGATCAGCGGCGCATCGGCCAGCGCCGGAAACCGCTGCGCCAGATAGGCCCGCGCCTGAGCGACGCCCGCCGGGGTGACCTGGCGCGACTGGGTGTCGGGATCGACGACGGGGCCGTGCGGGTCGAAGGCGATCTTGAAGCCCTGGCCCTCCAGGTCGGGCATGCCATAGACCAGTTCGCCGCCGTTGAAGTCGGCCCAGACGGGCAGGGCGGGGGGCGCGAAGCGGGTGTCGCCAGGCTGGGCCCCGAAGTGGAACACCTCCTGGCGGGTGGGCGTGATGCGGCCGCCCAGCACCTGCGGGAAGAGCTTGGGCAGCCAGGGGCCGCAGGCATAGACCAAGGTGTTGGCCTTGAGGTCCGGGCCCACGACATAGGCTCCGCCGGCGTCGCGCTCGGGCGGACCGGCGTTCAGCGTTTGCGCCTCCAGCCCGGCGTCGGCCAGCACGGCGCGGACGCCGCGGCCGGCGATCAGCGCGCCCGACCTGGTCTCCAGGAACCCGGACTCGCCGTCGCGGAAGACGATCTGCGGGTAGGAGGCGCTCAAGGCCGCCAGGTCCATGCGCCGGTGATCCACCTTGTTGGCCGCCAGCCACTCGACGCTCTTGGCCATGTAGTCGTCGGTGGCCGGCGAGAACCACAGGACGCCGGTGCGGTGCAGGATCGGCTCGCGCCCGCGCGCCGAAACCTCATCCCAGGCCGTCAGCGACTCCCGCGCCATCGGCGAATAGATCGGGTCGGCGCCATAGCTCAGCCGGATCACCCGGCTCTCGCCGCCCGACGAGGCCCGCGCGTGTCCCACGCCATAGGCGTCCACGATCGCCACCGACGCCCCGCGCTTCGCCAGATGCCAGGCCGTCCAGACCCCGAACACGCCCGCGCCGATCACGGCGACGTCGTGGATGGCCGGCGTTCCAGAACCCCGCCGCCGCGTCTGAGGCCGGGCCGCCGAGGCCGCGCCCGCCTGCGCCAGACCCGCGCCCGCGATCCCTGTCAGCGCCCCGCGCCGTGTCATCATGACGTCCTCCCGCAGGCACGATGGCCTGTTGCGGCGCGCCGCGTCCACCGTCTAAGGAGGGCGCAGACGGCACGCCGGATTAGCTCAGCTGGTAGAGCAGCGGTTTTGTAAACCGAAGGTCGCGGGTTCGAGTCCTGCATCCGGCACCATCGCCCTGTTCGCCTACGGGCGCGGGCGTCTAGAAAATCAGCGCAAAAACAGCTATATAGACATGGTGCGCTTCGCCGGTGGTCGCCCGTGTTCGCGGTTGTTCGCGATGGTTTGGGGGTCACTTTTGGGGGCGCCGCGAGCGATAGAGGCGGAGTGACCCCCAAATGGCGCTTTCGGATGCGGCGGTTCGGTCGGCAAAAGCCAAGGAAAATCAATACAAGCTCTATGACGATGGGGGGCTCTTCCTCATCGTGAAGCCGTCCGGCGGCAAGCTTTGGCGGCTGAAGTACCGCCACCTGGGCAAGGAGCAGCAGCTTTCGATCGGGGTTTTTCCGACCGTGAGCCTGAAGGACGCGCGCAAGCGGCGGGACGACGCGCGGGCGCAGATCGCCAAGGGGCTGAACCCGTCCTTCGAGAAGAAGCGCGCGGCGGCGGCGGCGCTGGTCGGCGCGGCGAACACCTTCAAGGCCGTTGCTGACGAATACATCGACCGTCGGGAGCGCGAAGGCCTGAAGGACGTCACCACCACCAAGGCCAAGTGGCTGCTGAGCCTGCTAGAGCCCGGCATCGGCTCGCGGCCCATCGCCGACATCGAGGCGTTCGAACTGCTGGCGATCCTGAAGAAGGTGGAGCAGTCGGGCCGCCATGAAACGGCTAAGCGCCTGCTAGCCTTCTCCGGACGCGTGTTCCGCTATGCCGTGGCCACCACGCGGGCGCGCCGCAACGTCGCCGCCGATCTCCAAGGCGCGCTCATGTCGCCCAAGGTGAAGCATCACGCCGCGATCATCGACCCCAAGGAGGTCGGCGCCCTGTTGCGGGCGATCGACGGCTTCGAGGGACAGCCCACCACGCGCTGGGCGCTCCAGCTGGCCCCGCACGTGTTCGTGCGTCCCGGTGAGCTGCGGCAGGCCGAATGGTCGGAGATCGACCTCGACGCCGCCGTCTGGCGCATCCCGGCCGTCCGCATGAAGATGAACCGCGAGCACGTCGTCCCGCTCTCAACGCAGGCCGTGGCGATCCTGAAGGCCGCGGGCGAGTTCACCGGCGGGGGAAAGTATGTGTTCCCGTCGATCCGCACGCCCCGGCGACCGATGTCGGAGAACACCCTGAACGCGGCCCTGCGCCGCCTCGGCTACACATCGGACGAAATGACGTCACACGGCTTCCGCTCGACGGCCAGCACGCTGCTGAACGAGTCCGGCAAGTGGAGCGTCGATGCGATCGAGCGCGCCCTGGCCCACGGCGACACCGACACCGTGCGGGCCGCCTACCACCGCGGCGCCCACTGGCAGGAGCGCGTGCTCATGGCGCAGTGGTGGAGCGACTACCTCGCCCGGCTCCGCGAGGGCGGGAAGGTGATGCCGTTGGATCGCGCGGGCTAACAGCCTTGCCCTCTGGACCGGGAGACACATCAAAGGTGGGCGGCGGACCTTAGGCCAGTGGCCAAGGCGCGACCGCGTCTGACTCAAGGCAGTGGTAGGACAGCTCGAATCTTGACGTCATCCCCTGGCGGTCGGCTAGGACTCGCGAACGGCCTCGGTCGCCTGCGGCTTCCCACAGCGCCCGGTTCCCCGCTCCGCGAGGCAGGGTGCTGCGCGCCGATATTGAACCGAGGGGTGCCGATCAGACCGTTGGAATTCCAAGCCGCCGCAGGTCGCGGAAGCTCATCACGTAGTTGATGCCTCTCCCGTCCCGCGGGTCAGCCGCCTGCATCAGCTCCCAGAAGGCCCGGTCCTGAACAGACGTCGGCTTGATGCCGCCCAGGCTGTCGCGGAGATAGCGCATCGTGAAGCCTGCGATGACGTCGGCGAGCTGGACGCCAGGCGTGGTGGCAGATGGCGCGAACCTCAGTGTCGCGCCTTCTATGAAGCGGAAGTCGGCGTTTGGCAGCTGGAAGCGTACATTCTGCTTCGAGAGACGCTCCGCCGAGATCTTCCCCGCGCGCATGATGTGCTCGAAGTAGCGCTGCTCATCGTGGACGAGGGTCAAGCGGCCAATTTTTCGAAAGTGATAGCGGTTTAATCGCGCGTAGATGTTCGTGAAGGAAGTGAGGTTCGGCAGCATCCAGACCGGCCGACCGCGCAGGCTATCGTCGGGAAGCGGAAGCGTTCGCTCTACCGCGCGCGCCTCGCCCCACTCAGCGGCTTCGAACTCCTCCTGCTCGTCGATGAGGAAGCGCAGCATGCCGGTGGCGATCTCGTCATCAGGTCGGGACTCTAGCCAGGCCCGCAGGCTCTGAAAGGCGCCGCGCACGGCTTCGACGCCAGGGCTCTCGCAGGCCGCGATGTATGCCTGCAGTACGTCGTCTGGCGCGCTGGTGGCCAGGCTTTCCGCGAAGGTCTGTTTCAGGAAGCGGGACTGCGGCGCGAAGTCGAACTCGGGGTCAACCGAGGTCAGCAGCAGGCCTTCCACGATGTGCATGCAGATGAAGTAGCGCTTGTCCACGATCTCCATGAAGAGCGGCGAGGCGCGCCGGCGCAGGTAGGCCAGGAGATCAATAACAAGGAGCGGCTTCGCGGCGAGGCTTGTCGCCTTCAGTTCACTGGTCTTGATCCCGTGGGCTGCGCGAAGACGGTCCATCTCGCGCGCTACATCTGCCACGTCGTCGATGCCGAAGCAGGCGAGGACGAAGAGTGGCTGACGGTCAAACTCGAAGCTCGGGCCCGGCTTGCTCACGTCGCCGGTATTGCCGCTCTCATCCAGAAAATAGGTCGTGATCCTTCCGGCCTCGCGGCGCCTAGCTGCTCGGAGGCTAGTCATCCTCGCCGCTCACGGCCGACTCCAATGCCGCGCGCCAAGGCGTTTGCACCTGGCGCGGAGCGTTGCAGATGTAGTCGCGAGCGTCGGTGAACTGTTTGCCTGACAAGCCACGCAGGTAGGCGATGGCCTCGTCCTTGGTCGGCGCGATGTCGTTCTTGCGGTTCCACTTCGCGGGGAGGGCGGCCCACACAACGCCCTTTAGACCCTGGTCGACGGCCCAAGCGCCGATGGAGTCGGCATGAAGGTGGCCAGAGTGGCGTTGCTTCGTCCACCAGCCGATCCAGTCGGGACGCTTGGGACACTCGCGTTCACGCATGCTCTCGGCGCACATCTCGATCGTCTCAGGGGTCATCGCGCACCAGAGAACTCGGGTCGGTGCGCTGTCCGCCGTGACTACCAGCGTAAGGCGGCCGTCGTCTGAGCGACGCCGAAACTCGACGGGAAGGTTTGGCCCGTCCGCCTTCCATTCGCCGGTGATCAGCAGGTTCCTCGGTTGGTAGATCAAGGAGCCCCATCCGAGGCAAGCAATGGTCATCGGATTCTCAGCCTCTTCGTGACGGCCTTCGACAGCCAATGACGATCCTGCCAGTTAGCTTGTCCGCACCGAAAGCCTACGATCTCTCATGAAGCCCGCTGGAACACCTGAGGCGGGCAGGTTCAGCCGGCTGGCTTCCGCGCGGCCCGTATCGCGGCCAGCCGATCCTCCAGATCACGGCGGTCCTCGCGGGCTAGGCGGGCCACAGCGGCTCTGGCCGCCGCGGGTGCCCGCAGGATCGGACGGGTGACGCCGTCCGCGCCCAGCGTGGAGAGGAGCCACCGCGACGGGAAGGCCGCATCCCCCCGCTTCTCGCGCAGGTAACGGCGAACGTACACGAGGACGACGAGGGTCGTTCCGTCGCGACGGCAGATCTTCTGGATCCAGCCCCGATCCGCGGTGAGACGGTGACCCCGCTCATCGGTCTCGTGCCGGCCCCGGCCTGACTTCCCACCCCAGACCAGGCCCTCGGCCATGGGCCTGCCATCCGCATCCACCCACCGCCTGCGGAACGGCGCGTCTCCCGACAGGCCCGACGCCGTCACGATCGCGTCCGTCGGCCTGACGTTGTGGCGCGCGGCTGTCGAGGCGTACGGATCGGTGTCATCGAGAGCGCTCTCCCGGCCGGCGAGCTCCTCGATCAGCCAGCCCTGCCAGGGGGCGTCGCCGCGCCAGTGCATATCGAGCTCGTCCTGACGTGGGATCCAGACGTCATGGCGGTCGGCGAGCATCAACGCCAGCGCGGCGTCCATCGCGCTGTCCTTCGGCACGAACGCCGAGGAGACGCGGACGTCCACATCATCTGAGCTGTTCCAGTCACCCTCTACGATGAGGGCGCCCGGCGGCGCGCCCCTCGTCAGCAGCGGGATCAGGTCGCGCGACAGCCGCGGCACGGGCGGCTCGCCACCTGTGAGCTCTTCGCGCATGTCGGGCGGCGTCAGCCCGGTGTCGTCGGCGAGCCATCGGCCGTCCGGCCGGCAGGTCAGGGCGCGACCGCTCCAGTCCGTCCACGGGTGGCCGTCGCCCCACCGGTCGCCCATCAACGGATGGCTGGTCAAGAAGCCGCCAGCCGCTAGGAAGACCGAATGCCAAGTCAGGTTACCGACCCAGGTCTCCTTCACAGAGGGCCGATGCCCCCAATCATCCTCCTTGGCGCCGTCGAACATGCTCTTCGCATCCGGAGCCCAGCGCCGAACCTGGTCGGCGACCCGATCGCCCGCCTCGTACTTGTGGGTGCCGAACAGCGTCGCCAAGCCGGTGATCTCGGACTTCTCGAAGTCGTAGTCGAACCAGAAGGCCGGATCGCGCTCGGGGTAGCCCTTCGGCGGCCCCGAATAGAAGCTGGCGCTGGGGCGGCGGCGGTCAGGCGGCGTGATTGGCCACGGCGACGCGTTGACCTGGGCGCATCGGTCGAGGAGCGCCGCGCCGTCTGCCGGTGGCAGCACCCTGGCCACGGCGCGCAGGGCGCGCGCGGCGATCTCGCGCATGAGCACGTGCGGCAGGTCGGTCGAATGCGCGACGGCCTCGAGCGCGGCCTGATGCGGCGCGATCAGGTCCGGCCGGTCCAGCGCGATGCGTGCAAGGGCGATGAGGAGCCAGAGCCTGGCGTTCAGGAACCGGAACGGCTGGCCCGCATCCTGGAACGGGGTCGCCTCGGTCCGGTCGAGGAAACCGACCAGCAGGCCCAGCACCTCGGTCCGGCCCAGCTCCACAAGACGACGCAGGGCGTGCGCGGCGCGCCAGCGGGTAGCTGCATCCGGGGCGCCGAGAAGGTACCAGAGCAGACCAGCGACCA
The DNA here is from genome assembly GCF_965284355.1 of Phenylobacterium sp. Classification (NCBI taxonomy): domain Bacteria; kingdom Pseudomonadati; phylum Pseudomonadota; class Alphaproteobacteria; order Caulobacterales; family Caulobacteraceae; genus Phenylobacterium; species Phenylobacterium sp. The sequence continues at coordinate 746,620 of NZ_OZ260078.1, read as the reverse complement.
CGTCCTGCTGGCGGGTCGGCGGCGTCAGGTCCGCGCGCCACGGACCACCCGCAGCCGCCGCTGGCAGACCCGCTGCGGAACGCGCCACGTAACGGGCGAGGCCGTCCGCGATGGTCGCCGGCGCGGCCACGCGGGCCAGAATGCCGGCGAAGTCCAGCCATGCGGTGCTGGAGATTACGGCCGCCTTGCCGCCGAGGCGCTGCAGGGCCTCGATGACGATCGTCTCGGGCGCCACCGCCCCGTCCGCCATCCCGACGAGGCGCTGGCGATGGTAGGATGCTTCCCATCCGGACTGGCCGAGCTCCAGGGGATGGCTGCGGGCCAGGCCCAGGACGAGAGCCGGAAGGGCGGCGCGGACCGCCGCCGACTCCGCCGCCCAGGTCCCCACGATCTCGCCGACGCCGGCGATCTTGTCGCTGAGCGGGATGACCCGCGACTGCTCGACCGCCCGCAGGAAGGCCAGCTGACCGTCCGGCAGCACATGTCGGGCGGCCGCTGCCCAGATCAGCGGCACGAACGCCCGGCCCGGCCTGCGCTCGGCCCCGATCGCCAGCGCCGCCGCGTCGAGCTCGTCGGCGGTCAGGATCGGGGTTTGGCCAAGGACCTTCGCCAGGTCCGGGTCGGGCTCCGGCTCCACGGTCGGCACGACCGGGGCCGGGACCTGTGGCCGATCCGGCTGACGCCGTGCGATTAGCCGTCGCCGGACGGGGTCGGTGGCCGGCAGGTGCGCGGCCGCAAGGTCGGCCAGTCCGCGGGCGAGGTCCTCCGGGACAGCCGCGCCGTGGGCCCTGTCGACCTCCACCTCGGCGAGCCGGAACAGCTCGGCCTTCGCCGCGGCGCCGAGGCTCGGCAGGACGTGGCCGAGGAACGTGTCCAGCGGGAACCGGTACATGGCGGGATACTCGAAGAGGCCGATCAAGCCGGCCGCCAGCTCCCCGTCCAGGCGGCCCGCACGGACCAGCATGGCCAGGCATTCCAGGTGGCCGTCGGTGATCCCCCCGTGACCGCGGTCCCCGAGACGCGTCGCGAGCGGCAGGAGATCGAGGCCGCCAAGGCGCGCGAAGGCGTCGGCATAGTCCTCCCAGTCGTAGCGATCGCTCTCCTCGGGCATCTGCATCTCGCAGATGCGGCTGAAGTCGTGGAGGACACGCGGCTCGAGCGGCCGGCCGCTGTAGGCGCGCGCCACGCCGAGCAGCCCCTCGGTCTCCTCCATGTCGTCGGCGCTGAAGCCGTCCGCCAGGCCGAGGCCGACGGCGAACCAGCTGCGGGCCTCGGCGAGCGAGAGCGGCCAGAGCGCCCGCGCCAGGGCCGCGGACCGGCCGATCCGGGTGTCGATACCCGGCTCCAGGTCGAGCGCCTCCCCGATGATCCCCGCCAGGGACAGCGCCGCGGCGGAGCCGCCGGGAAGCCTGGCCAGGGCCCTGACCGTGCCCACGTGCTTCGGGACATGGTGGAAGGCGGAGGACGACAGGAAGTCCACCACGCCGGCCGCAGCCGCGGGCGCGATCGATGGCAGCGCCCCGACTAGTTCCAGGGCCACGCCCCCCAGCATCTGCGCGACGAACCGTTTCTGGTCCCGGTACGGATAGTCCTCGGCCTTGGAGACGAGCGCGCCGCAGTCGGCGAGCAGCCCGGTCAGGGCCGCCTCCGCATCCCCGCCCGCCAGATGCTCGGCGAGGCCGCCGAGTGCCGCGCGCAACGGGGGCAGGCGGATCGTCAGCAGCCGCTTGATCCGCTCGGCGCCATCAGGATCGTCCACCTGGCGGGCGCCGCGCTTGCGTGGACGCCGGCGGCGCTTCGGCGTGGCCAGGGCGGCCTTGACGGCGGCGAGGTAGGCCTCATCCGTCCGACGGTCCCGAACTAAGCGCACGAGCGCGTCCGCCTCCACGGGGGCGATATCGGCGAGCCTCAGGTCCCGGCCGGCCGCCATCGCCCGCACGACGGACGCGAGAAGCCAGCGCACGATGGCGCCGGCGTCCGTGATCGGCGCCTGGAACGCGTGGGCCATCGGTCGCTGCAGCGCCACGCGATCGAGGATCGGGGCGGCGAGATCGCGCCGGCCGAGCGTCAGCGCCAGAAGCGCGCACCGCAGGACCGCACCTTCGACGGCGTCCTGGGTTGGGCGCGCCCAGGCGTCCCGGACCCGGCGCAGGTCATCCGTGGAGGCGGCGAGCCTCCCGAGCAGCCGTAGCCGCAGGGCCGGATCGACGGTCCCGCCGTCCAGGACCGAGACCAGGAGGACCGCGGGCGGCCGCGGGAGCCGCGAGAGCAGCCGGTAGAGCCGGTCGCGCGCCGACGCCGCGGCCGGGTCGAGCCGTGCGTGCTGCTCCAGGCGCTCGACCACGTCGGCGGAATGCAGGTGGGCCTGGTCGGCGGGCCAGCTCAGCACCCAGTCGGCCACGCCGCGGACCCGCCCGTGGCGGAGCAGCACCCAGGCCGGGGCGGAGACGTCGAGCCCGCGGCCTCGCGGCGCCTCGGCCCGCTCATCCTCGGGAAGGGCCGCCCGCCACCTGTTCCAGTCGAGCGAGCGGCGGGTCTCGCGCAGGGCCTCGTCGGGATCCCCGCGCAGCATCTGGAGGGTGGCGAGCCCGGCGTGGCGGCTCCCGCTCCAGCCGCGTCTGTCCTCGAAGAGACGCCGCAGCGCCTCGGGATCGTCGCCGATGGCGACCAGGTCGGGATTGTCGCGCAGGTAGGCGTCGGAACGCCCGTGCCCCGCGGCCAGCCACGCCAGGTCGAGCGAGAGCCGCAGCAACTGGTCCACGTCCCCTGCCATCGCCGCGACATGCAGCGCCGCCTCCAGCCGCGCCAAGCGGATGGCTCGCTGGGCGACGCCACTCGTGGCGGTCGCTGGCAGCCGCTCGTCCGCGGCCAGCCGGTACAGGTCCTGGGTCCGGGCCAGATCGCGCAGGACCGAGGGATAGGTGCGCGCGGCGTAGTTGCTGGTCGCCTGGCGCTGGTTCAGGCGCGACAGCACGCTCTCCTGGGCCGCGACGTCCTGCGTGGCCAGGCCGCGGACAAAGGTCTCGGTGGGCTCGTCGCGGAAGATCAGTCCATGCGGCGTCGACTCGATCAGCGGGAAGAGGTCGGCGGCGAAGCTCTCGACCGCCGCGGCCGTCAGGCCCTGGGCCGCGGCCAGCTCCTCCACGGGCACAGGCGGCGGCAGCAGCGCCAGGCCCGCCAGCAGCGCATCGAGCTCCTCGCGAGAGGCACCCACGGCCATCGCCCGGGCGCGGGCCTCGCCGACCTGCTTGGCCAGCAGCACGTCCAGGGCCTCGTCGGTGTCGCCCACCGCGCCGGCGATCGGCGGTTCGAAGGGCCGGCCCTGGTCGAGCAAGGTGGCCAGCAGACGCGGGTTGCCACCTGAGCGGCCATAGGCGGCGGCCTTCTCGATGGCGTCGGCGTTGGGGACGCGCGCCAGGACGAGGCGATCGGACTCGGCCCGCGTGAACGGCGGCACGCCGAACGGTTCGACATCAGCTTGGCCGGCCGCGAGATCGCGCCGATGAGTCCGGCACGAGGCGATGACGCGGACCCCGTCCATCGGCGTGATGGCCAGGCTCTCCAGCAGCAGCGTGGGGAACGCTTCGGTCCGCGTGTCCCGCGCCCGCATCCCCGATTGGTCCACGGCGTCGAGGATGAGCACTAGACCGTCGGCCCGCCCCTGCTCACGGAGCGTCACGACGGCCTGCGCGAGCCGTCCACGGAACGTCCGCAGGAGACCGCTCGTCTCGGCGGGCCCGGGCAGGATCGGGTCGCAGAGCCCGTCGGCCGCCAGCTGGTTGGCCAGCTGCAGCAGGCCGCGTTCCGGCAGGTGGCGGGCGTCGCTGGGGTCGCGCCACCGTCCGGCGCCGAACCCGTCGAACACCACCACGTGCGACTGCTCCCCGAGCGCCTGAGCCACCGACTGCAGCAGGACGGTCTTGCCCATACCGCCCACCGCATGGACGAGCACGGGCCGCGTCGCGGTCGCCAGCACGTCCAGCAGCGCTCCCGTCGCCTCCCGGACGATCGGATCGGTCACCGGCGGGAAGGCCGCAGGCGCCGGGAAGAGCTCGTCCTCGTGGGCGACCCCGAGAGCGGCCAGGACGTCCACAGGCAGGACGACGTTGTCGCCCTGGCCTGCGCCGCCCGCCTTCTCGCGCATCAGCCGCTGCAGCTCCAGCAGCCGGTTCCGCGCCAGCGCGTCCGAGGCCGGGCCCCAGCCCGCGATGCGGCGGTGCGTGTCGCTGTCGATCGCCCGGAGGGACCCCGTCCCGCCCAGGAACGCGAGGCGCTCGGCTAACGCCTGAAGATCGTCACCGGTCAGCGCCGACGCGTCGGCAAGGGCGTCGGCCTGGCCTCCGTCGCCGCTACCCAGACCGTCCCGCAGCCGCGCCAGGCCAGCCGCCAGGTCGGCGTGGATGGGCCGGTTGGTGATGTAGGCGAAGCGCATCACCTCCAGCGCCCGCGCCCGGCCGAGCCTGCCGATCATGTCCCGGAAGGCGACCGCGAACTTGGCCACCGTGCCGACGGTGTCGGCCGCACGCACGGGGATCGACGCACGGGCGATCGAGTACTTGAACTGCTCAACGTCGATGCGGCGCGCGGACTGCGCGGTACGCCCGCCCCGGTACACGGTGAGATCGGCAACCTCGACGGCCTTCTGGCTGAGGCCCAGACCCTCGTCGTCGATCGAGAACCCCTCGATCGCCACGGCCGCAAGGTCGCTGCCCGGATCGACGAGGCCCAGCGCCGTCCGCGCGGCCCACGCATGGTGGAACGCGTGGCCGTCGTTCGACGCACGGACTGGCTCGATCGGTTCCGGCAGCGGCTAATCCCCGACTTGCGACTCACCCATGAGCAGTCTGGCAGAATAGTCGACCACGCCCCGGAACAGAACGCGTGGCGGCTGGGTGAGCTTGGCCACGGCGGGCTGTATCGAATCGCGACTGAGTGATCTGGTCGCCGCGTGAGCGAGAGCGACGACGGCAACCTGCCGCAGACCGCGGAACCCTACAGCCCGGAAGACTGGCTGACGGCATCCCAGACTCTGCGCCTCGTGAGAGAGGCGACGATGTCACGCTCGTCGCACATCGCGATCTGTACGCGCGCCCATGCCGGACTGATCAGAGCACACGCTGACTTGATGATACTCGGCGCGGAGTCGCGGACTGACCACCTGGTCCACAAGGAGTTCTGGTGGGCGAGAGGGCACGAGGCCCTTTCGCAGAACTGGCACGCTGGCGACTTTGAAACGTGGATCGACAAGCGTTTCCACATGCAAGCGTTCGGCGTGAAGTTCCATCGCGACGACGTTCGGCGAATGGCGCCGACGGCCTTCCAAACAAGCGCCCCGCCGGAGCCGCAAAGGAGCGGCGGGCGCCCCATGTCTCGCGATTGGCCTGAGTGGGTGGCTGAGCTGGTCGCCTTCGTCCATGAGGAAGGCGTTCCGCCTGGCGAGGGCACGAGGGGCGCGGATGCCCTCATTGATGCCATCGACGCTCGTCTCGAAAGCCGAGGGGTGTCGGGACCATCTCGCAGCACCGTGCAGGAGACCGTGAATCTGGTCCTGCGGCGCTTGCGGAGCAGCTAGCGCCGGAAACTCGTCGCCCAGCCATTTTCGGCTCAATCCGGCCCAATCCGGCAGCTTCGCCCCGACCGCTCGACCACAACCGTCGCCGTGAACGCCGGTATTCGCCGGCACGTGGAGACGAACCATGGAACCCATCACGGCATCCATCAACGACACCGCTAAGGCGCTGAGCCTGGGGCGCACCTCGATCTACGCCCTCATCCCCGAGGGGCGCCTGGAGACGGTCAAGCTGGGGCGGCGGACGCTGGTCAAGATCGCGTCGATCCGCCGGCTCCTCGAAGGCCAGTGAGGCGCAGCCTTGGCCCGCACCCGCCTGAACCCGCGCCTAGCGAAGCTGAACCGCACCTACACGACCGAGGAGGTGGCGCGCCTCTACAACCTCAGCCGCGAGACGGTGCGGCGGTGGGTCAGGTTCGCTGGCCTCCACCCCATCGACGGCCGACGCCCGACCCTGATCCACGGCGCCACGCTGCAAACGTTCGTCGCGGCGCGCCGGGAGGCGGCGAAGCGGCCAACGCCGGCCGGGCGCCTGCACTGCTTCGGTTGCCGAGCCGCCCGGCGACCCGCCCTGAGGATGGCCGACTTTCACCCATCGCGCGGACGTGGCGCCGGTAACATCCGCGCCCTCTGCGAAACGTGCGGAGGCGTCATGAACCGGCGCGCGCGATGGGAGGCCGTGCCGGTCATCCTACCCGGGGTCGAGGTCCGCGTGATGGAGGGGGAGGGACGCATAGCAGAGCGCCCAACGCCCCCCGCCACTGTCGCCTTCAATGAGGACGAAAACCCATGACCAAGACAAACCCTGACAACGAGCGGATCAAGCGCGCCTATTTCGTGTACCTGCGCGAGGCTCGCCGGGCGAGCGAGGCCACCATAGACGGCGTCGCCAAGGCGATCGCCTGCTTCGAGGACTCCACCAGCCGGAAAGCCTTTCGGAGCTTCCATCGCGAACAGGCGGTCGCGTTCAAGCGCCGGCTGATCGAACAACGCGCCGTGCGATCGGGCGAAAAGCTGAGCCGCGCCACCGTCAACTCCACCCTGTCAGCCCTCCGCACCTTCTTCCTCTGGCTGGCCGATCAGCAGGGGTACAAGCGGCGCATCGCCTACTCCGACGCCGACTACTTCAACTTGCCGGAGAAGGACGTGCGGATCGCCAAGGCCGTGCGGCCCAAGCGCGTGCCGACGCTGGAGCAGGTGCATCACGTCCTGTCGCTCATGCCGGCCCGCACCGACATCGAGCTTCGCGACCGTGCCCTGATCGCCTTCGCGGCGCTCACCGGCGCCCGCGACGGCGCCCTGGCGACGTTCCAGCTGCGCCACCTCGACCTCGCCGAGGCGGTGGTCCACCAAGACGCACGGCAGGTGAAGACGAAGTTCTCCAAGACGTTCTCGACGTGGTTCTTCCCGGTGGGCGCCGACGCGCTGGAGATCGTCACGGGATGGGAGGCGCATCTGCGCAGTCTGCATTGGGGCGACGCCGACCCGTTGTTTCCGGCGACCCGCGTCGAGGTGGGCGCTGATGGCGGCTTCGTGGCCGCAGGCCTGGATCGCAGGCCCTGGAGCACGGCGGAGCCGATCCGACGCATCTTCCGCGAGGCCTTCGCCGTGGCGGGCCTACCTTATTTCAACCCGCACAGCTTCCGCGACATGCTGGCCCTACTGGGCGAGCGCATCTGCACCACGCCGGAGGAGTTCAAGGCCTGGTCGCAGAACTTCGGGCATGAGCACGTGCTGACGACCTTCACGAGCTACGGCGCCGTGCCGGTCTCGCGACAGGCGGAGCTGATCAGAGGTCTCGGGAGGTCGGCAGACGGCGCATCCAACGATGATCTCGCGGCCGACCTTGAGGCCCTACTCGCAAAGCGGCGGCGGGTGTGATGCCCTTGCAACGGGGGTGCCCTAAGCTCAGCTCAGACGAGCGCCCCCTCGTGGGCCCGGCCGACAGAGACAGGGGGGACGTTTGCCACAGGACAGTCAAACCGGAGCTGCAGGCCGAGCCTACGGCCTGAAAATGGCCAAGGGCTTGTCGCGATGCATGGGGCTCGCCCTGGTTCGCAATGGGGCTAACGAGGTAGTCTGGAAGGATAGGCCTGCGGTCATCAAGTCCTGTCGCCCTGGCACCTCGTCCTTCGGCGTGACGGCGACAATGTTGGCTCGCCTCGACACCATCCTCGCTGCGTTTGAGGACGACCGCGGCGAGGTCCAGGTGTGGGAACTCCCCGCCCGCAAATTCCGCGAGGCGATGTACGACAGCCGTAGCGCCGCCTCTGCCGGTGGTCGGGTGAAGATGGTTCCGAAGGCCTACGCATTGCGCGAGGGCCGCTCAGTGGCCCGCTTCACCCGACTTGAGGTCGAAGCCGCATCGCGAATGTAATCTGCTACTTGGCTATGCCCGGCCATATCTGAACGGCTAGATCGCCAAGGTTCGCTGCTCGCGCCTCGATCTCCGTCTCGTCCCAGGATGGCCGCTGCAGAATTTCAAGGTTCAGCGCGAGAAGACTCTTCTGCAGCCACGTCCGCTTGATATCGAATGCCGAATTCGAAGCGACGCTGTTGGCCGGCACCGTAACGAGCGTGAGGTTACCCAGCGTGTGGACGAGTCGTTCGCGCGCCGAGATGGCATCGAGCATAGCTTGATCCGCACCGGTAAGCTTGTCCGCCGGCGCGTCGCGCCCGTCAGGGAGAGGCCAGTTGCTCGTCCAACCCTGCGGCAGGACGTGCTCGATCGACATGGAATCCGGGCGCGGCGTGGCGACGCTAAACTTCGTGCGCCGCGCCTGTTCCATTTCCCAGAGCATGTCCTGCAGGCGCTCAGATCGCAGGATGTTGCGATAGATCGGGACGGTTTTGACGGCCAGCTTCACCTCTGCGTCGTCGGGGAACCGGACCGTAGGCCCAGTCTGCTCCACCAGAGACGCAGCGAATGACGCCGACGAGACACCGTGCGTTAGCAGGTGGCTGACGATCCGCTGAAAATTCTTGTTGAGGTTCTTGGCAGTCAGCCCGCAGATCGCCCGCCGAACGATGTAGGAGTAGATCAGACGGTAGATGGCAGCCTTCTCTTCGGCCGCGATGTCGGCTCCCGCGACGCAGAACACCAGTGGATAGGCCGTTCCAACTTCCCAGGTCGCGAGCTTCCGACCCAGCGCCAAAAGGTTTGCGTCAGGTTCTTCAGCTGCCTTGTCCGGTAGGCCCTCTAATGCGCGATAGATGGGCGCATAGTGGAGTAGGGCATCGAGTTCGCCCTCGACGGTGGCAAACCGTGGCGCACCCTTCGGTCGCGCGAAGGCGCGGTACTCGGCATACAGCTCGCGCAGCGACACCTCCTCGCCCGTCTGTGCGGTCAGGGCATGGCTGAGGAAGTGATCAATGCGTGGTCGACGCGGTTTCGCGCGCGGGGCGTCGTCTTTCCAGAATGGGCCATCGAGTGGCCTCCACTTCGTTAGGAAGAGTTCCTCCGCCTTCTCGCCTTGTGCCTGTGCCCGATGGAAGATGTTGTTCCGGACGAGATCCATGGCCAGCAACGGCTCACCGCGGCTGTTCAGCGTCTCGAAGATCACCTGGGCGTCGTCGGACTCATCTAGGGTGATGACCACGAGCTTGAGGTGGTTCAGCAGCGCCTCAAGCAGCGCTGAAATGCGCCGGCGCTGAGTGTCCTCGTCGTCGGGAGGGGTCAGAAGGTTGATTTCATCGTCTTGTGGCGGACCGAACAGCACGTACTGGCGAATGCAGATTGTGAAGAAGTCGAACGCCCGGACGGAGTTGGGAGCCTGACCGGCCTTCAGGTTGCCGTTCTGGTAGAAGATGGAGGGGCGGGCCTTCCGAACCTGCTTCCAACCACCATCGACAATCTCTTTGAAGACGACGCGATCCTCGGGCGTGGGTACGAGCTTGAAGCGTGCGTCCTCGTCGACATCGCCTGTCATCGGTCGGTTGAAGAGGTAGTTCCCTACGGCCTCGCGTACCTCCTGAAATCCTAGGTTATCGCCCACTTCTCGAAGCGCCGCGAGGAAAAGCTGGAACGTCGTGAGGCGCTGTTGTCCGTCGATCACCTGGACGCGCGGCGTTACGCCGACGACATAGCCCTGGCCGCCCGGCGCCAGAATGAGCGCGCCCATGTAGTGCTTGAACTTCGGCGCCGCCTGGAGCGTCTCCTCGGCCTTCGCTAGGACATCCTCCCAAAACGGCCGAAGTCGCTGCTCGCGCCAGCTGTACTGGCGCTGAAAGATGGGCACCATGAAGCGGCGTTGATCGCCGAGAACAGAAATGACGGCGTGATCCTTGGCGTCCATAAGCCCCCTCCGCAAGCTTGGCATTGGAGGGGCAACGGTGAGCACATTCAAGCCGATTGCGACTCTTGCGAGCCGCGCGCCATACTGCAACCGAGCGCACTCGACTCGCCGCGTTCGCCGTCTACCTTTCCGAAGTTCGCGCTTCGTTTTATCTAAGCAAGGCGGGCGATAGCTGTCCGAGTTGGCGTCGGAAGTGGAGGGTCATGTCGTTCTCGTCGGTTCGGATTGCGGCAGGCTACAGCCTTGACGACGTGAGCCGGGAATTCAGGGCTCCGTTGGACGCGGTCCAGGGCTGGGAGGACGGCTCTATGCAGCCGCCCCATCACATCACGCGCTCGCTCGACCTGATTGGACGTCTCGCCGAACCGGGGGCCGACAACGACGCCTCCGCATGCGAGAGCCCGTGTGTTGAGGGGGCCTCGCCGACTGATGCCCTCAACAGCAGTTCGTCGCCAGCCATTCAACCGGCGCGAATGACGACCGACGAAGCGTCCCGTTTGATCAAATCCAAGCAGCGGGTCGCCGACCACGGGGAAGTGTTCACGCCGCCATGGCTGGTCGAGAAGATGCTCGACCTGGTGAAGGCCGAGAGCGAGCGGATTGACTCTCGGTTCCTCGAACCGGCCTGCGGGAGCGGCAACTTCCTGATGCCGGTACTCCAGCGGAAGCTGGCGGCCGTCGAGCGCGCCTACGGGAAGTCAGCTTTCGACCGACAACATCGCGCCCTCCAGGCCCTCACCTGCATCTACGGAATCGAGTTGCTGGCCGACAACATCGCCGAGTGCCGAGCCAATATGCTGGAGGTGTTCGCGGCCTACCTGGGTCTGGAAGAGGGGGACGAACTCTACCGCGCGGCTTCGCACGTCCTGTCGCTCAACCTGATCCACGGCGATGCGATGACCATGCGCGCCGCGGACGGGACGCCGATCACGGTCGTCGAGTGGGGATATCTTGGTCGGGGCAAGTTCCAGCGCCGGGACTTCCGGCTCGATGTCCTGACCGGCATGGCCGGGTTCCGAGAGGATGGATCTCTTTTCGCTCGCCTAGGTCGGCATGAGGTCTTTACGCCGATTGGCGCTTTGCCACCGATGACCGTGCGCGAGTTGGCGGCCGCCGAAAGCCGCCCAGTCACGGTTCACACGGACGGGCACTCGTCTTGAACGAGCGGGCTGCATTCAAGCTGCGGGGTCGCAATCCCGACGTGCTGACCTGCATAGCGAACCTGTCCAACGACGAAGTATTCACGCCGCCGGACTTCGCCAATCGGATGTTGGACACGCTCGCGGCGGCATGGGCCGAAGGCAATGACGGTGCAGACATTTGGGCGAACGGCGAAGTCAAATTCCTCGACCCATGCACCAAGTCCGGGGTCTTTCTGCGCGAAATCGCTACGCGCTTAATATCGGGTCTGAAGGCCGAGATTCCCGACCTGCAAAGACGGGTTGATCACGTTCTGACGAAGCAGCTGTTTGGGATCGGGATTACGCAACTCACCAGCTTGCTCGCCCGGCGTAGCTTATATTGCTCGAAACACGCGACGGGAGGGCATTCGGTAGCGACGGGGTTCGCAGCTGATGACGGCAACATATGGTTCTCACGCACTGAGCACAGTTGGACCGACGGCAAGTGCGTCTTCTGCGGTGCGAGCAGAGAGACTCTAGATCGGGGCGACGAACAAGAAACACACGCCTACGCCTTCATTCACGCGGAAGACATCGGCGCACGAGTTGCCGAGATGTTTGGAGACAACATGCAGTTCGATGTCATCATCGGCAATCCGCCCTACCAGTTGGACGATGGCGGCTTCGGAACAAGTGCCGCGCCGATCTATCAGTTGTTCGTAGAACAAGCGCTGGCACTTGAGCCGAAATACGCTGCATTCGTGACGCCCTCACGATGGATGACCGGCGGCAAGAATCTCGACAGCTACAGGCAGCGAATGTTGTCTGATAAACGCCTTCGAAAAATCGTGGACTTTCCGAAGCTCTACGAGGCTTTCCCTGGAGTGAAGATTCGAGGCGGCGTCTCCTACTTTCTTTGGGATCGAGAGTATTTGGGTCCGTGCGAGATTCAAACAATCTGGGATGGCGAGCCCACGGGGCCGGCGATCACTCGTTACCTAGACGAGTACGACGTTTTAGTGCGGCGGAACGAGGCAGTCCCAATCCTTGAAAAAGTACGAGCGAAGGGAGAGTCCACACTCGATGCTCGCGCTTCTAGCCAGAAGCCATTCGGGTTGCGCACCTTCTTCCATGGAAACGCGACCCCGGACGGCCTGGAGAACCCCATCAAGCTGTACGGCTCACAGAAGGTGAGCTGGGTCGAGCGCTCAGAGATCCCGACGAATGCTCAGTGGATAGATAAATGGAAGGTGTTCATGAGCCGCGTCCAGGGGACTAGTGCGGCCATTGAAACCAAGTTTCTTAGTAAACCCATTGTGGGGGAACCGGGAACAGCTTGCACGGAGAGTTATATCGTTGCTGGCGTGTTCGAGCTGGAGTCCGAAGCAAGGAATTACGCAAGCTATCTTCGAACTCGCTTCGCACGGTTCCTAGTTTCTCTTCGCAAGTTCACTCAGGACGCTCCCAAGGGTGTCTATTCCTTCATTCCCGACTTGCCGCTGGACCAAAAGTGGACCGACGCGAAGCTCTACGCCCGGTATGGAATCTCTGAGGGCGAGATTGAGTTTATAGAGGCGCAGGTTGCGGAGCACGACGACGCTCACCTCTTCGATGAATAGCAAGCCTACCGTCGAAGAAGTTCTCACTCCCAGACCGGAGGCCCGGCCTCGAATCTACGCCTACTCCATCGCCGACGCGGCGCATGAAGGGCTCCTCAAGGTTGGACAGACCACGCGCGATGTGAGGCGGCGGGTCGCTGAACAGCTCAAGACCGCGGCTATTGAGAATTTCACCATTGAGCTAAACGAGGCCGCCGAGCGTGACGACGGCTCGGTGTTTTCTGACCACGCTGTTCGCGAGGCCCTTCGGCGCAAGGGCTTTGCTAATCCGCAGCTGGAGTGGATGCGCTGCACGGTGGCGGACGTCCGCGCGGTGCTGCATGAGCTGCGCACAGGGAAGCAGGTCAGCGGGCCCCGTCACGAGACGTTCGGGCTTCGCGCCGAACAGGCCGAGGCCGTCCGTAAGACCCACGACTACTTCCACTCCATCTGGAAGGAGGACATGCACGCTGTCCCCCGCTTCCTCTGGAACGCCAAGATGCGTTTCGGAAAGACCTTCACGACCTACCAGCTGGCGCGAATGCTGGGAGCTAAGCGTGTGCTGGTGCTGACGTTCAAGCCCGCGGTTGAGGATGCGTGGCAGACCGACCTGGAAAGCCATGTGGATTTCGAGGGCTGGCAGTATCTCTCCAGGAATTCAGGCCGCGATCCCACCCAGATCGACGCGGCCAAGCCTGTCGTCTACTTCGGGTCCTTCCAAGACCTCCTCGGCCGCGACGCGGTCGGCAACATTAAGCCGCGCAACGAGTGGCTCCACGCGGTCAATTGGGACCTGGTCGTCTTTGACGAGTACCACTTCGGAGCGTGGCGCGAGACAGCCAAGGAACTCTTCGAAGGCGAGGAAGCCGCGGTGGCGAAGGCGGAGGCTGCCCGCGAGTACGCCGGCGACCTGGCGGTGGTGAACGAGGACCTGAGCGTGCTGTCCGAGAAGGAAGCCGAGTTCCTACCGATCACGACCCGCGCCTACCTCTATCTGTCCGGCACGCCGTTTAAGGCGCTCGCGACTGGCGAGTTCATTGAAGAGCAAATCTTCAATTGGACCTACACGGACGAGCAGCGCGCCAAGTCCGCCTTCGCTGTGGCCCATCCGGGCATTCGCAACCCTTACGGCGCGCTGCCGCAGATGCGCCTGCTCACGTATCAGATGCCCGACGACCTGTTGGCGATAGCCAGCGCGGGCGAGTTCGACGAGTTCGATCTGAACGAGTTCTTCACCGCCACCGGGACGGGAACCACCGCGACCTTCAAGCACAAGGACGAGGTTCAAAAGTGGCTCAACGTCATCCGCGGTGCCGAGGCGGCCCAGACGGTCGAGAGCTTGAAAACCGGCTCTCCGCCACCGTGGCCCTATTCGGACTCGCGCCTGCTGCCCTACCTCCAGCACAGCTTTTGGTTTCTGCCGAACGTCGCCGCCTGTCATGCCATGCGGAACCTGCTGGCCGAGAAGCACAACGTCTTCTGGCATGACTACCGGGTCGTCGTGGCCGCCGGCGCGGGAGCCGGGATCGGCCTCGACGCCCTCCCGCCGGTGCGCGAGGCCATCGGCGGTGGCTTCGACAGCAAGACCATCACCCTGTCCTGCGGAAAGCTGACCACCGGCGTCACGGTGAAGCAGTGGTCGTCGATCTTGATGCTTCGGAACCTAAAGTCGCCCGAAACCTACTTTCAGGCCGCGTTCCGAGTTCAATCGCCCTGGTCGCAGGGAAATCCCAACGGGGATGACCCCAACGAGGAGGAGGTCTTCAAGCCCGTCTGCTTCGTCTTCGACTTCGCGCCGACCCGGGCCCTGCGCCAGCTGTCAGAGTATGGCATCGGCCTTTCGCCGACCGAGCCGAACCCGGAAGTCGCTGTGCGCGACCTCGTCTCCTTTCTGCCGGTGCTCGCCTACGACGGCGCGAACATGGTGCAGATCGACGCGGGCGGCATCCTCGACATTGCGATGGCCGGCACGTCGGCGACGCTGCTGGCGCGCAAGTGGGAGTCGGCGCTGCTGGTCAACGTCGATAACGACACCCTGCGCCGGGTTCTCGCCAGCGAGGAAGCCATGGCGGCCGTTGGGCGGATAGAGGGCTGGCGCGCCCTCGGTGACAACGTGCTCGAAACCATCATCAACAAGAGCGACGCGGTTAAGGACCTCAAAAACAAGGCCAAGGATCGCGAGCTGAGCGAACGGGAGAAGAAGCAGCTCACTGAGGAAGAGAAGGAATACAAGTCGAAGCGAAAGATGGTTCAGGAGAAGCTGATCAAGTTCGCGACGCGGATTCCAGCGTTCATGTACCTGACCGACTTCCGAGAGAACACGCTCCAGGACGTCATCACGAAGCTGGAACCGGAACTCTTCCTGACCGTCACCGGACTGACCGTGGCGGACTTCCATCTCCTCGTCGACTTGAAGGTCTTCAACACGGAACGGATGAATGAGGCTGTCTTCGCCTTCCGGCGCTATGAAGATGCCTCGCTGCGCTACACGGGCATCGACAGCCACGAAGGGCTGACGCACGTCGGCGGCTACGACACAGTAGTGGCGAGGGGCGTTTAGCCAGTGGGCAATCCGTGAGATGGCAATCGTGCGCGGAGGCCCGCCGGGCGGGGAGGCACCGCTTCGTAGGGTTGTCGGTAAAGGTGACAGCGCAACATCGGCGCGGCGGAATTGAACATCGCGTAGAGGGTTTGGGGGTCACTTCGGGGGTCAGGGGCCAATTCCCCGTATGAAAAACGGACAATAAATCAATATCTTGAGGTGGCCCGTGTGAGTCCTGCATCCGCACCATCGCCCGCGCGCAACGCGCCTCCCCAGATCTCATGTTCAGTCCCAGGACGCTTCAGGCGCCGGCCTTGCATCGCGGGGCCTGCAAGTCGGGGATGCGTGCCGGGACGGGACGCCGCGCCCCCGACGGCCTGGCGGGTGCGGGGGTGCAAGCCAGGCGTCCGACGCTCGGGGGGGCGTTGGCCCAGGCGGTCCGGCCGGTGGCGCGTAAGGGTCACAAGGCTGCCGACCGGACCGCCTGAGGCGCTGGCTGAGCGCGCCCATTCTCAGCGGGCCGTGCTCAGCGCGCCCTGCGCCGCCGCTGCTGATGCTGCTGGGCCAGGTAGGCCGCGATGACGCCGGTGGCCACGAGGCCGATCAACAGCGTCGACACCGCATTGATCTTGGGATCCACGCCCAGCCGCACCTGGCTGTAGAGCCGCATGGGCAGGGTGGTGGCGCCGGGGCCGGAGGCGAAGCTGGCGATCACGAGGTCGTCCAGCGAGAGGGTGAAGGCCAGCATCCAGGCCGCCGCTACGGCCGGCGCGATGCCGGGGAGCGTCACCAGCGCGAAGGCCTTCCACGGCGGGCATCCGAGGTCCTGGGCGGCTTCCTCCAGGCTGCGGTCGAAGGTGGCGAGGCGGGCCTGGATGACCACCGTGGCGTAGGCCAGGGTGAGCGTCGCGTGGCTGAGGGTCACCGTCCAGAACCCGCGCGGCAGCCCGATCGAGACGAACAGCAGGAGCAACGAAAGCCCCAGGATCACCTCGGGCATCACCAGGGTCGCGTAGATGCCCCCGGCCAGCGCCGTGCGCCCCCGGAAGCGGCCGGCCCGGACGAGGGCGAAGGCGGCGAAGGTCGCGACGACGGTGGCGAGGGTGGCCGAGAGGGCGCCGACCCGCAGCGTCACCCAGATCGCGTCCAGCATCTGGGCGTCCTGTAAGAGGGCGACATACCAGCGCGTGGAGAAGCCGCCCCAGACCGTGACCAGCCGGCTCGCGTTGAACGAATAGACCACCAGGATGACGATCGGCGCGTAGAGGAACGCGAGGCCCAGGACCACCGAGGCGACGTTGAAGGCGGAGGGGCCCTTTCTCATCGCAGCACCTTGGCCTGCTGCCGCTCGAACAGCAGGATCGGGATGGTCAGGGTGGCCAGGAGCACGATGGCGACCGCCGAGGCGGCGGGCCAGTCGCGGTTGGCGAAGAACTCGGTCCAGATGACCTTGCCCAGCATCAGGGTCTCGGAGCCCCCCAGCAGGTCGGGGATCACGAACTCGCCGGCCATGGGGATGAAACAGAGCAGGGCGCCGGCCGCCGCGCCCGGCAGCGACATCGGGAAGGTCACGCGCCAGAAGGCGCTGAGCGGCGTGGCCCCCAGGTCCTGGGCCGCCTCGATCAGGCTCTCGTCCTGGCGGTCGAGAACGGCGTAGAGCGGCAGCACCATGAAGGGCAGGTAGGCGTAGACCAGGCCCAGCAGGACGGCGGTCTCGGTGTTGAGAATGTCGACGGCGGGCAGGCCCAGCCGGGCGAGGACCACATTCAGGAGGCCGGCGGGCTTCAGGATGGCGATCCAGGCGTAGATGCGGATCAGGAAGCTGGTCCAGAAGGGCAGGATGACGGCCATCACCAGCGCCTGGCGCAGGCGCGGCGGGCAGCGGCTGATGCCGTAGGCGATGGGATAGCCGATCAGCAGCAGGATCAGCGTGCCTGTCGCGGCCAGCCGCAGGCTGGACAGGTAGGCGTCGAGATAGAGGCGGTCCTGGGTGAGGCGGGCGTAGGTCTCGCCGTCGAGACCGCCCAGGAAGGCCTGGATGCCCGCCAGACCCTGGCTCCAGTCGATGCGCGGCGCATAGGGCGGCATCGCCAGGGCCGCGTCCGACAGCGACAGCTTGGCCACCAGCAGGAACGGGAAGGCGAAGAACACCGCCAGCCACAGGAAGGGAACGAGGGCGGCGAGGGCGGAACGCTCGCGTCTCACCGGGTGAGCACCACGGCGCTGGAGGGCGCGAAGGTGAGCCAGACCGGGTCGTCGCAGCCCAGCGGCCGGTCGGTGGCCCGCGTGGCGTTGGCGCGCGCGGCGCGGATCGTGCGGCCGGGCGAGGTCTCGACCAGATAGGTGGTCCAGTCGCCCAGGTAGCCATAGTCGAGGATGCGGCCGGCGAGCGTGTTGGCGCCCTGCGGCGGCGGCTCGGCGTGGACCGCGATCTTCTCGGGCCGCACGGCGACCCAGGCCGTCTCGCCGACCGGTCCGGTCCCCTCGGCCTCGAAGGTTCCGTCCTCGGAGACGAGGTGCACGACGCCGTTCTCGGACGCCGCCACGCGGCCCTCGAAGAGGTTGATGTCGCCGATGAAGCCCGCGACGTAGCGGTCGGCCGGCGCCTCGTAGACCTCGGCCGGGCGACCCACCTGGACGATCCGGCCCTCGCGCATCACCGCGATCCGGTCGGCGACCACCATGGCCTCGTCCTGGTCGTGGGTGACGATCATGAAGGTCATGCCCAGGGTCTGCTGCAGGGCCATCAGCTCGAACTGGGTCTCCTCGCGCAGCTTCTTGTCGAGGGCGGCCATGGGCTCGTCCAGCAGCAGGATGCGCGGACGCGGCGCCAGGGCGCGGGCCAGGGCCACCCGCTGCCGCTGGCCGCCCGAGAGCTGGTCGATGCGGCGCTTGCCCATGCCCTCGAGCCGGACGAGCGACAGCATCTCCTCGACGCGCGGCGCGATCTCGTCCCGGGCCATCTTCTGCTGCTTCAGACCGAACGCGATGTTCTGGGCGACCGAGAGGTGCGGGAAGAGCGCATAAGCCTGGAACATCATGTGGACCGGCCGCCGGTGGGGCGGGTCGGCCTGGATGTCGCGGTCGGCCAGCAGGATGCGGCCCGCATCGGGCTGCTCGAACCCGGCCAGCATGCGCATCAGGGTGGTCTTGCCACAGCCCGAGGGGCCGAGCAGGGCGAAGAACTCGCGCTCGTAGATCGAGAGGCTGACGTCATTGACCGCCGTCGTATCGCCGAACGCCTTGGAGACGCCGTCGAAGCGCACCAGCGGCCGCGCCTGCGGATCGGCCCAGGGCGCGAACGTCTCGCGGATGCCCCCGATCTGCGGCCGGGGGCTCTGCGGGCGGCCGCTCACCGCCCGGTCAGCACCCGGGTCCACTGGCGGTTCACGTCGCGCAGCAGATCCTGGCCCTTGGTGGTGGTGACGAAGAGGCGCTTGGACACCTCGGGCGTGACGTAGACGTTCGGATCGTTGCGCAGATCGGCGTCGACCAGCGACGTCGCCGCCGCGTTGGGGTTGGCGTAGCGGGTGGCGTTCGACGCCTTGGCGATGATCTCGGGACGCAGCATGAAGGCCATGAACGTGTGGGCGGCTGCAGCGTTCGGCGCGTCCTTGGGGATCGCGAAGACGTCGAACCACACCTGGCTGCCCTCCTTGGGTACGGCGTAGGCGATGTTGACGCCGTTCTTGGCGTCGTCGGCGCGGTCCTTGGCCTGCAGCACGTCGCCCGAATAGCCGATGGCGACGCAGATATCCCCGTTGGCCAGGGCGTCGATGTACTCCGAGGAGTGGAACTTCTTCACGTAGGGCCGCGCCTTCAGCATGAGGGCCGTGGCGGCGTTGTAGTCCTCGACCTTCGTCGAATTCGGGTCCTTGCCCAGATAGTTGAGGGCCACGGCGTACATGTCCTCGGACGCGTCCAGGAAATAGACGCCGCAGTCCTTGAGCTTGGCCAGTACGGCGGGATCGAACACCACCGCCCAGCTGTCGATCTTCATGTCGCCCAGGCGCTGGCGCACCTTTTCGGCGTTGTAGCCGATGCCGATCGTGCCCTGCATATAGGGGACGACATACTTCCCGCCCGCGTCGAACGGCTCCATGTGCGCCCGCACGTCGGGCGACAGCTTGTCGAGGCCGGGCAGCTTGCTCTTGTCCAGCGGCTGGATCGCGCCGGCGGTGATGTAGCGCGGGACGTTGTGGTTGGACGGGACCACCAGATCGTAGCCGGTGCCGCCCTGCAGAACTTTCGTTTCGAGCACCTCGTTGGAATCGAAGGTGTCGTAGGTGACCTTGATGCCGGTCTCCTTGGTGAACTGGCTGAGCAGGTCAGGGTCGATGTAGTCGGACCAGTTGTAGATCCTGAGCGTGCCGCCCTCGGCCGACGCCTTCTCCGCCTTCGGGCTGCAGGCGGCCACCGCCAGCACCACGCCCAGCCCAAGGGCCTTCCACCATCCCGCCATACCGGAATCCCCACCTGCAAACCGGTGCAGGTTATAGGTCGCTTTGGACCCACGTTAAGGACGAATCGCCGATGAGCCTCTCCTCGACCGCGATCCTTCCGATCCTGATGCTGGTCGCCTCGAACGTGTTCATGACGTTCGCCTGGTACGGGCACTTGAAGGTCGAGAAGGGGCCGCTCTGGATCATCGTCCTGGCCAGTTGGGGTATCGCGTTCTTCGAATACTGGCTGGCCGTGCCCGCCAACCGGATCGGCCGGGCGGTCTATTCCCCCGCCGAGCTGAAGACGATGCAGGAAGTCATCACCCTGGGAGTCTTCGCGGTTTTCTCGGTGACTTACTTGGGGGAACGCTTGACGGCGAACCACCTGATCGGGTTCGGCTTCATCGCGCTCGGGGCTTTCTTCGTGTTCAAGGGACCGCTCTGACGGCGTCAGCAAGGGAGACGAAGAGATGTTCAAAACTGCGATGGCGGCCGCGGCCGTGGTGACGCTTTCGGCCGCTAGCCTTGCAGGGGGCGCGGCGTGGGCCCAGGCGCCGGCGGCGCCCAGCACGGTGCGGGGCACCGTGACGGCGATGGACGCCAACTCGCTGACCGTGAAGGGCCCGAAGGGCTCCACCAAGGTAACGCTCACCCCCAACTGGACCGTCGCGGTGATGAAGCCGGTCGAGCCGGACGCGATCAAGCCGGGCAGCTTCATCGGCACCGCCGAGATGCCGCAGAAGGATGGGACTGGCCGGTCGCTGGAAGTCCACGTCTTCCCGCCCGGCGTGAAGATGGGCGAGGGCCACTACGGCTGGGACAAGAAGCCGGGCTCGATGATGACCAACGGCACCGTCGGCACCGTGGTGGCCGGCAAGAAGGGCAGCCGCCAGCTCGAGGTGAACTACACCTATGGCAAGCGGACGATCACCGTGCCGAAGAACGTGCCGATCGTGCAGATCACCGGCGGCACGCGCGCTCAGGTGAAGCCGGGCATCCCGGTGTTCATGGTCGTGCAGAAGGGCGCCGGCGGCCAGCTAATGGCCGGCTCGGTGTCGATCGGCGAGAACGGCAAAGCGCCGCCGATGTGACGCGCGGGGCCGGCTGAGGGGCGAAAGGCCCCTCGGCCGCACTCGCGCACCGGCGGGACGCGCCTGCGCCGACCTTCAGCCGCCCACCATCGCCACGACCTCGTTGGTCTTTGAGATGAACCTCACCCCCTTGACCCGGCCGTCCTTGTAGCGGTCCCAGCCGCTCTTCACGTCGACGGGCGTGGGGCCGGCGGCGCCCGGCGTGGCGGGCTTGTCGCCGACGACGTCGACCTCATAGATGCCGTCGGGCGGGGTCGCGGCGTAGACGCGGGGCAGGAACCCGACCTTGGTCCAGCCGCCGCCGTCGGTGGTGACCTTGGCTTCCAGATCATAGCCGCCGCCCGCGACGGGTTTCACCGTCGCCGACGTGATCGCCTGGACGTTGTCCTGGCCCTGGTAGAACTGGACCTGGCGGGCCAGCGACTTCTTCGGCGCTTCGGCCTGGGCCTCGGGCGCCGGGGCGGCAGCCTTCTCGCTGCATCCGGCCAGAAGCAGGCAAGCGGTCACCGCCGCCAGCGACGTTGTACGTATCGGCATATCGAACCTCCCGTGTACGTATCGGCATATCGAACCTCCCGTTGGGCGGCTCTTTTCCAGCGCGACTCAGACGGTCGCGGCCGCCCCATGAAACCGAGGTTTGCGCCGGTTGCGGGCCTTGGCGAGCATTTCTTGCGCGGCGGACTTTGGCGAACGACCTGAGCAGCCTATAAGCCCCGCTCTTCCTGAAACGTCCTACTCCAGCCCTGACCGGTCCATGTCCCGTATCCTCATCACCTCGGCCCTGCCGTACGCCGCCGGCGCGAAGCACCTGGGGAACCTGGCGGGCTCGATGCTGCCGGCGGACGTCTACGCGCGCTTCCAGCGGGCCCGCGGCCGCGAGACGCTCTACATCTGCGCCACCGACGAGCATGGCACGCCGGCCGAACTGGCCGCGGTCGAGGCCGGCCTGCCGGTGGCCGAGTTCTGCGCGCTGGCGCACGACAAGCTTCACGCCATGGGCCGCGGCTTCGGCATGTCGTGGGACCACTTCGGCCGCTCGTCGTCGCCGCAGAACCGCAAGCTGACGCAGAGCTTCGCCCAGCAGTTGTGGGAGGCCGGCTTCATCGAGGAGCGGGTGACCCAGCAGGTCTATTCGCTGGCCGACAAGCGCTTCCTGCCCGACCGCTATGTGATCGGCACGTGCCCGCACTGCGGCTACGAAGCCGCGCGCGGCGACCAGTGCGAGAACTGCACGCGGGTGCTGGACCCGGCCGACCTGCTGCACCCGCGCTCGGCGCTGTCGGGCTCGACCGAGATCGAGATCCGCGACTCCAAGCACCTGTTCCTGCGCCAGAGCCTGTTCGCCGATCGCCTGCGCGAGGGGATCGAGGCCAAGCGCGGGACGTGGCCGAATCTGGTCACCTCGATCGCGCTGAAGTGGCTGGACGAGGGCCTGCAGGACCGCGGCATCACCCGTGACCTGCAATGGGGCGTGCCGGTGAACGCCGCCGACTGGGGACCGAACCCGGACGGCCAGAAGCCCGATGTGGCCGGGCTGGAAGGCAAGGTCTTCTACGTCTGGTTCGATGCGCCGATCGAGTACATCGGCGCCACCTGGGAATGGGCCGATGCGCAGGCCGCCGCCGAGGGCCGGGCGCCCAAGGACGAGGACTGGGAGCGCTGGTGGCGCCAGCCCGGCGCGGCCGACGTCACCTATGTGGAGTTCATGGGCAAGGAC
Source organism: Phenylobacterium sp. (assembly GCF_965284355.1). Taxonomy (NCBI): domain Bacteria; kingdom Pseudomonadati; phylum Pseudomonadota; class Alphaproteobacteria; order Caulobacterales; family Caulobacteraceae; genus Phenylobacterium; species Phenylobacterium sp. Next base: position 724,245 of record NZ_OZ260078.1, on the reverse strand, counting down.
AACGTGCCCTTCCACACCGTGGGCTTCCCCTGCACGCTGATGGGGATCAACGAGCGCCGCGACGGCGCGGGCCGCTGGACGCCCAGCAGCAACACACCGTGGAAGCTGGTCGACGACCTCAAGGGCTTCAACTGGCTGGACTACTACGGCGGGCGGTTCTCGACGTCGCAGAAGCGCGGGGTCTTCATGGACCAGGCGCTGGAGCTGCTGCCGGCCGACTACTGGCGCTGGTGGCTGATCGCCAACGCGCCCGAGAGCTCGGACTCGACCTTCGCCTGGGAGCAGTTCCGCGACCAGGTGAACGCCGACCTGGCCGACGTGCTGGGCAACTTCGTCAACCGCATCTGCAAGTTCGCCGAGAGCCGGTTCGAGGGGAAGGTCCCCGTCGGCGGCGAGTGGGGCGACCTGGAGACCAAGCTGCAGGCGGATGTCTCGGCCAAGCTGGCTGAGCTGACGGCGCACATGGAAGCGCGTGAGTTCCGCAAGTCGGCGACGACGCTGCGCCAGATCTGGGTGCTGGGGAACCAGTACCTGACCGAGGCGGCGCCCTGGACGGCCTTCAAGACCGATCCTGTCCGGGCCGGCGTGTCGGTGCGCGTGGGCCTGAACCTGGTGGCGCTGTTCGCCCGCCTGTCGGCGCCGTTCATCCCGGCCACGGCCAAGGTGATCGCCGAGGCGCTGGGCGAGGCGGAGGTGGGCGGCTGGCCGACCGGCGAGGGCGACCTGCTGACCACGCTGGAGCCGGGCCGCGCGATCCGCGCGCCGGACGTGCTGTTCCGCAAGGTCGAGGACACCCAGGTCGCCGAGTGGCGCGAACGCTTCGGCGGGGCGGAGACGGCGTAAGCCTAACCCGGCTCAAGAACCGCGCGTCCAAATCCGGCGATGACGCGCTGGCGTCCGTCGTCAGTGCGCCGGGGCCGGCGTCTTCGGATGGATGTCCAGGAAATCGGGGACGGCGGCGTTGTATTGCGCCGTCCAGCCGAGATCGTCGATCACGTCGCGGCCGCCCTGCCACATCATGTGCAGCGCCACGTACAGGACGATCAGCAGGCCGATGTAACCGATCCAGCGGTACTTGTGCAGCAGACGGGCGATGCCGTGGGCCGCCACGCCCATCAGCGCGATCGACAGCAGAAGGCCGAACACCAGGATCGTCGGATGCTCGCGGGCCGCGCCGGCCACCGCCAGCACGTTGTCCAGCGACATCGAAACGTCGGCGATCAGGATCTGGATCAGCGCGTCCTTGAAGGACTTGGGCTTCACCTTGGGCTCGGTGGTGGGGTCTGAATCGAGCGCCGCTTCGGCGGCCTCCTCGCCGGCCGCAGCCTGGTCGCGCAACTCGCGCCACATCTTCCAGCAGACCCATAGCAGAAGCACGCCGCCGGCGAACAGCAGCCCGATGATGCCGAGCAACTGGGTGGTGACCAGGGCAAAGGCTATGCGGGTGACGACCGCGGCGACGAGGCCCCAGAAGATCGCCTTGCGCCGCAGGGCCGGGGGCAGGCCGCCGGCCGCCAGGCCCACGGCCACGGCATTGTCGCCGGCCAGGACCAGGTCGATCATCAGGACCTGAAAGAGCGCCGAAAGCGCCGCGGGCGTGAACAGCTCTGCAAACATCGCGCCCTCAATGCGTCAGGCGGCGGCCGGCTGCAACTGCCGAACCGCCGCCTCCGCCGCATCGCGTCCTGTTTCAGGGGGGCAGGCGCGCAAGCTGGTCAGACTGGGGCGCTGACCAGAGCTCGGCGGCGGAACATGACCCCAACCGCACCCAGGCCGAAGATCATGAGACCCCACGTCGCGGGTTCCGGAACGGCGCCGGTCTTCCCGAGCTCGATCTGGGCGAGGCCGATCCGGTGCAGGCCGTTGGTGTCATTCCCCAGCACGCCGAAGCTGGTGAAGTACTTGCCCTGCGGCGCGACGAACCCGTGGAAGCGGAACCCTTCCTGCGCCGGCCAGGACATCACGCCTGTACCGTAGAAGCCGTCGTTGAGCGTGAAGGTGATCGTGACCGCGTCGCTGCCCAGCAGATCGCCGATCCAGAATGTGATCATGTCGTAGCCGGGCGCGGTGATGTCCCCGGCGATGGTGTTGTTGTTGTTCGCAAAGCTGTTGCGGACGGCGAAGTAGGGGGCGCTGCCCTTCGCGATCAGCGAGTTTTCGGACGGTCCCGTGATGCTGATGTCACCGTCGACGAAGACATCGTCCAGAAACATGGTGTCGGCCCCAGGGTAGAGGGCGTCGAAGTCCGTCAGCTGTTGTATCGCGCCCAGCGCGTGGAACGCGGCGCTGTCCGTGTAGTGGACCGGATTGGCGGCGTCGGCGCGCGTTGCCGACGCCAAGGCCAGAATGCCCGCCATCCCGATGGCGAGGACGAATGGAAACCGCATATGTCGCATCCCGATGTCGTTGGCGGCGTCGCCGCGTTGGGCGGCTAGATGCGGGGTTCGTTCGCGCAACGGTAGGCGCGCCAACCTTCGATTTGTTGCGAGTTGTTGCGTTTCGCGCGTCGCGCGAATTCCGGACGCTAGAGGTGCGGACCACGCGAAAGGGAGGTGGCGAAGGGCATGTGCAGGATCGCCATGCCGCCCGCCGCCAGGGCGGTCGGGCCCACGTCAGGCATGAGCCGGGCCGCGACCTCGGGCGTGATCGAGCCGTCGGGGGCCAGAGGATCTGCCTGGGCGGCGGCCTCGAACGCGGCGTCATCGGCCGCCCGATCGCCGCTCAGGAAGCCGACACGCTCCATAAGACAGCCCATGGCCGCGGGGGAGCCGCCGCCGACGCGTTGCAAGCCCATGGACACCCCGTCCAGCACCTCGGCGCGATGACGCAGCACCGCGTTGAAGATCGAGAAGGTGAACATGCCCGTGCGCGGCTCGGACAGCACCGAGAACAGCTGGGTCTGGGTCATGAACGTCCAGCCCTCGAAGCGCATGTCCTCGACCGCGATGCGGGTCGTGAGGAAGCCGTTCTCGGCCCGCCGGATGAGGCAGGCGTCGTGAACGAACCGGCCGGGCTGGCCGATCGCGGGTCGGGTCGTACGCCAGTGGCCCTCGTAGGCGTCGCCGCGCAGGTCGGTAAGGGTCTTTGTCTCGCGAAGAACGGACTCGGCCAGCCAGCCGCCGAGCGGCCCCCAGGAGGTGTTCGAACCTTCCGGGGCGACGCCCAGTTTGGCCGAGAGCGCGTCGAGGTCACTTTCCCAGTCGAGCAGGCTAAAGCCCGGCCGGTGACTGGCGACCAGCGCGGTGAGATTGGCGAGGTTCTGCCCGGTGGGCGCCTGCCGGCCCGAAAGCCAGCGACTGATCACTGATTTGTCTACGGCCAGCTCCGAGGCCAATCGGCCGCGGCTGATCGACAGCGCCTTCAGCGCCAGCAACAGCCGCGACGGAAAATCATCCCCTGACAACGCACGTCTCCCCAACGACGGATGGGTCGCAGGTTCGCAGGCGATTGTCAGCGATCTCTTACGCGAGGGACGAGTCAGGCTCAGGCGACCGCGACTCGCCGGCGAGCGCGCAAGGCGGCGCCGGTCGTTCCGAAGCCCAGGATCATCAGCAGCCACGCCGAGGGCTCCGGAACCGCGCCCGTGTCGGAAACGAAGGCCAGCGGGCCGTTCACCCGCCGCCCGGTGTCTACGACAGCCAGCACATTGCCGTCCTTGTCGTACTTCACGAGCTCGTGGTCGAAGCTGGCGAAGACGCCGCCGTCCCCAAAGGCCAAGCCGTTGACCTTCGAGCCGGTGGAAACGCTGAGACCGCTGCCTGAGCCGGTGGCGAAGAGGACCGCCGGGTCGAACCCGGCCCAACCCTGGTTCGAGCCATTGGCGAAGGCCGCATAGAGCATACCGTCGCCGTAGGCCAAGGCGCCCAGCTTCGGCACGCCGAAGTCGAAGGCGTGCAGCAGGTCCCCGTTGAGGCCGTATTGCGCCAGGTGCGAGCCGTAAGCGACGAACAGGCTGTCGGCGCCGAACGCCAGGCCCGTCGCCATCTCCGGGATCTCGACGTCGAATGTGGCGTCAAAGCCGAGGTCGGAGCTCAAGGACCCGACACCGAACGAGGCGGTGATCTGCGACTCGTAGGCAATGAAGACAGAGCCCGCGCCGAAGGCGAGGGGGCCGAGGTCGAGCAGCGGACCGAACTTGATGTCGCCGATGAAGCCGCCGGCCGTGTCGTATCGGGTGATGTTGTTGCTGGGCGCGCCGGCCCCGGCCGCGTAGTAGCTGTCGGCTCCATAGGTCAGGCCGACGACCTTCTGGCTGGCGGCCGCGCCTCCGGTCTGGGCGAGCGTGTTTCCGTCCTGCGCGGTCACCCCGAACTGGCCGTTCTGCTGGGCGTAGCCGGCGAGCAGCGTGCCCGCATCGGCCGTCGACGCGCTGAGAACAAGAGCGCCGGCGGCGGCCCCGATGAAGTTGAACTTGTGAGTCATGGTTGCACCCCAATCGTTGGAGGCGCGGGTTATGGTCAGCTGCGGCCGGCGCAGGTAGGTGCGCCGACCTGCGAGGCGTTGCGAGTTGTTGCGTCAGCGAGGACGCGACGCCTCGTAAAGGGCGATGGCCGCGGCGGCGGAGACGTTCAGGCTCTCGAAGTCACCGGGCATGGGGATCTTCGCCAGGTCGTCGCAGTGCTCGGCCACCAGGCGGCGCAGGCCTTCGCCTTCGGACCCCATGACGAGGACGGTCGGCTCGCCGTTCAGCGCCTGTGCGAGGCCCAGGTCGGCCTCGCCGGCCAGGCCCACGGTGCGCCAGCCCAGCTTCGACAGGTCGTCCAACGCGCGAGACAGGTTCACCACCCGCGCCACCGGCACGCGCTCGACAGCGCCGGCGGCAGCCTTGGCCAGCGCGCCGGTCAGCTTGGGCGCGTGGCGGTCCTGCAGCACCATGCCCGCGACGCCGAACGCCGCGGCCGAGCGCAGGATCGCCCCCACGTTCTGCGGATCGGTCACCTGGTCCAGGACCAACACGACGGCGCCGGGACGCGCCTCGAAGGCCTCGAGGTCGACGTCCTCCAGCGGGGCAGGGCGGAGCGCGACGCCCTGGTGAACCGCGCCCTGGGGCAGCAGCAGGCCGATCTGGTGGGCGTCGGCGACCTCGAAATTCACCTTGCGCCCGAACTTCGCTTCGACCTGCCTGGCCTTGTCGGGCGTGACCACCAGGCGCTGGGGCTTCTCCCGCTTCGGATTCGCCAGGGCCGCCTCGACGGCGTGCCAGCCCCAGATCCAATCGTCGCCCGGCGGGCCCGCGCGGCGGTCCTGGCGGGGCCGTGAATAGGGCTTGTCCTGCGGATTTCCTTGAGGTTTCGCCCCGGACTTGGGTCGGAAGTTCGCACCCTTTCGGGCGTCGTTGCGTTCGCGAGGCGAGGCCACTATAAGACGCGCTCCGATTTGGGGCCCCCTCGGTGGGCAGCCGCTTTTAGGACGAGAGTTGCGGGCATTACGCCCCTCGCGTCCCAAGGCGGAAGCCTTTTCTCAGAAGGCCCCGCCGGAGCGTGACAACCGAAGCGGTGGAAGCCGGTCCGGCAGTCGTCATGATCCTAGGTCGGACCTTGCGTTTCTGCCGATGGCAGAGGCGTAGGGGCTCTGAGCGCGCTGGGGGAATGTCCCGAGTGGCAAAGGGGGGGGACTGTAAATCCCCTGCTGTAATGGCTTCGTAGGTTCGAGTCCTACTTCCCCCACCACGCGCTTGAAGTTCACTGAGGAGTTGCGGCGGCTCCCGCCCTCCGATCGCTTGCGATCGGAAGCTAAGCGAGGATCTGAACCGGACTATGTCCGCTTCGGGCTTTGGCGGGTATAGCACAATGGTAGTGCAGCAGCCTTCCAAGCTGAGGATGCGGGTTCGATTCCCGCTACCCGCTCCAGCTCCTTGAAGCGCAAGTTTTAGAGAACGCCGGCAGGACCCAGATGGCCAAAGAGAAGTTCGAACGTAACAAGCCGCACTGCAACATCGGCACGATTGGTCACGTTGACCATGGGAAGACGACGCTGACGGCGGCGATCACGATGACGCTGGCGAAGGCTGGTGGTGCGAAGGCGATGTCGTACGCGGACATCGACGCGGCGCCGGAAGAGAAGGCGCGCGGGATCACGATCAACACGGCGCACGTGGAATATGAGACGGCGAACCGTCACTACGCGCACGTCGACTGCCCCGGCCACGCCGACTACGTGAAGAACATGATCACGGGTGCGGCGCAGATGGACGGCGCGATCCTGGTGGTGTCGGCGGCGGATGGTCCGATGCCGCAGACGCGCGAGCACATCCTGCTGGCCCGTCAGGTGGGTGTGCCGGCGCTGGTCGTGTTCATGAACAAGGTGGACATGGTCGACGACGAGGAGCTGCTGGAGCTCGTCGAGATGGAAGTTCGCGAACTTCTGTCGAGCTACGAGTTCCCGGGCGACGACATCCCGATCACGAAGGGTTCGGCGCTGGCGGCGGTCGAGGGTCGTAACCCGGAGATCGGCGAGACGAAGATCCTGGAGCTGATGGCTTCGGTGGACGCCTACATTCCGCAGCCGGAGCGTCCGGTGGATCAGCCGTTCCTGATGCCGGTGGAAGACGTGTTCTCGATCTCGGGCCGCGGCACGGTGGTGACGGGTCGTATCGAGAAGGGCATCGTGAAGGTCGGCGAGGAAGTCGAGATCGTCGGCATCCGCGACGTCCAGAAGACGACCTGCACGGGCGTCGAGATGTTCCGCAAGCTGCTGGACCAGGGTCAGGCGGGCGACAACGTGGGCGTGCTGCTGCGCGGCACCAAGCGTGAAGACGTCGAGCGGGGCCAGGTGCTCTGCAAGCCGGGCTCGATCACGCCGCACACCGAGTTCACGGCGGAAGCCTACATCCTGACGAAGGAAGAGGGGGGCCGTCACACGCCGTTCTTCACCAACTATCGTCCGCAGTTCTACTTCCGGACCACGGACGTGACCGGGATCATCAAGCTGAAGGAAGGCGTGGAGATGATCATGCCCGGCGACAACGCCGAGCTGAACATCGAGCTGATCACGCCGATCGCCATGGACCAGGGTCTGCGCTTCGCCATTCGCGAAGGCGGCCGCACGGTGGGTTCGGGCGTCGTCACCAAGATCGTGAAGTAAGCCTCAGGGCTCACATCACCGACGGACAGAGGGCCGCTGGAGCAATCCGGCGGCCCTTTCTCATTCCCTCCCTTGATGGGGAGGGACCGGCCGCGTCAGCGGCAGGGTGAGGGAGTCTTGATCCTCACCTGCCTCTGAGTTCTGGCCCACACGGCCTCACCCTGGCGGCTTCGCCGCCTGTCCCTCTGGAGCGAGGGAAGGTGACGTCTCTGTCATGACCTCGAATTAAGCTGTGGCCCGCGTACGCCGCGACTAGCTTCCGGCCAGGTTGGGAGCTGAAGACATGCGACTTTCGATGGCGATCCTCGCGGCGGTCGCCGCATTCACCGCGGGCGGCGCGCAGGCGGCGTCGGTCGAGATCCGCGACGCCGTCGCCCGGGTCACCGTGGTTCCGCAGGACCGGGCCGACATCAAGGTCGATATCATCAAGGCCCACCCGGAACTGCCGCTGCAGATCACGACGAGCGGAGGCCAGACCACCATCGACGGCGACCTGCGCCGCCGCATCCACGACTGCAACGGGATGGGCGAAGGGCGCCGCGTCAAGGTCGGGGGCGTAGGCCGGGTGGCCTACGAGGATATGCCCCAGATCGTCATCTACACGCCGAGGGGCGTCGACGTGACGGCGGGCGGGGCGGTGCAGGGCGCCATCGGTCGCTCCGGAACGCTGAAGCTCAGCAATTCGGGATGTTCGGCGTGGACGGTGGCCGATGTCGCGGGCGCCGCCGAGGTCCACCAATCCGGCGCGGGCGAGGTCCGCATGGGCGCGGCCGAGCGGCTCGACGTGCGTCTGTCGGGTGCGGCCGGCATTCGGGCCACGCGCGTGGGGCAGGGCGGGCTCGAGGCCCATCTGTCCGGCGCCGGGAACGTTCGGGTGGGCGAAGTGACCGGCCCCGTGGAGGCGCGCGTGTCGGGCGTGGGTCAGATCGCCGTCGACGGCGGGCGCGCCCCGCGGGTGCGCGCATCGATCTCAGGCATCGGAAAGGTGAACTTCGACGGCTCGGCCGACGATCTCGACGCGTTGATCTCGGGCCTGGGCTCGATCCGGGTGCGCGAAGTCACCGGCTCGCTGACCAAGTCGGTGTCGGGCGGCGGCTCCGTGCGCGTGGGCAACCGGCCGTCCTAGGCGCCTGACCCCGGGCGAGTCTTCGCGCCGTCGATCTGGTCAGTCTCGGCCTGATTGGGCGCGGGCGCGTCCGTGCGGTGCTCGCCGCTGGCTGGATCGGTCGCGGTCTTGCCGGAGCGCGCCGAGCCCTGGGCGCCCTTGGGCTCCTGGGCCATGCGCTGGGGCGAGCCCGGCTTCTGGTCCTGGTCGCGGTTGTAGGCCTGGTCGTGATTTTGCGTCATGCCCGCCAAACGGCTCAGCCGCAGGTTCGATCCGGCAAGAGGCTTGAAAACCGGGGCGGGTTCAGTCATACGCCTGCGTCCTACCCGACATCGTTGGAGTCTCAGTTTTCTAGCCGCCGAAGCGCGGACGACGGGTGCTTAGCCCCGGGCCTGGGAAAACGGGACGAGACGGGTCGGATAGGGGTGCTGAAGGAGTGTAGCTCAGCTGGTAGAGCGTCGGTCTCCAAAACCGAAAGTCGTGGGTTCGAGTCCCTCCACTCCTGCCACCACCTATATAGTCTGAAGTGTTGAACCGGAGCGCGGGCGGGTCCCAGCCGCTCCACTTGAGAGTCTGAGAGCCGAATGGCCAGGAAACCCTCCCCGCAAGCGATGCGCGAGCGCGCCGCCAAGACTGCGGCCGTCATGGCTTCGCCGTCGGGCGCGGCTGCCGCTGCGGCCCCCAAGAAGAAGACCTCGCTGGCGCAGTTCGCCCGCGAGGTTCGCGCCGAAGCGCGCAAGATCACCTGGACCAGCCGCAAGGAGACCTGGATCACCTCGGTCATGGTGGCGATCATGGTCACGCTGGCGGCGATCTTCTTCTGGATCGTCAACTCGATCCTGAATTTCGGGATCACCCAGCTCCTGAAGCTCGCGACCGGCGGATAAGAAGAACAACATGTCTGAAGCAGCCGTCTCCGCCCCGAAGGGCAACCCGCGCCACAAGTGGTACATCGTCCACGCCTACTCGAACTTCGAGAAGAAGGTGGCCGAGAGCATCCGCGAGCAGGCCAAGCAGCAGGGCCTCGAGGACTTCTTCTCCGAGATCCTCGTGCCGACCGAGGACGTGGTCGAGATCCGTCGCGGCCGCAAGGTGAACTCCGAGCGCAAGTTCTTCCCGGGCTACGTGCTGGTGAAGATGGAGCTGTCGGACGAGGCCTACCACCTCATCAAGAACACCCCGAAGGTCACCGGCTTCCTGGGTTCGGGCTCCAAGCCGATCCCGGTCTCGGAAAAGGAAGTCCAGCGCATCGTGGGCGCCATCGAAGAGGGCGTGGAGCGGCCGAAGCCGACCATCTCCTTCGAGATCGGCGAGCAGGTTCGCGTCACCGACGGTCCGTTCGCCAGCTTCAACGGCTCGGTGGAACAGGTCGACGAAGAGCGCGCCCGCCTGCGGGTCACGGTGTCCATCTTCGGCCGCGCCACGCCGGTCGAGCTGGAATACGGTCAGGTCGAGAAGGTCGGCTAAGGCAGCGGGTCGATGCCCACGGCGGTCGAGTCCGGCGTTTCGGCGCTTCTCGCCACAGGCCGTCATGAGGACGCCGTCGCCGCGGCTGAGGCTGCGCTCGCCGACTCGCCCTCGTCCGCGCCGCTTCTGAACCTGCTGGCGGTGGCCCGCCTGATGGCCGGCGACGCGGTGGGCGCCGTCGACGCGGCCCGCCGAGGCTTGGCCATCGACCCGACCGCGCGCGACCTCGCGCAGAATCTGGCCGCGGCGCAGGAAACACTGCGCGTCCGCTGTCGGGCGATGTTGGCCTCGCTGGGCGACCTCGCCAACGAGGCTGAGCGGCTAGAGGCCGCCTATCACGCCGTCGCCGCCGCCCACGATGCGGGCGTGCTTGAGCCCGACGCCGAGGGCGCGGCGCTGGGTGTCTTCCTGCGCCTGGCGGCTCACCACGAGGCCGACCGGCGCTGGCCCTTCGCCGAGGTCGGCCGACGGCTGGCCGAGCGCGGCGAGCATCCCAGCCTGATCTATCAGCTGCCTCGGGTGAAGACCGAAGAGGACCGCCGCGAGCTGGTCGCCCAGCATCGCACTTGGGGCCGTGCCGCCGAGCGGCGCGCCGCCGCCGACCCGATCCGCCCGGCGCCTCGAGGACCGCGTTCGAAGGCGAGGGTGGCGATCGTATCGTCGGACCTGCGCAACCATGGTGTCGGCGCGCTGACCGACCCGCTGGCGGACTACGCAGCTGAGGCCGGCGTCGAGGTGTTCTGCTACTCGGCCCACCCTGGCGCGCCCGACCGTGCGCAGCAGCACTATGCGGCCCGGGTGGCGAAGTTCTTTCATGCGCCGGGCGCAGGCGCGCGCGAACTGGCCCAGGCGATCGCTGCCGATGCGCCGGACGTGCTGGTGGAGATCGGCGGCTCCACCAACTCCAATCGCCTGGAGGCCATGGCGCACCGGCTGGCGCCGCGGCAGATCAGCTGGCTGGGCTATCCGCAATCCACCGGCCTCTCGACGATCGACGAGATCCTGCTGGATCCGCATCTGATGCCCAGCGCCCCGGACCTGCTGCAGGAGCGCCCGCGGCTGCTGCCTGCCACATGGCTTTCGCTGTCGCCGGCCTATTTCCACGACGGCCAGCCGTTCAACGGCGCCCTGCCTGAGGCGCGCTCGGGCAAGATCACGTTCGGGTCGGCGGGCAGCCCGTACAAGTACACACCTGAGACTCTGGACGCCTGGGCGCGGGTGCTGGCCGCTGTTCCGGGATCGCGACTGGTGATCGTGCGACCGGAGACCGGATCGGCCGTGTTCCGCGCGAATGTCCTAGCTCACTTCGCCCGTCTCGGCGTTGCGTCCGACAGGCTGGCGGTGGCGCCGATCCGTGCCGGCCACATGCGCGTCTACGGCGACATCGACATCGCCCTGGACACCTTCCCGCTGACGGGCGGCATGACCACCTGCGAGGCGCTCTGGAGCGGCGTGCCTGTCGTTTCGCTGGCCGGTCAAAGCGTTTTCGAGCGCTTGAGCCACTCGCTGCTCACCAATGCGGGTCTGAGTGACTTCAGCACGGCCACAACGGACGGCTTTGTCGCGCGCGCGGTGGCGTTGGCCGCCGACCGCGAGGCCCGCCTGGCCTGGCGCGCCAAGTGCCGTGAGCGCCTTCGCGCATCACCCCTCGGCGATGCGCGCGCCTTTGCGCTGGACTTTTGGCGCACCGTGACGATGGCATGAGACTGGGCGCCGCGGTTGCCCCTGGAGGGCATAGCTGCTAAACGCGCCCGCTTCGCGGTTCGCCGCGATTTCAAATCCGTGGGAGAGGGCGGCCACCGCAACCTCGCACCACGGCTCATAACCGGCCGGGTTTCCGGCCATGAGGAGCAAAGATGGCCAAGAAGATCTTGGGCTATATCAAGCTGCAGGTGCCCGCGGGCTCCGCCACCCCGTCGCCGCCGATCGGTCCGGCGCTGGGTCAGCGCGGCGTCAACATCATGGGCTTCTGCAAGGAGTTCAACGCCCGCACCGAGAAGGAAGCCAAGGGCACGCCCCTGCCGACCGTGATCACGGTCTACCAGGACAAGTCCTTCACCTTCATCACGAAGACCCCGCCCGCGTCGTACTTCATCAAGCAGGCGCTCAACATCAAGTCGGGCTCGAAGCTGCCGGGCCGCGACAGCGCCGGCAAGATCACGCGCGCCCAGCTGGTCGAGATCGCCGAAAAGAAGATGAAGGACCTCAACGCGAACGACGTCGAGGCCGCCGCCAAGATCATCGAGGGCTCGGCCCGTTCGATGGGTCTTCAGATCGTGGAGGCCTGAGACGATGGCTAAGCAACCCAAGCGCACCAAGTCCTGGACCGGCGACACCACCGTCGCTCATCCGCTGGAAGCCGCCGTGAAGCTGGTGAAGGCCAACGCCAACGCCAAGTTCGACGAAAGCATCGAGATCGCCGTCAACCTGGGCGTCGACCCGCGTCACGCCGACCAGCAGGTCCGCGGCGTCGTGGCTCTGCCGTCGGGCACCGGCCGTGACGTCCGCGTCGCGGTCATCGCGAAGGACGCCAAGGCCGCCGAAGCGACCGCCGCCGGCGCGGAAATCGTCGGGGCCGAAGACCTGGTCGAGAAGATCCAGGGCGGCTTCATGGACTTCGATCGCGTGATCGCCACCCCCGACATGATGGCCCTCGTCGGCCGTCTGGGTAAGGTTCTGGGCCCGCGCGGCCTGATGCCGAACCCGCGCGTCGGCACCGTGACGCCGAACGTCGGCCAGGCCGTGAAGGACGCCAAGGGCGGCTCGATCGAGTTCCGCACCGAGAAGACCGGCATCATCCACGCCGGCATCGGCAAGGCCTCGTTCACCGAGGAAGCCCTCGCGATCAACGTGAAGGCGCTGGTGGACGCGCTCAACAAGGCCAAGCCGTCGGGCGCCAAGGGCACCTACATCAAGAAGATCAGCCTCTCGTCGACGATGGGCCCGGGCTTCAAGGTGGAAACCGGTTCGGTCGGCGCCTAAGCGTCTCACCGACGCGTGCTAGAGATCGAGGGAGCGGCGGACACGCCGCTCCCTTTTTCGTTGGGGCGGGTCATGCCGAACGTGGAACTCCAGCTGGCCGGACCGGAACGGCGCGGTGCGCTGGACGCGCTCTTCCAGTTCTACACCCACGACTTCAGCGACTTCTGGGCCGGGACCGACCGGGGCGAGCTGCAGGAAGACGGGCGCTTTGCAGACTACCCGTACCTCGACAGCTACTGGTCCGAGCTCAAGCGGTGGCCCTACCTTGTGCGGGTGGACGGCCATCTAGCCGGGTTCGTGCTGATCAACGACGTCGCCCACTCGGGCCGACCGGTGGACTTCAGCGTCGCCGAGTTCTTCGTGGTGCGGAAACATCGTCGCGGCGGGGTGGGGAAGGCGGCGGCGCGCGCGGCTATCGCCGGCCGGCCCGGGCAGTGGGAGTTGGCCGTGGCTCGCCGGAATGTCGGAGCCCAGGCGTTCTGGCGCGGCGTAGCGGATGAGTTGGGTGTCCCGGGCACGGTCGAGGCGCGCGAACAGGACGACGACCTCTGGAACGGCCTGATCCTGCGGTTCATGGTGGCGTGATGGAACTCAAAGCCACCCGCTACGAGGTCACCGACGGCATCGCCCTGGTGACACTGGCCCGCCCCAAGCGCCGCAACGCGTGGACCGGGCGGATGCATACCGAGTACCGCTGGATCCTGCGCGAGGCCGACAACGATCCGGCTGTGCGCGTGATCGTGGTGACGGGCGACCCCGAGGGGAACGCCTTCTGCGCCGGGGCCGACCTGCAGGCGCTGGAGGGGCATTCCGAGCGCGGCCAGTACGACGCCGGGACGCCCGACGACATCGCCGAGCCCGGTTATGGCGTGGACCCTGCCTTCGACGCGACGTTCGCCTACCACTTCGGCGTCGGGAAGCCGGTGATCGCGGCGATCAACGGGGCGGCGGCGGGCGTGGGCCTGGTGCTGGCGGCCTATGCCGACCTGCGGTTCTGCGTGCCGGGGGCCAAGTTCACGGCCGCACACGGGCGGTTCAACTTCCCGGCGGAGTACGGCCTGTCGTGGCTGCTGCCCCGGATCGTGGGCCTGACCCACGCCAACGACATCCTGCTGTCCAGCCGCGTGTTCACGGCGGAGGAGGCCGACCGCATGGGCTTCCTCAACCGGATCGTGCCGGCCGAGGCGCTAATGGACGAGGTTGTGGCCTATGCCCGCAACCTGGCCCGCACCGTCGCGCCGGGCTCGGCCCGAGAGACCAAGCGCCAGATCTACCGTGACCTGCACCGCGACGCCGCGACGTCTGTGAAAGAGGCCGAGGCCCTGCTGGTCGAGATGTCGAAGACGCCCGACTACCGGGAGGGCGTGAAGGCCTGGATGGAGAAGCGGACGCCGGCGTGGAACGGCTAAGCGCTTGACGCCCGGCGCGCCCGGCTTCAGGGGACGACAAACGTTCGTTCGGAGGAAGCCCACGTGAGACGCGCCGCCATCGTCAGCCCCATCCGCACCGCTGTGGGCAAGTTCCAGGGGAGCCTGGCGTCCATGACCGCCGGCGAGCTGGGCGCCGTGATCCTTCGGGCGCTGATCGAGCGCACGAAGCTGGACCCGGCCAAGGTGGACGACGTCATCTTCGCCCAGGGCTACGGCAACGGCGAGGCGCCCTGCATCGCCCGCTGGTCGCTGCTGGCGGCGGACTTCCCCATCGAGGTGCCCGGCTATCAGCTGGACCGCCGCTGCGGCTCGGGCCTGCAGGCGGTGATTGACGCGGCGATGATGGTGCAGACTGGCGTGGCCGACGTGGTGATCGCCGGCGGCGTCGAGAGCATGAGCAACACCGAGTACTACTCGCTGGACATGCGCAATGGGGCGCGGGCGGGCTCGGTGACCATGCACGACCGCCTGGCCCGCGGCCGGGTGATGAGTCAGCCGATCAGCCGGTTCGGCGTCATCTCGGGCATGATCGAGACGGCCGACAACCTGGCGCGCGACTATCAGATCAGCCGCGAGCAGGCCGACGAGTACGCGGTGATGAGCCACCAGCGCGCCACCAAGGCCTGGGCCGAAGGGAAGTTCGACGACGAGCTGGTGCCGGTCTCGGTGCCGCAGAAGAAGGGCGACCCGGTCGTCTTCGCCAAGGACGAGGGCGTCCGCGCCGACGCCAGCATGGAGACGCTGGGCAAGCTGCGCGCCATCGAGAAGGACGGCGTGGTGACGGCCGGCAACGCCAGCCAGCAGAACGACGCCGCCGCGGCCTGCCTGGTGGTGGCCGAGGACAAGCTGGCCGAGCTGAACCTCGATCCCATGGGCTACTTCGTGAGCTGGGCCGCTGCCGGCTGCGATCCGTCGCGCATGGGCATCGGCCCGGTGCCGGCGGTGAAGCGGCTGTTCGAGCGGACCGGCATGGGCTGGGACGACATCGATCTGGTCGAGCTGAACGAGGCCTTCGCGCCGCAGGTGCTGGCCGTGCTGAAGGGCTGGGGCTGGGACGAGCGCGACCGCCTGAACGTCAACGGCTCGGGCATCAGCCTGGGCCACCCGATCGGCGCCACCGGCGGCCGGATCCTGGCCAATCTGCTGCGTGAACTGAAGCGCCGCGACGGCAAGTACGGCCTGGAGACCATGTGCATCGGCGGCGGCCAGGGCATCGCGGCGATCTTCGAGGCGGCGTGACGTGACCCCGGTCGAGGTCGAGGCGCTGGTCCAACGGCTGGCGCCCGACCTGGACGCCTTCGCCGCGCCGTGGAGCCTGATCGGCAGCGGCGCCCTCATCCTGTTGGGCGTGCCGATCGAGGACGCGGCTGACCTCGACGTCGTGACCGGAGTCGACGGAGCGCAGCGCCTGCGGGCGGTCTGGAGCGGGTGGCTGGAGCCGGGTAAGGCGAAGGCGCCCGACGGTCCGTTTCGATCCGCGGACTTCGCCCGCTACGTCACGCCCTGGGGGCCGGTCGAGGTGATGGGCGGTCTGAAGGTGCGCGGACGGCTTCTGGACGTGCCCGCGGGCATCCCGTCCGCCGCCGACCAGCTTCGCATCCTGAAGCTCTTCGGCCGGCCGAAGGACCTGGACAAGGCCGCCCGGCTGGAGGCCTGGCTGACGGCGGGTTGAGTTCCAGCGAACCTTCCTATATACGCCCGCGCTTCGCCGCTCCCTCGGGGGAGGCGAGGACGGAAGGGTTTCGACCTTTCCATCCTGTCCAAGAACTGTGCAGCCGCCGGGGTCGCCGGGGGCCGTAACGCGAAGAGGGGCCCCTCTTCCGGCGCAGGGAGACGGGAAGATGACGGCACGTCGCCTCTCCGCAACGCGGATCGGGCGCGAGGCTGCGGCTTTCCTCATCGGACAGGTGCTTACCCGCGTGCGCATTCGCGCGTGCGCGGAACCTGAGTATGGAGACCGCAATGGACCGCGCTCAAAAGCAGGAATCGATCGAGACGCTCAAGGGCGTCTTCGCCGACTCCGGCGCCGTGGTCGTGACCCACTACATGGGTCTGACCGTTGCGGAAATGACCGATCTGCGGGGCCGTCTTCGCAAGGAAGGCGCCCAGCTGCAGGTGGTGAAGAACACCCTGGCCCAGAAGGCGCTCGGTGGCTCGATCGGCGAAGCGGGCGACGCCCTCTTCAAGGGTCCCGTCGCCATCGCCTTCGCCGCCGACCCGGTGTCTGCCGCCAAGGTCGCGACCCAGTACGCCAAGGACAATGACAAGTTCACGGTCATTGGCGGCTTCATGGGTCAACAGGTGCTGGACAAGGCCTCGGTGACCGCTCTGGCCACCCTGCCGTCGCTGGATCAGCTCCGCGCCAAGATCGTCGGCCTTCTGCAAGCCCCTGCGACCAAGATCGCGGGCGTCCTGCAGGCTCCCGCCGGTCAGCTGGCTCGCGTCGTCGGCGCCTACGCCGCCAAAGACGCCGCCTGATCGTCACTTCCCGACAAACCTCTCTCTTAAGGACCACATCACATGGCCAATCTCGAAAAGCTGGTCGACGACCTGTCGGCTCTGACCGTCCTGGAAGCCGCTGAGCTCTCCAAGCTGCTGGAAGAAAAGTGGGGCGTGAGCGCCGCTGCTCCGGTCGCCGTGGCTGCCGCTCCGGCCGCCGGCGGCGCCGCTCCGGCCGAAGCCGCCGAAGAGCAAACCGAGTTCACCGTTGTTCTGACCGCCGGTGGCGACAAGAAGATCAACGTGATCAAGGAAGTCCGCGGCGTCCGTCCGGACCTCGGCCTGAAGGAAGCCAAGGACCTCGTCGAAGGCGCTCCGCAGAACGTGAAGGAAAACGTTTCCAAGCAGGAAGCGGAAGAGATCAAGAAGAAGCTGGAAGAAGCCGGCGCGACCGTCCAGATCAAGTAGGCCGAAGCGCGACAAGGTTGCGCGTCTACCTCTTGCTCACGCCTTTCCGCGGAAAGGCGGGACGCGCTGGATCAGCGCTTCTGAAGATCGAGGGCCGGGAGAGATCCCGGCCCTTTTCTTTGGCGCCGTCGCTACGCGACGCGGATGAAAGGGGGCGCCCCCGATCGGGGGAGGGCAGGGCGGGCCTGGCGCGGCATGCTGGGATCGATAGGGCGCGATCCATGGGGGCATGATCTTGGCCAGAACTCTTCCGACGCTCGCAGGGTTGGCGGGGCTCGCGTGCCTGGCGGCGCTGCCGGCGCCAGCCGGGGCGCAGACCGCGGGCGACATCAACCGCCTGAACGCGGCGATCCAGATCTGCAACTCGCCGATGGGCGCCGGCATGGCCGAGTGCGCCAAGCTGCGCGGGCAACTGGGCATGGGTCGAGCGCAGGGGCTCGGCGGCGTTGGGGGCGGCGGGGGTGGCGGCGGGACATCAGGCGCCCTTCTCGGAGCGCTGGGTGCGGCGATGAACGCCCGCCAAGCGCCGGCGCCCGCGGCCCCGAGCGCGCCGGCCGCCAATCCGCAGCTGATCGCCGAGTGCGTGCGGGCTGCGGCCGGGAACACGGCGGCGATTCAGGCTTGCCTGAACACGGCGAGCGCGCCGCGCGTGGCGGCTGCGGCGCCCCTGCCTTCCGTTCCGCGCCTGGGCCAGCCTTTGATGGCGCAGCCGCTCCTGCCTCAGCCGGGCATGGGACAGAACGCAGCGGTCGGCATCCACCAGGCCGGCCAGAGCTATCAGGCCTGCGCGGCGGCCAACCCGAGCAACTGGCAGAGCTGCCTGCCGCTACTGAACGGCGGCCAGGCCCGGTAGTCGCGGTCCTGGTAGATGACCGGAGCTTCACTGGGCGAGGGCGCTCGGCTTGATAAACTCGCGGTCGTGTCCGACTCCCTCACTCTGATCGACATGTTTGTCCGCGGCATCGCGAGCGGCGCGATGCTGGTCACCGGGTTGGCGCTGGCGGCCGGGCCCCTGAGCCGTCAGGTCCGACTGAGCGGCGGCCTGCTGGCGCTGTCCATCGCCTGCTGGCTGATGACGGAATCGAGCACGCTCTGGGCCGCCCTCGACCGCTTCTATCCGCTGGTGCTGCCGGCCTACGCCGTTGGCGCCTGCTTCTGGCTGTTCGTGCTTACGGTCTTCGATGACCGTCCGATCGCGCCGCTGAGTTGGGCTCCTATCGCGCTGCTGGTCGTCAGCGGGATCGCATGTGAGCTGATGCCGCCTGATGAGCGCCAGCCGATCTGGATGGCCCGCAACGCTTTCAGTGGGCTGCTCCTGCTTCACGCGACCTATGTGGTGCTCCGCAGCTGGCCGGGCGACCTGCTCGAGCAGCGGCGGCGACTGCGCGCCCCGATCCTGGGTTTCGCGGCCTTCTACGGCATCACCAATGTCGCCATCGGCCTGATCAATCGCGTCGAGCCGCACGAGAGCTGGCTGCTCTGGACGGCAGGATGGCCCTACGGCGGGGCGATCTTCGCGGTCATCGTGGTCGCCGGGGCTGTCGTCTTCCTGCAGGCGCGCCCGACGCTGTTCGGCGGGGTGCGTCGCGAGGCGGTCAGCGCCGACGCGCGGGCCGAGGCTGCCGACCGGGTGCTGGCGGGCAGGCTGAACGACCTCATGACCGGCGGCGCGTGGCGGCGTGAAGGGCTGACCATCGGCGCCCTGGCGCGCGAGTTGGGGGAGCCTGAGTACCGTCTGCGTCGGCTGATCAATCAGCGCATGGGGCACCGCAATTTCGCCGACTTCGTGAACGGCTTCCGGATCGAGGCGGCGATGGCGCGGCTCGGGGACCCGAGCGAAGCGCGGACGACGGTGGCGACGATCGCGTTCGACCTGGGCTACGGCTCGCTGGGCCCGTTCAACCGCGCCTTCCGCGCGGCCACCGGCGCGACGCCCACCGAGTGGCGCAGGCAGGCGCTGCAGGCCTCGCCGGAACTGCAAGAAGCCGTTTGATTTCGGAATCGGCGAGGCTCTGTCGGCCTCGGCGAGACGTAAACGGGCGGGCAGGCTGTGACTGGGTGGTCGCCAACGCGAGGATCGCCCATGGAAACCCTGCTTTCGGACGCAACCCATATCTGGCTGCGTGAACTTGAGCCCACGCTGACGCGCTACATGCTCTTTACGCTCGCCGTCTGGCTGGCCCTCTGGATCCTGCTTCGCCCATTCCTGAAGGCGCGCAAGATCCGCCAGGAGACGCCGCCGGCGCGGCAGATGCTGGTGGAACTGGGCTTCTCGTTGCGCTCGATGGTCATCTTCGCCACCGCCGGCGTGGCGGTGACGTTCATGTACCGAGCCGGCCTGTACCCGCTCACAGGCCTGGCCGACGGCTGGGGCCCCGTCTGGTTCGGCGTCTCTATCGTAGCCGGCGTCGTTGGGCTGGATGCGTGGTTCTACTGGACCCATCGACTGATGCACGATCCGCGGCTGTTCCGCCGCTTCCACCGCCGACATCACCGAAGCAACAACCCGTCGCCGTTCACGGCCTACAGCTTCGATATCGGCGAGGCGCTTCTGCTGTTCGGCTTCGTGGTGGTGTGGCCGATGATCTTCCCGATGCCGAGCTACAGCATGCAGTGGGTCATGCTGTACCAGATCGCCACCAACACGCTGCTGCACTCGGGCTATGAGCTGATGCCCGCGCGTCGCGACGGCCGGCCGATGCTGGATTTCATCGTGACCACCACCCACCACGATCTGCACCACGCCCAAGCGGGCTGGAACTACGGCGCCTGGTTCACCTGGTGGGACCGCTGGATGGGAACAGAGCATCCTGAATACCTGAACCGGTACGCCGCCGCCGCATGGCGTCCATTCGCCGCAAAAAATAAGGTGAAGCTGGTACTCGACAGGTCGCGTTGAATCCGGGAACTATCCGTTCGTTGACTTGGTTGACGACTTGCGAGACCGGAAGTCAGCGCACTCCTCGGGTTCTAGCCGAGGATGAACGTTGGGCGGCGCGGAGACTGCACCCCTCCGCGCCGCCTTTCGTCAGGCGGCGTGCCGTCTGACGTTCATTTTCTTGGCCCCGGGCTCTTTACGAGCGAACCGAAAGGGCCTATTTCCCGCCGTTCGCGAAAACACCTCCCGATTCACATCCATTCGATGCGGCCTTCGCGCGTGCAGGCCCCGAGGCATGGTCCCTAGCCCTCCGACCATGCGAAGGGGCGCTCCCGACGATACAGGGAGCATTCCAGCGTCCGGCTCCCGTAAGGGAGATCCGAGGGTGGACGCAGGATAAACACTCGACGCCCGGAGTCCGTCTCCTGGCGTCCTCAAGGGATCAAAATGGCGCAATCCTTCACCGGCAAGAAGCGGATTCGGTTCTCGTTCGGCCGCATTCCTGAAGCTGTGCAGATGCCGAACCTGATCGAGGTTCAGCGCTCATCTTACGAGCAGTTCCTGCAGCGCGAAGTCCGCGCCGGCGAACGGCGCGAAGAGGGCATCGAGGCGGTCTTCAAGTCCGTCTTCCCGATCAAGGACTTCAACGAACGCGCGGTGCTCGAGTACGTCTCGTACGAGTTCGAAGAGCCGAAGTACGACGTCGAGGAATGCGTCCAGCGCGACATGACCTATGCCGCGCCGCTGAAGGTGAAGCTGCGCCTCATCGTCTTTGAAACCGACGAAGAGACGGGCGCCCGCTCCGTGAAGGACATCAAGGAGCAGGACGTCTACATGGGCGATATCCCGCTCATGACGGAGAAGGGCACCTTCATCGTCAACGGGACCCAGCGCGTCATCGTCTCGCAGATGCACCGCTCGCCGGGCGTCTTCTTCGACCACGACAAGGGCAAGACCCACGCCTCGGGCAAGCTGCTGTTCGCCGCGCGCGTGATCCCGTACCGCGGCTCGTGGCTCGACTTCGAATTCGACGCCAAGGACATCGTCTACGTCCGCATCGACCGTCGCCGGAAGCTGCCGGCCACGACCTTCCTCATGGCCCTGGGCATGGACGGCGAGGAGATCCTCTCGACGTTCTACAAGACCGTCGCCTACGAGAAGAAGACGGCCGGCTGGTCGACCGCCTACATCCCCGAGCGCTGGCGCGGCGTGAAGCCGGAGTTCCCGCTGATCGACGCCGACAGCGGCGAAGAGATCGCTCCGGCCGGCACGAAGATCTCGGCCCGCAACGCCAAGAAGTTCGCCGACGCGGGCCTCAAGACCCTGCTGCTGCCGCCCGAGGCCCTGAACGGCCGCTATCTGGCGCGCGACCTCGTGAACTACCAGACCGGCGAGATCTACGCCGAAGCCGGCGACGAGCTGGACGCGGGCCTGCTGGTGAGCCTGGAAGAGCAGGGCTTCACCACCATGGACGTGCTCGACATCGACCACGTCACCATCGGCGCCTACATCCGCAACACCCTGCGGGTCGACAAGAACACCGTCCGCGAGGACGCCCTGTTCGACATCTATCGCGTCATGCGTCCGGGCGAGCCGCCGACGGTGGAAGCCGCCGAGGCCATGTTCAAGTCGCTGTTCTTCGACGGCGAGCGCTACGACCTGAGCTCGGTCGGCCGCGTGAAGATGAACATGCGTCTGGAGCTGGACTGCCCCGACGACGTGCGCATCCTGCGCAAGGAAGACGTGCTGGCGGTGCTCGAGACCCTGGTCGGCCTGCGGGACGGCAAGGGCGAAATCGACGACATCGACAACCTGGGCAACCGCCGGGTCCGTTCGGTTGGCGAACTGCTCGAGAACCAGTACCGCGTCGGCCTGCTCCGCATGGAGCGCGCGATCAAGGAGCGCATGAGCTCGGTCGATATCGACACGGTCATGCCGCACGACCTGATCAACGCCAAGCCGGCGGCCGCCGCCGTCCGTGAATTCTTCGGCTCCTCGCAGCTGTCGCAGTTCATGGACCAGACGAACCCGCTGTCGGAAATCACCCACAAGCGCCGCCTGTCGGCCCTTGGCCCGGGTGGTCTGACCCGCGAGCGCGCCGGCTTCGAAGTCCGCGACGTGCACCCGACCCACTACGGCCGGATCTGCCCGATCGAAACGCCGGAAGGCCCGAACATCGGCCTGATCAACTCGCTCGCCACCCACGCGGTGGTGAACAAGTACGGCTTCATCGAGAGCCCCTACCGGCGCATCCGTGACGGCAAGACGACCGAAGAGGTCGTCTACATGTCGGCCATGGAAGAGGCGAAGCACGTCATCGCCCAGGCCAACATCAAGCTCGACAACGGCTCGATCGTCGACGACCTGGTCCCCGGCCGGGTGAACGGCGAGCCCTCGCTGCTGCCCAAGGAGCAGGTCGACCTGATGGACGTGTCGCCGAAGCAGGTCGTCTCGGTGGCCGCCTCGCTGATCCCGTTCCTCGAAAACGATGACGCCAATCGCGCCCTCATGGGCTCGAACATGCAGAAGCAGGCCGTGCCGCTCATCCAGTCGGATGCGCCCCTGGTCGGCACCGGCATGGAGAGCATCGTGGCCGTCGACTCCGGCGCCGTGGTCGTGGCCCGCCGCACCGGCGTGGTCGAGCAGATCGACGGGACCCGGATCGTCGTGCGTGCGACGGACGAACTCGACCCCACCAAGCCGGGCGTCGACATCTACCGCCTGCAGAAGTTCCAGCGCTCGAACACCTCGACCTGCATCAACCAGCGTCCGCTGGTTCAGGTGGGCGACAAGATCAAGGCCGGCGACGTCATCGCCGACGGCCCGTCGACCGAGCTGGGCGAACTGGCTCTGGGCCGGAACACGCTCGTCGCGTTCATGCCCTGGAACGGCTACAACTTCGAGGACTCGATCCTGATCTCGGAGCGCATCGTGCGCGACGACATCTTCACCTCGATCCACCTCGAGGAATTCGAGGTCATGGCCCGCGACACCAAGCTGGGCCCGGAAGAAATCACCCGCGACATCCCGAACGTGGGCGAGGAAGCCCTGCGCAACCTCGACGAGGCGGGCATCGTGGCCATCGGCGCCGAGGTGATGCCGGGCGACATCCTGGTCGGCAAGGTGACGCCGAAGGGCGAGAGCCCGATGACCCCGGAAGAGAAGCTGCTGCGCGCCATCTTCGGCGAAAAGGCTTCGGACGTCCGCGACACGTCTCTGCGTCTGCCCCCGGGCGTCGCCGGCACGGTCGTCGAAGTCCGCGTCTTCAACCGGCACGGCGTCGACAAGGACGAACGCGCCCTGGCCATCGAACGGGCGGAAATCGACCGTCTGGGCAAGGACCGCGACGACGAGTTCGGCATCTTGAACCGCAACATGACCAGCCGCCTGCGCGAGCTGCTCGTGGGCAAGAACGCCGTGTCGGGCCCCAAGGGCCTGGCGCGCGGCAAGATCGAAGCCGACAAGCTGGAAGAGATTTCGCCGGGCCTGTGGTGGCAGATCGCCCTCGACGACGAGAAGGCGATGGGCGAGCTGGAGGCCATGCGCCGGCAGTTCGACGAAGGCCGTAAGCGCCTGGATCGCCGCTTCGAGGACAAGGTCGACAAGCTGCAGCGCGGCGACGAACTGCCCCCGGGCGTGATGAAGATGGTCAAGGTGTTCGTGGCGGTGAAGCGCAAGCTGCAGCCGGGCGACAAGATGGCCGGCCGTCACGGCAACAAGGGCGTCATCTCCAAGATCCTGCCGATCGAGGACATGCCGTACCTGGAGAACGGCCAGCACGTCGACATCGTGCTGAACCCGCTGGGCGTGCCGTCGCGCATGAACGTGGGCCAGATCTTCGAGACCCACCTGGGTTGGGCTTCGGCCGGCCTGGGCAAGCAGGTCGCCGACCTGCTGGAGGCGTGGCAATACGGCGGCGGCCAGCGTCAGGCGCTGCTCGACTACCTGCGCGACGCCTACGGTCCCGACGAGGAGCTGCCGGACACGGACGAGGAACTCATCGAGCTGGCCAAGAACCTCTCGAAGGGCATTCCGTTCGCGACCCCGGTCTTCGACGGCGCCCACATCGACGACATCGAAAACCTGCTGGAGAAGGCGGGCCTCGACCGGTCGGGTCAGTCGTACCTGTACGACGGCCAGACGGGCGAGCGGTTCAAGCGTCCGGTCACGGTCGGCTACATCTACATGCTGAAGCTGCACCACCTGGTCGACGACAAGATCCACGCTCGCTCGATCGGCCCGTACAGCCTCGTCACCCAGCAGCCGCTGGGCGGTAAGGCCCAGTTCGGCGGTCAGCGTTTCGGGGAAATGGAAGTCTGGGCTCTGGAAGCCTACGGCGCCGCCTACACCCTGCAGGAAATGCTGACGGTGAAGTCGGACGACGTGGCCGGCCGGACCAAGGTCTACGAAAGCATCGTCCGTGGCGACGACACCTTCGAGGCCGGGATCCCGGAAAGCTTCAACGTGCTGGTCAAGGAGATGCGCTCCCTGGGCCTGAACGTGGAGCTGGAGAACAGCTGACGGTTTGCAGAGCCCTCCCTCGGTGACGGGGGAGGGCGCTCCGCCACTCCGCCCAGCTCTGACGAAATTTCGCGGCGCACGCCGCAGAAGGAACCAAGATGAACCAGGAAGTCCTGAACATCTTCAACCCGGTCCAGGCCGCTCCGACCTTCGACCGCATCCGCATCGCTCTGGCCTCGCCGGAGAAGATCCGCTCGTGGTCGTTCGGCGAGATCAAGAAGCCCGAGACCATCAACTACCGCACGTTCAAGCCGGAACGTGACGGCCTGTTCTGCGCCCGCATCTTCGGTCCGACGAAGGACTACGAGTGCCTGTGCGGCAAGTACAAGCGCATGAAGTACAAGGGCATCATCTGCGAGAAGTGCGGGGTCGAAGTGACCCTGGCGCGCGTCCGCCGCGAGCGGATGGGCCACATCGAGCTGGCCTCGCCGGTCGCGCACATCTGGTTCCTGAAATCGCTGCCCAGCCGCATCGCGCTGATGCTGGACATGGCGCTGAAGGACATCGAACGCGTCCTGTACTTCGAGCACTACATCGTCACCGAGCCGGGCCTCACCCCGCTGAAGCAGCACCAACTGCTGAGCGAGGACGACTACCTGCGCTTCCAGGAAGAGTTCGGCGACGACAGCTTCACCGCCGAGATCGGCGCCGAGGCGGTCCAGGGCCTGCTGAAGGGCATCGAGCTCGAGAAGGTGGCCGAGCAGCTCCGCGAGGAGCTGAAGACGACCACCTCGGAAATGAAGCTCAAGAAGGCGTCCAAGCGCCTGAAGCTCATGGAGAGCTTCCTCGAGAGCAACAACAAGCCCGAGTGGATGGTGCTGACGGTGATCCCCGTGATCCCGCCGGAACTGCGCCCGCTGGTGCCGCTGGACGGCGGCCGCTTCGCGACCTCGGACCTGAACGACCTCTATCGCCGGGTCATCAACCGGAACAACCGCCTGAAGCGCCTCATCGAGCTGCGCGCGCCGGACATCATCATCCGCAACGAGAAGCGGATGCTGCAGGAAGCCGTCGACGCCCTGTTCGACAACGGCCGCCGCGGCCGCGTGATCACGGGCGCCAACAAGCGTCCGCTGAAGTCGCTGGCCGACATGCTGAAGGGCAAGCAGGGCCGGTTCCGCCAGAATCTGCTGGGCAAGCGCGTCGACTACTCGGGCCGTTCGGTCATCGTGGTGGGTCCCGAGCTGAAGCTGCACGAGTGCGGCCTGCCCAAGAAGATGGCGCTCGAGCTGTTCAAGCCGTTCATCTACGCGCGCCTGGACGCCAAGGGCCTGTCGGGCACCGTGAAGCAGTCCAAGCGCATGGTGGAGCGTGAGCAGCCCGCGGTCTGGGACATCCTGGACGAGGTGATCCGCGAGCACCCGGTTCTGCTGAACCGCGCGCCGACGCTGCACCGCCTGGGCATCCAGGCGTTCGAGCCCAAGCTGATCGAGGGCAAGGCCATCCAGCTTCACCCGCTGGTCTGCGCCGCCTTCAACGCGGACTTCGACGGCGACCAGATGGCCGTCCACGTGCCGCTCTCGCTGGAAGCCCAGCTGGAAGCGCGCGTGCTGATGATGAGCACGAACAACATCCTGTCGCCGGCCAACGGCCGTCCGATCATCGTGCCGTCGCAGGACATCGTCCTGGGTCTCTATTACCTGTCCCTGGTCAAGGACGGCGAGCCGGGCGAGGGCAAGGCGTTCAACGACCTGAACGAGATCGACCAGGCGCTCGACGCCGGGATCGTGACCCTGCACACCAAGATCCGTGCGCGGCACTCCGAGATGGACGCCGAGGGCAACCTGATCCGCAAGGTGATCGAGACGTCGCCGGGTCGGATGAAGATCGCCGCCCTGTTCCCGCACCATCCGGCGGTCGGTCACCGGCTTCTCGAGAAGAACCTGACCAAGAAGGAAATCGGCAATCTGATCGACACCGTCTACCGCCACTGCGGTCAGAAGGCGACGGTCATCTTCGCCGACCAGATCATGGGCCTGGGCTTCCGCGAGGCGGCCAAGGCGGGGATCTCCTTCGGCAAGGACGACATCGTCATCCCGGCTCGCAAGGCCCCGATCGTCGAAGAGACCCGCAAGCTCGTGGAAGAGTACGAGCAGCAGTACGCCGACGGTCTGATCACCAAGGGTGAGAAGTACAACAAGGTCGTCGACGCGTGGGCCAAGGCCACCGACCGCGTCGCCGACGAGATGATGGCCGAGGTCAGCTCCGCGCCGGTGATCAATGGTCGCCAGTCGGAGATCAACTCGATCTTTATGATGAGCAACTCGGGCGCCCGCGGTTCGCAGGCCCAGATGAAGCAGCTCGGCGGGATGCGCGGCCTGATGGCCAAGCCGTCCGGCGAGATCATCGAGACGCCGATCATCTCGAACTTCAAGGAAGGCCTGACCGTCCAGGAGTACTTCAACTCCACCCACGGCGCCCGTAAGGGCCTGGCCGACACCGCGCTGAAGACGGCGAACTCGGGCTACCTGACCCGCCGCCTCGTCGACGTGGCGCAGGACTGCATCATCACCGAGGAAGACTGCGGCACCACGCGCGGCATCACGCTGCGCGCCGTGGTCGAGGGCGGCGACGTGCTGGTCTCGCTGGGCCAGCGCATCCTGGGTCGCTTCGCGGCCGAGGACGTGAAGGACCCGGGCACCAACGACGTCATCGTTCCCGCCGACACCTACCTCGACGAGAACATGTGCGACCTGGTGGAGAACGCCGGCGTCCAGTCGGTGAAGATCCGCTCGGTGCTGACCTGCGACACCAAGGTCGGCGTCTGCGGCGCCTGCTACGGTCGCGACCTGGCCCGCGGCACGCCGGTGAACATCGGTGAAGCGGTCGGCGTCATCGCCGCCCAGTCCATCGGCGAACCCGGCACCCAGCTGACGATGCGGACCTTCCACATCGGCGGCACCGCCCAGGTGGCCGAGCAGTCGTTCTTCGAAAGCGCCAACGAAGGCATCGCGCGGATTTCGGGCGGCAACACCGTGGTCGCAGCCGACGGCGGCCTGATCTCGATGAGCCGCAACCTGACCCTGACCGTCCAGGTCGATGGCAAGGACCGCGAGTCCTACAAGGTGCCGTACGGCGCCCGCCTGCAGGTCAAGGACGGCGACAAGGTCAAGCGCGGCCAGCGCCTGGCCAGTTGGGACCCCTACACCACGCCGATCATTACCGAAGTCGGCGGCAAGGTGAGGTTCGAGGACTTGGTCGAGAACTTCTCGTTCCGCGAGGAGGCCGACGAGGCCACGGGCATCTCCAACCGCGTGGTCATCGACTGGCGCGCCAGCTCGAAGGGTTCGGACCTGCGTCCGGCCATGTCGGTGCTGGACGAGAACGGCGCCTACAAGCGCCTGTCGAACGGCGGCGAGGCCCGATACCTGCTCCCGGTGGGCGCCATTCTCTCCATCGGCGACGGTGACGAGGTGAAGCCCGGCGAGATCATGGCGCGTATCCCGACCGAGAGCGCCAAGACCCGCGACATCACCGGCGGTCTGCCGCGGGTGGCCGAGCTGTTCGAAGCCCGTCGTCCGAAGGATTGCGCGGTCATCGCCGAGATGGACGGTCGCGTCGAGTTCGGCCGCGACTACAAGAACAAGCGCCGCATCAAGATCACCCCGGAAGACGGTGGCGAGGCGGTCGAGTTCCTGATCCCGAAGGGCAAGCACATCGCGGTCCACGACGGCGACGTGATCCGGAAGGGCGAGTACATCATCGACGGCAACCCGGATCCGCACGACATCCTGCGCATCCAGGGCATCGAGGCGCTGGCCGAGTTCCTGGTGAACGAGATCCAGGAGGTCTACCGACTGCAGGGCGTGCCGATCAACGACAAGCACATCGAGACGATCGTGCGCCAGATGCTGCAGAAGGTGGAAATCCTCGACGCGGGCGACACCGGCCTGCTGAAGGGCGACCACCTCGAGAAGCTGGACGTCGAAGACGAAAGCGCCAAGGCGGAATCCCGTGGCGGTCGTCCGGCGATCACCCAGCCGGTGCTGCTCGGCATCACGAAGGCGTCGCTGCAGACCCGCAGCTTCATCTCCGCGGCGTCGTTCCAGGAAACCACCCGCGTCCTCACCGAGGCCGCGGTCCAGGGCAAGAGCGACACCCTCGAGGGCCTGAAGGAGAACGTGATCGTGGGCCGCCTGATCCCGGCGGGCACGGGCTCGTACCTGCGCAACCTGCAGCGGATCGCCGCCAAGCGCGACGAAGCGCTGACGGCCAGCCGCGAGGAGGCCATGGAGCCGCTCCCGATCGAGATCGCCGACGCCGCCGAGGCCGAGACGGTCGAATCCTAAACCTCTCCAGTAACAGTCACGCGTAGCGAGCGGCCCGGGAGCAATCCCGGGCCGCTTTGTTTTGCGAACGAGCGCTCATCACCGGCCAAGCTTGATCTAGTCGGGCCCCAAGTTGCGCGGTTAGGATGCGACTCGTTGGGGAGCATCCGGGGGTAGCGTTCATGAAGTCTCTGTGGCTGGCGGCCGTGGCCGCCTGCATCGTCACGCCTGCGCACGCCGCGCCGCCGCCGGCCTCGGCCTTCGGGCGGGTCCCTGCGGTCGTCGATGCAGCGATCTCGCCGAACGGCCAGCGTGTCGCGATCCTGGGCGGCACCTCCGAGCAAAGGGTCATCTCGATCGCCACGATCGACCAGCCCGGTCTGCCGATCCTCCAGTTGGGCGAAGTGGAGGCCACCCGGCTGCGGTGGGCGGGCGACGACAACGTGATCGCAAGCATCGCCTTCTGGCACAACGCGGGGCCGAAGCAGTTCTACCGCATCGAGCGCCACGTCACGGTGACGCCGCAGGCGAAGGCCATCGCCCGCTTCTTCGAGAACGCCACGACCAGCCAGTACCTGGTGGGCGGGCAGCCCATCGTGGGCGTCACGTCCGGCTCTCCCGCCCGCGTGCTGGTCAATGACCTCGCCGAGGGGATGGGCTCGGACTCGATGAACACGCGCATGAAGCGCAAGGGGCTCGAGAACGCGAGCGTGCGGGCGATCTGGAGCATCGATCCGGCGACGGGCAAGGGTCGGATCGTCGAACGCGGCGACTACGACACCGTGAGCTGGGATGTCGACCTCTCCGGCGAGGCGCGGGTGCGCGTCGACGTGGATGAACTGACGCACAAGGCTGCGTTCTACGCCCGCGCCAAGGGCAAGTCGCAGTGGGCGCAATTCTGGACCCAGACGTCCGGTGGGCCGGAGCCCCACATGTTGGGCTATTCCGAGCCCGAGGACGCGGTCTACTTCGAACGCGAGGGCAAGCTGTTGCGCCGCCGGTTGGCCGACGGCGTTGAAGAGGCGGTCAGCGACGGCGGACCCTCCATGGGCCTGATCTGGGATGTTCACCGCAACGGCGTGGCGGGGATCGCGACCGGCGCGGAGAAGTCCGCCGTGCAGTGGCTGGATCCCGAGGTCGGCGCGGCCCACGGCGTGCTGTCACGCGCCTTCAAGGGCCGTCAGGTGACGCTGGCCGGCTGGTCCGCGGATCGCACGCGCTTCATGGCGCGGGTGTCCTCACCGGCGGCGCCGGGAGGCTGGTACCTCTATGACCGCGCCCGCAAGGAGGTCTCCCCGCTGGGTGAGGAGTATCCCGAGCTGAAGGACGCCACCTTCGGCACGACGCGATGGATGACCTACAAGGCCCGCGACGGCCTGGAGATCCCCGCCTACGTGACGCGTCCGCCTGGTGCGGCGCCCGACGCCAGGCTGCCCCTGATCGTGCTGCCGCACGGGGGGCCGGCGGCCCGCGACGACTACGACTTCGACTACCTTGCGCAGTTCCTGGCGACCCGTGGCTATGTCGTGCTGCAGCCGCAGTTCCGGGGCTCGGCCGGCTTCGGCGACGCCTTCCAGGAGGCCGGGCGAGGGGAGTGGGGCGGCAAGGTGCAGACCGACCTGCTGGATGGTGTCGCGGCTCTGGCCGCAGCGGGCGAGATCGACGCCTCGCGGGTGTGCATCGTCGGCGCGAGCTTCGGCGGGTACTCGGCCCTCTCGGGCGTAGCGCTGCATCCCGACGCCTACCGGTGCGCAGCCTCGATCGCCGGGATCGGGGACCTGGGGCAGTTCCTATCGGAGGAGGCGCGCCTCTACGGTCGAGCCAGCGCGGGCTTCGAGGATCTTCGCGGCCAATTGGGCGCCAGCGACGGCAACAAGATCCTCGCGATGTCGCCGGCTCGCCAGGTGGGGGCCATCAAGGCGCCGATCCTGCTGATCCACGGCGACAAGGACACAGTCGTGCTGCCGAGCCAGTCGCAGCTGATGGCTGATCGGCTCAAGGCGGCCGGCAAGCCCCATGAGCTGGTGATGCTGGCCGACGAGAACCACTACCTCACCCGGACGGCGACGCGCACGCAGGCTCTCGAGTCGATCGAGCGGTTCCTGGCGAAGAACCTGCCTCTGAATTGACATGGCCCCCTTGGCATACGCGTATGAGTTACTAGATCACGCGTACACCCAAAGGAGACCGCTGGTGCCCCTGCTGCTCTGCCCGAACTGCAACACCTCGATGCAGAACGTGAACCGTTCCGGCGTGGACATCGACATGTGCCCCAGCTGTCGGGGCGTGTGGCTGGATCGCGGCGAGCTGGAAAAGTTGCTCGAAGGCCAACGCGAGGAGCGAAGCGGCCAGCAGCATGACCGGCAGCGCTTCGAACGCGAGATTTCGGACTTCCACCGTGACCCCGACGATTGGAAGCGCAGGCATCCCTATGACCAGAAGTACGGCGGCCACCGCTACGATGACGACTATCACTATCGGAAGAAGAAGAAGGGCTTCGACATCTTCGACATTTTCGACTGACGAGGCTTGAGGGCGACGATGCCTCGCTCTTGATCTGCATCAAAGATGACGCCTGCGTCATTTTTATGATCTCCGGAAACCCGCATGAGGCGGGCAAGGGAGATCGCGATGCTACAGGTGCAAGAGGTCAAAGGGCCCCCATCCGACGTCCAGTACTTCGATGAGGACGAACTCGCCCATCGCCTGAGCGACCACGACGTCGAGGTGATCCGCGAGATCTTCCGCACGCCGCTCACGGGCTCGTACAACTGGGACTACGAGGCCGCCAACAGTCGGATCCGCCGGCTCTATGAGCTGGGGAAGCGGTTCAACTGGAACTCCGAACTGGACGTCGATTGGACTTTGAAGGCCGAGCCGCGCCAACCGGCGGACGGCGAGGGGCCGGAAGGATTCAAGGACCACCCGAAATGGAAGGCGCTTTCGGCGGAACAACGCGCGGACTTCATGCGCCGCACGTCGGCCCAGACGCTGTCGCAGTTCCTGCACGGAGAGCAGGGCGCCCTCATGGTGGCGTCCCAGTTGGTGAGCTGCGCGCCGACGCACGACGCCAAACTCTACGCCGCCTCGCAGACCTTCGACGAAGCGCGCCACGTGGAGGTCTTCCACCGCTACCTGATGGAGCGGTGCCACATGATCTATCCGATCAACCCCAACCTGAAGTTCCTGCTCGACAAGGTGCTCACCGACGAGCGCTGGGATCTGAAGTTCATCGGCATGCAGATCCTCATCGAGGGACTAGCGCTGGCGGCGTTCCAGACGATCCACGAGACCACGCCCGACCCGTTGCTGAAGCAGGTCGTCGGCCTGGTGATGCGTGACGAAGGCCGGCACGTGGCGTTCGGCGTGAACTATCTGGAAGACTGGATCCGGGCTCTGCCGCAGGAACAGATCGAGGAGCGCGCGCAGTTCGCCTACGAGGCCTGCGTCGTGATGAAGAACCGGCTGATCTCCACCAACGTCGCCGAAGAGTTCGGCTTCACCCGCGAGGAGGCGCTCGAGATCAATGCCAGGAGTCAGGGCGGACAGGCGTTCCGCAAGTTCCTCTTCGAACGGATGATCCCCAACCTGAAGCGGGTGGGCCTGCTGACCGACGCCATCCGGCCGAGGTTCGAGGAGCTGGGCGTGCTCGAGTTCGAGAACCTGCAGCATGACGGCGCCATCGACTGGGCCGTCCTTGAAGCGCCGCTGGAAATGAAGGCGCGCATCGCGGCCTGATCAGAACGGAACCCTGAGCTCACGGCGGGCGTCGTTGCCAGTCATGCGGCCCAGATCGTCGCTGGAGGCGCCCATGCCCTTGTTCGGGTCGCCGGGGCGCTCGATCGCTCCGGCGTTGCGGCCCGTACTGGCGGCGCCGCTGCCGGTCGGCGCGGCCGAGCGCTTGTAACCGTAGTCCTGCTCCTTGCGGCGCGCGGCGGCCTCGAGTGCGGAAGCCTTGTCGCGGTCCACGCCCAGGCCCAGCACCGGCGCGCTGCGGCCCGCGGCGCCAAAGCGGTCCAGACAGCCCTCGCGCTCGGCGCGGGTGAGGTTGGAGTCGTCGCAGTTCAGCCGCGAACGCAGGGCGTTGCGGGCATTCGCCGCAAAGGCGTCTTCCTGGCTGGGCAGGGTCAGGACGCGGGGGCCAGTTGCGGGCGCGGCGCGCTCCTGCGCCGGCCGCGCCGCCTCGACAGGCGCAACCAGAGGCGCAATCGGCGGCGCCTGGTCGGCGTAGGGCTGCGGGCGGCGATGCAGGCGGATCGGGGTCGCCTTGGCGCCCGGCGCGGCGTTCGCCGGCGGCACGCGGGGCAGGATCAGGACGGGGATCACCGCTTCAGGCGGGCCGGAGTCCTCGGTCGGCGCGCGCAGCCTGGGCGCGTGCAGGGCTACGGCGGCCAGCAGCACGGCGTGAACGGCCACCGAGGCCGCCACGATCGCGTACTTCCGGCTCGGACGCGCCGCCGGCATCGCTTCTCCCTGTTCCCCGAGGCGCCGCCCAAAAGACAGCGACTGCTCCAACCCGCGGGCGCGCCATCGGGTGGCGCATCCGCATACACGTGATCCGGCGGCGCGCCGGAGCTAGGCCTTAGGGAAAGGGCTGCGGCGAGGCGAATTGATGGCCATGGCGCATCCGGCCGCAGTGCAGCGCACGAGATTGACGCGCCGCCCCTTCCCGACTATGTAGCGCGCTCTTTCGAGGCCGGGGATTCTTCCCAGCTCCGATGAGCCGCTCCCGTCGGAACGCCCGCAATGGCGATCCGGCGATTGTTCGCGTTTCGTCGGTCGGTTTCGAAGCCGAAGAACCACAACGATCCAACCGAGGCGCCCCGGCCAAACGGCACACGCCTCCACGAAGCGAGATTAGATGCCGACAGTCAACCAGCTCATCCGCAAGCCCCGGCAGAACAAGCCGGTGCGGAACAAGGTCCCGGCCCTGAAGGGTTGCCCGCAGCGCCGCGGCGTGTGCACCCGGGTCTACACCACGACCCCGAAGAAGCCGAACTCGGCTCTGCGTAAGGTCGCCAAGGTGCGCCTGACGACCGGCATCGAAGCTGTGTGCTACATCCCCGGCGAAGGCCACAACCTTCAGGAACACTCGGTGGTCCTGATCCGTGGCGGCCGCGTGAAGGACTTGCCCGGCGTCCGTTATCACATCCTGCGCGGCGTGCTCGACACGCAAGGCGTCAAGGATCGTCGCCAGCGCCGTTCGCTCTACGGCGCCAAGCGTCCGAAGTAAGGAATTCAGAGATGTCCCGTCGCCGTCGCGCAGACAAACGAGTCGTCCTTCCCGATCCGAAGTTCGGGGATCTCGTCGTTACGAAGTTCATGAACTACGTGATGTACGAAGGTAAGAAGGCCGTGGCCGAAACCATCGTCTATGGCGCCTTCGATATCCTCGAAGCCCGCCGCAAGGATCTGGCCCCGCTGGACACCTTCCACACTGCCCTGGAAAACGTGGCTCCGGCCATCGAAGTGCGCAGCCGCCGGGTCGGCGGCGCCACCTACCAGGTGCCGGTCGAAGTTCGCCCCGAACGCCGCAAGGCGCTGGCCATCCGCTGGCTGATCAGCGCGGCGCGCAAGCGCGGCGAGAACACCATGACGGAAAAGCTGGCCGGCGAACTGCTGGACGCCTCGTCCAACCGCGGTTCGGCCGTCAAGAAGCGTGAAGACACGCACAAGATGGCCGAAGCCAACCGGGCGTTCTCGCACTACCGCTGGTAAGCCCGACCACCAAGTGAGCTTTCCGGCGCGGGCGGTTTGAGATAAACCGCCCGCGCCGTTCGTTCAGCCGCTCCCCGAACAGCCCCTTTTCGCAAGGCATCCGCTATGCCCCGCACGCATAAAATCGAAGACTACCGCAACTTCGGCATCATGGCGCACATCGACGCCGGGAAGACGACGACGACCGAGCGGATCCTCTACTACACCGGCAAGTCCCATAAGATCGGCGAAGTCCACGACGGCGCCGCGACCATGGACTGGATGGAGCAGGAGCAGGAACGCGGCATCACGATCACGTCGGCCGCGACGACCGCCATCTGGAACGGCAAGCGCCTGAACATCATCGACACCCCCGGGCACGTCGATTTCACCATCGAGGTCGAACGCTCGCTGCGCGTGCTCGACGGCGCCGTCGCGGTGCTGGACGGGAACCAGGGCGTGGAGCCGCAGACCGAGACGGTTTGGCGCCAGGCCGACCGCTACAACGTCCCGCGGATCGTGTTCGTCAACAAGATGGACAAGATCGGCGCCGACTTCCAGATGTGCCTGAAGACCATCCGCGAGCGTCTGGGCGTGAAGGCCGTGCCGATCCAGCTGCCGATCGGCGCTGAAGCGAGCCTGAAGGGCGTTGTGGACCTGGTCCGCATGAAGGCCGTTGTTTGGGACTCGGAAGGCCTCGGTGCGAACTACCACGACGAAGAGATCCCGGCCGACATGAAGGCGGAGGCCGAAGAGGCCCGCAATTACATGATCGAGAACGCCGTCGAGCTCGATGACGACGCTATGGAAGCCTATCTGTCGGGCGAGGAACCCTCGGAAGAGGTGATCAAGAAGTGCCTCCGTAAGGCGGTGCTGAGCGGCGCGTTCTACCCGATCCTCGCGGGCTCGGCCTTCAAGAACAAGGGCGTGCAGCCGCTGCTGGACGCCGTGGTCGACTACCTGCCGTCGCCGGTGGACATCCCGCCGACGCCGGGCCTGGACTACAAGACCGAAGAGCCCGTGGTCCGTAAGGCGTCGGACGACGAGCCGCTGTCGATCCTGGCGTTCAAGATCATGGACGACCCGTTCGTGGGCTCGCTCACCTTCTGCCGCATCTACTCGGGCAAGCTCGAGACCGGCATGGGCCTGCTGAACTCGACGCGCGACAAGCGCGAGCGTGTCGGCCGCATGCTGCTGATGCACTCGAACAACCGCGAAGACATCAAGGAAGCCCACGCCGGCGACATCGTCGCGCTGGCCGGCCTCAAGGACACCCGCACGGGCGACACGCTGTGCGACCCGACCAAGTCGCCGGTCATCCTCGAGAAGATGAACTTCCCCGAGCCGGTGATCGAGATCGCGATCGAGCCGAAGTCTAAGGCCGACCAGGAAAAGCTGGGCGTCGCCCTGGCCAAGATGGTCGCGGAGGATCCGTCCTTCACCGTCTTCACCGACCAGGAGTCGGGCCAGACGATCATGAAGGGCATGGGCGAGCTTCACCTCGACATCAAGGTCGACATCCTGAAGCGGACCTACAAGGTCGAAGCCAACATCGGCGCGCCGCAGGTGGCCTATCGCGAGAGCCTGGGTAAGGCGACCGATATCGACTACACGCACAAGAAGCAGACCGGCGGTACGGGCCAGTTCGCCCGCGTGAAGATCAAGTTCGAGCCGGGCGAGCCCGGGTCGGGCTTCGTCTTCGAGAACACCACGGTCGGCGGCTCGGTGCCGAAGGAATACGTTCCCGGCGTTCAGAAAGGCCTGGAGTCGGCCAAGGAAAACGGCCTGCTGGCCGGCTTCCCGCTCATCGACTTCAAGGCGACGCTGTACGACGGCGGCTTCCACGACGTGGACTCCTCGGTCCTGGCCTTCGAAATCGCCGCCCGCGCCGCCTTCAAGGAGCTCCGCGAAAAGGGCGCCCCGAAGCTGCTCGAGCCGATCATGAAGGTCGAGGTTCTGACCCCCGACGAGTACATGGGCGACGTCATCGGCGACCTGAACTCGCGTCGTGGCCAGATCCAGGGCACTGAGACCCGCGGCAACGCGCAGGTGGTCACGGCCTTCGTGCCGCTGGCCAATATGTTCGGCTACATCAATACCCTGCGGTCGTTCTCCCAAGGGCGCGCGCAGTTCACGATGCAATACGATCACTATGACCCGGTGCCGCAAGTCGTCGCCGACGAAGTGATCAAGAAGTACGCCTAGCGTTTCTCGTCCGAGAAACGCCAACCCAGAGTTTGGACGATCTCCCCGGAGATCGTCTGGGCCCCAACCCTAGTTTAGAGGACAAGCCCGGACAGGGCTGGAGCTTGAAATGGCCAAAGAGAAGTTCGAACGTAACAAGCCGCACTGCAACATCGGCACGATTGGTCACGTTGACCATGGGAAGACGACGCTGACGGCGGCGATCACGATGACGCTGGCGAAGGCGGGTCATGCGAAGGCGATGTCGTACGCGGACATCGACGCGGCGCCGGAAGAGAAGGCGCGTGGGATCACGATTAACACGGCGCACGTGGAGTATGAGACGGACAACCGTCACTACGCGCACGTGGACTGCCCGGGTCACGCCGACTACGTGAAGAACATGATCACGGGTGCGGCGCAGATGGACGGCGCGATCCTGGTGGTGTCGGCGGCGGACGGTCCGATGCCGCAGACGCGTGAGCACATCCTGCTGGCCCGTCAGGTGGGCGTGCCGGCGCTGGTGGTGTTCATGAACAAGGTGGACATGGTCGACGACGAGGAGCTGCTGGAGCTGGTGGAGATGGAAGTTCGCGAACTTCTGTCGAGCTACGAGTTCCCGGGCGACGACATCCCGATCACGAAGGGCTCGGCGCTGGCGGCGGTCGAGGGTCGCAACCCGGAGATCGGCGAGACGAAGATCCTGGAGCTGATGGCTTCGGTGGATGCGTACATTCCGCAGCCGGAGCGTCCGGTGGACCAGCCGTTCCTGATGCCGGTGGAAGACGTGTTCTCGATCTCGGGCCGCGGCACGGTGGTGACGGGTCGTATCGAGAAGGGCGTGGTGAAGGTCGGCGAGGAAGTCGAGATCGTCGGCATCCGCGACGTTCAGAAGACGACCTGCACGGGCGTCGAGATGTTCCGCAAGCTGCTGGACCAGGGCCAGGCGGGCGACAACGTGGGCGTGCTGCTGCGCGGCACCAAGCGTGAAGACGTCGAGCGGGGCCAGGTGCTCTGCAAGCCGGGCTCGATCACGCCGCACACCGAGTTCACGGCGGAAGCCTACATCCTGACGAAGGAAGAGGGTGGCCGTCACACGCCGTTCTTCACCAACTATCGTCCGCAGTTCTACTTCCGCACGACGGACGTGACGGGGATCATCAAGCTGAAGGAAGGCGTGGAGATGATCATGCCCGGCGACAACGCCGAGCTGAACATCGAGCTGATCACGCCGATCGCCATGGACCAGGGCCTGCGCTTCGCCATCCGCGAAGGCGGCCGCACGGTGGGTTCGGGCGTCGTCACCAAGATCGTAAAGTAAGCGCCCTAGCGCTCACAACACAGACGAACGAGAGGGCCGCTGGAGCAATCCAGCGGCCCTTTTCTTTCAACCCGAAGGCGTTCAGCGACGTCTTGCAACCCAAACGCTGATGTTCTCTAGTCGTGCCCGACCGGCCCGGCGTAGGGGCCGCGACCGCTGGGGGGCGATCTGCGTGTCTGAAGTTCCATGGGCCTCCGCGGCGGCGCGGGTGGGGTTCGAGCCTGCGCCTGAGTGGGCGCTTCTACCACCCATCGACACCACCCTTCGGCCGCCCCCCGAGCGCAGCGAAGAGGGACGCTACCACTGGCTTAGCGATTCGCAGCTGCAGCTCTCCGATGACGGTCAAACCTGGCTGTCACGCTCGGCGTTCGAGGTGACAAGCCCGGCTGGGCTGCAGGGGGCAGGGAGCCTTAGCCAGGACTTCGATCCCGCCTTCCAGAAGTTGTCGTTCCACTTCGTGCGCATCATTCGCGATGGCGTCGCTCGTGAGATCGATGTCAGCGCGAGTCTCGAAGTCTTGCGGCGTGAGCGGGACATGGAGCGGGCCATGTTCGATGGACGCCTGACGGGACACGTGTCGATCCCGGATGTGCGGGTCGGCGACATCTTGGATCTTTGTCACAGCGTGCGTGGCCAAAACCCGGTGCTCGCCGGACGCTTCGCAGCGGAATGGCGGTTCAACTGGACGTGCTGGGTTGGCGAGACGCAGGTTCGTCTCCTGGCTCCGGACCACCGGACCTTTCACATCCAGTCCTGGAACCAAGCGCCTGAGTGCGTCGTGGAGCAGCTACCGGGCGGGGTGATCGCCAGGACCTGGCGGGCGTTGGCCACTGAGCCGGCCACGCTGGAGCCGGTCGCTCCGAGCTGGGCGCGGCAATTGGCGACGGTCCGGGTCAGCGATCTGATGTCTTGGGGCGACGTCGCGAACGCCTTCCGCGGCTACTACGAGGCCCAGCCGTTGCCGGCCGAGCTCGAGGAAGAGGTCGCTGCGATCAAGGCGCAGAGCGACGACCCGGCCGTCCGGGCCGTCCTGGCGCTCCGCCTTGTGCAGGGGGCCTTGCGCTATCAGTCCGTCACGATCGGCGACGGAGGGTTCGTGCCGCGCGATATCGCGGCGGTTTGGTCCTCCCGCGCCGGCGATTGCAAGGACTCCTCGCGCCTTTTGGCTGCGCTGCTGGGTCGACTGGGGCTGGAGGCAACGCCTGCGCTCGTCAACATCTACAAAGGCGAAGTGTTGGGCGATGAGGCGCCCAGTCTCGTGTCGTTTGATCACTGCATCGTCCGCCTCACTCTGGATGGGGCGCGTTACTGGCTCGACCCGACCAGTTACCCTCAGGGCGGCCGACTGGCGGTCGTGTGCCAGCCCCGGCTGGGTAAAGCGCTCCCGCTCGTTGCGGACGCCGAGCTCGAAGACATGGGTCGTGATGCGGTCAGCGACAGTCTCACCACGTCCGAGATCTACACCCTTCCCATCCTCGCCGATGGGCTGGGAGAGATTACGATCGATACGATCCACCACGGCTGGCGGGCCGATCTCATGCGTCGTCGACTGGCCGGCGGCATCGGAGTGGTGACGCGGGAGTTCCTGGCGTTTTACGAGCGGCGATATGGCGCCGTGACTGCAATCGCGCCGCTTGAGGTCACGGACGACCTGGAGGGAAACAGCATCCGGATCGTCGAGCGGTACCAGGCACCACAGATCTGGGGCGTGAACTCTGGCCGAGACTACGCTGTATTCGAGACATTCGACGACGCGTTCAGTCCTTTTCTGCCCGGCCTTGCAGGCGATCAGCGGCGGTGGCCAATCGATCTGGGAATGCCTCTCCGGGCGAAGAGTACGATCGAGATTCGATCCCCCGTCGCCGCGCCGGCCTCGGAGTGGGACATCGCTGTAGCCGGCCCGGGCATCTCGGCGGCTTCAAAGTTCATGGCGGTCGACACAGCGAAGGGTGTTCTGCGACTGGAGCGCAGCCTCGTTTTCGAACAGCCAATCGTGGCCCCGGAGCTTGTGGGGAAGTACGCCGCGTTCCGAGATGACGTGCTGCGCAACTCCAATGTGCGCGTGCATCACCCTGTCAGAGCAGGGCGGATCGTGGCGGCCGCTGCGTCAGCCTCGGAGAGCGGGGGCTTCTGGTCCGTCTTCTGGTGGATCGTCGGCGGGCTTTGGGTCCTGGGGCTGCTGGCTCGCGTCATGTCCGCGGGGGCCGCGCCGTCGTGACGTCTCTGTCATGACCTCGAATTAAGCTGTGGCCCGAGCACGCCGCGACTAGCTTCCCCTCACAACGTTTCGACTTGGGAGAGGACGATGCGTCTTCAGACGACCCTGCTGGCCGCTGTGGCCGCCACCTTCGCCGCCGGCTCTGCCGCGACCTCGGCTCAGGCCGCCACGGTCGAGATCGAGGACGCGGTGGCGCGCGTCACGGTCGTTCCCGAGAACCGCAAGGACATCAAGGTCGAGATCATCTCGGCCAACCCCCGTCTGCCATTGAAGGTGAGGACGATGGGGGACCGAACGATCGTGGACGGCGATCTCGACCGGAAGATCCGGTCCTGCAAGAGCTCAGGCGAGACCGCCAACGTCCATGTCCGCGGGGTAGGGGACGTGAGCTGGTCCGAGATGCCGCAGGTCGTTATCCGCACGCCGCGAGACGTGAAGGTCGAGGCCGGCGGCGCCGTCTTCGGATCGGTGGGCCGCTCGGCCACGTTGGAGCTGGGCAACGCTGGCTGTGGGGACTGGACGATCGCCAACGTCGAAGGCGCGGCGCGGGTAAGCCAGGCGGGATCGGGCGACACCCGCATGGGCGCCTCGGGACAGCTGCGGGTCCGCGTCGCCGGGTCCGGGGATGTCGCCGCCGCCGACGTCAGGGGCGCCCTGGACGTCAATATCGCAGGCTCGGGCTCGGCCAGCGTGCGTTCGGTCAATGGCCCCCTGGAGGTAAGCATCGCCGGCTCAGGCGACGTCGAGATCGCCGGAGGACGGGCCACCACCATGAAGGTGTCGGTGGCCGGCTCTGGCGACGTGGACTTCCGCGGCTCGGCCGACAGCCTGCGGGCCCGCATCGCTGGATCGGGCGACGTCCACGCCAGCGAGGTCAAAGGCGAGATCTCGAAAACAATCATGGGCTCGGGCTCGGTCCGCGTCGGGGGTTAGCTTCGGAGGGCCGCCAGAGCACCGTTCGCCGCACTCGCGCCCCTTGACGGGGCCGAGTCGCATCGGTATTACCGCGCCTCCTGTTGGACCGGCTGTGTGCTTCGAAGTGATTTGAAGTACAGACGCGGACCGCGGAACGACCTGAGACAGTGCTAAATTCTAGCGTTTCGGGAAAGGCCCTCGCGGGTTTCGCGTGGGGCCCAATTCGTTTGTGCGGACTTTCGCGTACGGGCTCTCATCTGAGGGTTCGGGCTGGTCTTTGAAATGGTCAAGGTCACGCGGGCGCCCGCCGTCTGTAGGGAAACGTAAGAGCGATATGGCTCAAAACATTCGCATCAGGCTCAAAGCCTTCGATCACCGCGTGCTGGACCATTCCACCCGCGAGATCGTGAACACGGCCAAGAGGACCGGCGCCGCTGTGCGTGGTCCCATTCCGCTGCCCACGCGCATCGAGAAGTTCACCGTCAACCGTTCGCCGCACATCGACAAGAAGTCGCGCGAGCAGTTTGAAATCCGCACGCACAAGCGCGTGCTCGATATCGTCGACCCCACCCCGCAGACCGTGGACGCGCTGATGAAGCTCGACCTGTCCGCCGGCGTGGACGTCGAGATCAAGCTCTAAGGGGATTGATCCGATGCGTACCGGCGTAATCGCCAAGAAACTCGGTATGGCCCGCTTCTTCGACGAAGCCGGCGCCCACGTACCGGTGACCGTGCTCAGCCTCGAGGGCTGCCAGGTCGTCGCCCAGCGCACCCAGGACAAGGACGGCTACGTGGCCCTCCAGCTTGGCGCGGGCTCCAAGAAGCCGAAGAACACCTCCAAGGCCATGCGCGGCCACTTCGCCAAGGGCGAAGTCGAGCCGAAGCACAAGCTGGTCGAGTTCCGGGTGTCTGAGGACAACCTGATCGACGTGGGCGCGGAAATCACCGCCGACCACTTCGTCGCGGGCCAGAAGATCGATGTCACGGCCACTACGGTCGGTAAGGGCTTCGCCGGCGCCATGAAGCGCTGGAACTTCGGCGGCCTTCGCGCCACGCACGGTGTGTCGGTCTCGCACCGTTCGCACGGTTCTACCGGTCAGCGTCAGGACCCGGGTCGTACCTTCAAGGGCAAGAAGATGGCGGGCCACCTCGGCTCGGAAACCGTCACCACCCTGAACGTCACCGTCTGGCGCGTCGACGTCGAGCGCGGCCTGATCCTGGTGAAGGGCTCCGTTCCCGGCACCGAAGGCACCTACGTGAAGGTCCGCGACGCGGTGAAGTCGGCGCTGCCGGCCGAAGCCCCGAAGCCGGGCGC
Organism: Phenylobacterium sp.; assembly: GCF_965284355.1. Classification (NCBI taxonomy): domain Bacteria; kingdom Pseudomonadati; phylum Pseudomonadota; class Alphaproteobacteria; order Caulobacterales; family Caulobacteraceae; genus Phenylobacterium; species Phenylobacterium sp. The sequence goes on along the minus strand of NZ_OZ260078.1, from coordinate 681,954 downwards.
CTTCAAGTCCGCCGGTCAGCCGACCCCGGTTCAAGCCGCCGCGGAAACGCCGGCCGACGAACCCGCGGTGACCGAAGCCCCGGCCGCTGAGGCCGCGGCGACCGAAGCTGGGGATCAAGCGTAATGAAACTCGACGTCATCAAGCTCGACGGCGGGAAGGGCGGCTCGATCGAGCTGGCCGACGATATCTTCGGCATCGAAGAGATCCGCGGCGACATCCTGCAACGCGTCGTCACCTGGCAGCTGGCCAAGCGCCGCTCGGGCAACCACAAGGTCCAGGTCCGCAACGAGGTCTCCCGGACCTCGAAGAAGATGTACAAGCAAAAGGGCACCGGCGGCGCCCGTCACGGCTCGCGCCGGGCGGCTCAGTTCGTCGGCGGCGCCCGGGCCCACGGTCCGGTCGTCCGCAGCCACGCGTTCGACCTGCCCAAGAAGCTCCGCGCCCTGGCCCTGCGCCATGCGCTGTCTTCGAAGGCCAAGGACGGCTCGCTGATCGTGCTGGACACGGTCTCGATCGCCGACCCCAAGACTGCCGCCCTGCGCGCTCAGCTGTCGAACCTGGGCGTCTCGAACGCTCTGTTCATCGCCGGCGCCGAGGTGGACAAGAACTTCGGCCTGGCCGCCCGCAACATCCCCAACGTGGATGTGCTGCCGAACGCCGGCCTGAACGTCTACGACGTGCTGCGTCGCCAGACCCTCGTCCTGACCAAGGACGCGGTGGCCGCGATTCAGGCGCGCTTCCAGCCTGAGGAGGCCGCGTGATGGCCGTGGAACCCACCGCTCGTCACTACGACACCATCCTGTCTCCGATCATCACGGAGAAGGCGACCCTGCTCTCGGAGCACAACAAGGTCGTCTTCCGCGTGGCCGGCGACGCCACCAAGGACGAGATCGCTGCTGCGGTCGAGGCGCTGTTCAAGGTCAACGTCACGAAGGTCAATACGATCAACGTGAAGGGCAAGACCAAGCGGTTCCGCGGCATCGTGGGCCGGCGCTCCGACGTCAAGAAAGCGATCGTGACGCTGGCCGACGGCCAGTCGATCGACATCACTACGGGGCTCTAAACCGATGGCCTTGAAGCAATTCAATCCCACGTCGCCGGGCCGCCGTCAGCTGGTCCTGGTTGACAAGTCCGAGCTCCACAAGGGCCGCCCGGAGAAGACCCTCGTCGAGGGTCTGACCAAGTCGGGTGGTCGTGGCGGCAATGGCCGCGTCGCCGTTCGTTTCCGTGGCGGCGGCGCCAAGCGCCTCTACCGCGTGGTCGATTTCAAGCGCCGCAAGTTCGACGTTCCCGCGACCGTCGAGCGCATGGAATACGACCCGAACCGCTCGGCCTTCATCGCGCTGGTGAAGTACGCCGACGGCGAGCTCAGCTACATCCTGGCTCCGCAGCGCCTCAAGGCCGGTGACACTATCGTCGCCTCCGAGAAGGCCGACGTGAAGCCGGGCAACGCCATGCCGCTCCGCGGCATGCCGATCGGCACCATCATCCACAACGTGGAGATGAAGCCGGCCAAGGGCGGCCAGATCGCCCGCTCGGCCGGCGCGTACGCCCAGCTGGTCGGCCGTGACGCCGGTTATGCCCAGATCCGCCTGAATTCGGGCGAGCTGCGCATGGTGCCGGACGGCTGCATGGCCACGGTCGGTGCGGTGTCGAACCCGGACCACATGAACGAGAACCTCGGCAAGGCCGGTCGCGCCCGTCACAAAGGCCGCCGCCCGCACGTCCGCGGTGTCGCCATGAACCCGATCGACCACCCGCACGGCGGCGGCGAAGGCCGCACCTCGGGCGGCCGTCACCCGGTCACGCCCTGGGGCAAGCCCACGAAGGGCCGCAAGACCCGCAAGAACAAGGCGACGGATAAGTTCATCATCCGCTCGCGTCACGCTCGGAAGGCTCGCTAAGCCATGACCCGTTCCGTCTGGAAAGGCCCGTTCGTCGACGGGTATCTGCTGAAGAAGGCCGAAGGGCTGCAAGCCTCTGGCCGCAAGGACGTGATCAAGACCTGGTCGCGCCGCTCGACCATCATGCCCCAGTTCGTGGGCCTGACGTTCGGCGTGCACAACGGCCAGAAGCACGTCCCTGTGCTCATCTCGGAAGACATGGTCGGCATGAAGCTGGGCGAGTTCGCGCCCACCCGCTTCTTCCCCGGTCACGCGGCCGACAAGAAGGCCAAGAGGAAGTAAGATGAGCAAGCAAGCCAAGGCTCGCCGGTATACGGAGGCCGAAGCGGTGGCCAAGGTGCGGACGATCCGCATCAGCCCCCGCAAGCTGAACCTCGTCGCTCAGTCCATCCGTGGCCTGAAGGTGCAACGCGCCCTCAACGAGCTCGAGTTCAGCTCCAAGCGCATCGCCAACGACGTGCGCAAGGCGCTCTACTCGGCGATCTCCAACGCCGAGAACAACCACAACCTCGACATCGACTCGCTGGTCGTCGCCGAGGCCTACGTTGGCAAGAACCTCGTGATGAAGCGCTTCCACGCCCGCGCCCGCGGTCGTGCGTCGCGTGTCGAGAAGCCGTTCAGCGAGATCACCATCGTGGTCCGCGAAGTGGGTGAGGCCGCCTGATGGGTCACAAAGTCAATCCGGTCGGGCTTCGCCTCGGCATCAACCGCACCTGGGACAGCCGTTGGTTCGCCGACGGCGCCGAGTACGGCCGTCTGCTGCACGAAGACATCAAGGTGCGCCGTCAGCTGAAGAAGCGCCTGTACCAGGCCGGCGTCTCGCGGATCATCATCGAGCGTCCGCACAAGAAGTGCCGCATCACCATCTATGCCGCGCGCCCCGGCGTGATCATCGGCAAGAAGGGCGCGGACATCGACAAGCTGCGCAAGGACATCGCCGCCATGACGGACGGCGAGATCCACCTGAACATCGTCGAAATCCGCAAGCCGGAAACCGACGCCCAGCTGGTGGCCGAGAATATCGCCCAGCAGCTTGAGCGCCGGGTCGCGTTCCGCCGCGCCATGAAGCGGTCGCTGCAGAGCGGCATGCGTCTGGGCGCCAAGGGCATGCGCATCGAGGTTTCGGGTCGTCTCGGCGGCGCGGAAATCGCCCGGGCCGAGTCCTATCAGGAAGGCCGCGTGCCGCGTCACACCCTCCGGGCCGATATCGACTACGGCATCACCGAGGCGAAGACCACGTACGGCATCATTGGCGTGAAGGTCTGGGTCTTCAAGGGCGAGGTCCTCGACCACGACCCGATGGCCCTCGACAAGCGCCTCGCCAGCGAAAGCGGCCCGGCAGGTGAGGGTGGCGGTCGTGACCGCGACCGTCCGGACCGCGGCCCCCGTCGCGATCGCCGCGAACCGGCGAACGCCTAAGGATCCGAAGAGATGCTGTCTCCGAAGAAAACCAAGTACCGCAAGCAGTTCAAGGGCCGCATCCACGGCCTGGCGAAGGGCGGCTTCACGCTGAACTTCGGCTCGTATGGCCTGAAGTCGGTCGAGCCTGAGCGGATCACCGCGCGTCAGATCGAGGCGGCCCGCCGCGCGATCACGCGTCAGATGAAGCGTCAGGGCCGGGTGTGGATCCGGATCTACCCCGACGTTCCGGTCACCGGTAAGCCGGCCGAAGTGCGGATGGGTAAGGGCAAGGGCTCGGTCGAGTTCTGGGCCGCCCGCGTGCATCCCGGCCGGATCATGTTCGAAATCGACGGCGTGCCGGACGATGTCGCCCGTGAAGCCCTGCGCCTCGGCGCGGCGAAGCTTCCGGTCAAGACGCGCATCGTGACCCGCATCGACGCGCCGGTGGAGCACGCCTGATGAAGATCGAAGACGTCCGGGGCCTGACCCCCGATCAACTGGCCGAGCAGCTCGTCTCGCTGAAGAAGGAGCAGTTCAACCTGCGCTTCCAGAAGGCGACCGGCCAGATCGAGAAGACCCATCGCGTGGACGCGGTGCGCAAGGATATCGCGCGCATCAAGACCGTTCTGCGCGCGAAGCAGGCCCAGGCCTGAGGAGCATAGACAGATGCCGAAGCGAATTCTCGAAGGCGTTGTCGTCTCCGACAAGGGCGACAAGACGGTCGTGGTGAAGGTCGAACGGACCTTCCTGCACCCGGTGCTGAAGAAGACCGTCCGCCGGTCGAAGAAGTACCACGCCCACGACGAAGCCAACGCCTGCAAGGCTGGCGAGATCGTCCGCATTATCGAATGCGCGCCGAAGTCGAAGACGAAAACCTGGGAAGTGCTGCCTGCCGGCGGCGCGGCCCAAGCGTAAGGATCGAAAACAATGATCCAGATGCAAACTAACCTGGACGTCGCCGACAATTCCGGCGCCCGCCGGGTCATGTGCATCAAGGTGCTGGGCGGCGCGAAGCGTCGTTACGCCAGCGTCGGTGACAAGATCGTCGTCTCCGTCAAGGAAGCGATCCCGCGCGGCCGGGTGAAGAAGGGCGATGTGCTGCAAGCCATCGTCGTTCGGACCAGCCAGGCCATTAAGCGCAAGGACGGTTCGGTCATCCGCTTCGACAAGAACGCGGCGGTGATCGTGAACAAGCAATCCGAGCCGATCGGCACGCGGATCTTTGGCCCGGTTCCCCGCGAACTGCGCGCGAAGAACCACATGAAGATCATTTCGCTCGCGCCCGAGGTGCTGTGATGGCCGCGAAGATCAAGAAGGGGGACCGCGTCGTGGTCCTCGCCGGGAAGGACAAGGGCCGTCAAGGAGCCGTCCTGAAGGTTCTGCCCAAGGACGAACGCGTCGTCGTGGAAGGCCTGAACATGGTTCAGCGCCACACCCGCCCGACCCAGCTCGACCCGCAAGGCGGCATCAAGAACAAGGAAGCGTCGATCCACCTGTCGAACGTGGCCATCGTCGACTCGAAGGGCAATCCGACCCGCGTCGGTTTCAAGATCGAGGGCGACAAGAAGGTCCGTATCGCCAAGACGACGGGCGAGGTGATCAATGGCTGATCAAGCTTACGAACCGCGGCTCAAGTCTGAGTACCGCTCGCGCATCCGTGGGAAGCTGAAGGAAAAGTTCGGCTACACCAACGAGATGCAGATCCCGAAGCTCGAGAAGATCGTGATCAACATGGGCGTGGGCGAAGCTGTCGCCGACTCCAAGAAGATCAACTCGGCGATGGCTGACCTGGCGAAGATCGCCGGGCAGAAGCCGGTGGCCACGAAGGCCCGCACGTCGATCGCCGGCTTCAAGCTGCGCGAAGGCATGACGGTCGGCTGCAAGGTCACCCTGCGCAAGGATCAGATGTACGAGTTCCTCGACCGTCTGATCACCATCGCGCTGCCGCGCGTGAAGGACTTCCGGGGCCTGAAGCCCACGTCCTTCGACGGCCGCGGCAACTACGCCATGGGTCTGAAGGAGCACATCGTGTTCCCGGAGATCAACTACGACCAGATCGACCAGATCTGGGGCATGGACATCATCGTCACCACGACTGCGAAGACCGACGACGAAGCGCGTGAGCTTCTTCGGGAATTCCAGTTCCCGTTCGTCCAAGCGCAAGCTTAAGCGGCGGGAAGGAACAGACACATGGCCAAGAAAAGCGCTGTCAACCGCAACGAACGAGTCAAGAAGCTCGTCAAGCAGCACGCCGCCAAGCGCGTCGCGCTGAAGGCGATCGCCAATGACGAAAGCCTGCCGCTGGAGGAGCGTTTCGACGCCCGCCTGAAGCTGGCTGAGCTGCCGCGCAACTCGTCCCCGGTCCGCATCCGTAACCGGTGCGAAGTCACGGGCCGTCCGCGCGGCTACTACCGCAAGCTGAAGATGAGCCGGATCTCTCTGCGCGACCTCGGGTCCGCAGGCCTGATCCCCGGTCTCGTCAAGTCGAGCTGGTAAGGGGGATCTCATGGTCAACGACCCCATCGGCGATCTGATCGCCCGTATCAAAAACGCCGCCATGCGCGGCCGGTCCAAGCTGATGGCGCCTGCATCCAAGATGCGCGCCCGTCTGCTGGATGTGCTTCTCGATGAAGGCTACATCCGCGGCTACCACCTGGTGGAAAAGCCCGGCGCCTTCCCCGAGTTCGAGATCGAGCTGAAGTACTTTGACGGCGCTCCCGTCATCGTCGAGATCAGCCGCGTCTCCAAGCCGGGCCGTCGCGTCTATTCGTCGATCAAGGACCTGAAGCCCGTGAAGAACGGCCTCGGGATCTCGATCCTGTCGACGCCCAAGGGCGTCATGTCGGACACCGCGGCCCGTGAGGCCAACGTGGGCGGCGAAGTCCTCTGCCGGGTCTACTAAGATGTCGCGCATCGGAAAGAAGGCGGTCGCCATCCCCAGTGGGGTTACGGTGACCATCGAAGGCCAGACGGTCACGGTGAAGGGCCCCAAGGGTCAGCTCGCCTGGACCGTGGCCGAAGAGATCGAGGTCAAGCAGGAAGGCGGAGAGCTCACGCTCGCCAAGCGCCAGGAAACCCAGCGCGCGCAAGCGATGTGGGGTCTTTCCCGGACGCTGGTCGCCAACATGGTCCAGGGCGTGACCCAGGGCTATGAGCAGACCCTCGAACTGGTCGGCGTCGGCTATCGCGCGGCGATGAAGGGCCAGGCGCTCTCCATGCAGCTGGGCTTCAGCCACGACGTGGACATCCCGCCGCCGTCGGGCATCACGTTCGCCGTGCCGAAGCAGACCGAGATCAAGATCTCGGGCATCGACAAGCAGATGGTCGGTGAAATCGCCGCCCGGATCCGCCGCATCCGTCCGCCGGAGCCCTACAAGGGCAAGGGCGTGCGCTATCAGGGCGAGACGGTCCGGCGCAAGGAAGGCAAGAAGAAGTAAGCCATGGCCCTTTCTCCCCGTGACTCCACCCTTCGCCGCGCGCGTCGCGTCCGCAACCACCTCAAGAAGGTGGCCAACGGTCGTCCGCGCCTGTCGATCTTCCGCTCGGCCAAGAACATCTACGCCCAGGTCATCGATGATGAGAACGGCGTGACCCTGGCCGCGGCCTCCTCGCTGGAAGGCGAGAAGAAGGCCAAGGGCTCGGACAAGGACGCCGCCGCCAAGGTGGGCGCTCTCGTGGCCCAGCGCGCGATCGAAAAGGGCGTCAAGGCGGTCGTGTTCGACCGCGGTGGCTACCTGTACCATGGCCGGGTGAAAGCCCTGGCCGACGCCGCGCGCGAAGCCGGCCTGGATTTCTAAGGAACGATCATGGCTCGCAGAGACGAACAGCGTGGCGATCGTCGCAACCGCTCGAACGAAGAAGAGCGCGACAGCGAAATCGTCGAGAAGCTGGTGCACATCAACCGCGTCGCCGCCACCGTAAAGGGTGGCCGTCGCTTCTCGTTCGCCGCCCTGATGGTGGTCGGTGATCAGAAGGGCCGCGTGGGCTTCGGTCATGGCAAGGCGCGTGAAGTGCCGGAAGCCATCCGCAAGGCGACCGAAGAAGCCAAGAAGTCGATGATCCGCGTTCCGCTGCGCGAATCCCGCACCCTGCACCACGACGGCAACGGCCGCTGGGGCGCGGGCAAGGTGATGGTGCGCGCGGCGCCTCCCGGCACCGGCGTCATCGCCGGCGGCCCGATGCGTGCGGTGCTCGAGACCCTGGGTGTCCAGGACGTCGTCGGCAAGTCGGTCGGCTCGTCCAACCCCTACAACATGGTGCGCGCGACGTTCGAAGCGCTGAAGGCCCAGTCCTCGCCCCGCCAGGTTGCGGCCAAGCGCGGCAAGAAGGTCTCGGACGTGATCGGCCGCCGCGCCGACGGCGCCTCGGCTCAGGCCGCGGCCGCGGATGCGGAAGGTTAAGCACATGGCCAAAGTCAAAGTTCGCCAGACCGCCAGCCCGATCCGCCGCAAGAGCGACCAGCGCGCCACGCTCGTGGGCCTGGGCCTCAACCGTGTGGGTCGCGTCTCCGAGCTCGAGGACACCCCCTCGGTGCGCGGCATGATCGCCAAGGTCCATCACCTCGTTGAGGTGGTGGAATAGCCATCGGCTTCGTGCCATAGGCACGAAACTGCAGGGCGAGGCGCGAGCCTCGCCCATCGGCGTTTCTAGCGCCGACCACATCCACGCCGAGTCGGAGGTTTCCTCCGGCGCCAGATCTCCAAGGAGAGGCACATATGACGAAGCTCAACGAACTCAGCCCGCGCGAAGGCTCCACCAAGGGGCGCATGCGCGTCGGCCGCGGCCCGGGCTCGGGCAAGGGCAAGACCGCCGGTCGCGGCGTGAAGGGCCAGAAGGCGCGCTCGGGCGTGTCGATCTACGGCTTTGAAGGCGGCCAGATGCCGCTGCACATGCGCATGCCGAAGCGCGGCTTCAATTCGCGCAACAAGAAGGACTTCGCCGAGGTGAACCTGTGGCGCATCGAGCAGGCGGTCGCCGCCGGCAAGCTCGACGCCAAGGGAGCCATCGATGCTGAAGCGCTGATCAAGGCCGGCGTCATCCGCCGCGTGAAGGACGGCGTGAAGCTGCTGGGCGAGGGCGAGCTGAAGACCAAGCTCAACCTGACCGTCTACGCCGCCACCGCCTCGGCCCGCGCGGCCGTGGAAAAGGCCGGCGGCTCCCTGACGACGACCAAGCCGGAAGCTGCCGCCGCCGAGGCTTAAAGCGCGGACTGTGACGCAGCCGCTCTCGCTTCTGGGGGCGGCGCGTCCTATCTGAGCACGACTACGAGTCAGGGGATTTGCTGAATGGCTTCGGCCGCAGAACAGCTCGCCGCAAACATGAACTTCGAAGCCTTCTCGAAGGCGACGGAGCTTCACAAGCGCATCTGGTTCACGCTCTGGGCGCTGATCGTCTATCGCCTGGGCACCTACATCCCGATCCCGGGGATCGACGCCGCCCAGTTCCAGGCCGCTTTCCAGAGCCAGGCCGGCGGCATTCTGGGCATGTTCAACATGTTCTCGGGCGGCGCCGTCGAGCGGATGGCCGTCTTCGCCCTGAACGTGATGCCGTACATCTCGGCGTCGATCATCGTGCAGCTCCTGGGGACGGTGTATCCGCCGTGGGAGAAGCTGCGGAAGGAAGGCGGCGAGGCGGGGCGCAAAACGCTCAACCAGTATACCCGCTACCTGACCGTGGCCCTGGCCATCGTGCAGTCGTTCTTCATCGCGACCGGCATGGTTCAGACCCCGAACCTCATCGACATCAATCCCGTCTTCTTCGTCATCTCGACCGTCGTGACGCTGACCGGCGGCACCATGTTCCTGATGTGGCTGGGCGAGCAGATCACCAGCCGTGGCGTGGGCAACGGCATTTCGCTGCTGATCTTCGCCGGCATCGTGGCGGTGCTGCCGCAGTCGCTGCTGCAGATGTTCGAGCAGGCGCGCGTCGGGTCGATGAACGCCGGCACCCTGATCCTGATCATCCTGCTGGTGGTGGGCGTGACCGTCGCCATCGTGTTCATGGAGCGCTCGCAGCGCCGTCTGCTGGTGCAGTATCCCAAGCGCCAGGTGGGTAACCGCATGTTCGGCGGCGACACCTCGTTCCTGCCGCTGAAGATCAACACCTCGGGGGTGATCCCGCCGATCTTCGCCAGCTCGCTGCTGCTGCTGCCGGCCACGGCCATGGCGGCGTTCGCGACGGCGGATCTGCCGGACTGGCTGTCGTGGCTGCCCTACGCCACCGGCCAGCTCCAGCACGGCCAGCCGCTGTTCATGCTGCTGTACGGCGGCCTGATCGTCTTCTTCTGCTTCTTCTACACCTCGGTCGTGTTCAACCCCGAGGACACCGCGGAAAACCTGCGCAAGTACGGCGGCTTCCTGCCGGGCATCCGCCCGGGCAAGCGGACGGCCGAGTACCTGGACTTCGTGCTGACCCGCCTGACGGTGATCGGCGCCGGCTACATCGCTCTGGTGTGCCTGCTGCCCGAAGGCCTGATGCGCTTCACCGGGACGCAGTTCTACATGGGCGGCACGTCGCTGCTGATCGTGGTCAGCGTCACCATGGACACGGTGGCCCAGATCCAGTCGCACCTGCTGGCGCACCAGTACGAAGGGCTGATCAAGAAGTCGAAGCTGCGGGGCGGTCGGCGCTAGCCGCCTGCTCGGCTGACCTGGGGGGACGGCGCCAACAAAGAGCGCCGCGTAAGGGGACCTGCGATGAATCTGATTCTGTTCGGACCGCCGGCGGCGGGCAAGGGCACCCAGGCCAAGCGCCTGGTCGAGACCCGAAACATGGTCCAGCTGTCGACCGGCGACATGTTGCGCGCCGCGATCGCGTCGGGCTCCGAGCTGGGCAAGCGCGTCGAAGGCATCATGCAGCGCGGCGAGCTGGTCTCGGACGAGATCGTCATCGAGCTGATCGAGAGCCGCCTGCCCGAGGCCGAGGCGTCGGGGGGCGCTATCTTCGACGGCTTCCCGCGCACGATCCCGCAGGCGGAGGCCCTGGACAAAATGCTGGCCGGTCGCGGCCGCCAGATCGACCTGGTCCTGCGCCTCAAGGTCGACGACGAAGCGTTGAAGAAGCGCATCGCCGGCCGCTTCGCCGAGTCGGGCCGCCCGGACGACAACCCGGAAAGCTTCGTGATCCGGCTGAACGCCTACAACACCCAGACCGCCCCGCTGCTCCCGTACTACGAGGGCCAGGGCAAGCTGGTGGAAGTGGACGGCATGGGCGCGATCGACGTCGTGGCCGCCGGCATCGACCAGGCGCTCGACGCGAAGCGGTAGCGCCTGATTCCCAGGCAGGGGAGGGGCGTCTAAGCGTCCCGGGGTGCGCGGTCCGTTGCGCAGAGGGCTCGACCGTGCTTTCCTTTCGCCATCGCTGGCCTCGCTCGGCGATCCCAATGTCTCGCGCGGATGTGTTCATCCCTTCCGCGCGCAGCAATTCGTTCACATTTCCGCGTTTCCGGCATTGACGCGGGTATAGCGATCCATATAACGAAGCGCTTCCGCGAAAGAGCGCGAAAGACGCGCCGGCCTATGCCTATGGCAGTGAGGGGCCGGGGCGCCTTCTGTGCTTCTGTCGTGTGATCCTAGGAGAATACCTCACGTGGCCCGTATCGCTGGCGTCAACATCCCCACCAACAAGCGCGTGATCATCGCGCTGCAGTACATCCATGGCATCGGGCAGGCGAAGGCCGCCGAGATCGTCAAGAAGGTCGGCATCGAGGACGCGCGTCGCGTCAACCAGCTGACCGACCAGGAAGTGCTGCAGATCCGCGAGACGATCGACCGCGACTATCTGGTCGAAGGCGACCTGCGTCGCGAGACCGCGGTCAACATCAAGCGCCTGATGGACCTGGCCTGCTATCGCGGCCTGCGTCACCGCAAGGGGCTGCCGGTCCGCGGCCAGCGCACGCACACCAACGCCCGCACCCGCAAGGGCCCGGCCAAGCCGATCGCCGGCAAGAAGAAGTAAGAGAGCTAGTCGATGGCCAAGGAACCGGCGCGCGTCAAACGTCGCGAGCGTAAGAACATTACTTCGGGCGTGGCGCACGTGAACGCCTCGTTCAACAACACGATGATTACCATCACCGACGCGCAGGGGAACACGATCTCCTGGTCGAGCGCGGGTCTGATGGGCTTCAAGGGTTCGCGTAAGTCGACGCCCTACGCCGCTCAGATGGCGGCGGAAGACGCCGGCCGTAAAGCCGCCGAACACGGCGTGCGTACGCTGGAAGTCAACGTCTCGGGCCCCGGCTCGGGTCGTGAGTCCGCGCTCCGCGCCCTGCAGGCGGTCGGTATGACGATCACCACCATCCGGGATGTGACCCCCATCCCGCACAACGGCTGCCGCCCGCCCAAGCGCCGGCGCGTCTAGCCGTTAGAGCTACAATTCCCTGACGCCGGCCGTGGATTTACGGCCGGCGATCCTGCGTTTTCGAGGGACACACGTGATCGAACGAAACTGGAATGAACTAATCCGTCCCGAGAAGCCGCAAATCGAGACCGGCGCCGACGCCAGCCGCAAGGCGCGTCTGGTGGCTGAGCCGCTCGAACGCGGGTTCGGCGTGACCCTGGGCAACAGCCTGCGTCGCGTGCTTCTCTCCTCTCTGCAAGGCGCGGCGGTGACCGCGGTGCAGATCGACGGCGTCGTCCACGAGTTCTCCTCGCTGGAAGGCGTGCGCGAAGACGTTGTCGACATCGTCCTCAACATCAAGGCGCTCGCGCTGCGCATGCACGCCGAAGGCCCGAAGCGCATGACGCTCCGCGCCACCGGCCCTGGCCCGGTGACCGCCGGCCAGATCGAAGCCCCGTCGGACATCGAGATCCTGAACCCCGACCACGTGCTGTGCACGCTGGACGAGGGCGCCAACGTGCGCATGGAATTCACGGTCCAGACCGGCAAGGGCTATGTCGCCGCCGAGATGAACCGTCCCGAGGACGCCCCGATCGGCCTGATCGCCGTCGACGCCCTCTACTCGCCGGTCAAGCGCGTCGCGTTCCGCGTCGAGCCCACCCGCCAGGGTCAGTCGCTCGACTACGACAAGCTGATCATGGAAGTGGAAACCAACAGCGCCATCAGCCCTGTTGACGCCGTGGCCTACGCCGCGCGCATCCTCCAGGACCAGCTGCAGATCTTCATCACCTTCGAAGAGCCGAAGAAGAAGGTCGAAGGCGAGGCCAAGCCGGAACTGCCGTTCAACCCGGCGCTGCTGAAGAAGGTGGACGAGCTCGAGCTCTCCGTCCGTTCGGCCAACTGCCTGAAGAACGACAACATCGTCTACATCGGCGACCTGATCCAGAAGACCGAGGCGGAGATGCTCCGCACCCCGAACTTCGGCCGCAAGTCGCTGAACGAGATCAAGGAAGTTCTGGCCGGGATGGGGCTCCACCTCGGCATGGACGTGCCGAACTGGCCGCCCGAGAACATCGAAGAGCTCGCGAAGAAGTTCGAAGACCAGATGTAGGACGCCCCGGGATTCGCCTGGCGGGTCCTGGATCTGAAACAAGGAGCATGTGCTCCACGCGCCAATTCCGGGCTGCCTCCTTCGGGAGGCGGTCTGGGCCCGTTGAAGCCGCAACCGCGGTGGAGGGCCCCGGCGCTTCGCAGTGACCCAGGCGGGGACGGGCTGGGACTTGGTTAGGCAGGACGGCTTCCAGGAGATCGGGAGCGTCCGGTGGGTCCAGGTGACCCGGGAGATACGAGATGCGTCACGGCAAAGCCCACCGCAAACTGGGGCGCACCAGCGCCCACCGCACGGCCATGTTCGCCAACATGTCCGCCAGCCTGATCAAGCACGAGCAGATCGTCACGACGCTGCCGAAGGCGAAGGAACTGCGTCCCTTCGTCGAGAAGCTGGTGACCCTGGCCAAGCGCGGCGACCTGCACGCCCGCCGTCAGGCAATCAGCCAGGTCCGCGACGTCGAGCAGGTCGGCAAGCTGTTCGGCGTGCTGGGCCCGCGCTACGCCACCCGCAACGGCGGCTACATCCGCGTCCTGAAGGCCGGCTACCGTCACGGCGACAACGCCGCGATGGCGGTGATCGAATTCGTCGACCGCGATCCAGCCGAAAAGGGCAAGGACTCGGGCCCTACCGCGGAAGGCATGTTCGGCTCGGACGAATAGTCCGATCTGACACCAAGGTTCTGAAGAGCCCCGGAAGCGCCGCTTCCGGGGCTCTTTGCATTAGGGCCGTGAGACGTCTCCCCCCGGTGAAGCTGTCGCACGGCGACGGTAGGGTGGCGGCATGCGTCGCTGCTTGATCCTGCTCTTCGCCCTGTTGCTCACGGCCTGCGCCACGTCGGCGCCGCGGCCGGCCAGCCGGCCGCTCGTGATCCTGATCTCCATCGACGGCTACCGCGCCGACTACCTGGACCGCGGCGGCTCGCCTGTCCTTGCCCAGCTGGCGAAGACCGGCGCGCGCGGCATGATGCGGCCGTCGTTTCCCTCGAAGACCTTCCCCAACCACTACACCCTGGTCACGGGGCTGCGGCCCGACCGGCATGGGATCGTGGAGAACAACATTGAGGACCCGGAGATTCCCGGCGTCACGTTCAGGATGTCGAACGTGCCGGCGGTGCAGGACGCGCGCTGGTGGGATCAGGGCGAGCCGATATGGGTGACGGCCGAGCGGGCGGGGATCGTGGCGGGCGCCCAGTTCTGGCCGGGATCAGAGGCGGCGGTGCGCGGCGTGCGGCCCAGCTACTGGCGGCGTTTCGATCAATCGGTCCCGCCCGAGGCCCGCGTTGACCAGGTGCTAGGGTGGCTCGACCTGCCGAGGGCGCAACGGCCGGGGCTGGTGGCGCTGTACTTTGACGACGTGGACACCGCCGGCCACGACTACGGCCCCGACAGCGCCGAGCTCAATGCCGCGGTCGCCCGCGTGGATGGCGCGTTGGGACGGCTGACGGCCGGTCTGAAGGCGAGGGGGATCGTCGCGAACGTCATCGTGGTGGCGGATCACGGGATGGCGCCGATGTCTACGGCGCGCGAGGTGTTCCTCGACGACGTCGCGCCACGGGAGGCTTTCCGGGTGCTCGCGGGCGGGGCGTTTGTGACCCTCTACCCGGAGAAGGGCCGCGAGGCTGAGCTCGACCGCGCGCTCATCCGGCCGCATGAGCACTTCCAGTGCTGGCGCAAGGCCGAGATTCCGGCGCGCTTCCACTACGGCAAGAATCCGCGCGTCGCGCCCTACGTCTGCCTGCCGGAGACAGGGTGGCGACTGAGCACGCGGGACTACAAGCCGTCGAAGCCCGAGCGCGGCGCCCATGGGTTCGATCCCGACAGCCCGGCGATGGCGGCGATCTTCGTGGCGAATGGGCCGGGCATCCGGACGGGCGTGATGTTGGCGCCGTTCGACAACGTCAGCGTCTATCCGATGCTGGCGAAGCTGCTGGGCGTCGCCCCGGAGGAGAACGACGGCGACCTCCGGCAGGTCGCGGACGCCTTGACGAGATAATTGCGATATGCGTTAAATATTGCAGAAATAAAGAAGGGAGCCGCCCGTGAGCGATTGGCGTGCGCCGCTGATGTCGGCAGTCTGTTACCGCGACCCCAAAGCGGCCCTGACGTTCCTGGAGGCAGCGTTCGGCTTCGAGCTGGCCATGTTGATCGAGGACGACCAGGGAGCCCTGGTTCACTCGGAAATGCGGTTCGGAAACGCCGCCATCATGATCGGCCACGAATGGTCCGAGGACCACAAGAGCCCGTCGTCGCTCGGCGGTAAGAACACCCAGACCGTCCACATCCAGATCGACAGCGACGTGGACGCCCACTGCGCCCGCGCGCGCTCCGCGGGCTTCGAGATCCTGATGGAGCCGGCGACCCAGTTCTATGGCGACCGAACCTACCGCGCCCGCGACCCCGAGGGCCACATCTGGACCGTGGCCCAGAACGTCCAGGCGGTGACGCGCGAGGAGGCCGAGGTCGTCAGCGGCCTGAAGATCACGGGCTGGATTTGATGCCGCGGCTCGATCTGGAACACACCTACCTCACCCTGGACGGCAGGGGCGGCCTGAACGTCCACGCCGTCGAGGGCTTCTGGGAGACCGTCGACACCAACCCCGGCGCGCTCGACACGCTGGTCTCGGCCTATGTCAGCGAAACCGACTGGCCGAATTGGGAGATGCACCCCGGCGGCGACGAGGCGCTGGTGCTGATCGACGGCGGCATGACCCTGATCCTGGACGAGCCGGGCGGGGAGCGGCGGGTGGAGATGGCGCCGGGCGCCACCTGCATCGTGCCGAAGGGGGTCTGGCACCGGGCGCTGGTCCCGCAGCCCAGCCGCTTCATCGCCATCACCTATGGGCCCGGTACGACCCACAGGCCGCTGTGATGGCCGCTGCCGTAGCTCTGGACCAGACCCTGGCCGCCCTGGCCGATCCGCACCGCCGTCGCGTCGTCGACCTGCTGGCGGAGCGTCCGCGCGCGGCGGGCGAGCTGGCGCGGGAGCTGGAGATCTCGGCGCCGGCGATGAGCCGCCATCTGCGGACCCTGCGGGCCAGCGGACTGGTCGAGGAGAGCCATCCCGAGTTCGACGCACGCGTCCGAATCTATGCCCTGAGGCCCGAACCAATGGTCCACCTGCTGCGCTGGCTGGAAGAGAGCGAACGGCTGTGGAGCGCCCAGCTGCTCGCGTTCAAGGCCCACATCGAGAAGGGCGCATGACGTCCAAGGTCTATGTGGCGCTGCGCGTGAAGGCCTCTCCCCAGAGGGCGTTCGAGGTGTTCACGCAGGAGATCGGCGCCTGGTGGCGGCCCAGCGCGCTGTTCCAGACCACCCCGCGTGCGCCGGGCGTGATGGCGATCGAGCCGGGCGAGGGCGGGCGCTTCACCGAGACGCTGGCCAACGGCAAGGTGTTCGAGATCGGCCGGGTGCTGATCTGGGAGCCGCCCGGGCGGCTGGTGTTGTCCTGGCGCCAGGCGAACTTCCCGCCGGACATGCACACCGAGGTCGAGGTGTCGTTCGAGGCCGTCGGCGACGAGACGCGGGTCAGCGTCGAGCACCGCGGCTTCCACCAGGCGCCCGCCGACAGCGCCGCCCGCCATGGCTTCCCCAACGCCCTGCTGCTCACCAAACTCGCCGAGTACTGGCAGGCGCAACTGCGCGCGATCCGCGATACGGTCACGCCATGAGATTCCGACTGGAGCGCCTGCCCCGTGAGTGATCCGACGACAGCAGCCGCCGGCCGCCGCGCCAGCTTCGGCTTCATCTTCGCGCTGGCGGTGATGAACTCGGTGTCGTTCGGCATCATGATCCCGATCCTTCCCAACCTGATCAAGGCGCTGGCGGGGGGCGACACCGCCGCGGCGTCGGAGTGGAACGTGGTCTTCGCCACTTCGTGGGGGATCATGCAGTTCTTCTGCGGTCCCCTGCTGGGCATGCTCTCGGATCGGTTCGGCCGCCGGCCGGTGCTGTTGCTGTCGCTGCTGGGGCTGGGGGTCGATTTCCTGTTCATGGCGTTTGCGCCGACGCTGTGGTGGCTCTTGCTGGGGCGCCTCTTGAACGGGGCGACGGCGGCCAGTTTCTCGACCGCCAACGCCTATCTGGCCGACGTCACCGCGCCGCAGGATCGAGCCAAGGTGTTCGGCTGGATGGGCTCGGCCTTTTCGTTCGGCTTCCTGATCGGACCGGTTCTCGGCGGCCTGTTGGGCGGCGACGACCTGCGGCTGCCCTTCCTGGCGGCGGCGGCGCTGACCTTCGTCAACTTCCTGTACGGCCTCTTCGTGCTGCCTGAGTCGCTGCCGCCCGAGCGGCGGGCCAAGGCCTATGACTGGAAACGCGCCAATCCGCTGGGGTCGCTGCGCCTGCTGCGCTCGCGCCTGGGCCTGCTGCCGCTGGCGGGCGTGGGCTTCCTGTTCCAGTTCGCCCACATCGTGCTGCCGACGATCTTCGTCCTGTACACCGCCCATCGCTACGGCTGGTCGATCCAGTTCCAGGGCGTGATGTTCTTCCTGACCGGCGCCCTGGGCATCGTGGTGCAGATGGTGCTGGTGGGCGCCACCGTGAAGCGGCTGGGCGAGCGCCGGACGCTGCTGATCGGGTTGCTGGCCGGGGCCGGGGGCTTCTTCTGGTACGGTTGGGCTCCGGTCGGCTGGGCCTATCTGCTGGGCACGCCGCTGTTCGCGCTGTCGGGCTTCATCATGCCCGGCCTGCAAGGGCTGATGACCCGCAAGGTCGAGCCGCACGAGCAGGGTCAGCTGCAGGGCGCGACGCAGAGCCTGAACGGCATCGCCGCCATGATGGGCCCGGCGCTGTTCGGACTGGTCTACGCGTGGTCGCTGCGAGGCCAGCACCCGGAAGGCCTGGCCATCTGGCTGGCGGGAAGCCTGCTGCTCGCAGCCTTCGTGCTGGCGTTCGCCGCCGCGCGCCAGTCGACGCCGGCCGCGGCGCCGGCGGAGTAACGTCACCGACCGGCGCCTTCGCCATGATTGCGCCGGAAACCGGTGTAGCGTGCGCTCGGTCCTGAACCGGAGAATTCATGCGCGCCGTCCGCGTCCTCACCATCGCTTGCCTCATCGCCGTGGCCGGCCACGCGCAGGCCCAGCAATCCACCTTCGCCGAGACCAGCCGTGCGACGCCGTCCAGCGCCATGGCCATGAAGATGTCGTTCGCGCCGGTCGTGCAGCGGACCGCCCCGGCCGTCGTCAACATCTCGGCCAAGCGTGTGGTGCGCCAGCAGGTGGACCCATTCTGGTCGCTCTTCGGCCTGGGCGTGCCGCAGGCGCGGGTGTCGGCCTCGCTCGGCTCGGGCGTGATCGTGCGCGCCGACGGCGTCATCGTGACCAACAACCACGTGGTGGAGGGTGGCCAGGAGATCATCGTGGGCCTATCCGATCGCCGCGAGTTTCCGGCCCGGATCCTTCTGGCCGACGCGCGCACGGACCTGGCGATCCTGAAGATCGATCTGCCGGCCGGCGAGCGCCTGCCCATGCTGGCCATCGACGACAGCGGCGACGCCCAGGTGGGCGACCTGGTGCTGGCCATCGGCGATCCCTTCCACGTCGGCCAGACGGTGACCAACGGCATCATCTCGGCCCTGGACCGCACGGGCGGCGAGGGCGGGCTGGCCTACATTCAGACCGACGCGGCCATCAATCCCGGCAACTCGGGCGGCGCCCTGGTCGACATGGACGGCGAGCTGATCGGCGTGAACAGCTTCATCCTCTCGCGCTCGGGCTCGTCGTCTGGGATCGGCTTTGCGATTCCGGCGCCCGTCGTGCGCCGCGCGGTCGAAACCGCCGTGGGCGGCGGCCGTGCGGTCGTGCGGCCCTGGCTGGGCGCCCGCACCCAGAGCGTCGATTCCGAGGCGGCCCGCAGCCTGGGCCTGGACCGGCCGCAGGGCGCGCTGATCGCCGACCTCTTCCCCGGCGGTCCCGCCGCGCGGGCGGGCCTGCGTCAGGGCGACGTGGTGCTGCAGGCTGATGGACGGCCGGTGGTGGACGCCGCCGCGCTGAACTACCTGATCCAGACCCGCCGGCCGGGCGAGACCATCCCGCTGACGGTGCGCCGGGGAGACCGCGACTTGGCGCTGACCCTCCGCGCCGAGCCGCCGCCCGCGACGCCCGCCCGCGACGAGCGCAAGCTGGCCGGCCGGCATCCGTTCGACGGCGCGACCGTGGTCAATCTCTCGCCGGCGGTGGCCGACGAGCTGGGCCTGGATATCTTTGCCGGCCCGGGCGTGCTGGTGACCCAGATCGACGGCGCGGGCCTGGCGCGCAACATCGGCCTGCAACGCGGCGACATCATCCGCGCGGTGAACGGCCAGAGGATCGAAGCCGTCCGGGATCTCGCCGCCGCCGTCCAGGCCCCCCAGCGCGCCTGGCAGGTGACGATCCTGCGCAATGGCCGCGAGGTGACGGCGACCTTCCGCGGATAGGCTGCGCCTCAAGCCTGCGCAAACGACGGCCAGGGTCAGTGGAACTGGTCTGGCCGTCGCCACTGCGGTGGGGCAATCGCGCGCGGTCGTGCTAGGTGGACGACATGGACAATGCCGACCCAAAGTCAGCGCCCGCCCCGGCGAAGGGGTTTCTCGGCGCCGTCGAGCGCCTCGGGAACATGCTGCCCGACCCGGTGATCATCTTCGTCTGGCTGATTGCGGCGTTGATGGTGTTGTCCGCGGTGGGCGCAGCGGCGGGATGGCAGGCGTCTTTGGCCTATCCCGGGGACGAGGCGCCGCAGTTCGGCGTGCTCGTGGATGGGCGCCTGAGCTTCCATGCCCATTCCCTGTTCTCGGAGGAGAACATGGCGAGGCTGCTCACCGAGATGCCGCGGACCCTGTCGAGCTTCGCACCGCTGGGGCAGGTGCTGGTCATCATGCTGGGCGCCGCGATCGCCGAGCGAACCGGCCTGCTGAGCGCGTTGATCCGCAGCAGCCTGCGCAACGCGCCCCGTGCGCTGCTTACGCCCACGGTGGCGCTGATCGGCATGGTGTCCCACCATGCGTCGGACGCGGCCTACGTGGTGTTCATCCCGCTGGCCGGGCTGCTCTACGCGGCGGTTGGGCGCCACCCCATGGTGGGCATCGCCGCGGCCTTCGCGGCGGTCTCGGGCGGCTTCGTCGGTAACATCACACCCGGGCAGACCGATATTCTGCTCTTCGGCTTCACCCAGGAGGCGGCCAGGATCATCGACCCGGCCTGGGTGATGAACCCGCTCGGCAACTGGTGGTTCATCCTGGCGGCGGTGTTCGTGTTCACGCCGATCATCTGGTTTGTGACCGACCGCATCGTCGAGCCGCGCATGGCCGCCTGGGGCGGGGATGCGGATGAAGACCTGAAGGCGGAGCTGGCCCGCGCGGCTGTCACCGATGCAGAGCGGCGAGGGCTGCGCTGGGCCGGCTTTGCTGCGCTTGCGGTGGTGGCCGCTTTCGCGGCGCTGGCCCTTTGGCCCGGATACACGCCGCTGATCGACGAGTCGAAGACCGGTCCGGCCCAACTCCAGCCCTTCTACAGCGCGCTGATCGCGGGCTTCATGCTGTTGTTCATGGCGAGCGGGATCGCGTTCGGGCGCGGCGCCGGCGTGATCAGGACGGCGTCGGACGTCGTTGAGCAGATGGTCGGGGGCGTGCGCGCGATCGCGCCCTACGTGGTGTTCGTGTTCTTCGCGGCGCACTTCGTGGCGATGTTCAACTGGTCGCGGCTGGGGCCCATCGCGGCGATCAACGGCGCCGAGGCCTTGAAGGCCTTGGCGCTGCCCGCACCGCTGTTGCTGGTGAGCGTGCAGGCCTTCTCGTCGGTGCTGGACCTGTTCATCGGCTCGGCGTCCGCCAAGTGGAGCGCGATGGCGCCAGTGGTGGTGCCGATGTTCATGCTGCTGGGCATCTCGCCCGAGATGACGACGGCGGCCTACCGTATGGGCGACAGCTATACCAACATCATGACGCCCCTGATGTCGTACTTCCCGCTGGTGCTGGCTTTCTGTCGCCGGTGGGACAAGAGCGTGGGCGTGGGATCCCTGCTGGCGCTGATGCTGCCCTATGCGCTCTGCTTCATGGCCGCGGGGATCAGTATGACCCTGGTCTGGGCTGCGCTCGACTTGCCTCTGGGGCCGCACGCGGGGGTGCACTACGTCGGCCCCGGCGCCCTGACGGGGCCCTAAGCCGATGGCCGACCTCTTCGAAGCCGCGGGGCTGACGCCGCAGCAGCCGTCGCCGCTGGCCGATCGCCTGCGTCCGCAGACGCTTGCCGAGGTGGTGGGCCAGGACCACCTGTTGGGGCCCGAAGGCCCCATCGGGCGGATGGCCGAGGCGAAGCGACTCAGCTCGATGATCCTCTGGGGTCCGCCGGGAACGGGGAAGACCACCATCGCGCGCCTGCTGGCGAAGGCGGCGGGGTATGAGTTCCAGCAGCTGTCGGCGGTGTTCTCGGGCGTGGCCGACCTGAAGAAGGCCTTCGAGCAGGCGCGCGCGCGGCGCCTCGCCGGCCAGGCCACCCTGCTGTTCGTCGACGAGATCCACCGCTTCAACCGCGCCCAGCAGGACGGCTTCCTGCCGTTCGTGGAGGAGGGGATCGTCA
Source organism: Phenylobacterium sp. (assembly GCF_965284355.1). Classification (NCBI taxonomy): domain Bacteria; kingdom Pseudomonadati; phylum Pseudomonadota; class Alphaproteobacteria; order Caulobacterales; family Caulobacteraceae; genus Phenylobacterium; species Phenylobacterium sp. The sequence goes on along the minus strand of NZ_OZ260078.1, from coordinate 660,652 downwards.
CCCTGGTCGGCGCGACCACCGAGAACCCCTCGTTCGAACTGAACGGAGCCTTGCTGTCGCGCAGCCAGGTGTTCGTGCTGAAGCGCCTGGACGACGAGGCGCTGGAGCAGCTGCTCGCCAAGGCCGAGGCGCATGAGGGGCGCAAGCTGCCGCTGGAGCCCGAGGCGCGCGCCGCCCTGACCGCCCTGGCGGACGGGGATGGGCGCTACCTGCTGACGCTCTCCGAGACCCTGTTCAACATCGCCTCGGCCAAACCGCTGACGACCAAGGAGCTGGGGCAGATCCTGCAGAAGCGGAGTCCCGCCTACGACAAGGATCGCGAGGAGCACTACAACCTCATCTCGGCGCTGCATAAGTCGATCCGCGGCTCGGACCCGGACGCGGCGCTCTACTGGCTGGCGCGCATGCTGACGGGCGGCGAAGACCCGCTGTTCGTGGCCCGCCGCCTGATCCGCGCGGCGGCCGAGGACATCGGCGAGGCCGATCCGATGAGCCTCGTGCTCGCGAACGCGGCCAAGGACACCTACGACTTCCTGGGCTCGCCGGAGGGTGAGATCGCGCTGGCGCAACTGGTGGTGCACCTGGCGTGCGCGCCCAAGTCGAACGCCGTCTACAAGGCCTTCGGCGCGGCGATGAAGGCGGCCAAGGAGACCGGCTCGCTGATGCCGCCGTCGCACATCCTGAACGCGCCGACCCGGCTGATGAAGGACCTGGGCTACGGCAAGGGCTATCAGTACGACCACGACGCCGCCGAAGGCTTCTCGGGCCAGAACTACTTCCCGGACGGGATGGAACGCCGCCAGTTCTACCAGCCGCGCGGCGAGGGGAACGAAGCGCGCATCAAGGATCGCCTTGAGCGATGGGCGGCGCTGCGCAAGGGCTGAACGGCATCGGGAGACCGTTGTTCGCTGGTATCCCGCAGCCTACGCTCTCCCAACAACGTCTTTGGGGAGGGCATGATGACCACGACAACGACGGAAACGACGCCGCGGGCGACCCCCTGGTGGTTCTGGGTCGTGGCGGGCGTGAGCCTGCTGTGGAACGCGTTTGGCGGGTTCGACTACACGATGAGCCACGTCCAGGGCGAAGCCTACATGCGTTCGGCCGGCATGACGGAGCCGCAGCTCGCCTTCATGGTGGCCTATCCGACCTGGATGCATGCGGTGTGGGCCGTGGGAGTCTGGGGCTCGGTGGCGGGGTCGCTGCTCCTGCTCGCGCGATCGCGGTGGGCGATGCACGCGTTTGCGCTTTCGACGCTGGGGGCCGCGGGGTCGTTGATCCACACCGCGACCGCGCCCGGCGGAGAGGTCATGGGCGGACTCGCTTTTCCGATCGTCATCGTCGTCATTTGCATCGCGCTGGCCGGGTTCGCTTGGGCGATGACGAAGCGGGGCGTGCTCCGCTAGAAGGGCGCGGGTGAAGACCCAGAAGCCTGTTCAGCTGACGTCCGACGAGGTCGCGTTCGTGCGCGGCCTGGTGATGTACGAGGACGCCGACATCCTGGCGCTGAACAAGCCGGCGGGCCTGTCGAGCCAGGGTGGACGAGGGCAGGTGAACACCCTGGACGAACTGCTGTGGGCGTTCGCCAAGCCCGGTAAGGCGAGGCCGCGGCTGATCCATCGTCTGGACCGCGATACGTCGGGCGTGATCCTGACCTCCAAGACCCAGCCGGCCGCAAGTTTCCTAGGCAAGGCCATGATGCGGCGGGCGTTTTCCAAGACGTATCTGGCCATCGTCACGCCCGGCGCGCCCGAGCCGAAGGGCGGTGCGATCGATGCGCCGCTGCGCCGCGTGGAGCAGGGCCGCGAGGCCTACATGCAGGTGTGCAGCCCCGACCATCCCGACGCCGAGACAGCCCGTTCGCGCTACAAGACGCTGAAGGCGGGCGAGGGTTGTGCGCTGCTGCAGCTCGATCCCGAGACGGGTCGCATGCATCAGTTGCGCGTGCATCTGGCGTCGATAGGGCGGCCGATCGCAGGAGACGCCCGCTACGGCGGCGCGCTCATGGTCAACGGCCAGCCGATCCCGCGGTTGATGCTGCATGCGACGGCGCTGGGATTTCCGCACCCGGGTGGCGGGACCAAGCGGCTGGAAGCGCCGCCGCCGGCCGACATGGCCGAGCTGATCGACACGCTGGGGCTACGGTAACCAGGAACGGGCGCGCGGACTTAACCGTTTCGGGCTACAAGCCCCGGAAGGGACGTCACTTTTCGCTCGGACCGCTGTCCATGACCCGCCTGATCCTGATCGCCGCCGCCGCCCTTTCGGTCACCGCCTGCGCCGCGACGCCCACCCTGTACCAGCCTGCCGGCTCGGCCAGCGCCGTCGGCTACCGCGAGTATCGCATCGAGCCGGGCCGCTACCGCGTGACCTTCCAGGGCGGCCCCGGCGCGCCGCCGCAGCAGGTGCAGGACTATGCCCTGGTCCGCGCCGCCGACCTCGCCATCGCCGAAGGCTACGACTGGTTCCGGGTCGCCGACCGCTACATCGAGGGCCGCCCCGACCGCGGGCCGCAGGTCAGCCTGGGCGTCGGCGGCGGCAGCTACGGGCGACGTTCCGGCGTGGGCGTGGGGGTCGGCCTGGGCAGCATGAGCCTGGGGCCGGGACCGTCGGTGATCTCGAGTATCGAGGTCGTCATGGGCCGTGGCGAGCGCCCGCGGGGGGCCGATACCTATGACGCGCGGGCCCTGCGTAAGACGCTGGGCGACCGGATCTAGTCAGGCGACCTGACGCGTCACCGTCTTGGGCGCGGCGCGGATTCCGGCGTGGGTGAACCCGGCCTCTTCGGCCATCTCGAGGTGCAGGCGCTCGCCCAGCCCCTGGGCGATGAGAGCCGGCGCCTTGCCGCGCATCTGGTGCGCCATCTGACGCAGGAACGACCCCAGCTTGGCCTCGGGCAGCCCCAGCTCGGCGACATCGACCGACAGGCCGTTGAAGCGCGCGCCGCTGACGGGCCTGAGAGCTTCGGAGGTCGGTTGCAACCGCGCCAGCACGCCGCGGGCGACGCCGCTCACCAAGCTGACCACCTCGACCAGGCGGCCGGGCGGCGTGCCCTGGTCGATGTCGATGAACTCGATCATCGCGCCCTGGCGCACCTGTTCCGGCGAGGCGCAGGGCATGCCGATCAGCAGCTGGCGGCCTTTACGACCGCCCATGGTGCGGAACGAGACCGGCAGGATGACCGGCGGCTGGGTGCGCGCGTCCTGTGGCAGGAAGAGGCCGCCGAACGCCAGCGTGGCGTTGTCCAGCGCCATCAGATCCACATCGGCCAGCTTGCCGTACTTCCGCGTCGGGATGATCTCGCCGGTCGCGTAGTAGCGCACCGTCGGCTCCACGCGCAGCACCGCCGTCACGCCGTGGCGCAGGCTGACCACATGCTCCAGGGCGAACTCGATCTGCACCTTGTGGCCGCTGGCGGCGACAAACGACACCGGATTGCGCTCGCGCTCGGCCTGGGCGCTGACCTTCGTCTGATAGGGAGAGATGACAGGTTCGCGCTCGGCCTCGGGTCTGGCGGTGGCCCGTGCGGTGGCGATGGCCTCGGGATCGATCCCGGTGCAGCTGAGCACATGGCCGTCGATCTTGGTCACGGCCTTGACGCGGATGTCGCGGCGGTTGGCGGCGCCCAGGAAGAACTCCAACACCTCCTCTAGCACCTTCATGCCCACCGCCTGGGCGGCCACGCCCTCTTCGGTGGTCATGGCCACCAGCACCTCGGTGTCGCTGACCCGCTGGTGGATGTCCTGGTATGAGAGGTATTCGTTGAGCTTGCGGCCGAGATAGCCCCAGACGTCGTCGCGCTTCCGGTCCCAGCGATCGCCCGAGCGCTCCTTGATGGCCTCGACACTGATCAGGAAGACCGCGCCCCGTTCCAGGCGGTCGGACCCCGCAAGCCGTTCCAGCACGGCGGACGCGTCCGCGGCGCTGATGCGCGTGATCTCGTGTTCGTCGAGGGGGTTCGACATGGCGCCACCTTGGCCGACGTTGGCAAACGAAGTCTTGCCGCGCATAAGGCCTTCGAATGCAGACACTTCTCCTTGTGGCCGTTGGTGGCGGGTCGGGCGCGGTCCTGCGCTACCTCCTGGGCGTCCAGGCGGCGCGCGCGCTGGGCCCGGGCTGGCCCTATGGCACCTTCGCGGCCAATGCGCTGGGCGGCCTCCTGATGGGCGTCCTGGCCGGCTGGCTGGCGCTGAGGGGCGGTCCCGACGGCGAGAAGTGGCGGCTTCTGCTGGGCGTGGGCGTTCTGGGCGGCTTCACAACCTTCTCGGCCTATTCGCTGGAGGTGGCGCTGATGATCGAACGCCGCGACTGGGGCCAGGCCTTCGCCTACAGCCTGGGCTCGGTGGTGTTGTCGGTGGCGGCGCTGTTCGCGGGCCTGCTGCTGGTGCGGCGGTTGCTCGCATGAGAGAGGTCAAGACCCTCTACGTGGACAAGGGCGAGGAGGGCGTGCGCCTGGACCGCTGGTTCAAGCGCCGCTGGCCGCACCTCAACCACATCCAGATTCAGAAGCTGACCCGCTCGGGTCAGATCCGGGTGGACGGCGCGCGCGCGAAGCCCGACACGCGCCTGTCGGCGGGCAGCCAGGTGCGTGTGCCGCCGCTGCCCGACGCGCCGGATCCCGAAGAGAAGGGGCAATTGCCCGCGCGCGACATCGCCTACGCCAAGAGCCTGGTGATCTATGAGGACGAGGAGGTCCTGGCGCTGAACAAGCCCTCGGGCCTGGCGGTGCAGGGCGGGACAAAGACCTCCAAGCACATTGACCGGCTGCTCTCGGCCTGGGGGGAGGGGCTGGAGCGGCCCCGCCTGGTCCACCGGCTGGACCGCGATACGTCCGGCGTCCTGGTGCTGGGCAAGACGCCGGGCGCGACCGCCAAGCTGGCGGGCGCCTTCGCGAAACGGCGGGCGCAGAAGGTCTACTGGGCCATCGTGGCGGGCTTTCCGAAGCCGGGCGACGGCGTACTGAACCTGCCGCTGGCCAAGAAGGGGGTCGGCGACCGCGAGATGATGGTCCCGGTCGACCCCAAGGACGACCGCGCCGAACAGGCCGAGACCGAGTTCGTGACTATCGCCCGCGCCGGCCCGCGCGCCGCCTGGATGGCGCTGTGGCCGCATACCGGACGCACACACCAACTGCGCGCGCACATGCTGGCCATGGGCCACCCAATCCTGGGCGACCTGAAGTACAACACCGAGACCTCGGTCGAGCTGTCCGGCGCGCTCAAGATGCAGCTGCACGCGCGCCGCCTGATCCTGCCGCATCCCTCGCGTGGGACCCTGCTGCTGGAAGCGCCGATCAGCCGCGAGTTGAAGGCCGGCTTCGAACACTTCGGCTTCGATGAGCACGAGGCCGATCCTGAACCTTTCAAGAGGCGACGTTGAGCCAAGACCCTGTCGATCGCGCCAAGGCCCTGCTGGACGAGGGCCGTATCGAAGAGGCGCTGGCGGTCACGACGCCCCTGGCTGAGCATCCCGAGCCCAGCCACCGGGCGCTCGCCATGCATTCCACGGCGCTGAAGGCGCTGGGCCGCCGCGAAGAGGCGTTGGTCTTCGATACTCGAGCCACCAGCCGCTACCCCTCGAGCGGCGCGGCCTGGCACAATCTGGCCGCCACGCTGGGCGATCTCGGCCAAGGGGCCAAGGCCGTCGCGGCCATGGAGCATGCCTTCCGCCTCGGGTTGGACGGCGCCCTGAGCTGGGGCGTGATGGCGCGCGCCAAGTCGGCCATCGGCGACCTGGACGGCGCCGAGAACGCCTATCGCGAGGCGCTGCGCCGGGCGCCGAACCGGGTCGAGACGGCCGCCGAGTACGCCAACCTCGCGTGGATGCGGCGGGGCGACCTGGCCGAGGCCGAGATGATCCTGGACCGCTGCGCCCACGCCGGCGGGCTGCCCGCGCCGCTCCTGCTGACCAAGGCCAGGTTCCTGGACGCCGCCGGCCAGGCCGAGAAGGGCGCCGTCCTGCTGGCCATGGCCGCCGATCGCATGCCCGACGAGGTGGCGCTGCTGATGGCGGCGGGGCAGGCGGCGCTGGAGCTGGGCCGGCTGGACGACGCCGAGCGGTTCGCGGCGCGCGCCGAGGCGCGACTGCCCGACCAGCCCGGCGTTCTGAACCAGGCGGTGATCGTGCATCTGGCTCGCGGCCGCGCCGACCTGGCGCTGGCGAAGGCGCGGCGCGGGCTGGAGCTGGATCCTGGCAACCAGTCGCTGTGGGGCTGGGCGGCGTCGGCCGCGCGCGCCTTGGGTGACCCGCTCTATCACGAGCTGTACGACTACGACGCCATGGTCGGCGTCTACGAGATCGCCGCGCCGTCGGGATGGGCCGATCTGACCAGCTATCTCGCCGACCTCGCCGCAGCCCTCAACCGCATCCACCTCTACGACACCCACCCGTCGTCGCAGTCGCTGCGCCACGGCAGTCAGACGACCTACCGGCTGACGGGCTCGGACGACCGGGCGATCAAGGCGTTCTTCAAGGCCATCGACGCGCCGATCCGCCAGCACATCGCCCGGCTGGGCAAGGGGACCGACCCTCTGCGGTCGCGCTCGACCGGGAACTACCGCATCGAGGGAGCCTGGTCGGTGCGACTGAAGCCGGGCGGCTTCCACAAGGATCACTTCCACCCCGAGGGGTGGCTATCGTCGGCGTTCTACGTGGAGACGCCGGACAGCGCGCTGGACAGCGTCGAGAAACAAGGGTGGATCCGGTTCGGCCAACCGCCCTTCGTCACCGATCCGCCGCAGCCCGCGGACCACGTCGTGCGGCCGAAGCCCGGCCGGCTGGTGCTGTTCCCGTCGTACATGTGGCACGGCACCGTGCCCTTCGCGACCGACGAGCGCCGTATGACGATCGCCTTCGACGCTGTGCCCGCTTAGACCAGCCCCGCCAGCGGCCTGACGCTGGCGCTCTCCGGGAACACCAGGGTGTCCAGGGCGCGGCGGTCGAGGCCGAGGTGCTCGGCCAGCAGCCCCTTCTCCAGCGCCCGCAGGTCGAGCGCGGGATAGAGATCGCGGTCCTCGAACAAGGCCTGCCGCTTCAGCGTCGGCCAGTCGCCGACGATGCCGCCGGCCTTCAGGGCGCCGCCCATGATGAGCGCTGCCGAGCCGGTGCCGTGATCGGTGCCGCCTGTGCCGTTCACCCGGGCGGTCCGGCCGAATTCGGTGATGGCCAGGACGACGGTGTCGCGCCAGACGGCCCCCAGCCCCGCATGCAGACCATCCACCAGGGCGTCGAGGCTGGCGAGGCGGACGCCCAGCAGCGTGGCCTGGTTCGCGTGGGTGTCGAACCCGTCCAGCGACACGGCGGCCAGTTGGGGACCGTTCGGCGCCTTCAGGAAGCCTGCCAGGGCCTCACCCATGGCCCGCGCGGCCTCACGGCCCGGCACGGTCTGGCCGCGCATGCCCCCTGCGCCGGACATCGCAGCGCCGGTGTCCCGGGCCAGGGTCTCGGTCTGTAGTCCCCGTGCGAGCGCAGGGCCCAGCAGCGGGTCGTCCTTGTAGAGGTCCTGCAGCAGGCCGGGCAGACGGGCCTCGGCGTCGACGGCGCGGCCGGGCGACCACGAACCGGTGGAAGCGGGACCCCGCAGGATCAGCGGCGCCGTCGGGCCCACCGAGATCGCCTCGACCTTGCCCATCGCCGATACGGCGCGGTTCAACCAGCCCGAGGTGGTGGCGTAGACGCCTGGGGCGCCGGTCTCGAGCACATCCTGGGCCTCGAAGTGCGAGCGGGCGCGGTCGGGGGTCGCGACGGCCGGGGCGATGCGGGCCTGCCCGGCCTGCGCCAGCTTGTGGATGGTGGGCAGCGAGGGATGCAGGGCGAAGGTCGAGTCCAGCCTCAGCGCCGCGTCGCCCAGGGCGAGCGCCCCGCGCAGCCCTTCGTAGTCCGGGTCGCCAATGGGCGGCGCCACTGAAAGGCCGTCCATGCCGCCGCGGCAGACGATCACCACGAACTTGCGAGTGGCCGGGACCGCGGCGTCGGCGACACGCGCCAGGAACGGCAGCGACAGGCCGGCGGCGAACGCGCGGCGATGGAGGCGAGGTCCGGTCATCGGCGCTGGAACTCCGGCGACATGAGGAGAAGGGCGACGGCTTCGGCGCGGGACTCGGCCCGGGCGATGGCCGTCGCCGAGGTCGAGCCCAGGCGCGCGCCCAGGGTGAGGCCGGCGAGCGCGGAGGGGTCCTGCACGCGTGATCCGGCCACGGCGGCGAACTGCTGGGCGAACTGCATCCGCTTCACCAAGGCGTCCGAGGCGGCCCAGGGCGCGGCTTCGTCGGGCCAGCCCTTGGGCGAGGGCGCGCCGAACGGGCGCTGCCCCAGTCCGCCCAGGACGCCGCCCACCTGACCGATCCCCCGCGGCTCGCCGCCGAGGGCGCGATAACTGGAGACCACGAACTCATAGGGCGTCTTCAGCTTGGCGGGGCGAGGCCCCCAGGCCTCGGGCGCGTCGATCAGCGTCTCGGCGACGCGGGCGAGATCGCCGTCGGTGGAGAGCCAGGCCCGCTCCAGGCGCGCGACGAGCGCCGGGGGCGGATCGTCGGCCACGAAGTGTCGGGCGATCTTCGTGCAGATGAAGCGGGCGGTCTGCGGTCGAGCCGCGAGATCGGCGAGGATCGCGCCCGCCTGCGCCTTGCCGCCTTCGGCATAGCGGACGCCCATGACGGTTCGGGCGCCGGGCTCGTGGGTCTGGGGCCTGAAGACGACGCCTTGGACCCCGGCGTCTCTGGGGCCTGCGATGGACAGGCCGGTCAGCGCGCGGGCGAACTCGGTGACGTCGGCCTGAGCATAGCCGCCGTCGACGCCCACCGTGTGCAGCTCCAGGATCTCGCGGGCCAGGTTTTCGTTGAGGCCGCGTTGCGGGCTGCCATCCGGGCCCACGCCGCGGCGGCGCTGGACCTGGGCGGCGCGGCTGTTGGGCCCGACCGACTGCGCCTGATCCAGGTAGAGCAGCATCGCCGGATGGGTCTCGGCGGCGCCCAGCAGGTCGGCGAAGCGGCCGAAGACGTGCGGGCGGATCGCCTCGTTCTCGAACGGGCCGACCAGTCCGGCGACCTGCAGCTTCACCGCCGAGACGGTGAAATGGTTGGCCCAGAACAGCGCCCAGCGCTCCCGGAAGCCGGCCTGCGTCTGCGTCGCCAGGCGGACGCGCGCCAGGGTATCGCCGACGGTGTTGTCGCGAACGAAGCGGCGGGCCTTCATCACCGGATCATCATCGCCCGCCGACCTGTTTCCAGGGGGCGCGCCGGCCTGCTCGGCCATGACCCGCTGGCGGCGATAGTCGCGGAACTCGGCCAGCCGTTGGGCCGAGGACTCGGCGTCTGGCGAGAAGGTTTCTGCGCCCTCGCGTCGGACCTGGGCCTTCAGCCAGCCGCGCGGATCGCGTGCCGCCTCGCCGATCTCGCCGGCCCGGGCGCCTACGCCGAAGCGGGTGACGGCGATAGCGCCTTCCAGATCCCGTTGGCCCATCGCCACAGGCATCCTCCCTTGCGGTCGTCTCGTTTTGTGCCCATTGCACGGCCGCCGAAAGGCGTTCCGTCGGGAGATATGAGTTGGACCTGCGCAAAGGCTTCCACGAGCCGGCCGAGAAACCCAGGCGCTTCTACAAGACCGTCACCGTCACCGAGGCGGACGGCGGGTTCGGCGTGCTGCTGGACGGCCGCAACCTGCGCACGCCGAAGGCTCAGCTGATGCGGCTCCCGACGCGTGCGGCGGCCGAACAGGTGGCCGAGGAGTGGGCCGCTCAGACCGACGTGATCGAGATGGCGACCATGCACGCCACCCGCCTCGCCAACACCGCCATCGAGACCATCGGCGACAGCCGCGAGGGCGTGGCCGATCAGGTGGCGCAGTACGCGGGCTCGGACCTGGTCTGCTACTTCGCCACCGACCCCTCCGCCCTGGTGGCGCGGCAGGAAGCGGCGTGGCTGCCTGTCCTGGCCCGCGTCGCTGAAGAGGAGGGCGTTCGCCTCGAGCTCAGCCAGGGGATCGTCCACCGCGACCAGCCGCCCACGTCGCTGACCCGGGTGCGTGAGATCGCCCTGTCCTTGAGCGACTTCCAGCTCGCCGGCCTGGCGTTCGGGGTGGCGCTGTTCGGCTCGGCGGTTCTGGCGATCGCGCTGTTGCGCGGCTGGCTCACCGCCGACGAGGCGTTCGATCTGTCTCGCGTGGACGAGGCCTACCAGGAGGAGAAGTGGGGCATCGACGAGGAGGCCGCCGAGCGGACGGCCCGGCTGCGCGTCGAGGCCCAGGTGCTGGAGCGCTGGCTGAAGGCGCTGGCGGCCTAACTCCGCTCCACGATCGGCAGGATCTTCATCCGCGTGCTGCGCGCCGCGAGCTCGCGGACGCTGGCCATGAACGCCTGCGAGCCCGGCTGGGCGAAGTGGTCGTCCAGCGCGGCGCGGTCGGCCCACTCCTCATAGAAAAACAGGGTCAGCGGGTCCTCGCAATCGACGTGCACGCTGTGCCGCAGGCACCCGGGCTCAGTGCGCGAACGTGTCACGTGGGCGAGGGCCGCCTCGCGCAGGGCGTCGAACGTGTCGGGCCTAGCGGTGACCGTGCCGGTGACGACGAGCATGCGAGACCTCCGACCCGTCTTGGGGGATCGGCCTGCGTACAATTTCGCGCCCCCTCACGCAAAGACCCGGCGCCATGGGGCGCCGGGTCCGCAGTCCGCGGGTTTGCGGGATCGTCGGTTCAGAAGCCGGCCAGCGCGAGGCCTTGGCGGCGACGGCGCAGGACGGCGCCCAGGCTGCCGAAGCCGATCAGCATCATCGCCCAGGTCGCCGGTTCGGGCACGCCGCCGACCACTTGGCCGGACGACGAACCCGCCGCCAGGATGTAGGCGCCGCCGAACCGAAGGCCATAGATGTCGGCGGTATCATTCTGAATGCCGCGGAACTGGAACTGGTTGAAGCCGCCCGGGGTCGAGATGGGCGCGTCGACATCCAGGAAGAACGTGCTCGTGACGTTGCCGTTGATGTCGAGGGTCGAGATGAACGGCGAGTCGCCGCACCCGGGGCAATAGTTGAAGTAGAAGCCGATCGCGCTGTAGGCCGTCGTGCCCAGCAGCTGGCCGTAGCCGCTCGGTCCATCGATGCCGATGTAGACCGCGTCATCGCCGAACGAGCCGTTGTCGCCCAGGCCGTAACCGCCTTGGCCCACCACGGCGCCGTTGCCCGAGTTGCTGTTCGGGATATCGGCCGTGAACGTGAACTCGCCGACGGTCACCGGACCGAAGGTGAAGTTGTAGTTGCCGGTGTCGTAGCCGGTCAGGTCCAGTTCAGGACCAGCGTAGCCGGCGTCGGACGTCAACAGCGTCGGCGCAGCTTGCGCGGCGCCGGCGATCGACAGGGCGGCCACGGCCGCCAGAAGTGCTGAACGAAGCATATGTGGAACCCCCAGATTCATCCAATCGATCCCGATTTCCCCTGCGGCGCGGGTCCGAACAACGACGTTCTCCTGATGGGGGAGTTTCTGGTCATCTTGGGGTCATACCCCTGGCGACTACCCTGGCGTGAACTTGCTTCACCGTTCCGGCGGCTCTACCCCTGCGCCTTCGTCAAGGAAGGCCGGACGTGAAGCATATCCTGGAAGAACTCGAGAAGCGCCGCGAGGACGCCCGCATGGGCGGCGGCGAGAAGCGGATCGCGAGCCAGCACGCCAAGGGCAAGCTCACCGCCCGCGAACGGATCGACCTGCTGCTCGACGAGGGCTCGTTCGAGGAGTTCGACATGTTCGTCGAGCATCGCGTCAGCGAGTTCGGCATGGAGAAGAACCGGATCCCCGGCGACGGCGTCGTGACCGGCTGGGGCCGTATCAACGGGCGGGTGGTGTTCGTCTTCTCGAAGGACTTCACCGTGTTCGGCGGCTCGCTGTCGTCGGCCCACGCCGAGAAGATCCTGAAGGTCCAGCGCCAGGCCATGAAGGTGGGCGCCCCGATCATCGGGCTGTTCGACGCCGGCGGCGCGCGCATCCAGGAGGGCGTCGCGGCCCTGGGCGGCTATGCCGACATCTTCCTCGAGAACACCCTGGCCTCGGGCGTCATCCCCCAGATCAGCGTGATCATGGGCCCCTGCGCGGGGGGCGACGTCTATTCGCCCGCCATCACCGACTTCATCTTCATGGTGAAGGACACGTCCTACATGTACGTGACCGGACCCGACGTGGTGAAGACCGTCACCCACGAGGACGTCAGCCACGAGGATCTGGGCGGCTACCGGGTCCACGCCATGAAGTCCGGCGTCGCCGACGGGGCGTTCGAGAACGACCTCGAGGCGCTGACGCAGGTGCGCCGCCTGGTCGACTTCCTGCCGCTCAACAACCGCGAGAAGCCGCCCGTCCGCGAGAGCTACGACGACGGCAAGCGGATGGAGATGAGCCTGGACACCCTGGTCCCGGCCAATCCGAACAAGCCCTACGACATGAAGGAGCTGATCCAGAAGGTCGTCGACGAGGGCGACTTCTTCGAGATCAGCCCGGACTTCGCCAAGAACATCGTCGTGGGCTTCGGCCGTCTGGACGGCCAGCCGGTAGGCATCGTGGCCAACCAGCCGCAGACCCTGGCCGGCGTGCTCGACATCGACAGCTCGCGGAAGGGCGCCCGCTTCGTGCGCTTCTGCGACTGCTTCGAGATCCCGATCATCACCTTCGTCGACGTGCCGGGCTTCATGCCGGGCACCAAGCAGGAGCAGGGCGGCCTGATCCGCCACGGCGCCAAGCTGCTGTTCGCCTTCGCCGAGGCCACGGTGCCGAAGATCACGGTGATCACCCGCAAGGCCTATGGCGGCGCCTACGACGTGATGAGCTCCAAGCACATCCGCGGCGATATCAACTACGCCTGGCCGTCGGCCGAGATCGCGGTGATGGGGGCGAAGGGGGCGGTGGAGATCATCTTCCGCTCCGAGATCGGCGATCCTGAGGCCATCGCGGCCCGCACCGCCGAGTATCAGGCCCGCTTCGCGAACCCGTTCGTCGCCGCCTCACGCGGCTACATCGACGACGTGATCATGCCGCACTCGACCCGCAAGCGGCTCATCAACGCGCTGAAGAACCTCAAGGGCAAGACGCTCACGAACCCCTGGAAGAAGCACGACAACATTCCGCTATGACGCCGTTCCAGCGGAACCACCCCCTCGGCCCTTTGTTCTCACCCCACGGCGGGCTCGCCCCGCCAGGAAGAACGAAGGAGAACAGCCATGGCTGGTCGTTGGAGCGACGATCTGGAGCGGTACTGGCAGGAGCGCGATCGGCAGCGATCCGATGACCGGTACGACGTGTACGGGATGAATGAGCCGCGCGAGCGCGCGTCGCGCGGCGAGGGCCGGACCTTCGATCGTGGCGGCGAGCGCGGCCGGGTGTTCGGCGAGCGTGACAGCGGCGCCGGCTACAACCAGAGCCGCGAAGACGCCCGCTATACGCAGCGGCCCGATGAAGACCGTTACGGCCGTGGCGGCTGGCAGGACCCCGACTACGAGGGCGTCTCGCCGGCGATGCGCCGCGGCGACTATGAAACCGGCTATCGCGCAAACCCGACCGATCGCGGCGGCCGCTACTATGGCGACGACGGCTCGCGACGCTTTGATGGCGAGGGCCGCCGGTTCGGCAGCTATGACGCCGACCAGCGCTATCAGCGCGAGATGCGTCGCCCCGGGGCGACGTATTCCGGCGGCGCCGGCGGCTACGACTATGAGCGGGGCTACGGCGACGGCGGCCGTCCCGACGACCGTGGCTTCGAGGATCGCGCCCGAGAGGCCGGCGATTTCTTCCGGCGGACCGGCCGGCGGATCTCGAACTGGTTCTCCGACGTGGCGGGCGAGGGTGGCCAGGACCACCGGGGCGCCTATGAGGACTACCGCGGCGCCCGCGGCCTGGGTCCGAAGGGCTACAAGCGCTCCGACGAGCGGATCAACGACGACGTTCATCAGCGGCTGGCAGACGATGCCTGGTTGGACGCAACGCATATCGACGTCGCGGTGTCGCAAGGCGAGGTGACCTTGTCCGGCACGGTGGTGAGCCGGGAAGCCAAGCACCGGGCGGAGCGGATCGTCGAGGACCTGACGGGCGTCAACCACGTCCAGAACAACCTGCGTGTCCAGTCGACGGGCTACGCGACGAGTTCCGGTCGCAGCTATGGTGAGAGCGCCAGCGACGTAGGAATGGCTTCAAGCCAGCCCGTGAAGGACGTGACCGACGGCGCCGCGACGCCGCCGGCACAGAAGCGGAACTAACAGCCGCATACCTTAGTCCAATGAGGGCTATGGACGCAGACGCCGCTTGGCTACGCTGGGCGGCGTCATGCTGTCCGACTTTCAGCCTTGGATCGAACGATGGGCGCTAACGCCGGACGGCGAGCCCTTCGTGACGACCTATTCGCAGAGCCGGCTCTTGCCCGTACGCCGTTGCGGCCGAGCCGCGATGCTGAAGCTGGCCGCGTCCGACGACGAGCGCCGCGGATCAACCATCATGGCCTGGTGGGACGGGCGAGGCGCCGCGCCTGTTCTCCGCCATGACGACAACGCACTGTTGATGGCGCGCGGCGAGGGGGTGCGATCGCTGGCCGAGGCGCCGGACGAGGTTGCGCTGCCTATCCTGTGCGGGGTTGTCGCTGCGTTGCATGCTCCGCGGCCCGATCCACCCTCGGTCCCACCGCTGGCGCAGTTGTTCCGAGCGCTCCTCGACGGCGGTGAACCGCGGCTGGAAGGCGCTCGCCGCATCGCTCGCGAACTGCTGGCGACCTCATGCGAGGGAGTTCTCCTGCATGCCGACATCCACCACTCCAACGTCCTGGACTTTGGCGACGAAGGCTGGCTCGCCATCGATCCTTGGGGCTACCGAGGGGAGCGCGCCTACGACTACGCCAACGTCCTGCGGAACCCCAACCTCGTCCGCGTCACAGAGCCAGGGCGCTTCGATTCTGGACGCGCCCTTATCGCCGAGGCTGCGGGACTGGATCCGGCGCGCCTGCTGCGCTGGACCTATGCGCACGCTGGCCTCGCTGCTTCGTGGGACTTGATGGATGGCCAGGAACCCGACCGGTCGTTTGCCGTGCTGGCACTGGCGGAGGCGCGCCTCTAGAGCGGCGGCGCGGGCGGGGCCAAGCCGGGCCGCGAGGCCACCGGCTCCCCGCCCGCGAACTGCCGGCAGCGGTCCCAGTTGAAGGCGGCGGTTCCGAAGACCTGGACACAGGCGCCGACGTCGGAGCGCTCGATGCGGCCCTGTTGCGCGAGCCAGGTGCATTGGGCGACCGAGCCGATCAGGTAGCTGGCCACCGGCGAGCCCTGGACTTGGCGGTTGGGGATTGCGACCTCGTCCGACTGGGTGTCGGTGAACGCGTTTCCATAGCCCATCGGGGTGAGCACGATTGTGTGGGCGTACTCGTGCGCGGCGACATTGATGGCGCAAGAGCGGGCGACGGCGTCCGGGCGTCGCCACGCGGCCAGCACGACCCGCTCGATGAGGATGTTGGAGTACCGTCCTGAGGCGACCCCTTCGCCGGCTGCGCCGAGACCGCCGGAGTCGCCATCCACCAGCGCCACGTCGGCCGGTGCGAAACGCGACCCCATAGGCTCCAGGGCCACGATGCTGGCGATTCGAGAGACCGTGGCCGCCTGCTCGGCGTTGCGGGCGTAGACGCCCGGGTAGCGCTCTTCGAGCGCCAGGAGGTTCGTGCGGAACTCCGGCGAATGCAGGACGGCGAAGGCCTCCGTCATGAGCCTCGACAGGGCTTGGCTTTCGACGTCGTCCCGGGCGCCGAGGATGCGGTCATAAGGCGCGCGGCCGGGCGCAGTGTCTTCGGCCCGGTTCTCCCAGGCGGTCCAGCCCAGCATGGCGACGGCCGCGGCGACGGCCCATAGGCCGGACGATCCGAAACCGCGCCGCTCCGGCGCTTCCGACATCAGCCGGCGGCGGCCCGGAGCGCCTCGTCGTCGCCGCGCGCCAGAGGATCGCGCAGATGGCCCCCGCCGGGGACGAACTCCAGGCTCACCGAGTTGATGCAGTAGCGCAGGCGCGTGGGCGGCGGCCCATCAGGGAAGACGTGGCCCTGGTGGCTGTCGCAGCGGGCGCAGCGGGTTTCGATCCGGACCATGCCCCACGACACGTCACGAACGCCGACCACATGCGCCTCGTCGAACGGCGCCCAGAAGGACGGCCAGCCGGTGCCGCTCTCGAACTTGGTCTTGTGCTGGAAGAGGGGCAGGGCGCAGAGGCGGCAGCAATACACGCCGTCGTCCTTCTGATCGAGAAGGCCGCCACAGAACGGCGCCTCGGTGCCGTGGTGCAGCAGGACGTCGGCTTCCGCCGGGGAAAGTCCGGCTTCCAGTTGCTTGCGTTCCTCTGCGGTAGGCGGCGAGAGAGAGAATCCGGACGGGGAGACTGCTGGCGTGCTCATGGACGCCAATCTAAGGTCTCGCCCTCCACTACGGAAGGTGTAGCGCCATGCAGGGCGCGCATCGTCGGGCTCGCACCGGGCCGCCTGTTGGGACTGTCGCTTAAGGGCTGGAATGTTCTCGAAGATCCTGATCGCCAACCGGGGCGAAATCGCCGTCCGGATCATCAAGACCTGCCGCCGCATGGGCATCAAGACGGTGGTGGTCTACTCCGAGGCCGACGCCGACTCGATGGCCGTGGAGATGGCCGACGAGGCCGTGTTCATCGGTGGCGCGCCGGCGTCCGAGAGCTATCTCGTTCAGGACAAGATCGTGGACGCCGTGCGGCAGACCCGAGCCGAGGCGGTGCATCCGGGCTTCGGCTTC
Organism: Phenylobacterium sp.; assembly: GCF_965284355.1. Taxonomy (NCBI): domain Bacteria; kingdom Pseudomonadati; phylum Pseudomonadota; class Alphaproteobacteria; order Caulobacterales; family Caulobacteraceae; genus Phenylobacterium; species Phenylobacterium sp. The sequence continues at coordinate 643,907 of NZ_OZ260078.1, read as the reverse complement.
CTGAGTGAGAACGCCAGTTTCGCGCGGCGCCTGGCCGCCGAAGGCATCGTCTTCATCGGCCCCAATCCCCACGCCATCGAGGCGATGGGCGACAAGATCGAGTCCAAGAAGTTCGCCGCCAAGGCCAACGTCTCGGTGGTGCCCGGTCACGTCGGCGAGATCGACGACACCGCGCATGCCGTGAAGATCTCGGAAGAGATCGGCTATCCGGTGATGATCAAGGCTTCAGCCGGCGGCGGCGGCAAAGGCATCCGCGTGGCCTGGAACCGCAAGGACGTGGAGGAGGGCTTCCCCGCCGTCCGCGCCGAGGCCAAGGCCAGCTTCGGCGACGACCGCATCTTCATCGAGAAGTTCATCGAAAGTCCGCGGCACATCGAAATCCAGGTGCTGGGCGACAAGCACGGCAACGTGGTCCACCTGTTCGAGCGCGAGTGCTCGATCCAGCGTCGGAACCAGAAGGTCATCGAAGAGGCGCCCAGCCCGCTTCTCGACGAGAAGACCCGCAAGGCCATGGGCGACCAGGCGGTCGCGCTAGCCAAGGCGGTCCAGTACGACAGCGCCGGCACCGTCGAATTCGTGGCCGGCCAGGACAAGAGCTTCTTCTTCCTGGAAATGAACACCCGTCTGCAGGTGGAGCATCCGGTCACCGAGATGATCACCGGCGTCGACCTGGTCGAGCAGATGATCCGCTCGGCCTATGGCGAGAAGCTTCCGTTCGCCCAGAAAGACCTGAAGATCAACGGCTGGGCCATGGAGAGCCGGATCTACGCCGAGGATCCGTACCGCGGCTTTCTGCCCTCGATCGGCCGGCTGGTGCGCTACTCGCCGCCGCCGGAAGGCGACACGCCCTACGGCTTCGTCCGCAACGACGCGGGCGTGCGGGAGGGCGACGAGATCTCGATGTTCTACGATCCGATGATCTCGAAGCTGTCGACCTGGGGAAAGACGCGCGACGCCGCGATCGACGCCATGGGCCGCGCGCTGGAAGACTTCCACATCGAGGGCCTGGGCCAGAACATCCCGTTCCTCGCCGCGGTGATGGACCAGAAGCGGTTCCGGTCGGGCAAGCTCTCGACCAACTACATCAAGGATGAGTTCCCTGACGGCTTCCAGGGCCTGCCGCCAACGGACGGGCAGCGCGACCTGATGGAGGCCGTGGCCATCTACATGCAGTCGCTGCTGGCTCTGCGCCTGCGGCCCGGCGAGCAGCCGCGGGAGGACTGGACAGTGGTGGCCGGCGTGCACAAGCGGCACGTGAAGGCGATGCTGACCCCCGACGGCCTGCTGGTCCAGAACGGGGGGCCTGACGTCAAGCTGACGCGCGTCGGCTGGCGCCCGGGTCAGGCACAGTTCCGCGGCGCCCTCAACGGCCAGGACTTTACCTGCGTGGTGAAGCCGGCGGCCGAAGGCTTCATCATCCGCCACCGCGCCACGACGCTACACGTACTGGTGCTGACGCCCCGCTCGGCCGAGTTGCATCAGAAACTGCCGCCCAAGAAGGCCGCCGACACGTCCAAGATGGTGTTGTCGCCGATGCCGGGCCTGGTGGTCTCCATCGACGTGGCCGCCGGGCAGGCCGTTCGCACCGGCGAGGTCGTGGCGGTGCTCGAGGCCATGAAGATGCAGAACATCCTGCGGGCCGAGCGCGACGGCACGGTGAAGGCCGTCAGCGTCAAGGCGGGCGACAGCGTCGCGGCCGACGAGGTTCTGGTCGAGTTCGCCTGAGCCGCGGGCCGGCCCACGGCACAGCGCAATTATCCATTCCGCTTAACGCCCTCGTGGCGCTTCGCGGCGAACCTTTGACGCGAGGGCGTCAGGGTGGTCGATATGCATTTCCGTCAGTTGGCCATCGCGGCTGCCGCGCTTGGGTTTGTCCTGGCGTCGCCGCCGGCCCAGGCCGCCGAGAGCTTCGAGGAAGAGGTCCTGGCGGTCATCAACTACGCCCGCACCAAGCCCCAGGCCTTCGCCCAGATCCTGCGCCAGGCCGACACCGAGTACGCCACCTGGGCTGGCGCGGAGCCGGGCGCCGTGGCCGAGGCCGTGGACTTCCTGATGCAGCAGCCGTCCCTGCCGTCGCTGCGCTGGGATGATCGGCTCGGAACCTCCGCCCGCGGCCTCGCCGATGCTCAGGGCGCAACGGGGGAGGTTGGCCATCGCGGCCCGGCCGGCGACACCTTTCCTCAGCGCCTGCAACGGGTGGGCTTCCATGCCGGACTGTCAGCCGAGGGCATCTCGTACGGCCAGATGTCGGCCGAGGATGTGGCGCGCCAGCTGATCGTGGACGCCGGCGTGGCCAACCGGGGCCACCGGCGCGACATCTTCGGGAGCAACTATTCGGTCGCCGGCGTCGGATGCGGCGGGCACGCCCGCTACGGCGCGATGTGCGTGATCCAGTACGCCGGCGCGATCGTCGTGCGTTAACTCGCGAGAGGCCGACCGGCGGGGGAGGGCAGGCTGAACCCGGCCCCTGGCTTGACCACCCCCAGTTCGGAGAGCCGTCGATAGAGCCGTCGCAGGTTCAGCTCGCTGGGCTCGGCCAGCCGCCGTTGCAGGTGGACGCGTATGGTGTCCAGCGGCGCGACAAAGCCCTCGGCGTCCCTCCGACATAGGCCTGTGTCGGCCATACGCTGGAGGCGTCGGCGGACTGTTTCGGATGAGTAGCCCAGCTCTCGCGCGATCTGCGCCGGACTGCCCAGGCGAATGCTCGCCTCGGCCTCGACCATCTCCGCCTCACCCTGGCGACGCCGCAGCAGGCAAAGCAGCAGCACGGCGTCGATCGGGTCTCCCGTCCAGGCATGCAGCGGCGCGAGCATCCGCAGATAGAATTCGCCCGCCAGGCGGCCGATCGCTCGCAGCGGCGGTTCAGCCGGAGTCTCGGCGGGCGCCGACAGATCGCCAGGCATGAAGAACCCGGCCTGCTCCAGGCGCTCGAACGTGCGCGTCATCGCGCGATGCACGCTCTTCAACGCCTCGAAGTGTCCTGGCGTGTCCAGCATGGTCCCCGGCACGACCAATCCGTCGGAGGTCGCCGTCAGAAGTCCCAGTTCGCAGAGGCGGACCGTGCGACGCCTGACCGTCTCAAACGGCAGGTTCAGGACCCGGCTCAGGGCGGCGATGCTGATGGGGAGGCGGGCGCCGTCGGGCGGGTTCGTCTCCGCAAAGGCGTAGCGCAGCTGTCGTTCCGGGTGCGCCACGATCTGGCGAACGTTCGCCTGCGAGACCCCCAGGCGGATCAGGTTGTCGATGGCGTCGAGGTCGCGCCGGGCCATCAACGCCATATCGAACAGGAGATCGATCGCCGCGAGCACCGTGGCGACGTCGGCATCGTCCGGCACGTCCGCGTCCATGACTCATGGGTAGCACCGCGAATCCGGTGTTCTCCAGAACGCGGGGGTTGCAGTTTCGGCTTCGGGCGACCTAGCCGACCGGGGCCGCGACGTCCGTCACTGGCCCGAAAACGCCTTGAAAGCTCGACTTCAAGGCCGCGTCGGCCTCGTCCATCGTCACCGGCAGACCCAGGTCGACAAGGCTGGTGACGCCATGCTGGGTGACGCCGCAGGGCACGATGCCGCCGAAATGCGAGAGATCGGGCTCGATGTTCAGCGAGACGCCGTGGAACGACACCCAGCGGCGCAGCTTCACCCCGATGGCGGCGATCTTGTCTTCACGTGGCGCGACGCCGGGACTGCGGCGCTCGACCCAGACGCCCACCCGGCCATCGCGGATCTCGCCGGTGACGTTGAACACATCCAGCGCGCCGATCACCCAGGCCTCCAGGGCCGCCACGAACGCGCGCACGTCGCGGCTACGCTTCGTGAGGTCGAGCATGACGTACGCCACCCGCTGGCCGGGGCCGTGATAGGTGTACTGGCCGCCGCGGCCGCTGGCGAAGACCGGGAAGCGGTCGGGTTCGATAAGGTCCGCGACCTTGGCCGAGACGCCGGCGGTGTAGAGCGGCGGATGCTCCAGCAGCCAGACCAGCTCGCCGGCCGTCCCGTCGGCGATGGCCGCAGCGCGGGCCTCCATGGCGGCGACCGCCTCGGGATAGGCCACGGGGGCCTGCGACACAGCCCATCCGGCCGGGGCTGCGTCACTTCGGCCGAATGGCGCGGCGGGCGCGGAACTTAACGACCGATCAAGCATGTTGCGACCAATGTGGGGCTCGGGCCTGCGTCACGCAAAGCCCAGAGCGTTCGAGGTTTTCTTCGTGAGCCAGGTCAAGGCGGTCAATGTTGAAATCCAGGTGGTGCTCGGTCGCGCCACGCTGCCCATGGCGCAACTGCTGCGGATGGGCCGCGGCGCCGTCATCCCGCTGGACACGACCGTGAACGAAGAAGTCTGGATCCTGGCCAACAACCATCCCGTGGCCCGCGGCGAAATCCAGATCAATGACGAGCGGATCGCCATTCAGGTGACCCGCGAGGCCAACGTCTACGACTACATGGCCGGCAGCGTCTGACGACGGCGCTGAACGCGCACTTGAGTATGCGGCCGGTGTTTGCTACCTGCCGCGCCTCACCACGAGCGGTCGTGGCGGAATTGGTAGACGCGCAGCGTTGAGGTCGCTGTGGGGCAACCCGTGGAAGTTCGAGTCTTCTCGACCGCACCAGTGAAAACGGGCCTGCGATCCTAGACGCCTTGTCGTCCAGGATCGGGCCACTCTCAGCGCGACGAAGGGTCTAGACTCAAGTGAAGGTCGTCGGCGATCGGTGCTCGCTGATCGCCCGGGAAACCAGCAAAGCCGTCCACACATAAGCTTCAGGGAGGTCCGCATGAGTCGCGAAACGGACGACCTCACTGACGTCGTGGACGCTGAAGAAGACCTGGAAGACCTCGCCCTCGACGACGATTACGCGCTGAACCCCGAGTTCGTCTCCGACGTCGCCGACGCGCTGGATCGCGGCGACGCCGAGCGGCTGCGCGAGCTGCTGGCCGCGCTGCATCCTGCCGACATCGCCGATCTGATGGGCTTCCTATCGGCGGACGACCGCGAAGAGCTGATCCCGCACCTCGATCCGGAGACTCTCGCCGAGATCCTTTCGGAGCTGGACACGGAGATCCGCGAGGACGTTCTGGAGCACGTCCCGTCCGCCACGCTGGCCAAGGCCATCGGCGAGATGGAGTCGGACGACGCCGCCGACGTCGTGGACGACCTGGAGGACGACAAGCGCGCCGAAGTCATGGCCGCCATGCCCGAGCTGGAACGGGCGGCCATCGAGACCACCCTGAGCTATGGCGAGGAGACCGCCGGCCGCCTGATGCAGCGCGAGGTGGTGGCCGCGCCGCAGTTCTGGACCGTCGGGCAGGCCATCGACCACTTCCGCAAGGATCCGGACGAGCTGCCCGAGCTGTTCTTCGACATCTATGTGGTCGATCCGACGTTCAAGCCGGTGGGCGCCGTGCCGGTCAGCGGCCTGTTGCGGGTTGGGCGCCAGACGCCGCTGGCCCAGATCATGGAGCCGGTGACCGAGATCACCGTCGACCTCGACCAGGAAGAGGTCGCCTACATCTTCGACAAGTACCACCTGATCTCGGCGCCCGTCGTAGACGTGGCCGGCCGCCTGGTGGGCCAAATCACCGTCGATGACATCGTGGGCGTCGTTCAGGAAGAGAGCGAAGAGGACATCCTGGCCCTGGCCGGTGTGTCGGACGCCGGCCGTGACGCGGGCGTCATCGGCATCGTCCGTTCGCGCCTCCCTTGGCTTCTGGTCAACACGCTGACCGCCGCGCTTTCGGCCAGCGTGATCGGGGCCTTCGAAGGCCAGATCGCCAAGCTGGCGATCCTGGCCGCCCTGATGCCGGTGGTTGCGTCGCTGGGCGGCAATGCGGGAACTCAGACGCTGACCGTCGCCGTGCGCGCCCTGGCCAGCCGTGAGCTGTCGGCGTTCAACGCCGTGCGGACGGTGACCCGCGAGATGGCGGTCGGCCTGATCAATGGGGTGGTTCTGGCCATCATCACCGGCGGCGTGATCTTCGGCGTCTTCCACGATGCGCGGCTGTCGCTCGCGTTCGGGGCGGCGATGATCATCAACTTCTTCATGGCCGCGCTGGCCGGAGCCGTGATCCCTCTGGCGCTGGAGCGCATGGGGCGCGATCCGGCGGTTTCTTCATCCGTATTCGTGACTTTCGTGACGGACTTCACAGGTTTCTTCGCCTTCCTGGGGCTTGCCGCGCTAATCCTGTTGTAAATGGCGTCGGGCTTGCGCTGGACGTCCCCGGGCGCTCGCCGCCTGTGCCGAATTGGGACAATTGGGAGCCATGCTCTCGCGTCATCGCGTCTCCCGGGCGGCCATCGAACTGATCAAACGGTTCGAGGGCTACCGCCGAAACGCCGCCCAGCTGCCCGATGGCCGCTGGACGATCGGCTATGGGCATACGCTGACCGCCCGCGAAGGCGCCGAAGTCTCCGAGCCCGACGCCGAGGCGCTGCTCGTCTATGACCTGATCGCCGTCCAGCACGCGGTCAACGAGAGCGTGTACGCGCCGCTCAGCCAGAACCAGTTCGACGCCCTGTGCAGCTTCGCGTTCAACGTGGGCCTCGACAACTTCCGCCGCAGCCAGGTGCTGAAGCGTCTGAACGCGGGCGCGCACGTGCAGGCCGCTTGCGCCATGGAGCTGTGGCGCAAGACCGACTTCGAGGGCGAGCGGATCGTGCTGGACGCGCTGGTCCGCCGACGCGCGTCGGAAAAAGCGATGTTCCTGTCGCCGGACGACGGCAACTGGACGCCGGCGCCGTCGCCGCTGTTGCGGCCGGTTATCGATCTGGACGCCCTGGATCTCGTGCCGCTTCGCCGCCCCGTAGAGGTGGAAACCTCGCTGGAGGGTGACCGGGTCACCGCGCGCCGAGAGGACATCGTCGAGGACGAGGCGCCGCTTGTCGCCGAGCCGGCTCTCGAGCCTGCGCACGAAGACCCGCTGCCGGCGGTCACCGCCGCCGCCGAGGCCATCAGTGCTCGCCTGGAGACCATCTTCGCCGACCCGGGCGTCGAGCCTGAACCGGAGGCTGAGCCGCCTGCCGACGTCCTGGCCGGGCCGTTGGAGGGGCCTGTGATCGAGGAGGAGGCGTTGGTCGCCGAGACCGCGGCCTTCGAGGGGGCCGCCGGCGACGAGACGTCCGCCGACCTACCGTACCTCGGCGACCCGCTGGCCGACGTTGCTCCACAGGCCGACGTCGCCGAGCCAGAGGTCGAGCCGGAGGCGACATCCGAGCCCGCGGCTGGGTTCGCGCCCGCCGATTCCGAGCTCGACATCCCGGTGGCGCCCCGCGGCTCGGTCTTCCGGGCGGCAGACCGAGACGCGCCGCAGGTCAACGTCGAGGTCGCCCCCTACGAGTTCATCCCGGCCCGCCGGCGTCCGGCGCCGCAGCCGAAGGAGATCTCGGTCGTCTGGGACCTGTTGCTGGCGCTGCTGGGTCTCGCCTTCTTCGGCTTCGGAATCTTTTGGGGCCTGAATGCGCGCGCGGCGCCGACCGGCGGGTTCGTGACGCCGATCATGGTGGCCTGGCCCGCGGGTCTGGCGGGCGTGGGTTTCGTGGTTGTGGCGGTCTTCCGCCTGCTCCAGCGTCTCGGCCGCGAGGCCGAGCGGGACTGATCGGGCGCCTGCGGCCAATCGCGCGTCTCCTCGCTCGGCAGGGCGACGCATGGTACTCCGCGTCGTGATGTCGACGCATGCTCAGATGAAGGTGCTGGCCGCCGCGATCCTGACGCTGGCCCTTGCGGGCTGTGCGACGCAGCCCAAGCCTGCGTGTCCGGTCGGCCAATCCGAGCTCCGGACCGCGCAGCTGTTCCTGGGCGCCAAGCCGCCGGCCAAAGTCTCCGACAACGATATCCGCAAGTTCGTCGACGCCGAGGTCACCCCGCGATTCCCCGATGGTGTGACCGTGGTGGACGGCGGCGGCCAGTGGCGCGGCGACGAGAACCGGATGATCCGGGAGGCCGCCAAGGTGGTGATGATCGTGCTGCCGGAAAAGGGTGATCCGGTGGCAAAGGTCGAGCAGGTCCGAACCGCCTATCGGGCCAGGTTCAAGCAGGACTCCGTGGTCCTGCTGCCGCCGCCGGCCTGCGTCGCCCTCTAGGCCGCCGCAGCCGCCTGCCGCGCCTCGTGCGCTGCTCGCAGGATGTCGGCGGTCTGGGTGTCGGCCGGGAAGAACGTCTCCAGGGTCAGTTCCGACAGCGTGATGTCGACGGGGGTGCCGAACACCGTCGTCGTGCCGATCATCGACAGCAACGTGTCCCCCATCATCAGCTGGAACGGGATCGCCACGTTCCCCAGATCCTCGGGCCGCCGGTCGGGCGCGGGAGGCTTGGGATAGGTCTTGATCTCGTCGACCAGCGACAGCAGGCCGGGATCGGCCGTGAGGTCGGCCTGTCGGCGCAGCCGCTCCAGGATGTGGGAGTGCCATTCGCCCAGGTTGGCGATCCGGGGCGCCAGGCCACGGGGATGCAGTGACGCGCGGATCACGTTCAGCGGTGGTGTCAGAAGTTCAGGGGCCACGCCGTCCAGCAGGGGTAGGGCGGCCGCGTTCGCCGCCACGAGGTTCCAGCGCAGGTCGACCACGAGGGCCGGGTAGGGCTCGTGAGCCTTCAGGATCAGATCGACGGCCCGGCGCGCCGAGGCAAGCTCGGGGGCGTCCAGGTTGCGCTCGGGAAAGACGGGCGCATAGCCGGCGGCCACGAGGATCACGTTGCGCTCGCGCAAGGGAATCTCCAGCTGGTCCGACAGGAGCAGCACCATCTCGCGGCTGGGCTGCGCGCGGCCGGTCTCAAGAAACGACAGGTGCCGCGTCGAGATCTCGGCCTCCAAGGCCAGATCCATCTGGCTCATGCGTCGGCGGGTGCGCCAGTCGCGAATGTGCTCGCCGACGTGTCTCTGGGGGGCGTTCATGGGACAATCCTAGCCACCGCCCGCCGCGCGTCCATGACCTCGGAGGTAATGGATGAGCGTCCGGCCGCTGTGCCGGGTATGCGACATTCAGCCCCAGCGGAAGCGGCCCCCTCTCGCCATTCCTTTACGGCTTTCGTGGCATGGCTGGTGGAATGCGACCTCTACAGGACGCCATGGCCCCGCGGGCCGACGACATCAAGTTGCCCGGCGCCGAGGGGGAGGATCCCACGGCGTTCCGGACGACGCTCGTCGGCCTTCTGCAGCCCTGGCCCATCTCGGCAGTTTTCCACCTGTTGGCCTGCGGCGCCGTCGCGGCCCTGGGCCTGCCCCTGTTTGCGGTGGTCTGGGGCGTCGGCTCGTTCGCCGTGCAATTGGTTCAACAGTCGCTCCTCATGGCGTGGCTGCCCAAGGCCGAAACGACGCCCGAGGGCCGCGGCCTGAATTCGCTTGCGGTGCTGTCCGTGGTGCGTTCGGCCGCCTGGATGATCGGGCCGATCTACGCGGTGGCGGTGCTCGACACTCCTGGCGCGCACGCCTTCATGGCGATGACGGCTGCGACGCTGGCCGTCACCGCCGGCGCCGTGGGGTGGATGTCCAAGCGCGTGTGGATCGCCACGGCGTTGCCGGCGCCGGCCGGCGTGGTGATCGCCTACGCACCGTCCCTCCTGGGCCTGTCGGCGCTGGGCGTCGTTCTGACCCTGCTGTTCTACGCCTTCGCCTGCCTCCTGATCATCTTCGCCACGCAACGTCTGATCGGCGGGGCGGTGAACGACAGGCTCCAGGCCAACAAGGTGATGCGCGAGCTGCGCCAGGCTCTGGCCGCCTCGGAGGCCGCTGAACAGCAACTGTTCCGCGCCCGCGACGAGGCCGAGGCCGCCAACCGGGCGAAGAGCCAGTTCCTGGCCAATATGAGCCATGAGATCCGCACCCCCATGAACGGCATCATGGGCATGAACGAGCTGCTTCTGCGCACCGAGCTCACGCCCCAGCAGCGCCGCTATGCCGACACGGTCCGCAGCTCGGCCGACGCGCTGCTGGCGATCATCAACGACATCCTGGATATCTCGAAGCTGGAGGCCGGGAAGGTCGAGATCGAGGCCATCGACTTCAGCTTCCAGGCCCTGGCCGAGGAAGCGGTCCTGCTGCTGTCGCCTCTGGCGACCGAGAAGGGCCTGGAGATGACGTGCAACATCGCACCGGGCGCGCGCAAGCCGTTCAAGGGCGACCCGCAGCGCTTGCGCCAGGTGCTGCTGAACCTGCTCTCGAACGGGCTCAAGTTCACCGAGAAGGGCCACGTGTCCCTGGACGTCAGCACACTGCGCGGCGCCATGGGCCGCACCCGGGTGCGGGCCGAGGTGCGAGACACCGGCATCGGGGTCGACGACGCCCAGAAGACCAAGCTGTTCCGCAACTTCCAACAGGCTGACAGCTCGACCACGCGCCGCTTCGGCGGCACGGGCCTGGGCCTTTCGATCTCGCGCCAGCTGATCGAACTGATGGGGGGGCGCATCGGCGTCTCCGACAGACGGGGCGGGGGCGCGGTGTTCTGGTTCGAGGTCGAGCTGGAGCCTGGCGTGGCGCCCGAGATCGAGAGCGCGGCCGCCCAACAGCCCGGCGAACCGTCGCCGCATGCGCGCGTGCTGCTGGCCGAGGACAACGACGTCAACGCCATGCTGGCCGCCGAGATCGTCCGCCAGGTGGGCCTGGACGTCGAACGCGTGCGGAACGGCGAGGAGGCCGTCGAGGCCGTCCTGCGCGGCGGCTACGACCTGGTGCTGATGGACGTTCAGATGCCGTTGATGGACGGGCTGGAGGCCACGCGGCGTATCCGCGCGCTGTCGGGGCCGGTCTCGCGCATCCCGATCGTCGCCATGACCGCCAACGCCATGAAGAGCGACGAAGAGGAATGTCGGGCCGCCGGCATGGACGACTTCATCTCCAAGCCCTTCAAGGCCGACCAGTTTGTCACGGCGCTGCTGAAGGTGCTGCTCCAGGCGGCCGACTCGACCCCGCTCGAGGCCTTCGACGCGGCCTGAGGCCCTTGCCGGATAGCAAAGGGCCGCCCCATTGCTGGGACGGCCCTTCCATAGTCGGACCGCTTCAGCGGTTCGCGACCTTGCCAGCCTTGGCTAGGCGCAGACCCCGTTCACGGAGGTCCAGGTCACGGTCACCGCTTGGCGGTTAGAGCTATGAGACACTGGATCACCTCCTTTCAATGGTTGAGTACACGCCGAGAAATATGGCGTGCGTTTCGGCCGGCGCAAAGGGCCTCATTCCGCCGCAGCGTGGGTCGATGCCATGAAGGGCGACATCACGGCGCCAGCCGCTGCCTGTTCGCGCAGACTGGGGCGCCGGCGCACCTCGGTCACCGGCCTCTGCAGCTTGTCGAGCACGGCGATCGTGGCCCTGTAGCCAGCCTCGACGGCGGCGTCATAGGCCTCCCAGTTGCGGATTTCGATGCCGGACACGTCGGGCTGGATCAGGACGTCGGTGGCCTCGCGGGCTGCGGCGAGGTCGCGGCCCGTCGAAACCGTGGCCGTGCGCATCAGCAGCGAGACGATCGGCGGGCCCATCCGCCATTGGCCGGATCGGATCCAGCGCCACACCGAGGATGGCCGCGCCACGTCCTTGGCGGTGATGCTGCGAGCGGTGGTGACGTCGACGCCGACGATGGGCCCCAGTTGCCCGGCGCGCATGATGTCGGCGGGGAAGTTCTTCATCACCGCGCCGTCCACCAGCACATTCTGGCCGTCGGTTGCGGGCGGCATCACGCCGGGGAGGGCGATCGAGGCCCGCAGCGAATGGGTCAGCGAGCCGCGGCGATGCAGCTGGTACGCGCCGGTGGTCAGATTGGACGACAGGCAGAAGAAGGGCAGCCACAGGTCGGCGATCTGGGTGTCGCCGAAATGGGCGTTCAGGCGCTCGGTCACCTTCACGCCATGCGTCATGGCCAACAGGGGCAGCGCCATGTCGTCGAGCGGGCTGGAGTCGACAAAGGCCTCGTGCAGGCGGCGGTCCATCTCATCCTGACCCCAGCCCATGGCCAGGCCCGCGCCGACGATGGCCCCCATGGACGAGCCGCCGACGAAGTCGATCGGGACGCACCGTTCGCGTAGCGCATTGATTGCGCCGACGTGGGCATAGGCGCGCGCGCCGCCGCCCGACAGGACCAGCCCGACCGATTGTCCGGTCAGCACCCGCGCCAGCCGCTGGTGGTCCGGCGTGTGTCCCCGGCGGACGTGGAAGACCCGCGCAGCGTGGGTGGCGTCGAGCCAGGCTTCAGTGCCGACGGGCCGGACGGCCTCGGGCGATTGAAGGAGGACCAGATCGACGAGACCCTGTTCCTGCAGCGTGGCGGCGCCGGGCGGACAGCCGTCGCTCTCGGCCGAGCGGTCGCCGCGGCCCACCCGGAACAGCCGATCCACCTGGCGGGGGACGAAGGCGGCCCAGTCAGGCTCGTCGCGCTCGGCCACGTAGAGGACGAAGTCGTGCACCCGCTCGACCTCGGAGAACCATTCGGTGGGCGCGGAGTCGGCCTCGGCGCCGACGGTGGTCACCTGATAGCCCAGGGCGGCGATCTCGCGCTCCAGCCGTTCGACCAGGGGCCGAACAGGACCGGGACGGCCCACAGGGATGAACCCGAACACCGAGGGTTCGCCCACCGGGCCCCGGCGCGCGGTCTGGCGGCTGCGCAGGATCATCAGACGCGCCAGCTCGGTCATCACCGAGGCGTCCTCGTCGCAGGCTTCGAAGAAGGCGTTCTTGGGGACCGCGAAAATCTCGGAATCTCGCAGCGCGTACACGTCGGCCGAGTGAGGGATGCCCGCGATCAGCGCCATCTCGCCGGCCGGCTCTCCGGGGCGGATGATGCCCAGGAAATGCGTTTCCTGTCCGTCGTCGCGGCGGAACGCGCCCAGGCGACCGGTGCGCACGACATAGAGCATGTCCGAGGCGTCGCCCTGGCCGAACAGCTTCGAGCCGCCCGGCAGCGAGAACCACACGGTCGCATCCCGCGCACGCGGCTGATGGAACAGCCGCGCGAGGGCCGAATCGACCGCGATGTCCGGCAAGCTCGCCACGGACCCAAGGTAGCGCCCCGGAACTGCGAGGGCTATGGCTGCGCTCCTGTAGCTCGCGACGAGGAGACTTCATGACCAACGAGATCGCCCATCCGATGGTGGAATTCCCGGACGTGAGCGCCACGACCGAACTGGTCCACATCAGCGCGACCCAGGCGGGCGCGGTCACCGTCACGATGAATCGGCCGCAGCGGAGGAACGCGTTCAACGACGACCTAATCTCGGCCCTGCGGGAGGCGTTCGACACCCTGGCCGGCGCGGAGGGCGTCCGGGTCATCTTCATCCGTGGCGCGGGCGGAACGTTCTCGGCCGGCGCCGACCTGGACTGGATGCGCGCCGCCATCGACCGCACCGAGTCTGAGAACCGGGCCGACGCCATGGAACTGGCCAAGATGCTGAAGGCGCTGCACGACCTGCCAGCGCTCACGGTGGCGCTAGTCGAGGGCGGGGCCTACGGCGGCGGCGGCGGGCTGGCGGCGGCCTGCGATCTCGCGGTCGCCACCGCCGACGCCAAGTTCAGCTTCTCCGAGGTCAAGCTGGGCCTGGTCGCGGCCACCATAAGCCCCTATGTCATCGAGGCGCTCGGGCCCCGGCAAGCACGCGCCCTGTTCGCCACCGCCCGAATCTTCGACGCCCACTTCGCCGAGCGGTGCGGCCTGATCTCGGAAGTGGTGGCCGACGCCGCGGCGCTTCACGCTGCGGCCCGCAGGATCGCTCACGAGATGATCGCCGCTGCGCCTGGCGCCGTGGAGGCGTCCAAGAAGCTGGTGGCCGAAGTCGCCGGCCGGGTGATCGACCGCGACCTCATGGAACTCACCGCCCACCGCATCGCCGCTGCGCGGGTTGGCGACGAAGGCCAGGAGGGCGTCCGCGCCTTCCTGGAGCGGCGCAAGGCCGCGTGGGCCGAGTGAGCCTTTCCAAGGTCGCCGCCGCGTCCTAATCCGGGGCCATGGCCCTGCACATGATCAAGCTCGTCGTCGGCGCGGACACCATCGACGACCTGTTGGCCTGGCGATCGGCGCACGCGCGGCCCGGCGAGCCCTGGATCCTGCGCACCCGCATGACGCCCAAGCGGGGGCCTGAGATGGTGGACGGGGGTTCGATCTATCGCGTTTTCAAAGGCGTGATCCTGTGCCGCCAGCGCATCCTGGCGGTGACCACCGTGGCGGAGGGCGCCGCCGCCCGCTGCGAGATCACCCTGGACGACACCATCGTACGCGTAGCGCCGACTCCGCGCCGCGCCTTCCAAGGCTGGCGATACCTCGAGCCCAAGGACGCTCCCGCCGACCTGGACGAGACGGCCTTCGGGGAGATCCCGGAAGATCTGGCCCGCCAGCTGCGCGAAGTTGGAGCCTGGTAGCGCCGCCGCCCTAGTCGCCCATGTTGTCGATGAGGCGCGTGCGGCCGATGTGGGCCGCGGCCAGGATGCGGAAGGGGCCGGCGGTCGGTCCGGGGCCCAGGCGGGAGAGATCGTCGGGGGTGCGCGTCTCCACGTAGTCCACCTTTGCGAAGCCGGCGGCCTGAAGATCTGCGACGGCGTGGGCCTCGGTGGCCTCGACGGGTTCGCCCCGGCGGACGCGGTCCACGGCGTCGCGGAGGATCTCGTTCAGGCGAACAGCCACTTTGCGCTCGTCGACGCTCAGGTAGGCGTTGCGCGAGGAGAGGGCCAGTCCGTCCTCGGCGCGGGCCGTGGGCGCGCCGACGACCTCCACCGGAATATCCAGGTCCTTCACCAGCCGGCGGATCACCTGCAGCTGCTGGAAATCCTTCTGGCCGAACACCGCCACGTCGGGGGCGCACTGGTTGAGCAGCTTGGTCACCACGGTGGCCACGCCGGCGAAATGCGTCGGCCGGGCTATCCCGTCCATCGAGGCGGTGACGCCCTCGACGGTGACGGTGGTCGCGGCGCCCGCAGGGTACATCTCGTCAACGGTGGGGGAAAACAGCAGGTCGCAACCCGCCGAAGCCAGCTGCGTCATGTCGCCGGCCTCGTCGCGGGGATAGGCCTCGAAATCCTCGTGTGGGGCGAACTGGGTCGGATTGACGAAGATGCTGGCCACCACGCGGTCGGCCTTCGTGCGCGCGAGCCGCACCAGCGACAGGTGGCCCTCGTGCAGGGCGCCCATGGTGGGGACGAAGCCCACTCTGAGGCCGGCCTGGCGCCACGTCCTGACCTGGGCGCGGAGGTTGGCGACGGTGCGGACGACGGGCAGGGGGGTGGTCATCGGGCGGCTTATGCTGCGGCGCAGCGAGCAAGTCCATCCACAGGGCGCGCAGAAGGTCGCGTTGACGCGAGACTATCACCCGAGGTCAGCTAGGTCCGATATGAGTCGGCGCCGATCTGCGGCCGACGGGGAGCTGAAGTCATGGGCCAGGCCAGTGTCATCGTGGTCGGCAACGAAAAGGGCGGGGCAGGCAAGTCCACCCTGGCCATTCACATCGCCACCGCTCTTCTGCACGGCGGCGCCAAAGTCGCCGTCCTGGACCTCGACCTGCGCCAGCAGACCCTGGGTCACTTTTTCGCAAACCGCGCCGCCTGGCTGGCCGCGAACGGGGCCGACGCGCCGATGCCGATCCAGCACGCGGTCAGCAGCGCCGGGGACGCCCTGGCCAAGTCGTCCGACGCCGAGCAGCTGGCGCGGTTCGAGGAGGCCTTCGCCGAAGTGTCGGAGAGCGCCGACTTCGTGCTGATCGACACCCCTGGCGCCGACACGGCGATCAGCCGGGCCGCCCATGTGAAAGCCGACCTGATCGTCACCCCGATGAACGACAGCTTCGTCGACTTCGACATGCTGGGTGTCGTCGATCCCGTGACCCTGGATCTGAAGCGACACAGCCTCTACGCCGAGACGGTCTGGGGTTGCCGCAAGGAGCGCGCGACGCGCGAGCGCAAGCAGATCGACTGGGTGGTGCTGCGCAACCGCCTGGCCCCTACCGAGGCCCGCAACCGCCGCCGCCTGGACGAACGCGTCGAGGCGCTGTCGAAGAAGGTGGGGTTCCGCGTCGGTCCCGGCCTGCGCGACCGGGTCATCTACCGCGAGCTGTTTCCGTTCGGCCTGACGGTGGCCGACCTGTCGACGACCATCCGGCCGGTGGCCATGGGCCTGCAGCACGTGGCCGCGCGGCAGGAACTGCGGGCGCTGATGGTGGCACTGGGCTTCAACGGGCTGGACGACCAGGAGCGGATCGCGGCGGAATAGCCGCATGGTCTATTTGCTGGTCGGCGGCGCCCTGTTGGCGCTCTATATGTGGGCGACCGGCGGCAAGACGCCCCTGCTGAAGCTCCGCGAGTGGCGGGTGTTGACGGGCGCGATGGCCCTTGTCGCTTTCACGGCCGCCGCCTACGCCGGCGTGCGTAGCAGCTGGGGGATCATGATCGTCCTCAGCGTCGTCGGCCTGTGGCTGGCCGCCTCCACCCGCAAGACCGCCGCGGTCGGCCGACCGCCGACGCCGACCGGGAAGATGAGCGCCGACGAGGCTCGCCGCATCCTGGGCGTCGACGCCGACGCCACCCGCGAAGACATCCAGGCCGCCTACACGCGCCTGATGCGCGCGGTGCATCCGGACAAGGGCGGCACAGCCGGTCTCGCCGCGCAGCTCAACGCGGCCCGCGACCGGCTGCTGAAATGAAAAGGCCCCGGGATGAGCCGGGGCCTTCGAAATCGATGTGCGAGCGGTTCAGCCTCGACCGGGCGACATCACCACGCAGGGCTGCTTCTTCGCCTTGATGGCCTTGCAGGCGTTCTTGGCATCGGCCTCGTTCATGCCGGAGAAGCGAGCCGTGTAGCGGCCGTTGTCCTTCTCAGCGACGGCCTTGGCGTCATCCACGTGCTTGCCGAACTTCTTCTCGACCAGCGACAGTTGCTCGCGCGCATCCGAGCGATTCTTGAAGGCGCCGACCTGGATGGTCCAGCGGCCGCCGGCCGTCGCCTTGGCCTTGCCGTTCAGCTTCGGAACCGTGCTGGGCTCGACGATCTGGATCTTCGACGCGCGGCTCGGAGGCGGCGATGACGCCAGCTGGATCGACAGGCCCGTGTTGGTGTCGCCCTGCTGCAGCGACGGCTGGGTCGCCTGGGCCAGCTGCGGCGGTTCGAAGAAGTTCTGAGCGACCGTGATCTGCTCGCCGCGGGCGCGGCGATCCAGAACTTCGAAGCCGGTGTTGAGCAGGCTTTCGGCCACGCGGTCACGGGTGATGCGGTTGGGGCCGCCCAGCACCACCACGATCAGGCGGCGATTGTCGCGCACGCCCGAGATGGCGATGTTGAAGCCCGAGGCGTTGGTGAAGCCGGTCTTCAGACCATCGACGCCCGACACTTCCGAGAGCATGTGGTTGTGGTTGCCGATGGTCTGACCGCGGAAGTTGAAGCTCTTGGTCGAGAACAGGCGATAGTACTGCGGATAGTCGCGCATCACGGCGCGCGAAAGGATCGCCAGGTCGCGGGCCGACGAGATGTTGCGGCTGTCGGGCAGGCCGTTGGCGTTCGTGAAGTTGGTGTTGGTCATGCCCAGCTCGTGGGCCCGCAGCGTCATCAGCGTCGCGAACCGCTGCTCGGTGCCGCCCAGCTTCTCGGCCATCGCGACCGAGGCGTCGTTGGCCGAACGGGTCACCATGCCCTGCATCGCCTGCATCACGGTGATCGAATCACCGGCGCGGACGCCAAGCTTGGTCGGAGACTGGGCCGCGGCGCGGGGCGAGAAGACCACCGGATCGTCCAGCTCGATCTTGCCGGCGGCCAGCGCCTCGAACGCCAGATAGAGCGTCATCACCTTGGTGATCGACGCGGGATACCGGGGCGCATCGGCGCGCTTGCCGTAGAGGACCTCGCCCGTCTTCGCGTCGACGACGATCGCCGCGTACTTCGAAGAGTTCTGCGGGATGAGGGAGAGGTACGGAACCTGCGCCATCGCCGGCGCGGACGCCGAACCCAGGGCCATGGCCGTGGCCAGACCGAGCGAAAGGAACAGGCGGCGGGCGTGCTGGATCATGCTTCGTCCGTCGAATCAACGCGTTGAGACGGCCACTGCGCCGCCCGAGAGTCGGTACCATGCCCTCGTTACCCTTGCAGGAGAGTAAACAAGGTTTGAACGGGCGCAATTGTCGCGGCGCCGCATGAGCGGGCGCTGACCGCCTCGCCAAGGCAAAGCTTGCGCGAAATGGCATTGTGCAGTGCACAAAAAGCGTTTGACTGTTGCAGTGCAACATGTGAGAAGGCGTCTGTCATCCGGGGCATGTCGCCCCAACACGCCTTTCCGCCCGTCCGAACAGGAGCCGCCCATGGCCGCCGCCGAAGCCGCGAAGAACACCGTCGAGCAATTCACCGCCGCCTCCAACGTCGCCTTTAAGGAAGGCGTCGAGAAGTCGCTGGCCGCGATGAACGAGATGAACACCCACTCCAAGAAGAACCTGGAAGCGATCGTCGCCTCGGCGACCGCCTCGGCCAAGGGCGCTGAAGCCCTGGGCGCCCAGGCGATGGCCTTCTCGAAGGCCGTGTTCGACACCCAGGTGACCGCCGCCAAGTCGCTGGCCGGCGCCAAGAGCGTCCAGGAAGTGGTCGAGCTGCAAACCAGCTTCGCCAAGTCGGCTCTGGAAACCTACATGGCCGAATTCGCCAAGATGTCGGACACGGTGTCCGCCTCGGTGAAGGAATCGATGAAGCCGATCAACGAGCGCGTCACCGCGACCGTCGAGAAGTTCCAGGCCGTCCGCTAAACCCTTCTGCGTATCTGAAGGTTCGAGCCCGGCCGCGCCGGGCTCACAGTTGAGTACCCGATCAGGCCCTGCGGTCTCCCCCGTCCGGCGGGCCTTTTCATGAGTAGACATGTCGGGCCGGCTCTTCCGAGAGCCGGCCCTTCGTGTTTGGGGCCGATCCGCGGGGAGCGGCCCCTTTTCCTGCGAGACGCCGGGCGCTAGAGGTTCGGGCATGTCCCAAGTCGAAGCCCGTCTGGCCGCGCTCGGTATCGAGCTGCCCAAGCCCAATGCTCCTGTCGCCAACTACGTGCCCTTCGTTCGGGCGGGCGAGATCGTCCACATCTCGGGCCAGGTGTCGGTCGACGCCTCGGGCGGGATCCGCGGCGTCGTCGGCGAGGACGTCGACTTCGACACCGCGGTGAAGGCCGCCCGCATCTGCGCGATCAACCTGCTGGCCCAGATGAAGGCAGCCTGCGAGGGCGACCTCGAGCGGGTGGTGCGGGTGGTCAAGCTGGGCGGCTTCGTCCAGGCCGGCCCGGCCTTCTTCGACATTCCCAAGGTGGTCAACGGCTGCTCCGACCTGATGGTCGAGGTCCTCGGCGACGCCGGCCGCCACGCCCGGTCCGCCGTAGGGGTCTATCGGCTGCCGATGAACTTTGCGGTCGAGGTCGACGCCGTGGTGCAGGTCCGGTGAAGGCCGCCGTGGAGAAGGGGGGCTTCGGCGAGTCCTGGGACCTCCTCTTCCACCCGCCGATCGCGCATCGGGGGCTCTGGAGCCCTGACGGCCCGCCCGAGAACTCTCTGGGCGCCTTCCAGGCCGCCTGCGCCGCCGGCTATGGCATCGAGCTCGACGTTCAGCTGTCGGCCGACGGCGAGGCCGTGGTCTTCCACGACGACAATCTGAAGCGAATGACCGGGGTCGACGGCCGGGTCCGCGACTACAGCGCCGCCGATCTGGCCGACCTGCGGCTGGCCGGCAGCGACGAGAAGATCCCGACCCTGCTCGAGACCCTGGCGCTGATCGGCCATCGGGCCATGGTGCATGTCGAGCTGAAGACGCTCTACGGCGAGGTGGGGCCCCTGGAGCAGCGGACGCATGAGGTGATCGCCGATCACAACGGCCCGCTCTGCGTCATCGGCTTCAATCCCTACAGCCATGCCTGGTTCGCCGATCGCTATCCCGGCGTGCTGCGCGGCCTGGACAGCTATTCGTACGACAAGGCCCCGCACATGGCGGAAGACCAGCGGCGCAGCTTTGCCCAGCTGGAGCATGTGGCGGTGGCGCGGCCGCACTTCCTGGCGCTGGGCCTCGACATGCTGCCGAGCGCGCGGGCCGCGAAGTACCGGGCGCAGGGGATGCCGGTGGTGGCCTGGACCGTGCGCGATCCTGCGCAGTGGGACGCGATCAAGGACGGCTGCGACAACCTGATCTTCGAAGGCTTCGTCCCGGACGCGGGCCCGCGGACATGAAGCTGACGCCGGCGGTGAAGGTGTCCCGCCGTATCGCCGAGATCGGCCGCGACGCGTGGGACGCCTGTGCCGACAACTCCGCCTACGACGGCAATCCCTTCATCCGCTTCGACTTCCTGAACGCCCTGGAAGAGGCCAACTGCGCCGTCGAGCGCACCGGATGGGGCCCCCAGCACCTGTCGGTCGAGGACGATGAGGGCCAAGTGGCGGCAGTGATGCCGCTCTATCTGAAGAGCCATAGCCAGGGCGAATACATCTTCGACCACGCCTGGGCCGACGCCTATGAGCGGGCCGGGGGGCAGTACTATCCGAAGCTGCTGTCGGCGGCGCCGTTCACCCCGGCCACGGGCGCGCGGCTGCTGTGTCGCCCCGACGTCGATCAGGAGGAGGCGTGGGGCTACCTGCTGGGCGGCGGGCTGTCGTTGTGCGAGCGCTACGGCGCCTCGGGCCTCAACCTGAACTTCCTGACGCAGGCCGAGTGGGCCTGGACAGGCGGGCAGGGACTGGGACGCCGTGAGGGGCAGCAGTACCACTGGGAGAACCGTGGCTACGCCGACTTCGAGGCGTTCCTGGGCGCGCTCTCGTCGGGCCGCCGCAAGACCATCCGGCGCGAGCGCCGCGAGGCCCAGGCCGCCGCCGAGATCGTCTGCCTGACCGGCGCCGACCTCACCGAGGATCACTGGGACGCCTTCTTCCGGTTCTACATGGACACCGGCTCGCGCAAGTGGGGGCGGCCGTACCTGACCCGGGCGTTCTTCTCGATGCTGGGCGAGCGGATGGCCGACCGCGTGCTGCTGGTGATGGCGCGCAGGAACGGGCGCTGGATCGCGGGCGCCCTGAACCTGATCGGCGGCGACTGTCTCTACGGCCGCCACTGGGGCTGCACCGAGGACGTGCCGTTCCTCCACTTCGAACTCTGCTACTATCAGGCCATCGAGTGGGCCATCGAACGCGGCCTGCCGCGCGTCGAGGCGGGCGCCCAGGGCCAGCACAAGATCGCCCGCGGCTACCTGCCCAGGCCGGTCTACTCCGCCCATTACATCGCCGACCCCGCGCTTCGTGCGGCCGTCATGCGCTTCCTGGATCAGGAACGCGCGGCCGTGGAGCAGGAGATGGAGTGGCTGGAGGAGGGCTTCTCGCCGTTCAGGGAGGGCGAGTAGCGCTCAGCTGCGCTCCCAGGCCTGTCGGAGAAGCGCCCCTACGCTCGCGTCGACCTCGGCGGCGGCGGCCAGCGCGAGCACGGCCTTCAGTCGCTCGCTCCATCCCTCGTTCTTCGGCGGCTGCAGGCGCGGATCGGCTGTGGGCTCGACAGCCAGGCCCAGGCGCACAGTCCCGCCCTTCACGGGCCGGGCCGAGGCGAACTGGAACTCGCGGGAGAACGCGGTGAAGCCCTTGCGCTGGGCTGACACCAGGCCCGGCAGCTCGGCCACGGCCGCCTCGACCGCCTCCAGCACGGCTCGGGCGCCGGCGTCAGCCCAGAGCGTGTCGCGCAGGTTGTCAGGTTCGGCCCAGTGGGCGGTCTCGGGGAAGGCCTTGCCCAGGATCACGCTGGCGCGGTTCGTGCCGATACCGTGGACCTCCTTGAACCAGGCCTTACGCTTGGCCGGCTTGGTCTCGGGGCAGGTCTTCGCGATCGCGACCCACTGGTCCAGGGTCTTGCCGGTCTCGCGCTCCAGGCTCTCCAGGATCGAGGCGAACCACTTCTCCTGGCGGGCCGTCATGCTGGACGGCTTGGTCGTGTCGCTGCCGGATTCCATGGGTCCCCCGATTGTCAGACGAGGGTGAACGCGGGCCGGCGCTGCGGCAAGCCCGCGCTCTGACGATCAGAAGCGGTACGACACCCCAAGGCCGTAGTATCGCGGCTCGCCGGCGATGAAGGTGGCGATCCCGAAGGCGTCGCCGGTGTTGCCCGCGTCCTTGATGTACTTCTTGTCGAGGGCGTTGATGACGAAGGCCTCGACCTTCCAAGGCCCTTCGGTCGGCGCATAGGCCAAGCGCAGATTCATTAGGCCGTAGGCGCCCTGGGTCTCGTCGACGATGGCGTCCTGAGCCTGGAAGCGCGGCTGGTCGTTGTTGGAGTCGAAGAACACGCGCGACTGCCAGGTGTAAGTGGGCGTGAAGGTCAGCGTGCCCTGCAGAACCTCGGCCGAGAGCTTGGCGCCGACCGAGAACGAGTGGTCGGGCGAAAGACGGAAGCGGTTGTCCTTGAAGAGGCCGTTGCCGAACCGGGCGTGGTTGTAGGCGTAGGTGGCGAAGACCGAGGCCTGGGCCGTCGGCCGGTAGTTGAGCTGGGCCTCGAAACCCTTGGCGCTGGCCTCGCCCGCGTTGATGGGAACGATCTGTCCCGCGTCGTTGCGGATCGAAGTCTGGAAGTTCTGGTAGTCGTAGGCGTAGACGGCGCCTTCCAGCGACAGGGTGTTGTCGAGGAGGGCGGCCTTGGCGCCGGCCTCGTAGGAATCGACCACCTCGGCCGGCAGTTCGGTGAAGCGAACCGGGCCGTTGGGTGCGGTGGGGGAGGCGGTGGCCAGCACCTTGGGCCGGCGGCCGCGGGCGTGCGAGGCGTACAGGCTGAGCCCATCCGTGACCGCCCAGCGGGCGACGAGGCGATAGGTGACGCCGGAGTCGTCGAGGGCCTGATACTGGGGCCGCCCGCCGACAGTAGGCTGGACGATCAGGCCACGGGCGAGCGCAGCGGTGCTGCCGCCCAGCACCGATCCGCCATTGTCGAGGGTGGCGCTGTAGCCGCTGCGCTTGTCGTCATACGTGTAGCGGACGCCTGCGGCGAGCTCGACGTTGTCCAGCAGCTTGAAGCTGACATCGCCGTAGACGTCGTACGAGTCGGTCTCGCCGAAGTTGGTGAAGGTCTCCTTGTGCACCGACTTCAGCGCCGCGGGCGCCAGGGCGTTGATCGTCGCCAGCGGCAGGCCGTTGGGCCGGGGCAGCACGCGGCCCGACACCAGGGCGAAGATCTTCTCGTTGATCTGCAGCGGCACCCGCTGGCTGCCTTCCTCGTGGAAGTAGCTGACGCCGACGAAGCCGGTGAGGCGCTCGCCCGACGTGTAGTTCAGCCGCAGCTCCTGGCTGAGCTGCTCGCCCTGGGCGTCCTCGGCGAACACCAGCATCGGCAGCCCGAAGCCGTCAGGGTCGAAGACCTCGGTCCCGTCGAACTCGCGATAGGCCGAGATCGACGACAGGCTGAAGCTCTCGTTGAGCTTGTAGTCCACCAGCGCGGTGGCGCCCCAGACCTTGCGCTCGAGGCCCAGGGGCTGGTCGCCCTCGAAGCCGGGGGCGGTGGTGAGGGCGGCGCCCGAGTTGCGGCCCAAGTCGCCGATGACGGCGCCGGTGGTCGGGTCGGTGGGCGCGAAGGTCAGCGACTTGAAGGACGTGCCGCTGGGATCGTCCTCCTGGTAGTTGAGGATCAGGTCGGCGGTCAGGCGGTCGCTGGGCTTCCAGCGCAGGGCCACCCGGCCGGCGGCGGTGTCGGTGGAGTTGAAGTCCTCGCCGCCCAGCAGGTTCTTCACGTAGCCGTCGCGCGACTTGATCCGGCCCGCGAAACGGATGGCGAAGGTGTCGCTGACCGGCAGGTTCACGGCGCCTTCGGCCATCAGGTAGCTGTCGTTGCCGCCCTCGACCTTGACGTTCGCCGAGCGGGCCGAGACGTCGGCCTTGTTCTGCACGATGTTGACCGCGCCGATGAGCGCGCCGCGGCCGTAGAGCGTCGACTGCGGCCCCTTGGCCACCTCGACCCGCTGCAGGTCGAACAGTTCGATGTACGAGCCGCGCGACTTGGAGATGGAGACGCCGTCCTGGAAGACCGAGACCCGCGGCTCGTTCGTGGCCTCGCCCGAGTCGGAGGTGATGCCGCGCATGACGAAGCCCGGGTTGTTCGGCGACTGGTTCTGCACCTCGAAGCCCGGAACGTAGAGCGACAGCTCCTCGAACTCCTGGATCCCGATGTCGTCGAGGAAGCCGCCGCCGTAGGCGGTCACCGCGATCGGCACGTCGATCAGCTTCTGCTCGCGCTTCTGAGCCGTGACGATCAGCTCCTCCAGCTGGGTGTCGGCCGCCTCGTCGGCGTGGGCGCCGGCGGCGATGGCCAGGGCGGCGCAGGTGGTGAGCAGAAGCAGGCGGCGGTGCGACATGGGGGAGGACTCCTTGAACAGAGGCCGCTCCCTAGGGCGGGCATGTTGCAGATCGGCGATGATCCGAAGACGGTCCGGCGAAGCTTGGCGATAAGCGCAGGGCGGGGCGGACGGAGCCCAATTCGCCGTCACGCCGTGTCCCAAAAGCAGCAGCCTGGGCGCTCGGCAAAGGGGAGGGGGATGCTACGATGCCCTGAGAGTCACGGCCGCGCCGCCGCGGCCCAGGGAGTGCGACATGAGCTTGGACGGGACCTACGACGCGGGCAACATCTTCGCCAAGATCCTGCGGGGCGAGATGCCGGCCGTGCGGGTGTACGAGGACGAGCACGTCCTGGCGTTCATGGACGTCTTCCCGCAGGCCAAGGGCCACACCCTGGTGATCCCCAAGCACTCGACGGCGCGCAACTTCCTGGAGGAGGCGCCCGAGGTCGTGGGACCGCTGTTGCTGGGCGTGCAGCGGGTGGCGAAGGCGGTGCGGGCGGCCCTGAACCCCGACGGCATCATGATCAGCCAGTTCAACGGCGCCGTCTCCGGCCAGACCGTCTACCATTTGCACTTCCACATCATCCCGCGCTGGGAGGGCGTTCCGCTGGGCCGCCATGCCGAGGGCATGGCCGACATGCAGGAGCTGAAGGGCCTGGCCGAGCAGATCTCGGCGATGATCTCCTAGGACCTCGGGCCGGGATCGGATGACCCTGAACACCCTGATCCCGTTCCTGCTGGCCGTGCTGGCCATGGAGCTGACGCCGGGGCCCAACATGGCCTACCTGGCGCTGGTGGCGGCGCGGTCGGGCCGCCGGGCCGGCGCGGTGGCCGTGGCGGGCGTGACCCTCGGCCTCGGGGCCTATCTGCTGGCGTCCGTCGCGGGCCTGGCGGAAGCGGCCCAGCGTTGGCCGTGGGCGTATCAGGCGCTCCGGTGGGCCGGCGTGGCCTACCTGTTCTGGCTGGCGTTCGACGCGTGGCGCGAAGCGCGTCCGACGGCGCTATCCGACGACGCACAGCCTATGGGCCGCATCTTCGTGCGCGGCCTGGTGGCCAACCTGCTGAACCCGAAGGCGGCGCTGCTGTACGTCGCGTTGTTGCCGGCCTTCATCGCGCCGGACGGCGATCCGGTGACCCAATCGCTGATCCTGGGGGCGATCCATATCGGCGTTAGCGTCGTGATCCACGGGTCGATCGTCGTGTTCGCCGGTTCGGCGCGGGCGTTGATGGTGCGGCAGGGCGCCTGGACCGGTCGGATCATGGCGCTGGCGCTGGCGGCGGTGGCCGTCTGGCTGGTGTTCGCGACGGCCTGATACGAAAAGGCCCGGGATCGCTCCCGGGCCTTCGCAATTCCAGCGGTCGGGGCGGGGACTAGTCCACCGCCTCGGGCTCGTCGGCAGGGCTCTCGACCACCGGGGCGCCGCGTTCGCGCTCGTCGCCCTCGATCTCGAACGACAGCTTGGAGTCCTTGAGCACCACCTTGACGTGGCCGCCCTTGGTGAGCTTGCCGAACAGGATCTCGTCGGCGAGCGGCTTCTTGATGTTCTCCTGGATGACCCGGGCCAGAGGCCGGGCGCCGTAGAGTTCGTCGAAGCCGTTCTTGGCCAGCCAGTCGGCCGCCTCGTCCGAGGTCTCGATGGTGACGTGACGGTCCGCCAGCTGGGCTTCCAGCTGCATGACGAACTTCTGCACCACCTGACGGATGATCTCGGGCGTCAGCGGCTTGAACTGGACGATGGCGTCCAGGCGGTTGCGGAATTCCGGGGTGAACAGGCGCTTGAGCGCTTCGTCCACCTCGTCCTCCGCCTTGCCGCGGCCGAAGCCGATCGAGTTCTTCTGCGCGTCGGACGCGCCCGCGTTGGTGGTCATGATCAGGACCACGTTGCGGAAATCGATCTTCTTGCCGTTCGAGTCGGTCAGCTGTCCGTGATCCATGACCTGGAGCAGGATGTTGAAGACGTCGGGGTGCGCCTTCTCGATCTCGTCCAGCAGCACCACCGAGTGGGGATGCTGATCGACCGCGTCGGTCAGGAGGCCGCCCTGGTCGAAGCCCACGTAGCCGGGAGGCGCGCCGATCAGGCGGCTGACCGTGTGGCGCTCCATGTACTCGGACATGTCGAACCGCAGGAGCTCGATGCCGAGGGTGGAGGCCAGCTGGCGCGCCGTTTCGGTCTTGCCGGTGCCGGTGGGCCCCGAGAACAGATAGCAGCCGATCGGCTTGTTGGCGTCGCGCAGGCCGGCCCGGGCCATCTTCATGGCCGCCGACAGGCTGTCGATCGCCTCGTCCTGGCCGTAGACCGCGCGCTTCAGGTCGCTTTCCAGCTGCTTCAGCGCCTCGGTGTCGGACTTTGAGACCGACTTCGGCGGGATACGGGCGATCTTGGCGACCACCGCTTCCACTTCCTTCAGGCCGATCACCTTCTTCCGCTTGCCTTCGGGCAGCAGCATCTGCGAGGCGCCCGCCTCGTCGATGATGTCGATCGCCTTGTCGGGCAGCTTGCGGTCGTTGATGTACTTGGCCGACAGCTCCACCGCCGCCTTGATGGCGTCGTTGGTGTAGCGGAGCTTGTGGAACTCCTCGTAGTAGACCTTCAGGCCCTTCAGGATCTTGATCGTGTCGTCGATCGTGGGCTCGTTCACGTCGATCTTCTGGAAGCGACGGACGAGGGCCCGATCCTTCTCGAAGTGCTGACGGAACTCCTTGTAGGTGGTCGAGCCCATGCACCGCAGGGTGCCTGAGGCCAGGGCCGGCTTCAGCAGGTTGGAGGCGTCCATCGCCCCGCCGCTGGTCGCGCCGGCGCCGATCACCGTGTGGATCTCGTCGATGAACAGCACCGCGTCCGGGTGGTTCTCGAGCTCCTTGACGACCTGCTTGATCCGCTCCTCGAAGTCGCCGCGGTAACGGGTGCCGGCCAGCAGCGCGCCCATGTCGAGCGAGAAGATGGTGGCGCCGGCCAGGACCTCGGGGACCTGCTTGTTGATGATCTTGCGGGCCAGGCCCTCGGCGATGGCGGTCTTGCCGACGCCGGGGTCGCCCACGAGCAGCGGGTTGTTCTTGGTCCGGCGGCACAGGATCTGGATGCAGCGCTCCACCTCGGACATCCGTCCGATGAGCGGGTCGACCTTACCCTGCTTGGCCTTCTCGTTGAGGTTGACGCAATAGGCCTCCAGCGCCTCGCCGCCGGTCTTCACCTGGGGCTTGTCCTCGTCCTCGGCGCCCTTGACGGGCTTCTGCTCCGAGGCGCCGGCCTTCTTGGCGATGCCGTGGGCGATGTAGTTCACCGCGTCGTACCGCGTCATGTCCTGCTCCTGCAGGAAGTAGGCGGCATGGCTCTCGCGCTCGCTGAAGATGGCGACCAGCACATTCGCGCCGGTGACCTCCTCGCGGCCGGACGACTGCACGTGGATGACCGCGCGCTGGATCACACGCTGGAAGCCGGCGGTCGGCTTCGCGTCTTCGCCGTCATCGACGACGAGGGACCGCAGTTCGTTGTCCACGTAGTTCGTGAGGGTGGTGCGCAGCGCCCCGAGTTCGACATCGCACGCCCGCATCACGCCGGCGGCTTCTTCGTCATCGATCAGACTGAGGAGCAGATGCTCCAGCGTCGCGTACTCATGTTTGCGCTGGTTCGCGTAGGCGACGGCGCGATGCAGGGATTCTTCGAGTTGGCGAGAAAATGAAGGCAAGCGCCTCTAGTCCTTCTCCATGGTGCACTGCAGCGGGTGCTGGTGCCGCCGCGCCGTATCAACGACCTGGGCTACTTTTGTTTCCGCCACTTCGTATGTGTAGATTCCGCAGACGCCCACGCCGTGTTGATGAACGTGGAGCATTATGCGAGTCGCGTCTTCGCGCGATTTATTGAAGAACTGCTCGAGTACGTAGACGACGAATTCCATAGGCGTGTAGTCGTCGTTCAGGATCAGCACCCGATACATCGACGGCTTCTGCGTCTTCGGCTTGGTCTGAGTGATCACCGTCGAACGAACGCCGGTGTCAGCGCCACCTTCCTTTCGTTCGCTCATGTGGGTCGTCTCCTGCCGTCGCCGTGATCGTTCGTCCTGGGGATTAGATATGGAATGTCGCGCCTTTTGGAAGGGATGAATCACAAAGGCCCGCCTGTACGCTACTCACCTGCGCCTACCGTCGGCCCAGATCCGACTATTTGCGAGGTGCCCAATCGTAAGGCGGCCGCCCTCTCAGAGTGTACGCAGCTTAGGCGCGGGGGATGCGCTCCAGACGGCTTCGGATGGCCCTGAGTCGCGGCGATAGGGCGCAGCTTGGGGGCGCAGGACGGATCCTCTTCCGGCCGCGGCGGTGGCGTGGACGCGGGTAGGCGAGGGCGGTTCGGCGGTCGCGATGGCGACGTCGTTGGGGCCCAGGGGCCCCCGGCCCAACGGGTTGCGGCCGCAGGCGCGGGGGCGCGAGCGGTCATCTGTCTTGGATGGGAGCCCTGAGTCGGGCGTGGCTGGGTCCCGGGTCTGCGCGCTTCGCGCCCGGGATGACGGGGTCTCAGGACGTGTTGACGACGCGGAGCGTGGCGCCGGTGAGGAGGGCGGCGCGGCCGGCGAGGTGCGCGGCGGAGGCCTGAAGGGCCGGGATGGCGGCGAGGACCGGCGTCCGGGAGACGACGGTGAGGTCGCGGGCGATACGGGCCTTGCAGACCTGGGGGTCGTCGTGGAGGCGCTCGACGCCGGTGGCGAAGCGTTCGTTCCAGTCGGGTCGTTCGGTCCAGTCGGCGCGCTCGTCTTCGCGACGGGGCGCCGGGGCGTCGGTGGACGACGCTCGCGCCGGGCGCGCCTGGGCGACGGTTCCGGCGGCGAAGCGGGCGCGCAGCGCCAGGGACTGACGGATGCCCCGGCCGATCCGGGCGTAGGCGCCCGCCAGGGCGACGAGGGGTTCGGTGTCGGTGGTGGCGAGCGTCGCGGCGTGCACCTGACGGGCCATGCCCAGGCCGAGCTGGGCGAGCTCCATCAGGAGAGCCTGTTCGGCGGAGGTGTCAGCGGCGCTGGACATGAACAAAAAGGGAACATGAGTCTCGCGAGGTGTCAAGCTTTGAGCGCGAATCCTCCTCATCCGCAGGGGGAGGGGGACCACCCGAAGGGTGGTGGAGGGGGATCAGGGCCGGAGCGCCGAGCTTGAGGCGTTCCCCCTCCACCATGCTGCGCATGGTACCCCTCCCCCTACGGGTGAGGAGGGCTGAATTGCGGGCGTGTGGGAACTCTGGCCTTCACCGCCTCACCCTGGCCGCTGGCGCGGCCTGTCCCTCTCCATCAAGGGAGGGAGAGCTCAGTCGTCGTCCCGGGCCGTTCGGGCCCGCAGGATCCGGCCCGAGGTGACGGCGTCGGCGCCGAATTTCGCCCGGATCACGTCCAGCGAGCGCTCGCTGGCCAGGGCCTTGCGTTCCTCGGCCGCGAAGAAGTCGGCGCCGGCGAGTTCGGCGTCCACGAGGTCGGCGATGCCGATGCCGATCAGCCGCCAGGGCTTGCCGGTGGCTTCCTTGGCCAGCAGCTCGCGGCCCACCTTGAACAGCGTGTGCGCCGTCTGCGTGGCGACGGGCAGGGTGCGTCGGCGCGTGACGATCCTGAAGTCGGTGGTCCGCAGCTTCAGCGTGACCACCCGGCCGGCCACCTCGCCGCTGCGCGCCTGGCGCGCCACCCGCTCGCACAGCGGGGCCAACTTGTCCTCCAGGGCGTCGATCGAGGTCAGGTCGTCGTTGAACGTGGTCTCGCAGCTGATGCCCTTGCGCGCCTCGTTGGGATTCACGGCGCGGGCGTCGCGGCCATGGGCGAGATCGTGCAGGCGCAGGCCATAGGCGCCCCATTTGTCGGCCAGCAGCCTCACATCGGCCCGGGCCAGGTCGCCGACGGTGCGGAAGCCCGCCTTCTCCAGCGAGGTGACCATGGCGGGCCCCACGCCGGGCAGGATGCGCACAGGCCTGGGCGCCAGGAACGCCTGGGCCTCGTGGCCGATGACCGAGAAGCCGCGCGGCTTGTCCAGGTCGGAGGCGACCTTGGCCAGGAACTTGTTCACCGCCAGACCGATGGAGACCGTCAGCCCCGTCTCGGCCTCGATGCTGGCCTGCAGCCTGGCGAGCGTGACGGCGGGCGGCGCGCCGTGCAGACGCTCGGTGCCCGAGAGGTCCATCCAGGCCTCATCCAGGCTGAGGTTCTGCACCAGCGGCGTCAGGTCGGCGACCATGCCCAGAATGCGCTTGGACTCGGCGCGGTACTTGGTGAAGTCGGGCTTGATGACCACCGCCTCGGGGCAGGCCTTCAGCGCCTTGAACATCGGCATGGCCGAGCGCACGCCCGAGATGCGGGCGATGTAGCAGCAGGTGGTGACGACGCCGCGCTTGCCGCCGCCGACGATCACCGGGACGTCGCGCAACTCAGGCCGGTCGCGCTTCTCGACGCTGGCGTAGAAGGCGTCGCAGTCCATGTGGGCGATCGAGAGCGCGCCCAGTTCCTCGTGCGCCACGACGCGAGGCGAGGCGCAGGTCGGGCAGCGCCGCGCGGGCTCGTCGCCCTGCCAGAAGCAGTCTCGGCAGAGCGCCTTCATGCGCCCTCGGACCCCGGGGTCGGCCAGAGCCAGGCCGCGCCGCGCACGCCCGAACTGTCGCCGTGCGCCGCCTTGACGATCGGCGTGGAGAAGACGTCCGAGAAGACGTGCGGCTCCAGCGCCGCGGGCAGGGCGCCGTACAGCTCGTCCACGTTCGACATGCCGCCGCCCAGGACGATGATGTCGGGATCGATGAGGTTGACGACGACGCCCAGGCCGCGCGCCAGCCGATCGATGTAGCGGTCCAGCGCTTCGCGGCCCCAGGCCTCGCCGGCGCGGGCGGCGGCGATGGTGTCCTCGCCGGAGCGGCCGGAGTCGCGGGCGAAACCGGTGCCGCTGACGAACAGCTCCATGCAGTTCTCGCGGCCGCACCAGCAGGTGAGGAGAGGCTCGCCGGGCCGCCAGCTGGGCAGCGGCATGTGACCCCACTCGCCGGCGACGCCGTTGCGGCCCTCGACCAGCCGGCGGTCAACCGTGAAGCCCGCGCCGCAGCCGGTGCCCAGGATGACGGCGAACACGACGCCGTGGCCGGCGCCGGCGCCGTCAACCGCCTCGGACAGCGCCAGGCAGTTGGCGTCGTTGGCGTAGCGCACCTGTCGGCCCAGGACGCGGGCCAGATCGGCGGGGAAGGGGCGGCCATTCAGGATCGTCGAGTTGGAGTTGCGCATGGGCCCGGCCACCCGGGAGGGCGACCCAGGCCCGCCGACGCCGACCCGGTCGACCGTCACGCCGGCCTGGCGCTCGACCTCGGCCACGATCTCGCGGACGGCCTCCAGCCGGTCGTCGTAGGTCGGCGGCGTGGGGCGGCGGAGGCGGGCGCGTATCAGGCCCTGGGCGTCCAGAGCCGCCGCCTCGATCTTGGTGCCGCCGAAGTCCACGCCGATCCGGATCATGCGGCCTTGATACCTGATTTGTTCCTGTGCTGCTGCTAACTTGGAGCGTGGAACCGAAGCGACTCGCCGTGGATCTCGATGCCTTGCGGAAGGCGGCCGGCGACAAAGTCTATGCCAGAGGTGAGAGCTACCATCGGAATGGCCATGTCGATCTGGTCGGCGCCGATGGCCACCGCGTACTGGCGCGCGTATTCGGCTCCGAAACCTACGCCGTCGACGCCACGTTCGGTGCGGAGGGCCTCCACGCGACGTGCACTTGCCCGGCCTATGAAGATTGGGCGATTTGCAAGCACATCGTCGCAGTAGCCTTGACCGTGAGCCAGTGCAGCGCCGCCGACTTGGCGGCGGGCCGCGGGCAGTTGGCGAGGCTTCGAGGGCGGCTGGAGCGCATGCCGCAATCGGCTCTGATCGATCTGGTCCTGCGGCTGGCGCTCACGAACGACGGCTTGTTCGACGATCTCGATGGCGAGGATCCGCCCGACGCGTGAGGCGGCGTCAGACCCGGACCGCCGCCTCGATCGCCTCGCCCAGCTCCGCCCAATCGTCGATGCGCGGATGGCGGTCTGACGCCGGCGCATACGGGCGCAGGCGCAGGTCGGCGACGTGCTGGAAGGTAGCGGTCGGCGGGGAGTGGTCGGCCACGGAGTCCAGGTTGGACAGCAGGTCGTCGACGAAGGCGGTCCTGTGCGGCGTCTGGCCGATCAGGGTCGAGGCGATCGGACCTTTCGGGCCAGAGTTCAGGATCAGCGGATGGCGCATCCCGTGCTTGCGCAGCCACTCGGCGCGCAGCCGCTCGGCGTCGGCGGGCGCATTGGACAGGATCAGGATCTCGGCCGACCTGCCCAGCCGGTTCAGAGCGTCGATCGCGCCGGGCGCGGGCTCCATCAGGTGGCAGTGGCCGCTGAAGAAGGCGTCGAAGTGCCGTTTGCCCTCGGCGATATCGAGATGCTGGGACTCGCCGGGGCGGTAGATGTTCTGGAACAGCGCAAACCGCTCGATCCGCATCTCGAGCCCGTGCTCGGCCAGGTAGTCGCCGAACCCCTGCATGAACAGGCCCAGGACCTCGTCCACATCGATCAGCACAAGGGGCCGCGCTGTCGACAGACCCAGGGTCTCGAGGCGGGGAGCGGCGATGTCAGGACGATCGGTCACGGGTGATCCAGGTCGGGATAACGAAGTTTAAGGATGTTGGGGCCGATAAGCACGCCCGGGTGGGGCGGGCCTATTTCGGCCGCGTTCCAAGCAGCGTCAGGTCCTGAATGGCCAAGAAAGTCCTCATCGTCGAGGATAACGAGCTGAACATGAAGCTGTTTCATGATCTGCTCGAAGCCCAGGGGTACGAGACCCTCGAGACCCGTGAGGGTCTTGCGGCGCTGTCGCTTGCGCGCGAGCACAGGCCCGACCTGATCCTCATGGACATCCAGCTGCCGGAAATCTCGGGCCTCGAGGTCACCAAGTGGCTGAAGGAAGACGACGATCTGGCCCACATCCCGGTCGTCGCCGTGACCGCCTTCGCCATGAAGGGGGATGAGGAGCGGATCCGTGAGGGCGGCTGCGAGGCCTACATCTCCAAGCCCATCTCGGTGACCCACTTTCTCGAAACCATCCGCCGGCTGCTGAACTAGCATGTCCGCGCGCATCCTCGTCGTCGATGACATCGAATCGAACGTGCGCCTGCTCGAGGCCAAGCTGACAGCCGAGTACTATGAGGTGCTGACGGCCAACGACGGCCCGACGGCGCTGGCGGTCGCGGCCTCCGAACTGCCCGACATCGTGCTGCTCGACGTGATGATGCCCGGCATGGACGGCTTCGACGTCTGCCGCCGGCTGAAGGACGACCCGCTGACCCGCCACGTGCCCGTGGTGCTGGTGACCGCGCTGGACGGCCGCGCCGACCGGGTCGCCGGCCTGGAAGCGGGCGCCGACGACTTCCTGACCAAGCCCATCGACGACGTGATGCTGTTCGCCCGGGTGCGCAGCCTCACGCGCCTGAAGGCGGTGATCGACGAACTGCGCGACCGCGAGGCCTCGGGCCGCCGCATGGGCGTGATCGCCGGCGCGGCCTCTCGCCTGGGCGGCTCGGGCGGCCGCATCCTCATCGTCGACGACAATCTGCGCCAGGCCGAGCGCGTGGCGGCCGAGCTCTCCATCGAGCATCGCCCGGTGGTCGAGAGCGAAGCCTACAAGGCCGTGCTGACCGCGCGCGGCCCCGTCGACCTGGTGATCTGCAACCTGAACGCCAAGTCGTTCGACGGCCTGCGCTTCGCCGCCCAGCTGCGCTCGGACGAGGCGACCCGCAGCCTGCCGATCCTGGGCGTCGCCGACCTGGACGAGCGCCAGAAGGCCGTGAAGGCCCTCGAGATCGGCATCAACGACATCCTGGCCCGTCCGATCGACCCGGGCGAGCTGGCGGCGCGCGTGCGCACCCAGATCCGGCGCAAGCGCTATACCGACTACCTGCGCTCCAACCTCGACCACTCGCTGGAACTGGCGGTCACCGACCAGCTCACGGGCCTGCACAACCGCCGCTACATGGCCGGCCAGCTGGAGGCCCTGATGCGCCGCGCGGCCCAGGGCGGCGAGCCGGTCTCGGTGCTGGTGATCGACATCGACCACTTCAAGAAGGTCAACGACAGCTTCGGCCACGACGTGGGCGACGAGGTGCTGTCCGAGTTCGCCGTGCGCCTGGCCTCCAACGTGCGCGCCATCGATCTGCCCGTCCGCCACGGCGGCGAGGAGTTCGTGGTGGTGATGCCCGACACCGACCTGGAAGACGCCCGCCGCATCGCCGAGCGCATCCGCCTGCACGTGGCCGGCGCCCCGTTCCGCGTCATGGGCGGCGAGGAGCTGCTGTCGGTCACCATCTCCATCGGGGTCGCCTCCAGCTGCGGCGAAGGCGACACGCCCCAGGCCATCGTCAAGCGCGCCGACGAGGCGGTCTATGAGGCCAAGTCCCGCGGCCGCAACCGGGTCATCGCCCGGGCGGCTTGAGGCCCGTCAAACCTCGTCCTTCGGATAGACGAACTCCGCCAGGACCAGCCGCGGCGTGTCCAGAACGTTGGGCGCCAGCGTGTGCAGCGCCGCCGGGTGCATGAGCCACAGATCGCCCGGGTCGCCGGTGATTTCGGTCACCTGCACGGACACGCCGTTCACCACCGTCGGCGCGGCCATGAAGCGGGCGATGCGGTTCAGGTCGGGGGTGGGCGCCAACAAGTCCCCGAACCAGCGATGGTCGGACTGGAGGCGTTTGCGGATCGCCGACGAGGTCAGCTGGTCGCCGCTGCGCCGGGCGATGTCGAGGACCAGCCGGTGCGAGCCCTCGACCACCAGCGTGCCGCCGCCGCGCGCGGCGAGCGGGGCCAGCACCAGGAACAGGCGTCCCGTCATCGCCGCGAAGCGCTTCGGGTCGGCGGGCAGGTCCAGATGCCAGTTCTTGGCCGGCACGTCCCAGCGGCCGTGATCGGTCGGGAAGCAGACCAGCGGCTGGCCCCAGTAGGGCGGCGGAGTCCAGGCGTCGCGACCCAGCAGGTCGTCCAGCAACGCCCGGAGTTCGGGGGTGTCCATGGCCTGGAACGCCCCCGAGCGAGACAGCGCCTTGAAGTCCGACGGCCGCTCGTGCGTCCAGGTCGACCGGTCGCGCCGCTGCACGCCGAAGCGCCGCTCCAGATCGCGCCACACGGTGTCGGCCATGGCGTCGGCCGCCGTGCGCGCCAGGAAGCCCGGGATGCGCAGCAGGCCCCGGTCGTCGAGCGTCTCTCTTTGCTGGGCCGTCAGGCCGGAGAACGTGAGGGTCAAGCGGGCGGCTCCCCGCCCAGCGTCGGCGCGTGGCCCCCGTGACGTCAAGCGGCCGACAGGCTTATGCTGGGGGCCTGGGGTAGGGGGACGTGCGCATGACCAAGCTTTCCGCGTGGCTTTCGATCGGGGTCGGGCTCTTGCTGGGCGCCGGCCAGCTGTATCGCAACTTCGACAACTTAGACCGCTGGCTGACCTGGGGCGTCGACGTCTTCGCCGCCGGGGTGATGATCGTCGCGGGCCTGCTGGCGCTGCGCAAGCGCACGACGCGGCTGCTGCCGGTAGGCTGGGCCTTTGGCATCGGGCTGTACGTGTCGGCCCTGCTCAACCACCTGACCGTGATGTTCGACGTGGGTCCGGGCCCGCTCTACGACGCCAAGCAGACCCTGGTGATGATCATCAGCGTCCTGCTGGTCCTGCTGTTCGCCGGCCTGGGCCTGGTGCTCTTCGATCGGAAGAAGGCGTCCTGACCCAACGAAAAACGCCCGGCGGTGAGGCCGGGCGTTTTCCATGAATTCCGTGGGTTGGCAGATCTACTTGATCTTGCCTTCCTTGAATTCGACGTGCTTGCGCACGACGGGATCGTACTTCTTCAGCACCATCTTGTCGGTCTTCGTACGGGCGTTCTTCTTGGCCACGTAGAAGAAGCCGGTGTCGGCCGTCGAGTTCAGGCGGATCTTGATGGAGGCGGGCTTCGCCATGGCTCGAATCCTAGAAACAAAATGGGCGGGGCCAAACGGAAACGCACCGCCGGCGGGTGTTAGGAGGCGCGGAAAATACGAATCCGCAGCGCGAAGTCAATGGCGCCGCGAATTTAGAGGCTGACGGGCCGCATGCCCTTGTCCTTGTAGCGTAGGAACAGCTTCGGGCGACTGGGGTCCTTCACGCGCTCGACGGCCTCCTTGATCATCATCCGCGTGACGGCGGGCAGGGGCAGGCTCATGGCGTCGTCGAAGTCGACCCAGTCGATCTCTTCAAGTTCGCCGCAGTCGGGCTGGCGCTCCAGGCTGGTCAGCCGCTCGGCGTCGGCGGTCAGGAACCAGGTGTCGAAGCGCTTGCCGACGGCGGGCGGCGTGATGGCCCGGGCGATGACGTCCATGGCGTCGAGGTCGGCCAGGAAGCCCTGGCCCACGAAGTCCTTCCAGGGACCACTGGCCTTCGCCTGGCCCGGCTGGGCGAGCAGCAGGCCCGCTTCCTCCCAGGTCTCGCGAACGGCGGCCAGCGCCAGCGCCCGGCCACGGCCGGCGGGCAGGTAGCGGTCGAACAGGCCGCCCACGTCGGCGCGCAGATCGGTGGCGAAGGGGGCGCGGTAGTCGGCCCGGTCGATTCGCCCGCCGGGGAACACCCAGCGGTCGGGCATGAAGCTGTGGCCGCCATGGCGCTTGCCCATCAGCACGCGCGGCTTCTTCGCATCGCGGCGGATGATCATCACGGTCGCGGCGTTCTTGGGTCGCACGGCCCGCTGTCCGGGGATGCGCGGCGGGCCTTCCGGCTTATGAGGGACGCTTGCGGGTCCCGGTTTGCTTCCCTGGGGGGCTTCTTCGCTGGCCATGAAACAAGTGTATGACCGCCCGAGCGGGGCTGGAAAGGGCGCCGTGGCGGAAGGCCGCTGCACGCATCCCGTCCAAGTGTGCGCGGCCAGGCTCTAGCGCCGCTTGCCGCCCATCTTCTTCTTGCGGCCGGTGCGAATACCGGGCGGGCGGCCGCTGACGGGCTTCGGGGGGCCGCGCTTGGGTCCCCGATCGCCCCGTCCCCGTACGCCCAGCCGGGGCCGCGGCATCGAGGCGTCGGCCGGCGCCGGGTCGCTCAGCATGTCGAACAGCAGCCCGCCCGTGAGCGGCGTGGCCTCCACGAGGCGCACGTCCACCATCATCCCCAGCGGCCAGCGCGCGCCGGTCCGCTCGCCCACCAGGGCGTGGCTGCGGTCGTCGTGGACGAAGAACTCACCGCCCAGCCGCGACACCGGCACCAGGCCGTCGGCGCCGGTCTCGGACAGGCGCACGAAGAGGCCGAAGCGCGTGACGCCGGTGATCTTGCCCGTGAACTCGGCCCCCACCCGATCCGACAGGAAGGCGGCGACATAGCGATCCATCGCGTCGCGTTCGGCGGCCATCGCCCGGCGCTCGGCGAAGGTGATGATCTCGGCGGTGTTCTTCATCTCGCGGATGTCGAAGTCCGACAGCCCGTCGCCGCCCAGCCCCAGCGTCGTGACCAGCGCCCGATGGACGATCAGGTCGGCGTAGCGCCGGATCGGCGAGGTGAAGTGCGCGTACTTGCCGAGGTTCAGGCCGAAGTGGCCGATGTTCTCGGTGGAGTAGACCGCCTGCATCTGGGTGCGCAGCACCACCTCGTTGACGATGTCGGCGTGCGGGCCGTCGCGCGTCTCGTCCAGCAGCCGGTTGAAGCGCTCGGTGCGCGTCGTCTCGCCCTTGGTCCAGGGCAGCTCCAGCGTGGCCAGGAAGTCCGCCAGGTTCTGGATCTTCTCGGGGCTGGGCTCGTCGTGGATCCGGTAGATCAGCGGCGTCTTCTTGGCCTCCAGCGCCTCGGCGGCGCAGACGTTGGCCTGGATCATGAACTCCTCGATGAGCTTCATGGCGTCCAGGCTGGCGCGCGGGGTGATCGCGGCGATTTCGCCCTCGCGGTTGATGGCGATCTTCCGCTCGGCGCTCTCGATGGCGAGGGGCGAGCGGGCGTCGCGGCCCTTCTTGAGGCAGCCATACGCGGCCCACAGCGGCTTCAGGACGGTGTCCATGAGCGGGCCGGTCTTGTCGTCGGGCTCGCCGTCGATGGCGGCCTGGGCCTGTTCGTAGCTGAGCTTGGCGGCCGAGCGCATCAGGCCGCGGACGAACCGGTGGCTGCGCTTGCGGCCGTCGGCGCCGAACACCATCCGCACGGCGAGCGTGGCGCGGTTCTCGCCCTCGCGCAGCGAGCACAGGCCGTTGGACAGCCGCTCGGGCAGCATCGGCTCGACGCGGTCGGGGAAGTAGACGCTGTTGCCCTTTTCACGGGCGATGCGGTCCAGTTCGCTGCCCGGGCGGACGTAGGCGGCCACGTCGGCGATCGCGACCCAGCAGACCCAGCCGCCGGGGTTCTTCGGGTCGTCGTCGGGGTGGGCGTAGACGGCGTCGTCGTGGTCGCGGGCGTCCACCGGGTCGATGGTGATGAGCGGGATGTCGCGCAGGTCCTCTCGCCCGGCCAGGGTCGGGGCCTGAGCGGCCTCGGCCTCGGCTTCGGCGGCCTCGGAGAAGCCCGTGGGGATGCCGTGGGCGTGGATGGCGATGATCGAGAAGGCGCGGGGCTCGTCCTCGCGGCCGACCACCTCCAGCAGCTTGCCGTGCTTGGGGCCATAGCGCGGGCCGTGCGGCTCCACCTGGGCGATCACCAGGTCGCCGTCGCGGACGTCCTCGCCCTGGGGCAGCAGCAGCGTGTCCTTCGAGCGGCGATCGACGGGCTCGACGCGCACCTCCCGCCGCGCCTTGCGCACCACGCCCAGGATGCGGTGCGCGCTCTGGCCCAGGCGCTTGATCAGCCTGGCCTCGGTCTCGCCGCTCTCCAGCTTGACGAACCGCACCAGCAGCCGGTCGCCCAGGCCCGGCGCGCCGGCCTTGACGTCGCCGCCGGGGGCCAGCGGAACCAGGGGCGCGTCCTCGCCGCGGGTGAGGCGCACCATGAGGTCGCCGTCGGTCGTGCGCTCGACCACGTCGGCCACGCCCACCTCGGGCAGGGCGCCGGCCTCGGCGAAGCCCTTGCGGCCGCGCCTGCCCAGCGCGCCCTCGGCCTCCAGCGCCTGGAGCGTGGCGCGCAGGGCGCGGCGATCCTCGCCTTTCAGCCCGAAGGCGCGCGCGATCGCCCCCTTGTCGGTCTCGCCGCTCTCGCGGATGAACTTCAGGAGGGTCTCGCGGTCGGGCACGCCTTTGGCGAAGCGCGTCGACTTGGGCATCTTGGATCGGGCCATCGGGCGTGCTTAGCACCGTTTGAAGAGGAACGCAGATGCTCACCGGAACGCACCGCTTCCCGAAGCAGGACCAGATCGTCTACGGGCGCCCGGCCGCCGAGGTGGTCGCCGAACTGGCGAAGGCCTGGGGCTGTTCGCGCCTGCTGGTGACCACGACCCGGTCGCTGGCCGACGGCCTGGCGGCGGAATTCGCCGGATCGCTGGGCGACCTGTGCGTCGGCGTCTTCTCCGACATCGGCGCGCACTCGCCGCGGGAAGGGGTGATCGGCGGCGCAGCGGCCGCGCGGGCGGCCGGCGCGGACCTGCTCGTGGCCCTGGGAGGCGGGTCGGTGATCGACGCGACCAAGGTGATGCAACTGGCGCTGTGGGCCAGCCTGAAGCGCGTCGACGAGCTCGACGCCTATCGCGCCGGTCGCGGCCCGGACCGGGTGGACGTCGCCAAGGTCGCCGCGGGCGTCCGGATGATCGCCGTGCCGACGACGCTGTCGGCCGCCGAATTCACGCCTTTCGCCGGCGTCAGCGACGCCGCTCGCCGCGTGAAGGAGGGCTACACCCACCCGCTGCTCGCGTCGCGGGCCGTGGTGCTCGATCCGGCGATGACGCTGTCGACGCCGGCGCAGCTGTGGGGCTCCACCGGCATGAAGGCGGTGGATCACGCCGTGGAGCAGCTGTGCCACCCGGTGCGCGCGCCCTATGCGGACGCGCTGGCCCTCGACGGGCTGAAGCGGCTGGCGGCGGGCCTGGCCGCCAACCAGGCGGATCCCGAGGACCTGGACGCTCGGCTGCAGTGCCAGTTCGGCATGTGGCTGGCGATCAGCGGCGTCGGCTCCGGCCGCGGCATGGGCCCCAGCCACGCCATCGGCCACACCCTGGGGGGCAGCTATGGCGTCCCGCACGGGGTCACCTCGTGCGTCATCCTGCCGGCGGTGCTGGAATGGACCGGCGCCGCCGCCGGCGCTCAGCAGGACCTGATCGCCGACGCCCTGGGCGCGCCGACGGCCGCGGACGGCGTTCGCGGGCTGGTGAGCGGCCTGGGCCTGCCGACGACGCTGAAGGCCGTCGGCGTGCTGCCCCAGGCCTTCCAGGCCATCGCCGAGCACACGATCCACGATGGCGGCGTCCGCAACAGCGCCCGGCCGATCTCGGGGCCGGCCGATATCGTCGAGATTCTGCAGATCGCGGCCGGCTGAGCTCAGCCCGCCAGGAACGCCCCGATCTCCCGGTAGGCGGCGCGGTCCTGCAGCATGAACAGGTGGCCGCCCTCGTACCAGCGCAGCTCGGCGCCGGGGATGCGGGCCGCCATCTTCTCCTGGGTCGCGGGCAGGGCGATGCCGTCGTAGCGACCGGCGGCGATCAGCACCGGGCAGGCGATCTGGTCCAGGCGATCCCAGGTGTCGTGCTTCGCCCGCGCCTCCAGCTGGCGATGCGCGCCCTCGGCCCGGCCCGGCTCGCCCGCGAACGGGTCGGCGGCCGCCAGTTCGACGAAGCGTTCGTAGTCTTCGGGATTGGCCGCCGCCCAGGCCGCGTCGCGCCGCGTGTCGCTGATCGGCATCAGGAAGCGGGCGCGGTCCGTTCCCGTGAGATGCTCGATCTCGTGGAAGGGATACGACGCCCCGCCTTCGCCGCCCGGCGACGTACAGGCCAGCACCAGCCGCTTCACGCGTCGCGGATGCCGCAGCACCAGCTCCTGTGCCACCATACCGCCGAACGAGACCCCGATCACCGCGACGTTGTCCCACCCTACGTGGTCCAGCAGCGCCGCCGCGTCGTCCGCGTATTGCGCCATGGAATAGGGGACGTCCGGCTTGTCGGTCCGTCCCAGCCCGCGCTGGTCGTAGGCCACCAGGTCGAACGCCTTGGCCAGCGGCGAGGCGAACACGTTCGGCTGCACCCGGAGGTCGCCGCCGGTCCCAGAGATGAACAGCAGCGGCGGGCCGTCGCCGGCGCGCTCGAAGTGAAAGTTCAGGCCGTTGAGGGTCGCGTTGGGCATGGTGCGTTAGCTTGACCCTGATATTGGCGAGTTGAGGTTAGGTCGGCTTGGAAGGGCTGTGTACACCACGCCCAGCTTGTCCTGGAACACGCTGCCGAGCTGCTGCAGGACGTTGAGCGCATGGCCGACGTCTGCACCGAGATACTCCCGCATTCCGTCGACTAGCCGATTGAGCGCGATGGCCCTCATGCGGAGCGAGGGCGACAACTCTGCTGTGGCCATGTGTCCGTCGATTCCCTCTGGCGTCAGCGCATCAACCAGCTCTGTGCGCTTCTGGGTATAGAACCTCATCACGTCGATGGTCGCGTTGTGCTTCTCGTCCAACATGATGAGGTCGTTGAAGAGCTTCATCGCCTGCAGTTCGACGACGAGCGCTACTTCCTCGTGCGAGAAGGTTACGTGGCTTGGTGCGTTTACGAGTCCGTCGATGACGCGCCATGGATCGGCGCGTTCATTGTCCGTCGCGTCCTTCAAGGCGCTATCAATGATCCCGTGAACGCCTCTTAGGTGGGAGTAGATTTGACCCACTTTGATTAGTAGCGCGTACGCGTTGCTTCGGTTTCGCTCCCGCCTCGTATGACGGACGGACATCAGCTGAACAACGGCAGCGATGCCACCACCGAGTACCGCACCTGCTACCGCGGCCCAGAACTCACCGTCCACGACGTACCTCCGCCAAACCGTGCGGAAGCAAGTCGCGCATGGCGCAGCTTGTCGAGGGCTTTCGCGACTCTAGAACGGCGTTTCGTCGTCCTCGATCGGGGCTGCGGCGGCCTTGGCCTTGGCCGGAGCCTTCTTCTTGGCGGCGCCCTTCTTCGCGGGCTTCTTCTTGGCCGTCGTCTTGG
Organism: Phenylobacterium sp.; assembly: GCF_965284355.1. Classification (NCBI taxonomy): domain Bacteria; kingdom Pseudomonadati; phylum Pseudomonadota; class Alphaproteobacteria; order Caulobacterales; family Caulobacteraceae; genus Phenylobacterium; species Phenylobacterium sp. Next base: position 601,628 of record NZ_OZ260078.1, on the reverse strand, counting down.
CCTCGGCGCCCTCGGCCTTGGCCTTGGCCGCGCGGGCCGGCTTCTTGGCCTTCTTGCCGCCGCCCTTGGCTTCGCGCTCGGCGATCAGGGCTACGGCCTGCTCCAGGGTGACCTCGAGCGGGTCGGCGCCGCGGGGCACGTTGGCGTTGGTCGACCCGTGCTTGATGTAGGGGCCGTAGCGGCCCGACAGCACGCGGATCGGCTGGCCGTCGACCGGGTGGGCGCCCAGCTCTTTGAGCGCCGCGGCCTCGGCCCCGCCACGGCGCCCGGCCCGCTTCGTGGCGATCAGGTCGACGGCGCGGTTGACGCCCACCTCGAACACCTCGTCGGCGGTCGGCAGGTTGGCGTAGGTGCCCTCGTGCAGGACGAAGGGTCCGAAGCGGCCGAGGCCGGCCAGGATGGGCTTGCCGTCCTCGGGGTGCAGGCCCACCTCGCGGGGCAGGCGCAGCAGGCGCAGGCCCTTCTCCAGGTCCATGTCGGGCGCCGACCAGCCCTTGGGCAGGCTGGAGCGCTTGGGCTTCTCGCCTTCGCCCAGTTGGACGTAGACGCCGAAGCGGCCGGTCTTGAGGAACACGGTCTCGCCGGTCACCGGATCGACCCCCAGTTCACGGTCGCCGGTCGGGCCGTCCTCGCCCTCTTCGGCCACGGTCAGCGGCCGGGTGTGGCGGCACTCGGGATAGTTCGAGCAGCCCAGGAACGGCCCGAAGCGGCTGGACTTCAGCCCCATGCGGCCGGAGTTGCAGACCGGGCAGGCGCGGGGGTCCGAGCCATCGGCCTTCGCCGGGAACAGGTGCGGGCCCAGGCTGGCGTCCAGCGCGGTGAGCACGTCGCTCATCCGCAGCTCGCCCATCTCGCCGATCTTGGCGTTGAAGTCGGCCCAGAACTCGCGGAGCAGGACCTTCCAGTCCAGGTCGCCCGCCGACACCAGGTCGAGGCGCTCCTCCAGCCCGGCGGTGAAGTCGTACTCGACGTAGCGGCCGAAGAACTCCTCCAGGAAGGCGCTCAGCAGGCGGCCTTTGTCCTCGGGGACGAAGCGCTGCTTCTCCATCCGGACGTAGGCGCGGTCGCGCAGCACGGTGAGGATCGAGGCGTAGGTCGAGGGCCGGCCGATGCCGAGCTCCTCCATCTTCTTCACCAGGCTGGCTTCGGAGTAGCGCGGGGGCGGTTCGGTGAAGTGCTGGTCGGCCTTGGCTGAGCGGACATTGGCCGCGGCGCCGTCGGCCACCTGCGGCAGGCGGCCCGACTCTTCGTCCTCGGGGTCGTCCTTGCCCTCTTCGTAGACCGCCAGGTAGCCCGGGAAGGTGACCACACGGCCCGAGGCTCGCAGGCCTGTCTGGCCGTCGGCGCTGTCGAGGTTGATGTTGGTGTCCTCGATCCGGGCCGCTTCCATCTGCGAGGCGATCATCCGCTTCCAGATCAGCTCGTACAGCCGGCCCAGATCGCCCTCGAGGCGCAGCTTGCCGGGGTTGCGGCCCAGGCTGGTGGGGCGGATGGCCTCGTGGGCCTCCTGGGCGTTCTTGGCCTTGGTGGAATACATCCGCGCCTTCTCGGGCACGTATTCCTTGCCGTAGAGCCCGTTGATCACCGCGCGGGCTTCGTCCAGCGCCTCGGGCGCGGTCTGCACGCCGTCGGTCCGCATGTAGGTGATGAGACCGACCGTCTCGCCGCCGATGTCGATGCCCTCGTAGAGCTTCTGGGCGGCCTGCATGGTGCGTTGCGCGTTGAAGCCCAGCTTGCGCGAGGCCTCCTGTTGAAGCGTCGAAGTGGTGAATGGCGGCGGGGGCGAGCGGCGGCCGGGCTTGCGCTCGACCGAGGTGACCTTGAACGACCCGGCCTTGACCGCGTCGCGGGCGGCGAAGGCGCTGGCCTCGTTGGCCAGGTCGAACTTCGTGAGGCGCTTGCCCTCGTGTTTCACCAGACGGGCGGTGAAGGGATCGCCGCCGGCCGACACCTCGGCTTCGACGGTCCAGTACTCCTGGGTCCGGAACCGCTCGATCTCGAGTTCGCGGTCGACGATGATCCGCAGCGCGACGGACTGCACACGCCCGGCCGAGCGCGAGCCCGGCAGCTTGCGCCACAGGATCGGCGAGAGCGTGAAGCCCACCAGGTAGTCGAGGGCGCGGCGGGCCAGGTAGGCGCGCACCAGCTCCATGTCCAGGTCGCGCGGGTTGGCCATCGCCTCGGTGACGGCGGCCTTGGTGATGGCGTTGAACACCACCCGCTGCACGGCCATGTCCTTCAGGGCGCGCTTCTTCTGCAGCACCTCCAGGACGTGCCAGCTGATGGCTTCGCCTTCGCGGTCGGGGTCGGTGGCGAGGATCAGGGTGTCGGCGCCCTTGGCCGCGTCGGCGATCTCGTTCAGCCGCTTGGCGGCCTTCGCGTCGACTTCCCACGACATGTCGAAGTCCTCGTCCGGGCGCACCGAACCGTCCTTCGCGGGGAGGTCGCGGACGTGGCCGTAGGAGGCGAGCACGGTGTAGTTCGAGCCAAGGTACTTGTTGATGGTCTTGGCCTTGGCCGGGCTCTCGACGATGACGACGTTCATTATAAGGTGTGCTTGTCCCAAAAGAGCGCGGAAGGTGGGGGTGGTCAGCGGGGCGTGTCAACGGGCGGATTCGCCCTGTTCCGGCGAGCCCCCTAAGGGGGGCTCACGAGGTCGCGACCATTCCGCCCGGCAGCAGTTCTGCCCGTCCAGCCAGCGCCAGCTCGGTCAGGGCGGCGAAAACGAGGGGCGCCGGAGCGCCCGCCGCCCGCACCAGTTCGTCCCGCGAGACCGGCGTCGGGGACAAGAGGTCGGCCACCCGGTCGCGCAGGCCGTCGTCGGGTTCGACGCAGGGGGCCGGGCCGAAACGCGAGCGCTCGGGTTCGCGGAAGCCGTCCAGGCCCTCCAGCGCGCGCAGCACGTCGTCGGCGCCTTCGCAGATGGCCGCGCCCTGGCGGATCAGGTCGTTGGTTCCCTTGGCGCGGGGGTCCAGGGGCGAGCCAGGGACGGCCAGCACCTCGCGGCCCTGTTCGTTGGCCAGGCGGGCGGTGATCAGCGACCCCGAGCGGAACTCGGCCTCGACCACGACGACGGCGCGGGACAGACCGGCGATGATCCGGTTGCGGCGGGGGAAGTCGCGGGCGACCGCCGTCCGGCCGGGTTCGTTCTCACAGACCACGCAGCCCGTCTCCACGATCCGCTCGTAGAGGCCACGATGCTCGGGCGGATAGATGTCGTCGACGCCGCCCGCCAGCACCGCCACCGTGCCGGTGGGCAGCGCGCCCTCATGGGCGGCCGCATCGATGCCGCGCGCCATGCCCGAGACGATGACATGCCCGCTCGCGCCCAACTCGGCGGCGAGGCCGCGGGCGAACCGCTGGCCCGCGGCCGAGGCGACGCGGGCGCCCACGATGGCGACGTTTCGGCGGTCGAGCAGTTTGGTATCGCCCCGGGCCCAGATCACCGGCGGCGGCGGATCCAGGGCGGCCAGCGCCTGGGGGAAGTCGGCTTCGCACGACGCGATCAGGCGGGCGCCCAGGGCCGCGCCGTCGGCCAGCTCGTGCTCGGCCTCGGCTTCGGAGGCCACGCGCAGTCCTGGGCGGCCGCCGCGGCGGGCCAGGTCGGGCAGGGCGGCCAGCGCCAGAGACGCCTCGCCGAACCGCACGATCAGCTCGTTGAAGGTGACGGCGCCGACGTTGTCGGTGCGGCTCAGCCGCAGCCAGTCACGCCGCTCGGCATGGGACAGCTTGCGGATCACGCGTCAGGGGGCCGTTTGTCGGTGTAGAGCTCCGGCGGCATCGGCGGCCCGCCGTTGTGGCCCTCCATCGGCTTCTTGGCGCCGATCCGCGGCTCCTCGCCTTTCAGGATGCGGCGGATGTTGTCGCTGTGTCGCACGTAGATCAGCAGCGCCATGAACAGGGCCAGCAGGGCGATGGCGGGCGGTCGGCCGATCAGCAGCGTGATGGCCGGCGCCAGCGCCACGGCCACCAGGGCGGCCAGGGACGACATCCGGAACAGGAAGGCCACGATAAGCCAAGTCGCCCCGGCCAGCACGCCGACGGGCCAGGCCGCGGCCAGCAGGGTGCCGAAGAACGTGGCCACCCCCTTGCCGCCCTTGAAACCCAGCCAGACGGGAAACAGGTGGCCCAGGAACGCCGCGCCGCCCGCCAGCGCCGTGAGCACGGCCTGCTGCTCGACCGTGCCGTGTCGGGTGGCCAACCAGGCCAGCAGGACCGCCACCGCACCCTTGCCGCCGTCGCCCAGCAGGGTGATCAGCGCCAGGTCGCGCCGCCCTGTGCGCAGGACGTTCGTTGCCCCGATGTTTCCGGACCCGATGCTGCGCACATCGCCCGCGCCGCCAAGTCGCGTGGCGATCACGCCAAACGGAATCGATCCCAGCAGATAGCCGCCGACAATCGCGATGGTGAAGAGCATGGCGCTGGTCATGCAGATCGGTTCCCCCGGTTTGTGGGGATGCTAGCGCGACGGCGGTCCATGCCCCAACAGTAAAGAACATATAGAGAACTTCAAGCGGCGTCAGGGCGACTGGCTTGGAATGGCGGGTGAAGGGACTAACCTGGACACATGATCCTGGTGACCGGTTCCGAAGGCCTCGTCGGCCGGCATGTCTGCGCAAGGCTTGAAGCCATGGGCCGCGCCGTCCGTCGGTTCGACCTCCGCCGGAACCCGCGCGAGGATGTGCGTCGGGCCGAAGCCCTGGAAGCCTCGCTGCGCGATGTCACAGGCGTCCTCCATCTCGCCGCCGTGACCAGGGTTGACGCCGGCGAGGCGGACCCCGCCAACTGTGAAGCTACGAACGTCGATGCGCTCCACCAGTTGCTCAAACTGTGCCTTGAGCGGCCGCACCGTCCCTGGGTCGTCTTCGCGAGCAGCCGGGAGGTCTACGGAACCCCGACAACCTTTCCGGCGTCCGAGGACGCGGACCTGAAGCCGATGAATGTCTACGCCCGGAGCAAGGTGCGGGGCGAAGCGATGGTCCAGGCGGCTCGCGAGGCCGGCTTGCGCGCCGGCATATGCCGCCTGTCCAGCGTCTACGGGTGCGTGGCGGATCATCCGGATCGGGTGGCGATGGCGTTCGCAGGCGTGGCGGCCAGGGGCGGCGCCATGCGGGTGGACGGCTCCGACTGTGAGTTTGATTTCACGGCGGTGCGCGACGTCGCAATCGGACTTTGCCGCCTAATCGACGCCATGGAGTCTGGAGAGCAACTGCCCCCGATCCATTTTGTCAGTGGGCGTGGCGTGCGGCTCGGGACGCTGGCCACGCTGGCGGGGCGCCTGGCCCGAGCCCCGTTCGAAATCATCGAGGCGCCCGCGCGGACCTACGATGTCTCCCGGTTCATCGGAGATCCGACCCGCGCACGCGCCCTGTTGGGATGGCAGGCCGACACCTCGATCGAGCAGGGGATGGCGAGACTTGTCGCCGATCTGTCGATGGCTGTCGGGCCGAGTGCACGGGCGGTACAGGGCGCATGACGCTCGACGGCGTGATCGTACCGGAGCGCCCCGGGGAGATTCGCGCCTGCCTTGTGGTGCGCGATGAGGCGCTGCGGTTGCCATCGACGCTCGACCACCATCGTCGCCTCGGGGTCGAGCGCTTCCTGGTGATCGACAACGGCTCGGTGGATGGAACACAGGATCTGCTCAGCGCCCAACCTGACGTCCACACGTTCCACACGACAGAAACCTTCGCCGCCAGCCGCGACGGGTTGAGCTGGAGCAATGCGGTTCGTGACGCGTTCTGCGACGGGCACTGGACGCTGAGCGTCGATGCCGATGAGCAGCTCATATACCCCGGCGTCGAGCACTTGGATCTGAGAGCATTGTGTGAACTGCTGGAGGCCCAGGGCGCAGATTGCCTGCTGGCGTTCCTGCTCGACATGTACAACGAGGGTGATGTGGCGGAGGCCGTACATGATCCGGCGCGACCGCTGCTGGAGACCTGCGGCTGGTTTGATCCTGGTCCGTATCGCGTGCGCCGGGGAGGGCCGTTTCCTTCGATCTCGATCTACGGCGGCCCGCGGGATCGGATGATCGCCTTCAAGCCCTACCAGGAGGGGCCGCCGCTCCTGACAAAGGTGCCGCTGGTGCGTTGGCGGCGCGGCATGCGGTATCTGCTGTCCACCCACCGGATGTCGCCGGCGCGGCTCTTTCCGGCGATCGGCGCGCTGCTGCACTTCAAGTTCCTGAGCGATTTCAGCGATCGTGTTGAGACGGCCGTTGCGGGTGGCTGGCACGCGGGCGCCGAGCGGGAGTTCCTGGCCTATCGGGCGCATGCGCATGCGAACCCGCGCATGCGGTTCCACCACACGGGATCGGTGAAATACGAGGACAGCGGCCAGCTTGTGCGTTTGGGGGTGATGTACTCGAATCCCGCACTGGACGCCGCCATCCAGTCAGCTCAGGACGGCGGAAACGAGACGCCGTAGACCAGCCGATCCATCATGGGAGGACGAGTTCCTCTCCGTCCTCGAGATGAGCTTCGATGTCGAATTGGAGGCCCGGATGGCGAGCCTCCGGCGCGCCAGGCGGGATGCAACCTGTGCGGTTGTTGCTGAGTGTTAACCGTTTGAGTCGATGATTCTCTCGCCAGGCCTGCCGACCGCGACATGGGGTTGCTGCCGCAGAGCCGGGCGGAGACGCAAATGGGACTGTTCGGCAGATCTGGGCGCGACGGTGAGCGTGGCGGAGAGCATCTGCGACGGCTCGAAGGCATGGTGGCGGCCATCGAGCGATCCCAGGCCATCATCGAGTTCGAACTCGACGGGACCATCGTCCGAGCCAACCAGAACTTCCTGTCGACCCTCGGCTACACGGCCTCCGAGATCGTCGGACGCAAACACGCCATCTTCGTCGATCCGCTGGAGGTCGAGAGCGATGCGTATCGTGACTTCTGGCGCACCCTGAACCGCGGCGAGTTCGTCGCTGCCAAGTTTCGCCGACTTGGCAAGGGCGGCCGGGAAGTCTGGATCCAGGCGTCCTACAACCCCATCCTCGACGCGGCGGGCAAGGCCGTGCGCGTGGTCAAATTCGCCACCGACATCACGGCGGTCGAAACCGAACGCGCCCGCGCCGAGAGCGAGCGCGCGGCCGCAATCGCCCGCGAGCAGCAAAAGATCGTCGGCCACGTCGGCGCCGCCCTGAAGCGGCTTTCGGAGGGTGACCTTACGGCCAACATCAGCAACGACCTCGATGGCGCCTACTCGCCGGTCCGGGACGACTTCAACCGCGCCCTCGAGAACCTGCGTGGCGTCATGGGTTCGGTGCTGCAGGCCACGAAGGCGCTGGGCAGCGGTTCGGACGAGATCGCCGCGGCGTCCGACGACCTGTCGCGCCGCACCGAACAGCAGGCCGCCAGCCTGGAAGAGACCGCCGCGGCGCTGGACCAGATCACCGCCACCGTGAAGCGCAGCGCCGCGGGCGCCAAGCAGGCGTTCGAGGTCGCGTCCGGCGCACGTTCCGAGGCCCAGCGCTCGGGCATTGTGGTGCAGGAGGCGGTCGCCGCCATGCACGACATCCAGGAGAGCGCCGGGAAGATCTCGTCGATCATCGGCGTCATCGACGAGATCGCCTTCCAGACCAACCTGCTGGCCCTGAATGCCGGCGTCGAGGCCGCTCGGGCCGGCGAAGCGGGCCGGGGCTTCGCGGTTGTCGCCGCCGAGGTTCGTGCGCTGGCGCAGCGTTCGGCCCAGGCCGCCAAGGAGATCAAGGCCCTGATCTCGGCGTCGACCGAACAGGTGAATCGCGGCGTCGGTCTGGTCGGAGAGACCGGCAAGACCCTGACCGCCATCGTCGAGCGCGTGGCCGAGATCGACGGGCTGGTCTCCGAGATCGCCAGTTCGGCCCAGGAACAATCCACCGGCCTCAGTCAGGTCAACAGCGCCGTCAACCAGATGGACCAGGTGACCCAGCAGAACGCCGCCATGGTCGAGGAAACGACCGCCGCCGCCAGCCAACTGAAGGGCGAGGCCGGCAACCTGTCGCGACTGGTCAGCCGCTTCCAGATCGACGACGGATCACCCGCCGCCACGACGCCCGTGACCCGCGCTCCGGCCCGGCCCGCACCGATCCGGCCCGCACCGGGCGCCCGGGCGATGCAGCAGCAGCTCAAGGCCGCCGTGGGCGAGGACTGGGCCGAGTTCTAGCCAGAGGCTGTCCCGCTCGGGTTGCACGCTGAGCGCCGGTGGGCGAACGTCGAAACGCGGCGGTGAGGGGCGGAATGCGGCGGGAAGGACGGCCCGTACCGGATCGGCCCGGAGAGATTCGGGCCTGTCTGGTGGTGCGCAACGAGATGCTTCGGCTGGAGTCGGTCTTCCAGCACCACCGCGAACTCGGGGTGGACAGGTTCCTGGTCATCGACGACGACTCGACAGACGGCACCCGCGAGTTCGTGGCCGACCAGCCCGACGCACACCTCTTCCCTGGAGAGGGTGGCTACGGCGCGTCGCGATCCGGCCTGGACTGGACCAACGCGCTGCTCGACCAGCACGGGGACGGCCACTGGGTCCTGACGATCGACGCCGATGAACTCTTCGTCTTTCCGGGGTGCGACCGGGTGGATCTGGCGGGCTTCTGCGATTTCCTGGACGGGCAGGGCGCCGAGGGCGTCCTGGCTCTGCTTCTGGACATGTTCGGGCCGGGGCGCCTCAGCGACGCTATCCACCAGCCGGGCGGCTCGCTGATCGAGACGTGCCCCTGGTTCGATCCCGGCCCTTATCGCGCCGTTCGGGCGGGGCCGTTCCCGCACTTGCAGTTCCACGGAGGCCCTCGCGCGCGGCTCTTCGATTTTGCCCCGATGCAACCGCGGCCACCCGTGCTCAGCAAGGTGCCGCTGGTGAAGTGGCGCCGCGGTCGGCGCTATCTTCTGTCCACGCACGGGATCACGCCGCTCGCGCTGCCGCCCATGCTGGCGGCCTTGCTTCACTTCAAGTTCCTGAGCGACTTCCCCGAACGGGTCGATGTCGCGGTCGCCGAGGCCCAGCACTATGGCGGGGCCCAGGAGTACGTCGCGTATCGCAATGGTCTGGACGCCGGTGGGGCCTTGGTTGTGCGGGACGAGCGCTCGCTCCGATATGAGGGGCTGCACCAGCTGGAAGCGCACGAACTCATGCAGGCGAGCGACGCCTACCTCGACTTCCTGGCGTCCCGTCAGGCCGAGTAGACCGTCCGGCCATCCACCATGGTGCGCAACACCTTGCCCTGAAGACGCCGGCCGTCGAACGGCGAGTTCTTGGACTTCGAGAGCAGCTTGTCGGCGTTGATCACCACGGGGGCGTTGAGGTCGCACAGCACGAGGTCGGCGGGCGCGCCCTTGGCGATCCGTCCCGAGGGCACGCCCAGCAGCGTGGCGGGGGCCACGGTCACCGCGCGGATCAGGTCGATCAGCGGGATGCGGCCTTCGTGGTGGAAGGCGAGCAGGGCGGGCAGCAGGGTCTGCAGGCCCACGGCGCCCGGGGCGGCCTCGTCGTAGGGTAGGCGTTTGTCCTCGGCCGGCGCAGGCGCATGGGCCGAGACGATCACCTGGATCAGGCCCGAGGCCACAGCCTCGATCACCGCCTGGCGATCGTCCTCGCTGCGCAGCGGCGGGTCCAGCTTGCAGAAGGTGCGGTAGTCTCCGATGTCGATCTCGTTGAACGACAGGTGGTTGATCGAGGTGGTCGCCGTCACCGGCAGGCCACGATCCAGCCCGCGCCGCAGGCTCTCCAGAGCGCCGGCGGTGGTGACCTGGTCGACGATGAACGGCGCCCCGGTCAGCTCCACCAGCGCCAGGTCGCGCTCCAGCATGATCCGCTCGGCCACCGCGGGCGCCGACGGGAGGCCCATGCGCGCCGCGAACTCGCCCTCGCTGGCCGCCGCGCCGGCGGACAGCCAGGGGTCGGCCGGACGGTGCGCCACGGCCACGCCGAACGCCTTGGCGTAGCTCATCACCCGGCGCAGGACCTTCGAGTCCACGATCGGGCGGTCCGCGTCGGTGATGTAGAGGCAGCCCGCCTCGTGCATCAGGCCGATCTCGGCCATCCGCTCGCCCAGGCAGCCCTTGGTCGCGGCTCCGGCGGGATAGACGTTCACCAGCTCGATGTCGCGGGCCCGGCGCAGGACGAAATCGACGACCGCCGGCTCGTCCATGGCCGGGTGGGTGTCGGGCTGCAGCACCATGGTGGTGACGCCGCCGGCCGCGGCCGCCTGGGCGGCGGACTTCAGCGTTTCCTTGGGCTCGAAGCCCGGCTCGCCGGTCTTCACCCGGATGTCGACCAGGCCGGGGATCAGCAGCGCGCCGCCGGCGTCGATGACCTCGACGTCGCTGGACAGGGCGCCCAGGCCGTTTCCCTTCGCGACGTCGGCGATGACGCCCTCGGTGACAATGACGCCGCCCCGGCCGTCATAGTCGGACGCCGGATCGACGATGCGGGCGTTGGTGATCGCGACAGGCCGGCTCAACGCTCGTTCTCCAGCCGGGCCGCCAGCGAGGTCAGCACGGCCATTCGGGCGGCCACGCCCATCTCGACCTGGTCCTGGATCAGGCTCACCGACAGGTCGTCGGCGACATCCGAGTCGATCTCGACGCCGCGGTTCATCGGGCCCGGGTGCATGACGCGCACATGCGGCGCGGCCAGGGCCAGCTTTTCGCGGTCCAGGCCGAAGAAGCGGAAGTACTCGCGCTGCGACGGCGCCATCACGCCATCCATCCGCTCGAGCTGCAGGCGCAGCATCATCACCACGTCACAGCCGGCGATGCCCTTGCGCAGGTCGTGGAAGACCTCGACGTTCCAGCGGTCGGCGGCCGACGGGATCAGCGTGGGCGGCCCCACCAGCCGTACGTTGGCACCCAGCATCTGCAGCATGGCGATGTTCGAGCGCGCCACGCGGCTGTGCATGACGTCGCCGCAGATCGCCACCTTCAGCCCGGCGATCTCACCGAACGCGCGCCGGATCGACAGCGCGTCCAGCAGCGCCTGGGTCGGATGCTCGTGCTGCCCGTCGCCGGCGTTGATCACCGAACAGCCCACCTTCTGCGACAGCAGGCTGGCCGCGCCGGACGAGGCGTGCCGCACCACCAGCAGGTCGGGCTGCATGGCGTTCAAGGTGACGGCCGTGTCGATCAGCGTCTCGCCCTTCGAGATCGACGACGACCGGGGGCTCATGTTGACCACGTCGGCCCCCAGGCGCTTGCCGGCCAGCTCGAAGCTGGCCTGCGTGCGGGTGGAGTTCTCGAAGAACAGGTTCATCAGCGTGCGACCCTTCAGCAGGTCGAGCTTCTTCGAGGTCTGGCGGTTGAGGCTGACGAATCCGTCGGCGAGATCGAGGAGGTTGGCCACCTCCACCTCGTTCAGATCGGTCGCAGACAGGAAATGGCGCTTGGGGAAGGAGAAGGTCCGCTGAAGGACCTCGTTCAGACCAGGAGGGGCGCCGCTCATTAAAGCGCCGTCTTAGTGGGGCCCGACCGGCAAGGGAAGCCGACGCAACGGATGATCCCCAGTTTCCTTCGCGGGCGGCATTGTACGGCGGGCCCGGAGGTCTACATCGGCGGGAACCACAAACGCCCGGGGGATTCCGTGACCGTCAGCCTGCACACCTTCGTCGACCTCTACTCCAAGGCCCTCGTCACCCTCGACAACATACTGACCAAGGGCGCGGCGTTCGCGGCGTCCAAGGGGGTCTCCGAGGCCGACATGCTGAACTGGCGGCTGGTCGACGACATGAACCCCCTGAGCTTCCAGGCCATGGTCGTGATCAACTTCTCCAAGCAGTGGCCGGCGCGCGTGGCGGGCGTGGAGGTTCCCGAGAGCATCGACGAGACCCTCGACCTGGCCGGCTTCAAGGCCGAGATCGCCAAGGCGAAGGACTGGCTCGCGGGCCTCACGGCCGACAAGCTGGCGGGCCGCGAGGACGTCTCGGTGACCTTCAACCTGGGCATGATGGAGCCGACGCTGCCGGGGCAGACCTGGCTGACGGGGTTCTCGACCACGAACGTCTATTTCCACCTGTCGATGGCCTACGCGATCCTGCGCGCCCGCGGCGTCCCGTTGGGCAAGCCCGACATGTTCGCCGGCGGGCTGTAGCCGGGACGGGCGGGCGGAGCGCCTCTAGGCGTTACGCAGCCGGTCCAGGGCGCCCTGAAGGATCCAGGCGGCCGCCGCCTTGTCGACCACCTCGGCGCGGCGGGCGCGTGAGGTGTCGGCCTCGTCGATCAGCATGCGGTTGACGGCCATCGAGCTCATCCGCTCGTCCCAGAAGGCGATCGGCAGGTCGCGGATGCGCAGGACGTTGCGGGCGAAGGCGCGGCAGGACTGGGCGCGGGCGCCCTCGGTGCCGTCCATATTGACCGGCAGGCCGATCACGATGGCCTGGGCCTCGCGGCTTTCCATCATCTTCGTGAGTGTGGCGAGGTCGTCGGTGAACTTGGTCTTGCGGATCAGGCCCAGCGGGCTGGCGATCGAGCGGCCGGCGTCCGAAACCGCCACGCCGATGGTCTTCTCGCCCAGGTCCAGGCCCACCACGGCGGCGTGGCGGGGCAGGAGTGCGGGCAATTCCAGGAGATCGACGACGGCCATCGTCGCGTCTTAGCACCGGTTTCCGCAGAGGTGTTCGGCGATCTTGCGCCTAGTCCTGTCGCGCCGATGCGCCGTATCTGCCGGACCGTACAATCGATCTGGACTTCGAATGACCGACAAGACCGTCGCCTGGCCCGTCAAGACCCGCGAGCTGCTCAACCACCACATGGACTCCACGATCTGGGACCGCTTCGCGTTTCGCGATGACGACGTGATCGTGGCGACCTACGCCAAGTCGGGCACGACCTGGACGCAGCAGATCGTCGGCCAGCTGCTGTTCGCCGCGCAACCCGATGTGCCGATCCACGACATTTCGCCGTGGCTGGATCTGCGGGTGATGCCGCCGGACACCCTGGAGCGCCTGGAGGCCCAGACGCATCGACGGATCGTCAAGACCCACCTGCCGCTGGACGCCCTGACCTTCTCGCCGAAAGCCAAATACCTCTACGTCGCCCGCGACGGCCGCGACGTGGTCTGGAGCCTCTACAACCACCACTGCAACGGCAACGCGTTCTGGTACCAGCTGCTGAACGAGACGCCCGGGCTCGTGGGCCCGCCTATGCCGGAGCCCGACCCCGACATCCGCAGCTACTTCCGGACCTGGCTGGCGGAGGACGGCTGGCCGTTCTGGGGCTACTGGGACAATATCAGGACGTGGTGGGACGCCCGGCGCCTGCCCAACGTGAAGCTGGTCCACTTCGCCGACCTGAAGGCCGACCTGGAAGGCCAGATGCGGGCGATCGCCGACTTCCTGGGCTGCGATATCGCCGAGGATCAGTGGCCCACGATCCTCGAGCACTGCTCGTTCGAATACATGAAGGCCCATGCCGAGAACGTCGCGCCGTTGGGCGGGGCGATCTTCGACGGCGGGGCGAAGTCCTTCATCAATAGGGGCGTGAACGGCCGCTGGCGCGACGTGCTGTCGCCCGACGATATCACCGCCTACGAGGCGCGCGCGCTGGCCGAACTGGGACCCGATTGCGCCCGGTGGCTGGCCCACGGCGGGTCGTAAGGTCGTCGCCCCGTCACGCGACTTGCAATTGAGGGCCTCCCGCGGCTAACCCACGCCCTCGGAACCGGGCGTGCGGTCGGCGCGCCCGACACTTGCTTGAAATGCGCCTTTCCGACGGAAGGGCTTTGGGAGGGATGGTCATGGCCATCGACGCCGCGACCGTACGCAAGGTCGCGAGGCTGGCGCGGATCGCCGAGCCCGAAGAGAAGCTGGACCAGCTCGCCAAGGAGCTGAACGGCATCCTCGACTGGATCGAGCAGCTGAACGAGGTCGACACCGACGGCGTCGAACCGATGACCACGGCCGTTCACACCACGCTGCCGATGCGCGACGACGTCGTCACCGACGGCGGCGACCCGGCCCGCGTCCTGGGCAACGCGCCCAAGGCGGCCAGCAACTTCTTCGTCGTGCCCAAGGTGGTGGAATAGCCATGTCCGAACTCACCGGGCTCACCCTGAAGGCCGCCCTCGACGGCATGGCCAAGGGCGACTTCTCGTCGGAAGAGATCACCAGGGCGCACCTGACGGCCATCGAGGCCTCGCGGCCCCTGAACGCCTACGTTGTCGAGACCCCTGAAAAGGCCATCGCGATGGCCCAGGCCTCGGATGCGCGTCGCGCCAAGGGCGAGGCCGGCCCGCTGGAAGGCGCGCCGCTGGGCATCAAGGACCTGTTCTGCACCGAGGGCGTCCAGTCGACCGCCGGGTCGATGATCCTTCGTGGCTTCGAGCCCGCCTATGAGTCGACCGTCACCTCGCAGCTGTGGCGCGACGGCGGCGTCATGCTGGGCAAGCTCAACATGGACGAGTTCGCCATGGGCTCGTCCAACGAGACCTCGGCCTGGGGGCCGGTGGCCAATCCCTGGCGGGCGAGGGGCTCCAACGCCAACCTGACGCCCGGCGGCTCGTCGGGCGGCTCGGCCGCGGCAGTCGCCGCCGACCTCTGCCTGGGCGCCACGGCCACCGACACCGGCGGCTCGATCCGCCAGCCCGCGGCCTTCACCGGCACGGTCGGGATCAAGCCCACCTACGGCCGCTGCTCGCGCTGGGGCATCGTGGCCTTCGCCTCGTCGCTGGACCAGGCCGGGCCGATGGCGCGGACCGTCGAGGACACGGCGATCCTGCTCACGTCGATGTCGGGTCACGATCCGAAGGACTCGACGAGCCTGCCGATCGACGTGCCGGATTTCGCGAGCTTCTGCGGCAAATCGGTGAAGGGCCTGCGCATCGGCATTCCGAAGGAGTACCGCGTCGACGGCATGCCCCCCGAGATCGAAAAGCTTTGGGAGCAGGGGATCGCCTGGCTGAAGGAGGCCGGCTGCGAGATCGTCGAGGTGAGCCTGCCGCACACCAAGTACGCGCTGCCCGCCTACTACATCATCGCCCCCGCCGAGGCCTCGTCGAACCTGGCCCGCTATGACGGCATGCGCTACGGCCTGCGCGTCGATGGCGCGAACCTGACCGAGACCTACGAGCAGACCCGCGCCCAGGGCTTCGGCGCCGAGGTGAAGCGCCGGATCCTGATCGGCACCTACGTGCTCTCGGCCGGCTACTATGACGCCTACTACCTGAAGGCGCTGAAGGTCCGGAAGCGCATCGCCGACGACTTCGATCAGGCCTGGCAGACCTGCGACGCGCTGCTGACGCCGACGGCCCCCTCGGCGGCGTTCGCGCTGGGCCAGAAGTCGGATGACCCGGTGGCGATGTACCTGAACGACATCTTCACGGTGACGGTGAACCTGGCCGGTCTGCCGGGCATGAGCGTGCCGGCCGGCGTCGACGCGGGCGGCCTGCCGCTGGGCCTGCAGCTGATCGGCCGCAACCTCGACGAGGGCACGCTGTTCTCGCTGGGCTCGGCCATCGAGAAGGCGGCCGACTTCCGGGCCAAGCCCGAAAAGTGGTGGTAGCCTGAAGGCGAAAGCGCCCGCCGGAATGACCGGCGGGCGCTCCCGTTTCTGACCTGTCGGCGGCTCTTAGAGCTTGTCGAACTCGGCCTGGATTTCCTTCAGCTTGGCGTCGTCGAGAGCGCCTTGGCTCATCGGGGCGACCTGGCTGAGCGTCATCGTCGCGATCTGGTCGTAGAACTGGGTGATCGGCGGCAGGGCGGTTTCGAGGATCGCCTTGGCCTTTTCGTTCTTGATGATGTCGCCGATGGGCGTGGTTTCCACCGACAGCTTGCCCGAGGCAGGCGCAGCGGCCGGGGCGTGATCCTTGTGTTCCTGCGCCACGGCGGGCGCGGAAATCGCGGCCACGGCGAGCGCGGCGGCGAGGGCGAGAGTCTTCATTGGGTGTTCCTTTTCCCCGGTCTAAGCGTCGTTTAGACGCGCAGAAGGTTGAGTCCAATTCGAGGCAAAAGTGCAAGAGGGCATCTGCGCGCGCTGGCAGATTCCGCGTCGGTTCGGTAACAGGCGGCCATGAGTGAGACGCAAACCAAAGTGATCCAGGGCCGGACCGGCCCGTGGGAGATGGTCCTGGGCCTGGAAGTGCATGCCCAGGTCGCCTCGAACGCCAAGCTGTTCTCTGGGGCCGCGGTCGGCGCCGGGGCCGCGCCGAACGCGCAGGTCAGCCTGGTGGACGCGGCCATGCCCGGCATGCTGCCCGTCATCAATCGCCACTGCGTCGAACAGGCGATCAAGACCGGCCTGGGCCTGAAGGCGCAGATCAACGAATGGTCGCGCTTCGACCGGAAGAACTACTTCTATCCGGATCTGCCTCAGGGCTATCAGATCAGCCAGTTCAAGGACCCGATCGTGGGCGAGGGCGAGGTCATCGTCGAACGCGACGACGGCTCCACCTTCACCGTGCGCGTCGAGCGGCTGCACCTCGAGCAGGACGCCGGCAAGCTGCTGCACGACCAGGACCCGAACGCCACCTTCGTCGACCTGAACCGCTCGGGCACGGCCCTGATGGAGATCGTGTCGCGGCCCGACATGCGCTCGCCGGAAGAGGCGGCCGCCTACGTCAAGAAGCTCCGCACCATCCTGATCTACCTGGGCACCTGCGACGGCGACATGGAGAAGGGCAACCTGCGCGCCGACGTGAACGTCTCGGTCTGCCGTCCCGGCGACTACGAGAAGTTCCGCGCCACGGGCGACTTCAGCCACCTGGGCACGCGCTGCGAGATCAAGAACGTCAACTCGTTCCGCTTCATCCAGCAGGCCATCGAGTTCGAGGCGCGCCGGCAGATCGAGATCCTGGAGGACGGCGGCAAGATCGACCAGGAGACCCGCCTGTTCGATCCCAACAAGGGTGAGACGCGGTCCATGCGCTCCAAGGAGGACGCGATGGACTATCGCTACTTCCCCGAGCCCGACCTACTGCCCCTGACGCTGGATCCGGCCTGGATCAAGCGGATCGAGGCCGAGCTGCCCGAACTGCCCGACGCCAAGAAGGCCCGCCTGCAGTCGCAGTACGGACTCACGGCCTACGACGCCGGGGTGCTCATCATCGAGCAGGCCCGCGCCGACTTCTACGAGGCCGCCGTGGCTTCTGGGAAAGAGGGGGGCCGCGACGCCAAGCTGGTCGCCAACTGGGTGACCAACGACCTCGCCGCGCGCCTCACCGCGGGCGGTATCGATATCCAGGACAGCCCGATCAAGCCGGCGGCGATCGCCGAGCTCGTGCAGCTGATCGAGGAGGGCGTCATCTCCTCCAAGATAGCCAAGGACGTCTTCGAGCGGATGTGGAACGGCGAGGGCGCCGCGTCCGAAATCGTCGAGAAGCAGGGGCTGAAGCAGGTGTCCGACACCGGCGCTCTGGAAGGCATCATCGACGCCCTGATCGTCGCCAACCCCGGCCAGGCGGCCGCGGTGAAGGAGAAGCCCCAGGCCATCGGCTGGTTCGTGGGTCAGGTGATGAAGCAAACCGGCGGCAAGGCGAACCCGGGCGTCATCAACCAGCTGCTGAAGAGCAAGCTGGGGCTCTAGAGCCTGTCCGGTTCGGATGACTCATCTGAACCGGATGAACAGGCTCGATCTCTTTGATTTAGAGCGCGTTTCGGGGCGAAATCGGCTCCCACTTTCGCCCAACGCGCTCGCCCTACTGCACCATGTCGAAGATCTGGCCGTCGGCCATCGACACCAGGGCAAAGCCGTTGCCGACCCGCACCCAGGCGAAGCCCGCGGGCGGGGTGCGCAGGCGGTAGCGGCGGTAGTCGTCGACGATCTCGCCGCCGAAGTTGCGCGGCAGGTAGCCACCGCGCCGGGCCGCCGGCGGCGGGGATGCAAAGCCCCGGGGTCGCGGGCCGTCGCCATAGCGCGGGCGATCGTCGTCGCGCGGGCGCGGTTCGTAGCGGGGGCGGGGCGCATAGCGCGAGCGATCGTCGCCGTAGCCCAGCACAGGCGCCCGGCTGCGGGCAGCGTCTTCGTCGCGCCCCCGGCCACGGTCGTCGTCGCGGCGCTCACCGCGTCCACGATCCGCGGACTCGCGCCCTCGGTCGCGGTCCTGATCGTTCCTCGCGGAGGCGAGCGCCGCCGGCGGGGTCGCGGCGGTGACGCTGGCCACGGCGGCCATCAAGAGGAGCAGACGCTTCATCTTGGCGCGATCATGGCGCGGCGAGGCTGAACTCTCCCTGAACGCGGCGGCGCCGACATTCCCCCAAAAGTGTGGCTTTCAAGCTTCAGTTGGCCGGTCATCGTCCGTCTCCACCGCGACGGATAACGCGCTACGCCAGTGCGGCAGGGTGTCTCAGCGGTCATTCCTGTCGATTCGACAACGGCGCTCTTAACCATGTGTTCAGCGCGAGGTTGGTTTTCTGCACTCGTAGGCCGGTGAAGGGCTCGAAGAATCGAGCTTGCCGGCCAGTTAGGGATAACGACCATGCTGGCGAGCATCGACACGAAGTCTGATGGCCTGCCGCTGCCGACTCCGGAGGCGACGGGCGACGAGCTGTTCCGACTGGGGCTGCTCTATTCCACGGGTCAGGGCGGCGCGCCGCTCGACTATGTTTCGGCCCACATGCTGTTCAACCTGGCGGCCATGCGCGGCTCGGTCGAGGCCAAGGTCTACCGCAAGGAAATCGCCGACGAGATGGCGACCGACGAGGTGGCCGAGGCCCAGCGCCAGGCTCGCCAGTGGCTGGCCCGGGGCTGATCTGACGGCCTGGGTCCCGGCGTTGGGTCCGGGACCTGTTCGGGGTCTTCCACGCGCCTGGAGGCTGCGCCGGCGGCGCGTCGCGACCGGTGCTGCTCGCGCTCGACGGGCGCGTTCGGCCTCTGCTGCCGAGCTCGCGCGCTTTCCACCTTGGACCGTACGGCCTTCGAGCCTTTCCACGGAGCGCGAATTCGACGCGCCCGGGCGGCTAGGCAGATCGCTTTTGGTCCGCTAAGAACCGCCCTCCCGCGGGCGCATGTCGCCCGCGCGCTGGTGACGTGGCCGAGTGGCTGAAGGCAACGGTTTGCTAAATCGTCATACGTGAAAGCGTATCGAGGGTTCGAATCCCTCCGTCACCGCCACCCTTCGCCCTGACGGGCTTCGGGTGGCAGGCCACCTGCGCTAGCTTGGCGAAGGGTGCCTCCCGAAGCTCAGCAATGGCGACATCTACGTCGGCTCGACCAACGATCTGCGCCGTCGCGTCGGGTCGCATGAGGCCCGCCGGGTCACCTCGACTCGCGGCGTTCGCCCTGTCGCATTGAAGTCGTACGTGGCCGTTGAGAACGAACATCAGGCCCGATCGCTTGAGCGCGACTTCAAATCTGGTTCTGGGAAGGCGTTTGCCAATAAGAGGCTCTGGAGATCGTCGCCCGCCGGCAGCCTGTCAGCCCGCGACCCCCTTGAATGACCCCACGGCGCCATGGCGGGATGTCCGCATGGCTGCGTGAGTCAGCCGGCGAGGGAAGCGGACGTGCAGCGATACGACCTGATCATCGTGGGCGGCGGCATCGGGGGCTCGGCCCTGGCGCAGGTGATGGCGCAGGCGGGCAAGTCGGTCCTGCTGCTGGAACAGTCCGAGGTCTACGAGGACCGGGTCCGGGGCGAGTGGATCGCGCCCTGGGGCGTCGACGAGGTGAAGCGGCTGGGGCTCTACGACCTGCTCAAGAGCGCCGGCGGCCACCACATCACCCATCACGTCACCTTTGACGAGGACAAGGATCCGGCCGCCGCTCAGGCCGAGGCCCTCCCGCTCAGCTTCTTCCGCGAAGGCGTGCCGGGCCCGCTGTGCCTGGGCCATCCCAGGCACTGCCAGACCCTGTTCGACGCGGCGAAGGCGGCCGGCGCAGAAGCCCACCGGGGCGTGCGCGTCGCGGCCGTCGAGGTGGGCGCGTCGCCGCGCGTGACCTTTGAGGTCGGGGGCGAGACCCGGGAGGCCTCGGCCCGCCTGGTCGTTGGCGCGGACGGCCGCACGTCGCAGGTGCGCGAGACGGCCGCCATCACGTTGCACCAGGACAAGCCGCACCACTGGTTCGCGGGCCTCCTGGTGGAGGGCGTCCCGGGCTGGCGCGACGATCTCCAGGCCATCGGCACCGAGGGCGACTTCGGCTTCCTCGCGTTCCCGCAAGGGGGCGGCAAGATTCGCCTCTACGGCGGTTATGCCCTGGACGAGGCCCGGCGCTTCAAGGGTGAGGACGGCCCGCGCCGCTTCCTGGACGCCTTCCAGGTGAACTGCAGCCCTGAGAACCGCCACATCGTGGAAGGCACGCCCGCCGGTCCGCTGTTCAGCTACATCAACGCCGACGCCTGGACCGACCAGCCCTTCGCGCCGGGCGTGGTCCTGGTGGGCGATGCGGCCGGCTGGAACGATCCGATCATCGGCCTGGGCCTCTCGATCACCTACCGCGACGTTCGGATCGTCGGCGACATCCTCAAGGCGTCAGACGATTGGTCGGTGGGCGCCTTCGCGCCATATGCCGAGGAGCGCGCCGAGCGGATGCGGCGACTGCGCTTCGCCGGCCAGATCCAGTCGGCGCTCGACATGGAATTCGGCGAGGCGGCCAGGGCGCGCCGCCAGCGGTATCACGAGTTGGGGGCCGCCGACCCGTCGCTCAAGATGCACTCGTTCGCCGTGATGGCGGGGCCCGAGACCCTGCCGCCCGAGGCCTTCACCGAAGAGCACCGTGCCCGCGTGCTGGGAACCGCGTAATGGATATCGCCGACTACAACGCCCGCTGGCTGCAGGCCTGGACCAACAAGGACGTGGATGGCCTTTGCGGCTTCTACGCCGAGGACTGCGACTACAAGGATCCCCAGACGCCGGGCGGCCTCAAGGGCCAGGAGGCCCTGCGCGCGTACCTGACCGGCCTTTTCGCCGCGACGCCCGCCATCACCTACACGCCCGACGAGACCTGGCCGATCCCCGGCGGGTTCTGCGGCCGTTGGTACGCCGAGTTTGAGCATGAGGGCGTGAAGGGCCGGATGCGCGGGTTCGACCTCGTCATCCTCCAAGGGGAGCGGATCGCGCTGAACGAAGTCTACGTCCACCAGCTGCCCGCATGACGATCCCGGACATCCGCCGGCCGGCCGACATAGACGCGGCCTGGCTCACCGCCGTGCTCCAGCAGGCCGGCGTCGACGCGGTCGTGAAGTCGTTCGAGGCGAAGAACGTCGGCACCGGCCAGATCGGCGAGAGCGTGCGCTTCAAGCTGGCCTACGAACGCGATGCGGCGGACGCCCCGCGGTCGCTGGTGGGCAAGTTCCCGTCGCCCGACGAGACCAGCCGCGGCACCGGGATCATGCTGGGCAACTATCTGCGCGAGGTGCGCTTCTACCAGCAGCTGGCGCCCAGGGCCCAGGTGCAGACCCCACGCTGCTGGTTCACCGACACCGACGCCACCGGCGGCGAGTTCGTGCTGATGATGGAGGATTTGGCGCCGGCCGAGCAGGGCGACCAGCTCAAAGGCGTGACGCTGGATCAGGCGAAGCTGGTGGTGGAGCAGGCGGCCCGCCTGCACGGCTCGTTCTGGGCCGACGAGAGCCTGGACGATCTGCCGTGGGTCCAGGGCTCGAAGGCCGCGCCGGCCAGCGCGGTCACGCCCGACCTGGTGGGCAACCTGTGGCAGGGCTTCCGCGCCCGGTATGCCGAGCGCCTGCAGCCACACTGGATCGAAGTCGGCGAGGCGCTCACCAGCCGCTGGAGCCAGTTCGGCGAGCGCGAGACCGGTCCGAAGACCCTGGCCCACCACGACTTCCGCCCGGACAACATGATGTTCGGCACGGCGGCGGGCGGCCATCCGGTCACCGTGCTGGACTGGCAGTCGTTCACCTATGCGGTCGGCGCGACCGACGTGGCCTACTTCCTGGCCGGCGCCCTCCCGCGCGATGTCCGGCGGGCGCATGAGGCGGAGCTGCTGGCGCTCTACCACGCCGAACTGACCCGCCTGGGCGTCACCGGCTATTCCATGTCCGACCTCAAGCGCGACTATGGCGTGGGCGCCTTCCAGCTCTTCCTGACGGCCTTCTTCGCCTCGATGGTGGTGATCCAGACGCCGCGCGGGGACGACATGTTCATGCAGATGCTGGGCAGCGCCGCCGACCACATCCAGGACCACGACGCGCTGTCGGCGCTGGCTTAGAGGACTGCCCCTTGGAACTGATCCTGGTCCGCCACGGCCTTCCCGAACGCCGCCACGACACGTCCGACCCGCCTCTGTCGGCCGTGGGCCATGAGCAGGCGAGGCGGGTCGCCGCCTGGCTGGCGCACGAGAAGATCGATGCGGTCTTCTCCTCGACCATGCTGCGGGCCCGCCAGACGGCCGAGCCGTTCGCGGCGCTGCGCGGCCACGACATCGATTGTCACGACGGCATCTGCGAGTTCGACCGCGCCTCCGGCAGCTACGTCCCGATGGAGGAGCTCAAGCGCGACAACTACGAGGCCTGGCTGGCCATGGCGACGGGCGACCACGGCCATGACATCGGCACGTTCCACACGACGGTCGTCGAGACGCTGGAGGGGATCGTCGAGGCCAACTCAGGCCGTCGCGTGGTCGTGTTCTGCCACGGGGGCGTGATCAACGTCTGGACCGCCCATGTCCTGGGGATGGCGCCGCGCCTGTTCTTCGAGCCCGACTACACTTCGGTCCATCGCTACATGTGCGCCCGGACCGGCCAGCGGAATGTGGTGTGCCTGAACGACCGGGGACACCTGAGGGAACCGATCCCCGCGGGATGAGTCCCGACATTTTTGCATCTGGTATGTGAACGCTGATCAGATATCCTGGGGTCAACACCTCAGGGGATGGGATCTGGCATGGCTGCTGTCGAGCACTTCGACGTCTTGATCGTGGGCGCGGGCCTGTCGGGCGTCGGCGCGGGGTATCATCTCAAGACCGCGTGCCCGGACCGCAGCTACGTCATCCTCGAGGGCCGCGACGCCATCGGCGGCACCTGGGACCTGTTCCGCTATCCTGGCATCCGGTCGGACAGCGACATGTACACCCTGGGCTACGCCTTCAAGCCGTGGACCGAGGCCAAGGCGATCGCCGACGGGCCGTCTATCCTGAAGTACGTGCGCGACACCGCGGCCGAGAACGGCATCGACCGACACATCCGCTACAATCACATGGTCAAGCGCGCGTCGTGGTCCACCGCGGACGCGCAGTGGACCGTCGAGGCCGAGGTCGCCGGCAAGGTCCAGAAGTTCACCGCCAACTTCGTGTTCCTCTGCGGCGGCTACTATTCGTACGAGGGCGGCTACACGCCGGATTACCCGGGCGTCGAGAGCTTCAGCGGCGCATTGGTTCACCCGCAGAAGTGGCCCAAGGACCTCGACTATTCCGGCAAGAAGGTCGTGGTGATCGGGTCGGGCGCCACCGCCGTGACCCTCGTGCCCGAGATGGCCAAGACCGCCGGCCACGTGACCATGCTGCAGCGCTCGCCCACCTACGTCGTCAGCCGCCCGGCCGAGGACAAGATGGCCAACTGGCTGCGCACCAAGCTGCCGGGCAAGCTGGCCTATGACATCGTCCGTTGGCGCAACGTGCTGTTCGGCATGTATTTCTTCAACCTGGCGCGAAAGAAGCCCGAGGCCGTAAAAGCGAACATCATCAAGATGGTGCGCGACCAGCTTGGCCCCGACTACGACGTCGATCGCCACTTCACGCCCACCTACAATCCCTGGGACCAGCGGCTGTGCCTGGTGCCCGACGCCGACATGTTCAACGAGATCAAGAGCGGCAGGGCCTCGGTGGTCACGGACCACATCGAGAGCTTCACGCCCACCGGCATCCGCCTGAAGTCGGGCCAGGAGCTCGAGGCCGACGTCGTGGTCTCGGCGACCGGACTGGTGCTGGAGGTCTGGAACGGCATCGAGGTCAGCGTCGACGGCGCCCGCGTCGATGCCTCCAAGACGCTCGCCTACAAGGGCATGATGTACGAGGGCGTGCCGAACCTGGCCTCGGCCTTCGGCTACACCAACGCCTCCTGGACGCTGAAGTGCGACCTGACGTGCGAGTACGTCTGTCGTGTGCTGAATCACCTCAAGGCCACTGGGCAGCGCCAGGCGACGCCGGTGAACACCGACCCCTCGGTGACCTTCGAGCCCTGGCTCGACTTCTCGTCGGGCTACGTCCAGCGCGCCATGGCCAGGTTCCCCAAGCAGGGCAACAAGGTGCCGTGGAAGCTGAACCAGAACTACGCGATGGACCTGATGAGCCTGCGCTACGCCAAGCTCGAGGACGGCGTGCTGCGCTTCAGCAACCGCGCCGGTCAAGCCGCGGCTTCGCCGGAGAAGCTCGCCGCCTGAAAGTTGACTTACGCACGTAATTTTGCTCCGTGAGGCGCGTGCAACGTCGACGAAAGCTGACCAGCGGGCAGAAGCTCGCCATCGCGGGCGGGGCCCTGATCTTCCTAGCCTTCGCGGGCTGGCTGTACGGCGGCGATTACCTGCGCCAGCGCGACCTGGCCTTCGGTCGCGCGGCCGAGGCCAAGGTCGAGGGACCACCGTGCCCGCAACTGAGCGAGGCCGAGTTCATCGCCCGCAAGCTGAAGGCGCCCAAGACCACCGGCTACGAGGACGTCGTGTTCGGCCGCCAGTTCGGCCACATGGACTGCCGCGCCCTGCGCTACGGGGCAGGGTGGGGGGCCGAGACCTATCCGGTCTGCCAGTTCACGAGCCCCAGCGCGCTGACCGTCACCACCGACAAGGGTCGTTGGTTCTTCGCGCCGGGACCGGGCAAGCCTGCGACCGTCGCGGTTCCCCGCGGCGAGGCGCGCTGCGTCATGGATTCGAACTTCACGCTGCCCGGATAGGGCGTGCTCAGTTCGGCGCGCAGCAGTCCGGAACGCTGCGCTCGATGGGCAAGGGCGCCTCGGCGCCGCCTGCGCCGCCCGGGGGCCGGCGGGAGGTCACGAAATGTCCGGAATCAGGCCGGGGATACCGGCCGGGGCGCGCCTTGGGCCGCGAAAGCTGAGCCTTCAGGCGCGACAGGAGATCGTCGAGGCTCTCGTCCGAGCCGGTCAGATCCTGACGGAAACTGCGCTCTTCCATGGCGCGCTCTTATACGCCTGTCAGGCGAGTGATTCTACCCCCGCGGAACCGCCGAGGTGTGCTAGGCGGGAAGGCAAAGGCTCACAAATTCGAGAACGCCGGAGGAACCAAGGTGAAGCTCTATACGTCGATCGGACCCAACCCGCGGGTCGTCAAAATGTTCATGGCCGAGAAGGGCGTCGAGCTGGATCGCATCGAAGTCGATCTGCGCTCGGGCGAGAACCGCAAGGCGCCCTATCTGACCGTCAACCCGGCGGGCCAGACTCCCGCGCTGGAGCTGGATGACGGCAGCCACATCACCGAGATCACCGCCATCTGCGAGTACCTCGAGGAGCACACGCCGAACCCGCCGCTGATCGGCACGACGTCCGAGGAGCGGGCGCACACGCGCATGTGGACCCGCCGCGTCGACCTGAAGGTCTGCGAACCCCTGGCCAACGGCTTCCGCTTCGGCGAGGGCCTGGCGATGTTCGAAAGCCGCCTGCGCTGCCTGCCCGAGGCGTCGCCCGGCCTGAAGGCCATCGCCCAGGACGGCGTCGCCTGGATCGACGAACACATGGAAGGCCCCTGGATCGCCGGCGCCCGCTTCACCCTGGCCGACATCCTGCTGTTCGCCTTCCTCGACTTCGGGGCCGTGGTCGGCCAGCCCCTGGACCCGAAGAACAAGAAGATCGGCGACTGGTTCGAGCGCGTGAAGGCGCGTCCGAGCGCGGCGGCGAGCGCCTAGCCAGACCTGGACTTTCCCTCCGGGGAGGGAAGGCTACCCGACCTTGCGGTCGCGCCCTTCCCAGTAGGGCTTGCGCAGCTCCCGTCGCAGCACCTTCCCGGACGGGTTCCTCGGCAGGGCGTCGATGAAGTCGACGCTCTTGGGGGCCTTGTAGCCGGCGATGCGTCCGCGGGCCCAGGCGATGATGGCGGCCGGGTCGGGGTCCTGGCCCGCCGCCTTCACGACGATGGCCTTCACCGCCTCGCCCCACTTGTCGTCGGGCACCCCGATGACCGCGGCGTCGGCCACGCCCGGACAGCCCAGGATCGCGTTCTCCACCTCGGCCGGATAGACGTTCTCGCCCCCCGACACGATCATGTCCTTCACCCGGTCGTGGACGAAGAAGAAGCCGTTCTCGTCCATGAAGCCGGCGTCGCCCGTGCGTAGCCAGCCGTCGGGCCGGATGGTCTCGGCGGTCGCCTCGGGGCGGTTCCAGTAGCCGGCCATGACGATCGGCCCGCGGATCTCGATCTCGCCGATCTCGCCGGCGCCCAGGGTGTTTCCGTCCTCGTCGGCGATCCGGGTCTCGAGCGTGGTCCAGGGCCGCCCGCATGAACGCAGCAGTTCGCCCCGGTGCTCGCCGGGCGCCAGGGTCGTACCCGCGCCGGTGGTCTCGGTCATGCCGTAGAACTGGATGAAGCCGCAGCCGAACACCTCGGTCGCCTTGGCCAGGACGGCCTCCGAAATCGGCGAGGCCCCGTATGAGACGGTCTTCAGGCTGGAGAAGTCGGCCTGCTCGACGCCGGGCGTCTGCAGCAGCGCGTTGATCATCACGGGCGCCAGGAACACGTGGTTCACCCGCTCGTCGCCGAACGCCTTCAGGACCGCCGGGGGCGAGAACTCGGCCTGCAGCACGATGCGCCCGCCCGCGGCCATGCCCGAGAAGCTGATGTTCGTCCCGGCGACGTGGAACATCGGCATCAGGATCAGGACGGTGTCGTCGGCGTCGTAGCTGAACCCTTCGATCTGATGCCGCAGCGCCAGGAAGGCCGAGTAGTTGGCGTTGGAGAGCCGCACGCCCTTGGGCAGGCCGGTGGTGCCCGAGGTGTAGAGCTGAAGGACGTCATCCTCGGCCTGGGGCGTCGACAGACTGGGGGCCGGCGCGGCGTTGCGCAGGGCCGCATAGCTCGCGAACGTGGGGTGGTCGCCGCCCACGGCGATGACCTGGATCGGCCGACCGGCGCCCTCGGCCACCGTCACCGCGGCGTCGAAGAACTCGGGCGTCACGAAGAAGACGTTGGCCGCCGAGTCCTTGAGGATGAAGGCGATCTCGGGCACGGCCAGGCGCGAGTTGATCGGCGCGAAACAGGCCCGCGCCTTGGCGACGCCGAAGAAGATCTCGAACCAGGCCTCTGAAGGTCGCCCCAGCCAGGCCACCCGGTCGCCCGGCTTCACGCCCGCCTGCTGCAGCAGGCCCGCCACGCGGTCCGAGCGGCGGTCGAGTTCGGCGTAGGTGAGGTCGCGGCCCTCGAAGTGGACGGCCACCCGGTCGCCGCGCTCGCGGCCGTGGACGGTGGCGATATCGGTCAGCAGCTTGATCGGATCGGCGGACATTCGCAGGCTTCGCTCCCAGGACAGGCTCTGATGACCTGTATCGGCGACCTAGCTAGCCGAACCGTACGCGTATGCCAAACATGACGTTTGGTCAGCGTGGCCGGTCGTCTATCCGCCGCCGACCCGACAGGGTGCTGACGCTACGTCGGGTGAGAGACTGTCGCCCGACGCGGCTTGGGCGTAAGGTGTCTCCAACGGGGGACGGACCGTTGACGGGCAATGGAATGAAGCGCGACGCACTTGATGCGGCGCTGACGGGGATGTTCGACAAGTTGCAGGCGCGCGGGATCCCCGAGCATCTGCAGAACGTCGTGGATCAACTGGACGCGGCGGCCCTGGCCGAGGACGCGCGGATCGCCGCGCGTCTCGCGGCGACGGAGGACGAGGTCAGGCCGTCCCCATCGCCGACATCGTTTCCAGAGCCATGACGTCGGTCGCGTCCTCGGCGTCCATGATCTTCAGCAGACGGGCGCGGGCGCGGTTCACACGGCTCTTGATGGTGCCCAGGGCGCAGCCGCAGATCTCGGCCGCCTCTTCGTAGGAGAGGCCGGCGGCGCCCACCAGGATCAGGGCTTCCCTATGTTCCGCCGGAAGCTGGCCCAGCGCCGTCTGCAGCGCCCGCATCGCCACGCTCCAGTCCTGGGTCGGCGGGGTCGTCAGCATGCTGGCGTACTCGCCTTCTTCGTCGCGCACCTCTCGGCGGCGGCGCAGCATGCTGGTGTAGTAGGTGTTCCGCAGGATCGTGAAGAGCCAGGCCCGCAGGTTCGTACCCGGCTCGAACTTGTCCCGGTTGGACCAGGCCTTGATCAGGGTGTCCTGCACCAGGTCGTCGGCGTCGGAGCCGTTGTGGCTGAGCGACCAGGCGAACGCCCGGAGGGCGGGGATCAGGCCCACGACTTCATCGCGCCAACTCGTCGTGGAACTCATCGGGGCCCCCTCGCACAACATCATGACCCCAACGGGGGGTTTTGTCGCTACCAGTTGCGGTTGAACGTCGGCGTCGTTGGAGCGTTCCGTGGCCTTGTGCCCGAAATTCGGAACTGATCTGTCCAATCGGCGTTCGCTATCTCCCCTATCGCGCGTTTGCATAGGGGAACCGGTTGTTTGTTCCGGTTTCGTGCCCACATTACCGAGGGCAGGGTGCGTCAACTTGACACGCCCTGGTTCCAGGGGAGCTTCCATGCGCAGTACCGATCGACCCGAGGCCCCGTCCCGGGTCGCTTCCGCAGCCGCCGGTACGACCGCGCTGCCTCGCTACCGTGCGTTGCGCCGGGCCACCGAGGCCCTGATCCGCTCGCTGACGCCGGAGGACATGGGCGCCCAGTCGATGCCGGACGCCAGCCCCACCAAATGGCACCTGGCGCACACGACCTGGTTCTTCGAAACCTTCCTTCTGGCGCCGCACCTTCCGGGCTATCGGGTCTTCGATCCGCGGTTCGGATATCTGTTCAATTCCTACTATGAGGCGGTCGGCCCGCGGCAGCCGCGGCCGGCCCGCGGCCTGATCACGCGCCCGTCGGTCGCCGACATTCTGGCCTATCGCGCCCATGTCGACGCCGGCATGGAGACGCTGCTGGCGGACGGGGCGCAGGCGCACGCCGACCTGATCGACCTCGGCCTGGCGCATGAGGAACAGCACCAGGAGCTGGTGCTGATGGATATCCTGCACCTCTTCGCGCAGTCGCCGCTGGCCCCGGCCTTCGCGCCGCCGCGCGCGCCGGTGTCCGACCAGCCTTCGCGGCTCACATGGACGGGGTTCGCGGGCGGCCTGGTCGAGATCGGGCACGACGGGCGCGGGTTCGCCTTCGACAACGAGGGTCCGCGGCACCGGGTCTGGCTGGAGCCGTTTCGCCTGGCGAACCGCCTAGTGACCAACGCCGAGTGGCTGGCCTTCATGGCGGCCGGGGGCTACGCCAAGCCCGAGTACTGGCTGTCCGAGGGCTGGGCTTTGGCCCGGGCCGAGGACTGGCAGGCCCCGATCTACTGGCGCGAGACCGCGGACGGCTGGCGCGCCATGGGCCTGCACGGCCTGCGTCCGCTGGATCCGGCCCAGCCGGTCAGCCACATCAGCTACTACGAGGCCGACGCCTATGCGGCGTGGGCCGGCGCGCGCCTACCCACCGAGGCCGAGTGGGAGCACGCCGCCGGATCGGTGGCGCCCACGGGCAATTTCCGTGACTCCGGCCGCCTGGCCGCCCAGCCGTCGCCTGAGGGCGAGGGCCTGCAGCAGATGTTCGGCGACCTGTGGGAATGGACCCGCAGCGCCTACCTGCCTTACCCGGGCTTCAAGCCGGCCGGCGGCGCGGTCGGCGAATACAACGGCAAGTTCATGTCGGGCCAGTTCGTGCTGCGTGGCGGCGCCTGCGTGACCCCGCCGGGGCACACCCGGGCCAGCTATCGCAACTTCTTCTATCCGCATCAGCGCTGGATGTTCTCGGGCCTCCGCCTGGCCAAGGACGGCGCGGGCGAGGGCGTGCAGCCGTCAGACTTCGAGACCGACGTGGTCGCCGGCCTCTCGCGGACCGAAAAGACGATCCCGCCAAAGCACTTCTACGATACGCGCGGCTCGGAACTCTTCGAGGAGATCACCGAACTCCCCGAGTACTATCCCACCCGCACCGAGGTCGCGCTCCTGGGCCAGATCGCACCCGAGATCGCCGCGGCGATCCCGGACGGCGCCGCACTTGTCGAGTTCGGTTCGGGCGCCAGCACCAAGACCCGCATTGTCCTGGACGCGGCGCCGCAGGTGGGGGTCTACGCCCCGATCGATATCAGCGCCTCGGCGCTGGAGGGCGCCGCCCGGGCGATCCGCGCCGACTATCCGAACCTCACCGTGGCCCCGCTTCGCGACGACTTCACCAATGCGCTGCGGCTGCCGCGGGAGGCCGAGGGCCGCCCGATCGTGGGCTTTTTCCCCGGCTCGACTATCGGCAACTTCACCCCGGACCAGGCGCGCGCCTTCCTGGGCGCGGCCCGGAGGCTGCTGGGGCAGGGCGCGTCGTTCATCGTCGGCATCGACATCGCCAAGGATCCGGCGACCCTGGTGGCGGCCTATGACGACGCCCGCGGGGTCACGGCGGCCTTCAACAAGAACCTGCTGACCCGCATCAACCGCGAACTCGGCGGCGACTTCGACCTGTCGACGTTCGAGCACCAGGCGATCTGGAACGCCGCGGAAAGCCGGATGGAGATGCATCTGGTGAGCCGCAAGGACCAGGTGGTGCATGTGGCCGGCCACGCGTACCGGTTCGCCGCGGGCGAGACGATCCACACCGAGAACTCCTACAAGTTCACCCTGGCGCGGTTCTCAGACCTGGCTGGTTCGGCGGGATGGCGGGTGGAAGCCCAGTGGATCAGCGAAGACCCCGCATTCGGCGTCGTCCTGCTGCGCAACTGAGGCGGCCCGGCGCCTGCCCGGTTCGGAAGGTTTGATTTCGGCCGCGCTTCGACTGTTTGACGCGCAGCAGACACGCGAAAAGCCGCCCCGGGGACGGGGCGGGTCGTTCGCGGGTCCCGCACCGATGTCTGCCCCGCGAAGGGAAGACATCGGTCGGGGTTCTAGCTTTCGCGGCCGCGCGTGCGGCCACCGCCGCGTGAGGCTTCGCCGCCTTTGCGTCCGGCCGAGGCGGCCAGATCGCGGTCCTTGGCGAATGAACGCTTCTCTCCGGGCACGCTCGCGCCCCCTTTGCGAGCGATCTCACGGCGACGTTCGGGGTTCATGGCGGCGAATCCGCGACGGGCGCGGGGCTTGCCGGTATCGGCAGTGGGCATCGAGGGGCTCTCCTCTGGGGCTTGCGAAGGGCTAACCCCCAAGGTCCAGCCTAGGTTGCGTTAACGGATGAGGCTTATTCGCGGCGAAGCGCCTCGATGGGGTCCAGCCGGGCCGCGCGCCACGACGGGTAGGCCCCGAAGACCAGCCCCACGGCCATCGAGAAGCCCAGCGCCAGGGGCGCGGCCCAGGGCGGAATGGCCGCCGGCCAGCCTGCGAGCTTCGCCACCGTCAGCGCCCCGCCGATGCCGATCAGGAGGCCCAGCAGACCGCCCGCCATCGAGAGCGCGATGGACTCCAGGGCGAACTGGATCAGCACATGCGAGCGCTTGGCCCCCAGCGCCATCCGCAGGCCGATCTCGCGTGTCCGCTCGGTCACCGACACCAGCATGATGTTCATGATGCCGACGCCGCCCACCACCAGCGACACGGCCGCCACCGCCGCGAGGAAGATCGTGAAGGTGGCCACCGCCGCCTGCATCGTCGCCAGGATCGAGGCCATGTTCTGGGTCTGGAAGTCGTCCTCCTCGCCCTGGCGGATCTTGTGCTGGTCGCGAAGTAGGTTGATCACGTCCTCCTGAACGCGATCCAGCGTGTCGGCCTCGCTCGACTTCACATAGATGGTCTGGATCGCGTCGCCGCGGAACCGCCGGCCCACCAGGCGCGACCGCACCGCCTGCAGCGGCGCCAGCACCACGTCGTCCTGGTCCTGGCCCAGGCCCGCCTGGCCCTTGCTCTCCAGCACCCCGATCACCTCGAACGGCACGGTGCGCACCCGCACGCGGCGGCCGACCGGATCGGCGTCTCCCCACAACTCGCGCGCCACGGTGGCGCCCAGCACCAGCACCTTGCGGCCCTGGCGAGCCTCGCGCTCGTCGAACATCCGGCCGCTGGAGATCACGAGGTCGCGGGCGATCAGGTACTCGGGGGTGACGCCTTCGATGCGGGTGTTCCAGTTGGCGCCGTCGGCGGCCAGCTGGGCGCGGCTTGTGACGCTGGGGGCCACGGCGGCCACGTCCTCGACCTGGCGGGCGATCGCCTCGGCGTCAGCGTCGCGCAGCGACTGGCCCGCGCCGGCGCCCTGGCTGACCGGGCCGCGCTGGAAATTCGGCATCACGATGATCAGGTTCGAGCCCAGGCCCGAGATGGCGCCCGTGATCCGCTGCTGCGCGCCCAGGCCGATGGCGGTCATCATCACCACGGCGGCGACGCCGATCACCACGCCCAGCGAGGTCAGCGCGCTGCGCATCGGGTGCGCGACGATGGCCCCGAGCGCGAAGCGGATCAGCTCGTAGAACCTCATGCGGCGACCCCCGAGCGCTCGTCCGAGACGATCAGGCCGTCGCGGAACGCCACGCGCCGGTGCGCCTCATTGGCGACGTCCGGGTCGTGCGTGACGATGGCCAGGGTCAGGCCGTCGCGGTTCAACTCGTGGAACAGCTTCAGGACCTCTTCGCCGGTGTGGGTGTCCAGCGCGCCCGTCGGCTCGTCAGCAAGCAGCAGGTCCGGGCGGTTCGCCAGCGAGCGGGCGATCGCCACCCGCTGCTGCTGGCCGCCCGACAGCTGGGTTGGCCTGTGGCCCATGCGCGAGCCCAGCCCCACGCGGTCCAGCAGCTCCCGGGCCCGCGCCTTGCGCTCCGCGGGCGCCATCCCCGCATAGATCATCGGCAGTTCGACGTTCTGCAGCGCGGTCAGGCGCGGCAGCAGCTGGAAGGACTGGAAGACGAAGCCGATGCGGCGGCGGCGGAAGTCGGCCAGGGCGTCGTCGCCGAACTCGCCCACCTCTTCGCCCTCGAAGCGGTAGCTGCCCGAGGTGGGCCGATCCAGGCCGCCCAGGATGTTCATCAGCGTCGACTTGCCCGACCCCGAGGGACCGATGACGGCCACGTACTCCCCCCGTTCGATGGTGAGCGACACGCCGGCCAGGGCCGGCACCTGCTCGTCGCCCATCACGTAGACCTTGGTGAGATCGCGGAACTCGATCACATCTTCACCCGGACGCCGCCGCCGCTGCCGGGCGGGCCGCCGGGCCGGGGCTTGGGCTTGGGCCCGCCGCCGATGATGACCTGAGCGCCGGCCTTGAGGTCGCGACTGACGATCTCGGTGTTGGAGCCGTCCGAGGCGCCTACCCGCACGGCGACCGGCTGGGGCTTGCCGTCCTTGTCCAGGATGTACACCGTCCCGCCACGCATCCCGGCCAACCGGCCGCGGCCCTGGGCCATCGTCTCGCGCAGCGCCGCCAACTTGGTCTTCTGGTCCGGACGGAGCAGGGGGCCCAGCTTGGCGAAGCTCTCTTCCGAAACCTTGCGCATCGCCTCCATGGCCGCCCGCCGGTCGCCGCCGGCCGAGGCGAAGGCCGCCTGGCGCTTGGGCGCCATCTCGGCCTGGATGGCTTCCCACGCCTTCTTCTGCCTGGCGTCCAGGTCCAGCTGCTCGACGATCCGCGCGCCCATGCCGCCGCGCTGCCCGGGCGGACCTCCGGCCTGGCGGGCGCCGCCGCCCGGCGGGCCGCCCATGCCGGGCGGACCCATCATCGCGCTGCCGCCGCCCGAGCCGGCATTCGCCGAGGGCGGGGTCCAGCGCAGGGCCGCCGCCGGAACCTTCATGACGTTGCGCTTGGTCTCGATGACGATGTCGGCGTTGGCGGTCATGCCGGGCAGCAGCTTGCGCTGGGGGTTATCGGCCTCGGCGATCACGGTGTAGGCGACCACGTTCTGCTCGGTGGTCGGCTGCTTGCGCACCTGGGTGACGATCCCTTCGAAGGTGTCGTCCGGGAACGCATCGACGGTGAAGCGGACCATCTGGCCTTCCAGCACCTGGCCGACGTCGGCCTCGTCGACGCTGATCTTCACTTCCACCTTCGAAAGGTCCTGCGCGATCGTGAACAGCACCGGCGCCTGCAGGCTGGCGGCCACGGTCTGGCCCGGCTCCACCTTGCGATCCACCACGATGCCGTCGATGGGGGCCGAGATTGTGGTGCGGCCGAGGTCGGTGCGCTGGATGCGCAGCGCCGCCTGGCTCTGGTTCACGCGGGCTCGCGCCGCCGCCACATTGGCCTGGGCGGTGCGCATGGCGGCGGTGGCCACGTCGAGGGCGGCCGGTGAGGTCCAGCCGCCGTCGACCAGCGTCTTCTTGCGATTGTAGTCGGCCTGCGCGTTGGCCAGCGTGGCCTGGGCCTGCCGCACGGCGGCCTCGCCGGCGGCGATGTCCGCCTGGCTCTGCGCGACGCGCGACTGGAACGTGGAGGGGTCGAGGATCGCCAGCGTCTGGCCGGCGCGCACCTGATCGTTGAAGTCGACCAGCACCTTGGTCACCTGGCCTGAGATCTGGGAGCCCACGTCCACCGTGATCAGCGCCTGGAGCGTCCCCGACGCCGAGACCGCGCGGGTGACGTCGCCGCGCTCGACCGCGGCCAGCCGGTACGGGTCCTTCTCGGGCTTCGGCCGCATCTGGCAGGCTGCGACCGCGGCGATGCCGAGGACGACGATGGCCAGGGTGATCCAGGCCGCCTTGGGGATGTGGAACCTGCGACGGCGGGCAGTGGGATTTGCGCTCATGTGTCCCCAGGGATCGTCGGGCCGCGATGAACCCGCCTTGACTACGCCTGACGGGCTTTGCCGCCCGATTTCATTTTCGTTACGGCGTTTTCCGAACCGATGTCATCCGCCAACCGTCGGCGACTACAGGGGAAGCTCCACGCGCGCCCGCAGGCCGCCGCCGCTCCGGTTCGTCAGATGGACGTCGCCGCCGTGGCCGCGGGCGATGGTGCGCACCACCGCCAGGCCCAGTCCGATGCCGCCGGTCTGACGATTGCGCGAAGGCTCACGGCGGTAGAACGGCTCGAAGACCCGCTCCGAGTCGGCCGGCGGAATGCCCGGGCCGTCGTCGTCGATCTCGACCACGGCATGGCCGGCGTCCTGGAATACGCGGGCCCGGGCCTGTCCGCCGAACTTCACGGCGTTTTCCAGCAGGTTGGCCACCAGCCGGCGGAGCGCCATGGGATCGCCCTCCAGCACCACCTTCTCGCCCTGTTCCACCTCGGTCTTCGCGCCGGTCTCGGCCATCTCGTCGCACAGGCTCTCGACCAGAGACGACAGCTCCAACGGCGTACGCTCGCCGGTCTTGGTGGCGTCGCGGACGAAGGCCAGGGTGGCGGCGATCATCTCCTCCATCTGGTCGAGGTCGGAGGCATACTTGGCGCGCTGTTCTTCCGGCAGGCTCTCGATGCGGAAGCGCAGGCGGGTCAGCGGCGTGCGCAGGTCGTGGGCGATCGCGCCCACCATGGCGGTGCGGTCCTCGACATAGCGTTGCAGGCGCTGCTGCATTTCGTTGAAGGCTCGGGCCGCCATGCTGATCTCGGCCGGACCGCGCAGCTCCAGCGGGGGCGCCTTGGGGTCTCGGCCCAGCCGCTCTGCGGCCTGGGCGAACACCTGGATGGGCTTCGACAGGCGTCGCGCGAACATCCACGCCACGGGCGTCATCAGAAGGGCCGACAGTGCGAACCACAGGGCGACCCGCTGCTGCCAGTCGTTGAGCCCGAACTTGGGCTCGGTGCGCACCACCGCCCACCGCCCGTCAGGCTGTCGAACGCCCACCTGGAAGGGATTGATCAGGAAGTGTTCCTCACTGCTCATCCCCGCGCGGGCCGCACGGTCGCGGATGATCCGGCCCACCCGTCGGTCCGAGAGGGGGCCGCGTTCGCCGGCCAGCACGATGTCGGTGATCGGCACGCCCAGATCCTCGGCGATCTTGGCCCGGATGCTCGGAATCGTCGGGCCCTCCAGCAGGGGGGCGGGCGGCTTGTCCTGAACGATCCGCATCAGCGGCTGCCGCTCGGTGAAGGTGGGGGGCGAGCCGCGGTACGTCCGCTCGATCTCGCTGGTCCGGTAGAAGTCCGGGGCAGGCGGGGGCAGCAGGAAGAGCAGCGCCGTGCTCATCGCCCAGGCGGTCACCAGCGTCAGGCTCGTCAGCGTCAGCAGCTGGACGAGGAGGGACGCGGTCGGCCGCAGCGGCGTCATCACGTCCGCTTCACCTTGGCGGTGAACATATAGCCCTCGTTGCGGATGGTGCGGATCAGGTCGTGGCCGCCGCCGCCGTCGTCCAGCTTGCGGCGCAGACGGCTGATCTGCACGTCGATCGCGCGGTCGAAGGCGTCGCTGTCGGGGCCCCGTGCGAACTCCAGCAGCTGGTCGCGGGTCAGCACCCGCTGCGGCCGCTCGACGAAGGCCCGCAGCAGCGAGAACTCGCCCGAGCTGAGGTTCACCACCACGCCGGCCGGCGAACGCAGCTCGCGCCGAACCAGGTCCAGGCGCCAGCCGGCGAACTCGCAGCCCGCGCCCAGCGCGCCGGTGGTGGTCCGCTGCTCCGAACGCCGCAGCACGGCGCGCACCCGGGCCAGCAGCTCGCGCGGATTGCAGGGCTTGGCCAGGTAGTCGTCGGCGCCCAGTTCGAGCCCCACGATGCGATCGGTGTCCTCGCCCATCGCCGACAGCATGATGATCGGCGGCGCGCTCTCGCTGGTGGTCAGTCGGCGGCACACGGCCAGTCCGTCCTCGCCCGGCATCATGATGTCCAGCACGATCAGATCGACGGGACCCCGCTCCAGCACACGGTCCATCTCGGTCGCGTCGCCGGCGGTCTCAACCTTGTAGCCGTGACGGCCCAGGAAGTCGGACACCACATCGCGGATGCCCGGGTCGTCGTCGACCATCAGGATTCGGGCGCCGGCGCCGGCCATGTCAGTCGCTGTCTCCATGGACGCCAGCTTGGTCGCCGGCCGTAACGTACGAATGTCTCACCTGAAACGCCGGGGAGACTGCGGTCATTCGTCCGACAGCACGTCGTCGGCCACGAAGGGGTTCGTCTTGCGCTCCTGGCCGAACGTCGACATCGGCCCGTGGCCCGGCACGAACTGCACGTCCTCGCCCAGCGGCCACAGCTTGCCGGTGATGGCGTCGATCAGGTCCTTGTAGTTTCCGCGCGGGAAGTCGGTGCGCCCGATCGAGCCCTGGAACAGCACATCGCCCACCTGGGCGAAGCGGGCCTCGCGGTGGAAGAAGATCACGTGGCCGGGCGTGTGGCCGGGGCAGTGGATCACCTCGAACTGGGTCTCGCCCAGCGTGACCACATCGCCGTCGTGCAGCCAGCGGTCGGGCACGAAAGCCTTGGCCTCGGGCATCCCCCACTTGTCGCCAGAGGTTCCGATGTCGTCGATCCAGAACTGGTCGTCCGGGTGCGGGCCCTCGATCAGGCAGCCGGTCAGCTCCTTGATCGCCGCGGTTCCGCCCGCGTGGTCCAGGTGGCCGTGGGTGATCCAGATCTTCTCGAGGGTCAGCCCATGCTCCCTGAGGGTCGCCATCAGCCGCGGGACCTCGCCGCCGGGATCGATGATCGCCGCCTTCATCGTCTTCACGCACCACACGATGGTGCAGTTCTGCTGGAGCGGCGTGACCGGCGCGATCAGGGCGCGGATCGGAAGGGCGGGCGGAGGCGTGGGCGCGTTCATGACGTCCCTATGATCGGGGGTCACGGGGCATAAGAAAAGGCCCGGGAGTGATCCCGGGCCCTTCCTTGTCACGAGCGGCTTCTAGACGACAGGCGGAACCGGGGGCGGCGGTACGTCCGCATCCAGCTCGTGAGTCTCGGGCGATCCATGCGCCACGTGGCTCTTCCGGTAGCCGTACGAGAAGTAGACGATCAGGCCGATGATCGCCCAGCCGAAGAACATGAGTTTCGTGTCGTTGGGCAGGAAGATGAACAGGACGACGCAGCCGAGCAGCGCCAGCGGGGCGACCAGATATATCGCTGGCGTCCGGAAGGGGCGCTTGCGATCCGGATCCGTCTTGCGCAGCACCATCACCGCGATCGCGACCATGGCGAAGGCGAACAGCGTCCCCGAGTTCGAGATGTCCGCGAGGATGCCCACCGGGAAGAACGCAGCGAACAGCGCCACGAACACGCCTGTGATGATGGTGATCACGTGAGGCGTGTGGAACTTCGGGTGAACCTTGGACAGCACCGATGGCAGCAGGCCGTCACGGCTCATCACGAAGAAGATGCGGGTCTGGCCGAACATCATCATCAGGATGACCGAAGGCAGGGCCAGGCCGGCCGCGAGGCCGATCAGGTTGCCGATCTGGGGCCAGCCGATTTCGCGCAGGGTCCAGGCCAGGGCCTCCTTCGAGCAGACCACCTGGGCGTCGCCGAGGGCCGCGCACGCGGCGCTCAGTTCGGGGCTACCGGGACGGAGACCAGCGCCGTCAGGGCCGAGCACAGGCTGAGCGCCGACCGTGCCGATCACGCCTGAGGCCACGAGGATGTAGAAGATCGTGCAGACGCCCAAGGAGCCGATCAAGCCGATGGGCATGTTCCGCTGCGGGTTCTTCGTCTCCTCGGCCGCCGTCGAGACGGCGTCGAAGCCGACGTAGGCGAAGAAGATGGATGCGGCGGCGGCGATCACGCCCGTCACGCCCAGCGGCATGAACGGTGTGAATTTTTCCATGTTCATGACCGGCACCGCCAGCACGATGAACGCGGTCAGCGCACTCACCTTCACGATTACAAGGAAGGTGTTGACCGTCGCGCTCTCACTCGTGCCAACGACGAGGAGAGCGGTGACGACCAGCGCGATCGCCATGGCCGGCAGGTTGACCAGTCCGCCGTCCATCGGTCCTCGGACGAAGGTATTCGGAATGTCCATGTGCAGGGCGTTCTCGAGCAGCCCCACTACGTATCCGGACCAGCCGACCGACACTGCGCCGGCGGCGACGGCGTATTCGAGGATCAGCGCCCAGCCCACCATCCAGGCGAGCAGTTCGCCCATCACGGCGTAGCTGTAGGTGTAGGCCGACCCCGAGACCGGGACCATGGCCGCCATCTCGGCGTAGCAGAGCGCGGCCACTGCGCAGACGAAGCCCGCGATGACGAACGCCAGGATCATGCCCGGGCCCGCCTTCTGCGCCGCCTCGGCGGTCAGAACGAAGATGCCGGTGCCGATGATGGCGCCGATCCCCAGCATGGTGAGTTGGAAGGGGCCCAGCGAGCGGTGCAGGGATTTCTTCTCCGCGGTCGCCAGGATCGCGTCGAGCGGCTTAACGCGCCACATTTATGGAGGTCCTCCGAACGGCGGCCCCCCGGCCGCCAGGTAAAATTTGGCGCGACCGTGGCCTGCGTGTGGCCCTGTGGTCAAGCGACAAGGCCCGAACCTGTTCCCATATGCCCCTGGTGCAGGATAAGGCCGGGTCAATGCTTCCCGTGCAAGAGGCCCTGCCCGAACTGAAGGCGACGCTGTCCGCGCGCAACGCCGCTGTGCTGGTTGCGCCGCCGGGCGCCGGCAAGACCACCGTGGTTCCCCTCGAACTGCTGGCCGAGCCCTGGACGGCGGGGGGCAAGGTGGTGGTGCTGGAGCCTCGCCGGCTCGCCGCCAGGGCGGCCGCCGAACGCATGGCGGCGACGCTCGGAGAGCGCGTCGGGGATACCGTGGGCTTCCGCGTGCGGATGCAGTCCAAGGTCTCGGCCCGCACCCGCATCGAGGTGGTCACCGAAGGCGTCTTCACCCGCATGCTGCTGGCCGACCCCGAGTTGCCCGGGGTCGCCTGCGTGATCTTCGATGAGTTCCACGAGCGCAGCCTGGACGCCGATCTGGGCCTGGCGCTGGCCCGCGACGCCCAACGGCTGCTGCGTGAGGACCTGCGGATCCTGGTCATGTCGGCCACCCTGGACGGCGCCGCGGTCGCCCGCCTGCTGGACGACGCCCCGGTGGTCGAGAGCCTGGGCCGGATGTTCCCGGTCGAGACCCACTACCTGGGCCGCGACCCCGCCGCCCGCCTGGAGGATCAGGTGGTTCGCGCCGTCGAGCGCGGGCTGGCCGAACAGCCGGGCAGCCTGCTGGTCTTCCTGCCGGGGCAGGGTGAGATCCTGCGGGTCGCCGAGCGGTTGGCCGAGCGCGTCCGCCGCCCAGACGTCGAGATCGCCCCGCTCTATGGCGCGCTCGACCCCCGGGCGCAGGACCAGGCGATCCAGCCCGCGCCCGAGGGCAAGCGAAAGGTGGTGTTGGCCACCTCGATCGCCGAGACCAGCCTGACCATCCAGGGCGTCCGCGTGGTGATCGATTCGGGTGTCGCCCGTGTGCCCCGCTACGACCCCGCCAGCGGCCTCACGCGGCTCGCCACCATCCGCGTCTCCCGCGCCGCCGCCGACCAGCGTCGCGGCCGCGCCGGCCGCACCGAGCCCGGCGCCTGCTACCGCCTATGGGACGAAGCCGAAACCCGCGCGCTGCCGGCCTACGCCGATCCGGAGATCCTCGACGCCGACCTGTCGGGCCTGGCCCTCGACCTCGCCCGCTGGGGCGCCAAGGACGCCGCCGACCTCGACTTCCTGGACCCCCCGCCCGCTGCGGCGTTCAACGAGGCGCGCGCCCTGCTGGAACGCCTGGAGGCCCTCGACCACGACGGCGTCCTCACCGCCCATGGCCGCGCGCTCGCCGACATGCCGCTGGCGCCACGCCTGGCCCACATGATTCTGAAGGCCGCCGAGACCGGTCAGGCGCCCCGCGCCGCGCGCATCGCCGCGCTCATCACCGAGCGCACGCTCGGCGGTCGTGACGCCGATCTGCGCCATCGCCTGGAGGGTCTCGAGCGCGACCGCAGTCCTCGCGCCCGCGACGCCAGGGCGCTGGCCGATCGCTGGGCCGGGATGACCGGAAAGCCGGGAAGGGGCGAGGCGATCTCGGACGGCCTGTTGCTGGCCTACGCCTACCCCGAGCGCGTCGCCAAGGCGCGCGGCGGGCAGGGGGAGTTCCAGCTGGTCACCGGCCGCGGCGCCTTCCTCGATCCGACCGACGCCCTGGCCCGCGAGCCCTGGCTGGCCGTCGCCGAACTTGGTGGCGGTGACCGCCGCGACCGCGTGCTGCTGGCCGCGCCGCTGGAGCCCGCCGAACTTGCCGCCTTCGCCGATCAGTACGCGGTCGAGGAACGCCTGGCGGAGACCGGCGGCGGCCGACTGCGCGCCAAGCGCATCACCCGCCTGGGCCGGCTCACCATCCGAGAAGAGATCGACGAGAACCCCGATCCGGATCTGATCGCCCGCGCCCTGGCCGACCGCGTCCGCCGCGACGGCCTGAAGGTCCTGCCCTGGGGCGACTCCGCCCGGAGCCTGCGCGAGCGGGCCCGCTTCCTCCACGCCCGTGACCCGTCCTGGCCAGACCTGTCGGACGAGGCCCTTCTGGCCGGTCTCGACGGCTGGCTGCTGCCGGTCCTCCACGGCCTGCCGGGCCTGAACGCTCTGAAACCCGACGTCGTAGACGGCGCGCTCCGCACCCTGATCCCCTGGGACCAGCAGCGCCGCCTGGACGCCGAGACTCCCGCCCGCTGGACCGCGCCCACCGGAAACAGCTTCACCATCGACTACGCCGCCGAGGGCGGTCCCCGCGTCGAGGTCCGCGTCCAGGAGGTCTATGGTCTGGCCGTTCATCCGACCGTCGCGGGCGTCCCGCTTACACTCTCTCTGCTGTCGCCCGCCCACCGCCCGATCCAGACCACCAAGGACCTGCCCGGCTTCTGGAACGGGTCGTGGAAGGACGTCCGCGCCGACATGCGGGGCCGCTATCCCAGGCACCTGTGGCCCGAGGATCCGGCGAGCGCCGCACCGACGGCAAGGGCGAAGCCGCGGGGGACGTGAGACCGGGCCGTGGAACTTATTTCACGCTCCTGAAAACCGTTTGCCGCCGGGCCGGCATTCAGGAGGGCGTGGCGGCTTGCGCCGGGACGCACAACCAGAACCGATCCGGAGCTCCACATGACCTATCGTTCGGCGCCCCGCGCCCTGGCTCTCGCCGTCGCCGTCGGCGCGCTGGCCACCGGCGCCCAGGCCGCCACCTTCCGCTTCGACACCGACCCGTTCGCCGGATCCACGGCGCTCTCGACGCCGGGACGCCAGATCGTCGGCGGCGAACGCTTCATTCCGACCTTCGATCTCGACAATGACCGCATCGAAGTGACGACCGACGCCTTCGATATCGAGCCCGTCATCTCGAAGTTCGCGGGCTTCGCCGCCGACCTCCCCGACGCGCCGTTCAATTTTGTCGTGCTTCGCAATCTGGACGCCGACGACAACGCGGGGAACGGCAACCTGATGAACGCCGGCCTGGCCGCCAATCTCATCGCCGCGCGCCTCTCCACCGCTGGGGCGGGGTTCTTCATGTACTTCAACACCGGCCTGAACCTGACCCGGCTGGTCTATTCCACCGACCTCAGCTCCTCGACGGCCGACCTGAAGGTCATCGCCCGGTTCCAGGGCCAGGCCGGCCAGGTCGGGATCGACGCCCTGTCCCGCGGCGGCGTCGAACTGGCTGCGGTGCCCGAACCCGCCACCTGGTCGTTGCTGATCGCCGGCTTCGGCCTCGCCGGGGGCGGCCATGCGCCGGGCGCGGAAGGTCGCCATCGCCTAGCCTGCGCGCCCGATGCCTCCGCTCGCGCCTGCGCCTACAGGTCGAACGCCCGCACGATGCGCGCCGCGGAGGCCTCGGGGGACTCGAGCGAGGTGTCGAGCTCCAGGTCGTACCGTCGAGCCCGGTGCACCCGCTCGAACTGCCAGCGCGCGAGGCCGATCTCGCGGTCGCCGCGCGCCCGCTCCCGGGCCTCGATAGTCTCCAGCGGCGCCCGCAGGCCGACGATGCGCAGGTCATAGTCCTGCAGCACCGTGCGGTAGTCCTCGTCCTCGCCCGGCTCGAACATCACGTCGTCGACGACCACGTTGTTGCCCTGTGACGCCATGGCCGCCACCGCGCGCCGCATGCCCGCCAGCATGCGCGTGACGAGGATGCCGGAGTGGATGGCGACCGCCGGATGGCCGTCCTCGATCCACGTCTCGAAGGACCACCCGTCCGGATGGTTCAGGACGCGCGGCGGCAACATGTCGAGGAACGTGTCCATGGCCATGTGCAGGAACGGGGCGCTCGCGAGCCGCTGGATTTCCCGGGCCGTCGAGCTCTTGCCGACGCTGCTGACGCCATTCAGCACCACGACCCGGCCCAGCATGCGCTACGCCGTCGCCGCGTAGATCATGATCCCGGTGGCCACCGACAGGTTCAGGCTGTCGGCGCGGCCGCGCATGGGGATCTTCACGTTGACGTCGCACAGGGCCGCCATGTCGGGCGTCAGGCCCTGTTGTTCGTTGCCCATCAGCACGATCGCGGGCTTCGCGTAGGTCGCGTCGCTGTGGGTGACCGTGGCGGAGAGCAGAGTGCCCACGACCGAGCCGGTCCAGCCGGCCCGCCACGCGGCGAATTCGTCCTCGGTCGCCCGCGCCAGCGGCACGGCGAAGATCGAGCCCATGGTCGCCCGCACAGCTTCCACCGAGTAGGGATCGCAGCACTCGCCCACCAGGATCACCGCGCCGCAGCCGGCGCTGTCGGCGGTGCGCACGATCGTTCCCAGGTTCCCAGGGTCGCGCACCCGATACAGCGCCACCACGCACCGGGCCGGCCCCGGCTGGACCTCGTCCAGGCCCACGAACGCCTGCGGGAACACGCCCACCACCGCCTGCGGGTTCTCCCGACGCGAGACCTTCGCGAGGATGTCGTGGGTGACTTCGATCACCTCGCCCCGCGCCGTCAGCGTGGCCTGCACGGCCTTCTGCATCA
The DNA here is from genome assembly GCF_965284355.1 of Phenylobacterium sp. Lineage (NCBI taxonomy): Bacteria > Pseudomonadati > Pseudomonadota > Alphaproteobacteria > Caulobacterales > Caulobacteraceae > Phenylobacterium > Phenylobacterium sp. The sequence continues at coordinate 557,920 of NZ_OZ260078.1, read as the reverse complement.
TGGGGTGGCTGACCGCGTCCGGCCCGTGCATCAGGATCTTCGGCGCATGGCCGGTGTCGATCCCCTCGATGACGTTCTTCAGCCCCTCGGCCACGAACAGCCCGGTCTCGTCGCGTTCCTTGCGCATGTGCAGGGCGCGCACGCGCTTCACGGTGTCGTTGCTCAGGGAGGTGATGACGCGGCTCGTCACGGCGTCCACCGCGCGTAGAAGCTCATGCCGATGGCCCGGTCGCCGCGGTCTTCCATCAGCGCCAGTTCGCCCCAGCCGATCTGGCCGCCGCGGTCGCTCAGCTTCTCGGCCAGCAGGCCCGCCAGCGCCGCGCCGGAGATGCGCTCGGCGTAGGCGTTCAGCACCAGGAATCTCGCGTTTTCCGAGAGAAGTTCGCAGCATAGCCCGGCAAGCTCAGGCAGATCCTCGAACAGCCGCCAGACTTGGCCGTCCGGGCCGCGGCCGTACTTCGGGGGGTCCAGGATAATGCCGTCGTACTTCGAGCCCCGGCGCACCTCGCGGGCCACATACTTCTTGGCGTCCTCGACGATCCAGCGGATCGGCCGGTCGGCCAGGCCCGACAGCTCAGCGTTCTCACGGGCCCAGGCCACCGCCTTCTTCGAGGCGTCGACGTGGGTTACCGCCGCCCCCGCGGCCGCCATCACCAGGCTGGCGACGCCGGTGTAGCCGAACAGGTTCAGGACGCGGGGCGGCTCGGCCCCGCCGGCGGCGCGCACGGCCTCATCGAGGAACGCCCAATTCGCCGCCTGCTCCGGAAAGAAGGCCAGGTGCCGGAACGCCGTGAACCGCCCGTGGAACCGCACATCGCCCCAGCCCAGCGGCCAGGTCTCCTTGTGCTGGCCCTTGAAGCGCCAGCGGCCGGCGTCTTCCTCATCGGTGGGATCGAAGACCGCGTCCGCGCCATCCCAGGCCGATGCGGGCAGGCGCGGCGTCCAGAGGCACTGCGGCTCGGGCCGCACGACGGTGTAGGGGCCGTAGCGCTCCAGTTTCCGGCCGTTGCCGGAGTCCAGCAGCGCATAGTCGCGCCAGCCCACGGTGCGCATCACTGCGGATTCCGGGGCGATCGTGGGCGGGCTCATGGCCGCCCCATACGCGGTGAGGCGCGGCAGCGTCCAGCCCGCTGACAAGGACTTGTCACAGTTACGGAATTGGGGTCGGGTAGGGCCACTATAGGATGCGGGGAGAATCCAGTGGTTGCAGTCGCCGGTGCGACGCGGAAAACCGCGCGCAAGGCCAAGGGAGACGGGCATCTTCGCCGCGCGGAGATCCTCGAGGCTGCCGAGCGCATCTTCGTGGCCGAGGGCTATGAGGGCGCGACGATCCGCAAGATCGCGGATGAGGTCGGGGTGTCGTCGACGGCGCTCTACATGCACTTCGCCGACAAGGCCTGCATCCTGCACGAGATCGTCGAGGGCGTGCTGAGCCAGCTGCTCGACCGCAACACCGAGATCGCGGCCCGGCCGCTCGATCCTGTCGTCCGTACCCGCATGATGCTGGACGCCTACATGCACTGGGGTCTCGAGCATCCCAACGCCTATCAGCTGGTCTATTGCGCCCAGGCCCAGGAGCCGGCCGATCCGTCGCCCGAGCGCACCACCGACCTCAGCAAGCAGTGCTACGAGGCGTTCTCGGGCGTGGTCCGCGAGATCGCCGCCAGCGGCCGCCTGCGGACCGGCACGGGCGACAGCGCCGCCCAGGCGCTCTGGATGTCGTGCCACGGCGTCGTGGCCCTGCTGATCAACCGGCCGAACTTCGAGTGGGCCGATCGGGAGGAACTCCTGCAGGTGACGCTGGATGGTCTCCTGAACGGTCTCGTCATCGACTGATCGCCCGGATCAGGCTCCGCGGCTCAACCCTTCGCCGTCCTGGTGCTGGGGTCAGGCCCGCCAGGTCCCGCGCCTCGGCCATACGGCGACGCATGACCGTTCGCCGAATTTCGCGGTGGCCGGACGGGCAGGTCGGAGGCCAGAGTAACCGCCGCCAGCGGGGGGAGGGCGCGTTGCGGTTCGCGAAGTGGGTGTTTCTGCTGGCGGGGGTCTACGGGCTGATCGTCATGCCGCCGATGTATCTGGCGGAATTCGCCTACGCCCAGGCCGGGCAGGCGGCGCTCACCCATCCCGAGAGCCACTACGGCTTCGTGGGCGTGACGCTGGTCTTCCAGCTGATCTTCCTGGCGATCAGCCGTGATCCCGCGCGCTATCGGCCGCTGATGCCCCTGTGCTGCCTCGAGAAGCTGGCCTTCGCCGCCGCCGTCTGGCCCCTCTACCTGATGGGTCGTACGCCCGGTGTCGTGACGGTGTTCGCCACGATCGACCTGGCGCTCTGCGCGCTGTTCTTCACGGCGTGGCTGCGGACGAGGCCCGCCTAGGGCCTGTTGAGATTCAGCGCGAGTGAATGACGGCGGCGGTGAGGTGGATCATGGCTGAGAAGCTGCGGTCGGTCTTGTCGCTGCGCATGGCGATGCGTTTGAACTCCTTGAGCTTGCAGAAGAAGTTTTCGATCAGGTGACGCCATTTGTAGACCTCGGTGTCGATGTCGAGGGGGATGGCGCGGCGAGGATGCTGAGAGATCACGGCCTTGGCGCCGCGCTCATCCAACTCGGCGATGATGGCGTTGCTGTCGAATGCCTTGTCGCCGAGCAAAGCGTCGAACTCGAGGCCCTGGATCAACGGCGCGACGCCCACGGTGTCGAAGCGGTGACCGGGCAGCAGGACGAAACGGACCAGGTTTCCGAGCGCGTCGGTGAGCGCCAGTATTTTGGTGGTCATGCCGCCCTTGGAGCGCCCGATGGCCTGGCTCGAAGTCCCCCTTTTGCGCCCTGCCCGTGGCGATGGACCTTCACGATGGTGGCGTCGACCATGGCGTACTCCATGTCCGGCTCGTCCGAGCAGGCGTCGAAAAGCCGTGTGAAAACATCGGCGTCACGCCAGTCGCGGAAACGCGTGTAGACCGTGTTCCACTTGCCGAACGAGGGCGGAAGATCCCTCCATGGGCTTCCGGTCCGGGCGATCCACAGGACGGCTTCGATGAAGAGCCGGTTGTCCGCGCCGCTACGCCCGGGATCGCTCGGCTTCCCCAGGCAGTGCGGCTCCATCTTCGCCCACTGGGCGTCGGTCAAAACGAATCGTTCCATCCGCAGCTTGAATCACACCACGCCGCCTTCGAGAATCTTGAATCTCAACAGGCCCTAGTTCGAACTGCTGGCCACGGCCTGGGAGCTGGTGGCGTAGCCGTAGCCGCCGCGCTTGAGGTCCTGCGACAGCGTGATCGGGGCCGAGCCGCCGTTCAGCTTGGCGCGGTAGACGGTCATGTTCTCCAGCACCCGCATCACATAGTTCCGGGTCTCGGAGAACGGGATGCACTCGATGAAGTCGAGCGGGTCCACCGACCCAGCGCGCGGGTCGCCGCACATGTTCACCCAGGCGGCCGGGCGGCCCGGGCCCGCGTTGTAGCCGGCCGCCGCCATCACGTATGAGCCCGAGAACTGGTTCACCAGCTGGCCCAAGAAGCTTGAGCCCAGCTGCATGTTGTAGTCGGCCTCATAGAGGCGCGCGGCCGAGTAGCCCACGCCCATCCGCCGGGCCACGATCGCCGCCGTCGAGGGCAGCAGCTGCATCATGCCCCGGGCGTCGGCGCCCGATCGGACACCGGGGTCGAAGCCGCTTTCCTGGCGCGTGACGCCCAGCACCAGCGCAGGTTCAGGCGCGCCCGCCACGCTGGGCGGGGTGCGGTAGGGATAAGCGCGGTCGGCCAGGATGAAACCTCGCTGGGCCGCGCCGCGCGCCGCCTTCATCGAGGTGTCCTGGTCGCCGTAGCCGCGGATGGCGTCGATCAGCAGCGCCTGCTCGAACCGCTCGGGCAGCACGTCGTCCAGGTGCAGCGCGAACACCCGGAACAGGTCCCGCTGCCCCTGGTCGGCCAGCATCCGCATCGCCTGCACCGCGTCGCGGCTCTCGAAGCGCGCGCGCTCCGCGTCGGTCGGGACGGGGTCCTTGGGGAGCACCAGCGGCAGGCCCAGCTTCTCCGCGGCCAGCTGGCCGTAGAACGTGGTGCCGTGCTCGGAGGCGCGGGAATAGAAGTTCTCGGCCGCGGTGGTGTCGCGGCGGGCCTCGGCGGCGCGGCCCTGCCAGTACAGCGCCCGGGCCTTGGTGATCGGCGACGAGCCGATGCGATCGATGGTCGCGAAGTGGCGCTCCGCGGCGACGGGGTCGCCCAGGCGGCTCAGCGCGATCCAGCCGGCGTAGAACTCGGCCTCGGTAGCGTCCGAGCCCTGGTTGAGGCCGGTGTTGGCCGAAGCCTGATAGGCGGCGCGCCAGTCGCCGTCCTTGATGGCGGCAAGCGTCAGGCGATAGCGCTCGTTCCAGGCCCGGTCGGCATGCTCGGGCGTCAGTGCGGGCGCCGAGGCCTTGGCGAACTCGGCGATGGCTTCCGGGTTGCGGCCCTTGCGGCGCAGATAGCCCCCGCGCTCGAAGGCCACGCCCGGGCTCGCCTGCTCGGCCGGGGTCAGGGACGCGTAGCCCGCCTCGGAGTCGCCGCGCAGCGAGATGCGCACCAGGGCGGCCGCCTGTTCGCCGGCCGGCAGCAGGGTGATCATGTCGCGCGACGCCGGCCCCTGCGCGCCATAGAGCAGGACGTCGGTGCGGCGGATGTGGTCGTCCACGGTCAGCACGTCGGCGAACCGCGTCAGCATGGTCCGCTGAACGTCGCTCTCGAAGCTGCGCGTCGTCCACCAGGTGCGAATCAGTTGGCCGGCCTCGGCCTGGCGGCCCAGGCTGCGGTAGGCCGAAGCCAGGGCCATGGCGCCCTGGGCGCTCTGCGGGCCCTCGGCCCCGAACCAGGCGACGATCTCGGCGGGCGACTTGCCCGAGGTCTCCAGCAGGCGTTCGGCGGCCACCTGACGGCGCGCCCCGCGGGGAAAACCGGCGAGGTCGCGGCGGGCGGCGTCCACGTCCCAGAAGCTGAGCCGTTCCGCGTTCACGTCGACCATGGCCCAGGTGACGAGCTTGCGCGCCACGGGGTCGGAAAGGCTTGAAATCGCTGACTTTGCGCCGCCGATGTCGCCGCGCTTGGCGGCCGCCATGCCCTGCGCATACAGGGCCTGATCCGAGCTGCTGAGGGGCTGCGCGACGGTCTGGCTGGCCCGCACATAGGGTTGCGGCGCGTCGGGCAGACGGGCGCCGCTGAGCAGGTCGCCGATGGGGTCGGTGGGCTGGGCGCGCGCGACGGTCGTCGCCACCAGAATGGCGCAGCCGGCGAGCAGGGTATTGCGGATCTTCGGGTTCAACCTTGTTCCCCCTGACATGGGGACCTCTGAGCAGATGCACCGAATCGACATTGCGGGCGTGGCCCACGCTCACATATTGTCCGGCCAAATCTGAACGTCGCCTCACTAGGCGGCATTTTCACGGCCTTTTGCTTCGAAACCCACACATGTCCGAACCCCTCTTCCGCGGCGTCCTCCCGGCGCTGGTGACTCCGTTCCGCAACGGAGCCGTCGACGAAGACGCCTTCGTGGCCCTTGTCGAGCGCCAGATCGCGGGCGGCGTCCACGGGCTCGTCCCCGTCGGCACCACCGGCGAGACCGCGACCCTCAGCCATGAGGAGCACCGCCGCGTGGTGGAGCTTTGCGTCGCGACGGCGAAGGGGCGGGTGCCCGTGATCGCCGGCGCCGGCTCCAATTCCACGGCCGAGGCCATCGAATTGGTGCAGCACGCCAAGGCGGTGGGCGCCGACGCGGCGCTGGTGGTGACGCCGTACTACAACCGGCCCAGCCAGGAGGGGCTCTACGCCCACTACGCCGCGATCAACGCGGCGGTGCAGCTGCCGGTGCTGGTTTACAATGTGCCGGCCCGCACCAGCGTCGACATCTCCAACGCCACCCTGGCGCGCCTTGCGAAGCTGCCGAACATCGTGGGGATCAAGGACGCCACCGGCGACCTGCCGCGCGCCAGCCTCCAGCGCCTGGAGTGCGGCGAGGACTGGGTGATGCTGTCGGGCAACGATGATGGCGGCCTGGGCTACATGGCCCACGGCGGCCACGGCTGCATCTCGGTCACCTGCAACGTCGCGCCCGAGCTGGTCTCGCAATTCTACAACGACGCCATGGCGGGCCGTTACCAGGACGCGCTCTACGGCCAGGACCGGCTGATCCGGCTGCACAAGGCGCTGTTCGCCGACGCCTCGCCGGCGCCGACAAAGTTCGCGCTGGCCCAGCTCGGCCTCTGCGCCGACGAATGCCGCCTGCCGATCACCCCGTGCTCGGACGCCGCCCGTGAAGAGGTGCTGGTCGGGATGCGGGAAGCAGGGCTGGTCTGATGGCCGCCGGCAAGCTGATCGCCGAGAACCGGCGCGCGCGGTTCGACTACTTCCTCGAGCAGAGCTTCGAGTGCGGCATCGCGCTCACCGGATCCGAGGTGAAGAGCCTGCGCAACGGCAAGGCCAACATCGCCGAGAGCTATGCGGCGGTGGAGAACAACGAAATCGTCCTCGTCAACGCCGACATCCCGCCCTACGCCCAGGCTGGCCCGCACTTCAACCACGAGCCCCGGCGTCACCGGAAGCTGCTGCTGAAGCGGCGCGAGATCGAGAAGCTGATCGGCGCGGTGCAGCGGGAAGGGCGCACGCTGATCCCGACCAAGCTCTATTGGTCGGACAAGGGGCTGGCGAAGCTCGAGATCTCGCTCGCCAAGGGCAAGAACACCCGCGACAAGCGCGAGACCGTCGCCGAGCGCGACTGGCAGCGCGACAAGGCGCGGCTCATGCGCGAGAAGGGCTGACCTTGGACGCGGCCGACATCGAGAGCCTGGAGCGCGCCACCGTCGCCGGCGTCGCCCCGCCCGAGGTGCTGGAGATCGGCGGGTGGCTGGTGGCCCTGGACGATGGCTCGATCAACCGCGCCAAGAGCGCCGTGCCGCTGCGCCATGATCTGGACGCCTCGGACCTGTCGGCGGTGGAAGCTGTCTACAAGGAGCGCAACCTGCGCCCCGCCTTCCGGATCGCCGAGGCCCAGGGCCTGAAGCCGCTCACCGCCGAGATCCTGCGCCGCGGCTACCACAGCGCGCAGACCACGGTCGTGATGACGGCGCCGGCGCTCAGCGTCGCCGAACTCGCCGCGCCGTTCGCCGACCTGCTGGACCATCCGGACGCGGCCTGGGGGCAGGTGTTCCTGGGCGAGGGCTTCGATCCCATCGACGGCGCGCACCGGGTGAAGCGGCTCACCGAGTCGCCCGACGCCCTCTACGGCGCCGTCCGCGAGGGCGGCCGGACGGTTGCGGTGGGCGTGGTGACCTTCGGCTACGGCTGGGCGGGCATCCACGGCATGCGCACCTCGATCGATCGAAGAGGCGCGGGCTTCGCCAGCCGCCTGCTGGCCCTGTTCGGCGCCGCCGCCCAGGCCCGCCAGGTCGACCGCGTCTTCCTCCAGGTCGAAGAGAACAACCCCGCCCAGAACCTCTACCGCCGCGCCGGGTTCGGCGAGGCCTGGCGGTATCGGTACTGGCGCTAGAGCGTGACCGCTTCAGCATGGAGCGTATCCGGAGTTGACGAGGTAGTTGGCGCACTCGGCGGCTGAGAAGTGGTCGAGGAGGAGGCCGATGCGTCGCCAGGTGGCTTCGACGGTGCGCTCGGCGGCTTTGCGCAGGAGGGTCTTCAGCTTGGCGAAGACCTGTTCGATGGGGTTCAGGTCGGGGCTGTAGGGCGGCAGGAAAATCAGGTGCGCGCCGGCGCGCCGGATGGCCTGGCGGACGGCCTTGCCCTTGTGGCTGCCGAGGTTGTCCATGATCACCACATCGCCGGGGGCGAGCGTCGGGACGAGGACCTGTTCGACGTAGGCCCGGAACCACTCGCCGTTGATCGGCCCATCCAGGACGAAGGGCGCGTCGATCCGATCGCATCGCAGTGCGGCCAGGAAGGTCAGGGTCTTCCAGTGGCCGTGAGGAACCTTGCCGACCAGCCGCTGGCCACGCGCGCAGCGGCCGTGGGTGCGGGTCATGTTGGTCTTCGCCCAAGTCTCGTCGATGAAGACCAGGCGGCGCGGATCAAGCCGGCCCTGATGGCGTCGCCAGCGGTCCCGCTTCCTGGCCACGTCCGGTCGGTCCTGCTCGATGGCGTGCAGGCTTTTTTTTGAAGGTCACGCCCTGGCGCAGGTAGAAACGCCACACCGCGTCGTAGCTCACAACCACGCCGCGGTCGGCGAGCTCGGCCTGGATCGCCCGGAGCGTCAGGTCCGGCTGCTCCGCGATCCGCGCCAGCAGCCAGTCCCGCTCGCCCGCCAGCACCAGCGGCCGATGACCGCCCATCCGCCGCGCTGCGGCGCTGCCTTCGCTCCGCAGACGCTGCGACCAGCGCACCGCCGTCGCCACCCCGACCCCGAACCGCTCCGCCGCCTCACGGCACGTCCCGCCCGCCACCACGAAGCGCGCCACTCGATCCCGCAGATCAAGCGAGTAGGGTCGACCCATGCGAGCTGGCCTCCCATCCAGCCCACATCTTGAATCATGATCCGCCCAAACCCGGAATCCCGATTCAGCTAAGCGCGGTCACGCTCTAGTCTCCCTCCCTTGATGGGGAGGGACGTCGCTACTCTGCCGCCCCCTACTCGGCGGCGAGGGGCAGGATCACCGCCTCGCGGCCGCCGCGGACCAGGCCGCCGGGCAGGGCGCCCGTGTGCTGGCCGTCCTCGAAGGTCACCTGGCCGGACTTCACCGTGTAGCGATAGCCCTCGGCCTTCTGCACCAGCCGGCGCCCGCCCGCGGGCAGGTCGTGGATGGCCACGGGCCGGTCGAGGTTCAGCTTCTCGAAGTCGATGATGTTCAGGTCGGCCAGCAGGCCGGGCTTCAGCTGTCCCCGATCGTTCAGGCCGTAGGCCTTGGCCGTGTCGCTGGTCAGCTTGCGCACCAGGAACTCCAGCGGGAAGCGGTCTCCCTTGACCCGGTCGCGCGCCCAGTAGCTGAGGATGAACGTCGGCATGCCCGCGTCGGCGATGACGCCGCAGTGCGCGCCGCCGTCCGAGAGCCCGAACAGCACGTTCGGGTGCTGCATGTTCTTGCGGAAGAAGTCGAAGTTGTACGTCACGTAGCCGCCCAGCGGCTGGTAGAACAGTTCGCGACCCTCGTCCCGCAGCAGCAGGTCGTACATCATCGACAGCGGCGGCACGCCGGCCGCCTCAGCCAGGCCCGCCACGCTGCCCTCGCGATCGGGCTCGTAGTTCGGCCGCTCGCCCAGCGGGAAGATCCGCCACAGCAGGCTGCCGCCGAACGCCACAGCCAGGTCGCCGGCCTGGCCGTCGCCGATGGCCGCGCGGATCAGCGGGCTGTCTTCCGACAGCAGGGCCGCGCGGATCTCGGGCGTCTTCATCAGCGCCAGCCGCTCTTCCAGCGAAACGTCGGCCAGCTTCGCCTTCCAGGTGGGCGAGGCCATGAAGACGTGGAAGCTGGACGTCAGGCCATGGAGGATGCCCGTCGGGCGCCCGGCGATCTGCGGACGAATGTCCATCCCGTGGCGGCGGCTTTCCTCGGCGATGTTGTACATCTTGTCGCCTTCGTAGGCGCCGGCCGAGGTGGCCACGAGGGTGACGGGCAGGCGGGTCTCCTGGGCGAAGCCCTTCACCCACATCCACTCGTCGTCGTCTCCCAGGTGGTCCGAGACCATCTCGAACACGCCGTGGCGCAGGCCCTTCATGGACATGCCCAGGGCCAGCATCTCGTCCGAGCCCGCGAAGGTGCCCGGCATGTGCACGCCCTTCAGATCCTTGTGCAGCAGCGTGCGGCTGGTCGAGAAGCCCAGGGCGCCGGCCTCGACGCCCTCGCGCACGATGGCCGCCATCTGGGCGATCTCGTCGGCGTTGGGCTCGTAGTCGGTGTTGCAGCGGTCGCCCAGCACATAGGCCCGCACCGAGGCGTGCGGCACGTGGGTGCCCACGTCGATCGCCCGCGGCTTGGCCTCCAGCGCGTCGAGGTACTCGGGGAAGCTCTCCCACTTCCAGTCGATCCCCTCGGCCAGGGCCGAGCCCGGGATGTCCTCGACGCCTTCCATCAGTTCGATCAGGAAGTTCTCGGCGCCGGGCCGCACGGGCGCGAAGCCCACGCCGCAGTTGCCCATGATCGCCGTGGTCACGCCGTGCCAAGACGAGGGCGCCATCACCGGATCCCAGGTGGCCTGGCCGTCGTAATGGGTGTGGATGTCGACCCAGCCGGGGGTGACGATCAGGCCCGAGGCGTCGATCTCGCGCTTCGCGGACCCTTCCACCTTGCCGACGGCCACGATCCGGTCGCCGTCGATCGCCACGTCGCCCACGAAGCGTTCGCCGCCGGTTCCGTCCACGATCGTTCCGCCGCGGATGATCAGGTCGTGCATGTCGGTATCCTCCCGGATCACATGTTCTGTGAGGGGAGGATGACAGTGGCGCCGTGGCGGAAGCGAAGGGAAATCAGTGCGTGACCTTCACAGCGGAAGCTTAACAACCATCTTCATCTCGAAGTTGGGGAGGGGATGTGATGCGCGGCCTGGTTCGGTTGTTCGGCGATGACGCTGAGGGTCTGCTGGCCCTCACTCCAGAAGAACTCGGGTTGGCGATGCTCCCACAGCTCCGAGAGAGGCAAGCAAATCGAATGTCCGGGGGGCTGAACATCGGTAGCCTCGTGAACGAGCTAAACCCCTCTGTAGGAGAACAAGAGGCTCCATTCGGGTCTCGAAACATGCAGGTGAAGCGCGCCGTCATGGAGGCACTTTCCTGGCTGGAGAGCGAGGTCCTCCTGGTCCGCGAAGAGGGCACCAACGGCAACAATGGCTGGCGCATCCTATCCCGGCGAGCCGAGGCACTGACTGAGTCGGCAGACGAAGTTGCTCACTATCGAGCCGCTAAGGCGCTGCCGAAGCATTTGGTGCACCCGGCCATCGCGGACCAGGTCTGGCGCTCCTTTCTCCGCGGTGAGTACGACACAGCCGCCTTCCAAGCGATGCGGCAGGTCGAGATCGCAACCAGGGAAGCAAGCGGTGCGCAACCCGATTGGCCTGGCGTGAAGATGGCGAGATGGGCCTTCAAGCCAGGGCCAGACCAGCCAGGTCCACTCGCGGACTTGGATGCTGAAGCAGGCGAGCAGCAGGGTATGATGGATCTGTTCGCGGGAGCGTTGGGGGCTCTAAAGAACCCGCACTCCCATAGAGTCGTAAACTTCAGAAGCCCCGCAGAAGCTGCGGCCGTCATCCTCACGGCCAGCCAGCTGCTGCGAATTGTTGAGAACGCGAAGGCGGCACGCGACCTGCTGAGCTGACTACTTCGCCAGGTCTTTCAGGATCGACTCGTAGTGGAAGAGGTTGCCGTCCAGCGTCGCCAGCGGGGCCTTCTCGTTCAGGCCGTGCGCGAACGACTCGCCGGCCTCGCCGAACATGCCCGAGACGCCGTAGCTGGGGATGCCGACCGCGCGGAAGTGCATGCTGTCGGTGGCGCCCGAGGCCTGTGACGGCACGACCGGAATGCCGGGATAGCGCGCGTGCACCGCCTTCTTCACCGCCGCCACGACGTCGGGCCGCAGGGGCGAAGCCGGGCTGTCCACCGATCCGTCGTCGGCGACCCGCGTCACCGTCGCGGTGGGCTCGGCCAGCACGCGGGCGATCTCCTGGCGGATGCTCTCGGAAGGGGTGCCAGGAAAGATCCGGCAGTTCACGTTCGCCGTGACCCGCTGGGGCAGGGCGTTGGTGGCGTGCCCGCCGTTGATCATCGTGGCCACGCAGGTCGTGCGCAGGCTGGGGTTGGTGCTGAGGTCGGCGGCCAGGACCTTGACCGCCTCGGCGTCCTTCGGGTTCGCCGCGAACCGCTTCAGGGCCCGCCCCAGCTCGCCGGGCGTGTTCTCGGCGCGAGCCGCGGCCGAGGCCAGGGTGATCTCGTTCCACATCACCGGGAACTCGTAGGCCGCCAGCCGGTCCAGCGCCCGCGAGAGCCGGTAGATCGGATTGGTCGGCGTCGGGCGGCTGGAGTGCCCGCCCGGGTCGGTCACCTCGATCGTGAAGTCGGCGTAGGTCTTCTCGGCGCCCTGGATCCCGTACGAGATCGGCTTGCCGTCCTTGAGCCCGCCGCCGCCGCCGTCGATGTTCAGCACCATTTCGGCGCCCTTGAGCCGGCGCGCCAGCTCGGCGGTGGTGACCATCTTGGTCTCCTCGTCGCCCGACAGCGCCAGCACCACGTCGCGGCCCGGCTTCCAGCCGTCGCGGCGCAGCTTGGCCAGCAGCGCCACCATGGTCGAGACGTCGAACTTGTTGTCCGAGGCGCCGCGCCCGTAGACGTAGCCGTTCTCGACCACCGCCTTGAACGGATCGCGCGTCCAGTCCTCGGGCTTGGCTTCCACGACATCCATGTGGCCCGAGATCACGATGGGCGGCTTCTTCGGATCGGTCCCGGGATAGCGGGCGATCAGCATGGCCGCGCCGCCGAACGGCTCGACGGTGACCTCTTCGGGCTTGTAGCCGCCCGCCACCAGCTTGCCCTTCAGGTACTCGGCGTAGGGCACGAACTGGTCGCTGCCCGTCACCGTGCGATAGCCGATCCCGGTCGTCAGGATCTCCAGCGCCTGCTCGCGCAGGGCCGGATCGACCTTGGGCGGCGCGGCGATTGCGGAAGTGGCGAGGAGAGCGGCGGCGAGGCCGAACGCGAGCATCGAGGTGCGCAAACTGGGAATCCGTTTCTGGCGAAGGCCGCGACCGTTATCCGCCAGGGGCGCCGCGTCAATTCATCAGCGGACGGAGGGCCGAATTCCGCCGCCGTATGTCCTGCCTTTGCTCGCCAAGTCGTCAGCTAAGTCTCGATGATCGTCCGCGCCCGCCGGAACACCGCCTCGAACATCTCGCCGGTCAGCCGCCCGGTGTTCGTGTTGAGCCGTGAGCAGTGATAGCTGTTCAGCACGGTGTAGGGTCCGGCCGGGAACTCGGTCCCATGCCCCGCGATCCCCGCCGACGCCTTCAGCCCCAGCGCCCGCAGCACGTTGCGGCGTGAGACGTCGCCCAGGGTCACGATCACCTTCAGCCGGGGCAGGGCGCCAAGCCGGGCGGTCAGGAATGGCCGGCAGGCCGCTTCTTCCGCCGTCTCGGGCTTGTTGCCGGGCGGGGCGCAGCGCACGGCGTTGGTGATCATGCAGTCCACCAGCTCGATCCCGTCGTCGGGACGCGCCTCGTAGGTCCCTTTCGCGAAGCCGGTCTTCAGCAGGGTGTCGTAGAGCATCCAGCCCGCGCCATCGCCGGTGAAGGGCCGCCCCGTGCGGTTGGCCCCCATCCGCCCGGGCGCCAGGCCCACGACCACCAAGCGCGCGTTCGGGTCGCCGAACGAGGCCACGGCGCCGTTGAAGCCGCCCGGCACGCTGATCCTGTTGGCCTCGCGATAGGCGACCAGCCGAGGGCAAAGCGGGCAGTCGGCCGGCGCCTCAGCGGGAGCCTCAATGCTCGGCATCGTCGCGTTCCACGTGGTGGCCGGCGCGGTTCTCGGAGATGAACTTGGGCAGGCGTGCGGGCCGCCCGATCATGTCCGCGAGGTCAGCCAGATCGACGAAGTTGTCCGCCTGCCGGCGCAGCTCGTCGCTGACCATCGGCGGCTGGCTCTTCACTGTGGAGACCACGGTCACCCGGCTGCCGCGCCGCTGCACCGCCTCGACCAGCTTGCGGAAATCGCCGTCGCCCGAGAACAGCACCATGTGGTCGGCGTGCTCGGCCATCTCCAGCATGTCGACGGCGATCTCGACGTCCATGTCGCCGCGAAACCGCTTGCGGCCCGCGCCGTCCACGTACTCGCGCGCCGCCTTCGTCACCAGGCGATAGCCGTTGTAGTCCAGCCAGTCGACCAGCGGCCGGATCGGCGAGTACTCCTCGTTCTCGACCAGCGCCGTATAGTAGTAGGCGCGCACCAGCACCGAGCGCTTCTTGAACTCCTCGAGCAGCTTCCGGTAGTCGATGTCGAAGCCGAGGTTCTTGGCGGCGGAGTAGAGGTTGGCCCCGTCTATGAACAAGGCCAGCCGGTCCGTGGGGTAGAAGGTCATCGCAACTAAAATCCTGAACCCGGACCGGGCGGTCGTCATTGCGCTCGGGAGCAACCTGGCGGGCGGACACGGCTCGTCCGAAGCGTTGCTGGAGGAGGCTCTGGCGCGCTTCCCGGCGGTGGGTTTGAAAATCCTCAAAAGGTCGGGCTGGTGGCGCTCGGCCGCCTGGCCCGATCCGAATGATCCTGAGTACCGCAATGGCGTCGCGCTTGTCGAGGCGAACGCCGGGCCGCAGGAAGTCCTGCAGGCGCTGCTCGATCTGGAGGCTGAAATGGGCCGCGACAGGGCCCGGCGGAACGCGCCCCGCACCCTCGACCTCGACCTCATCGCCTATGGCCGCGACGTGCTGAACACGCCCGGCCTCATTCTTCCACACCCCCGGGCCCACGAGCGCCTCTTCGTCATGGGCCCGCTGGCCGAAATCGCGCCCGAGTGGGCGCATCCGGTGCTTCGGCGCACCGCCGCCGACCTCGCCGCCGGGGCGCAGGTCGGGGCGGATGCGCGGCCGGTCGTGCCTTAGATTTCCGTCCGCCGGCGAAGGTCGGGTTGTATGGGGCGACGCGCTCGGGCCGGGTCGAGGGCGCCGCGACCTTTGCGGCGTTGCACAATGACGCCCGACCGACTAGTTTAGCGGGTTCTATCTCCCCTCCCTGAGAGACTCCATGGCTCGCGTCACCGTCGAAGACTGCATCGAAAAGGTCCCGAACCGCTTTTCGCTGGTTCTGCTGTCGGCCCATCGCGCCCGCGCCATCTCGGCCGGTTCGCAGATCATGGTCGATCGCGACAACGACAAGAACCCGGTCGTGGCCCTTCGCGAAATCGCCGACGACGTCGTCGACGCCGACGAACTCAAGGAAACCCTGATCGGCACGCTGCAGCGCGTCGATGAGCGTTCGGAGGCCGAGGAAGAGGCCGAAACCCTCGCCCTGCTGGCCGATCCGACCCACATGCAGATGAGCGAGCTGGAACTGGTTCGCGCCCTGCAGAGCGACCGTGACGGCGGCCAGGAGGAGCGGTACTGAGCCCCGAAGGCGCAGACCCTCTTACCACTGAAGCGGCGCCCCGCGCCGCGACCCCTGAAGACGTTCCGAATTCCGAGGCGGCGGCCCCCATGCCGGAGGCAGCGCCCAAGCCTGCGCCTGGGCCCCAGGCCCCGCCGGGGTCCGGCGTGCGCCCGCGGATGCTCCGCCAGTTCGAGCTGATCGAGAAGGTCCGCAGCTACGACCCCTCGGCCGACGAAGCGCTGCTCAACCGCGCCTACGTCTACGCCATGCGCCAGCACGGCTCGCAGAAGCGGGCCTCCGGCGACCCCTACTTCGCCCACCCCATCGAGGTGGCGGGCATCCTCACCGACTACCGCCTCGACACCGAGACCATCGTCACGGCGCTGCTGCACGACGTCATCGAGGACACCGACGCCACCCGCGAGAAGATCGCCGAGCTGTTCGGGGACGAGATCGCCGAGCTGGTCGAGGGCGTCACCAAGCTCTCGAAGCTGGAACTCTCCCAGGAGCACCTGCGCCAGGCCGAAAACCTGCGGAAGTTCATCCTGGCCATCTCCAAGGACGTCCGCGTCCTCCTGGTGAAGCTGGCCGACCGCCTGCACAACATGCGGACGCTGCACTTCATCAAGCAGGCCGCCAAGCGCGAGCGGATCGCCCGCGAGACCCTGGACATCTACGGCCCGCTGGCGCGTTCGATCGGCGTGCACCGCATCTGCGAGGAGCTGGAAGAGCTGGCCTTCGCCCACCTCAACCCGGTGGGCCGCAACGCCATCCTGCGCCGCCTGGAGATCCTGCGCACGGAACAGGGCGGGGCGGTGGCCGCCGTCAGCCAGGAAATGACCAACCGGCTGGAGGCCGCCGGCATCCCCAGCCGGGTGTTCGGCCGTGAGAAGCACGCGTTCTCGATCTGGCGGAAGCTGCAGCGCAAGTCGATCGGCTTCTCCCAGCTCAGCGACATCTACGCCTTCCGCGTGATCGTCGACACCGAGGACGACTGTTATCGGGCCCTGGGCGTGATCCACCGCGCCTGGCCGTCGGTGCCCGAGCGGTTCAAGGATTTCATCTCGACCCCCAAGCGCAACAACTACCGCAGCCTGCACACCACGGTGGTCGGCTACCGCGGCATGCGCATCGAGATGCAGATCCGCACCGAGGCGATGGATCTGGTGGCGGAAGAGGGCGTGGCCGCCCACTGGCGCTACAAGAACAAGTCGTACGGTTTCGATCCCGAGGCCCAGAAGGAGGCCGGCGGCCGCGACCCGCTGGTCAACCTGCGCCACCTCGTCCAGGTGCTGGAGCACGGCGGCGACGCCGAGGAGCTGGTCGAGCACGCCAAGCTCGAGATGTACCTCGACCAGGTCTTCGTCTTCACGCCGAAGGGCCAGCTGGTCAGCCTGCCGCGCGGGGCCATGCCGCTCGACTTCGCCTACGCGCTGCACACCGACATCGGCGACACCTGCATCGGCTGCAAGATCAACGGCGAGCTGAAGCCGCTGCGCACCACGCTGTCGAACGGCGACGTGGTCGAGGTGATCCGCGGCGGCAAGCCCGTCGTGCCGCCCGACTGGCGCAGTCTCACCATCACCGGCCGCGCCCGCAGCGCCATCCGCCGCCACATCCGCCAGACCGAGCGCGAGGAGTTCGTCCGCCTGGGCCGCGCCACGGTGGACCAGGCCTTCGACGCCGCCGGCAAGTCGCGCAAGGACGTCTCGCTGCGTCCGGCGCTGGAACGCTTCGCCGCGGCGACCGAGGAAGACCTGTTCGACGCCGTGGGCCGAGGCCGCGCGACGCCCGCCCAGGTGCTGGAGACGGTGTTCCCCGGTCTCAAGGCCGCCGAGCGCGAGGCCGCCACCGCGCGCCGCCACATCACCGAGGGCAAGCAGGCCCGCCTCTATGTCCGCGGCAGCGGCCTGACGCCGGGGGTGACCATCCACTTCGGCGCCTGCTGCTCGCCGGTGCCCGGCGACCGCATCGTGGGCATCCTGGAGGGCGATGGCAGCGGCCTGACGGTCCACACCATCGCCTGCGAGAAGCTCGCCGAGTACGAGGATCGCGAGGAACTCTGGCGCGACATGCAGTGGACGCCCGAGGCCGAGCGCAACGCCACGGCCCGGGCGCGGTTGACCGCGACCATCCGCAACTCGCCCGGCGTCCTGGGTCAGGTCTGCACGATCATCGGCGAGGCCGGCGGCAACATCGTGCAGCTGCGCATGCACCACCGCCAGAGCGACTTCTTCGACGTGGACATCGACGTCGACGTCAACGACGCCCGCCACCTGACCCACATCTCCGCCGCGCTCCGCGCGAACCCCAGCGTGGAAGAGGTCGAGCGGACGAAGGGCTAGGAGCTGTGGACTCTTAGGATTCACGCTGGGTCCGAAGCGTGATTCAAGACTGCTTTTTGGAGGCGGTCTTGGGTGTGATGGATCGACTGGTGCTGAGCGATGAGCAGTGGGAGCGGATCGCGCCGCTGATCATCGGGCGGCCGGATCAGAAGGGCTCGACGGGTCGGGACAACCGGATGTTCGTCGAGGGCGTGCTCTGGATCGTCAGGACGGGTTCGCCCTGGCGTGACCTGCACGAGGTGTTCGGGGACTGGAACACGGTCTTTCGGCGCTTCAGCCGCTGGAGCGCCAAAGGGGTCTGGTGGCGCATCTTCGAGGCGCTCTCGGACGATCCGGACTTCGAGTACCTGATCGTCGACTCGACCATCGTGCGCGCCCACCAGCATGCGGCGGGCGCGAAAAAGGGGGGTCTGAAGATCAGGCCCTTGGCCGCTCCCGCGGCGGCCTGAGCACCAAGATCCACATGGCGGTCAGAGGCCTGGGCTGTCCTGTCCGGTTCAGCCTCACCGCCGGCCATCGTGGCGACGCACCCCAGGCCGAACCCTTGATCGAAGGCTTGGCCGCCGACGTAGTGATGGCCGATACCGCCTACGACTCAGATCGCCTGCGCCAGAAGATCGCTGAGAAGGGCGCGATCGCCGTCATACCGAACAACCCATCCCGCGCGATCAAGCACCCCCTCGACGCCCAGCTCTATGCTCAGCGCCACCTGGTCGAGTGCTGCTTCTCAAGGCTCAAGCAGTTCCGCCGCGTCGCCACCCGCTTCGAGAAGACCGCCCGCAACTACCTCGCCATCGTCACCCTCGCCGCCATCGTCTTGTGGCTACGATAAGTGTCCACAGGACCTAGAGCCCGTCCAGCCGCACCACCTTCGTCACCTCGTCGCGGTGGCGGATCTCTTCTTCCCAGTGTTTCAGGATGCGCGTCAGGATGTACTGCGGCACCCACTCATAGGCCGCCTCGCTCTCGCCCAGGAACAGGGGGGTGATGGAGCTGTAGTTCTGCTCGATCACCGCCTCGCAGTACGAGCGGATCGTGGCGCGGTCGGTCACCACGGGTCCGCCGTCGGCGCCGCCCCAGCCCTGACCGCCCACCGGGATCCAGATGGTGGGGTAGGGCTGCTCGTCGATCACGCCCTTCAGCTTTTCCTGGCCGCTGAGCCGCAGCGACAGCGGGCTCACCCCGGAGGGGTCCGAGCTGGTCAGCAGGAAGGCCAGGTCTACCGACAGGATCAGCCGGTTGGGCGTGGCCCAGGCGGTCAGCCGGAAGCCGGTGTCGATCGAGGGGCCCACGAACTCGCGGGTGATCGAATGCGTCGTCGGGTTGGCGTACCACTCATCGCGCAGTTCCGACTGCACCACGCTGGCATCGCGGGCGAGGTCGTCGTCGAAGCTGGCGCCGCCCCGTCGGAAGAAGACTTCCGAGTTCGGCACCGGGAAGAGGCCGATCCACGCGGTGGACTTCACCTCCAGGTGCTCGACGGTCGGATCGCGCTTCAGCTGATAGCTGTGCAGGGCCCAAAGCCACACGTGCATCAGCGCCTGGGCGTGGCTGAGGCTGGTCAGCTCGCAGACGTACAGGAGCTCGTCGCCGTTGCTCTTCCAGAACTGCGGCGGATCCAACGGCGCCCCGTAGCTCTGGACGAAGGTGCGGTATTCGCTCTGAAGAATGAAATCGAAGTCTCTGTAGAAACTCAGGATTTCGGGGCGCCAAAGGTTGCGCGACTGCTTGTAGCGGGTGGCGCCCACCAGATCGACCGACAGGAACAGGCGCAGCCGCGGCTTCAGGCCTTCCGGGAAGTCCTCCGGAAAGACGCTCCGCTCCAAAGGATCGGGCGCACGGTCGACGCGCGTTAAGGCCACTGGTTCCCCGTCAGTTGCAGCCCGCACGCTAGGCTCCGCGGGCTAAGGGCCGGTTGCGAAAGTGGGTTACCAAGTCGCGACAAATCGGCCTGAGCCGGTTAATGGGGGGCCATGAACACAGACGACGTCCTCGAAGAGTTCCGCGGCGCCGGCGCCCTGCGCGAAGGCCATTTCATCCTGGCCTCCGGCCGGCATTCGCCGATGTTCCTGCAGAAGAATCTGGTCTTCCAGTACGCCGATCGGACCGAACGCCTCTGCCGGGCCCTGGCGGCGAAGATCGAGGCCCAGTTTGGTAAACCCGACGTCATCGTGGCGCCGGCCGTGGGCGCCATTATTCCCGGTTACGAAGTCGCCCGCGCCATGGGCGTGCCGTCGATCTACGTCGAGCGCGAGGACGGCAAGTTCAAGCTGCGTCGCGCCTTCAAGATCGCGCCGGGCGCCAAGGTGGTCGTGGTCGAGGACGTGATCACGACCGGCGGGTCGTTCCGCGAGGCGGTCGAACCCATCGAGGCGGCGGGCGGCCAGGTGCTGTGCTGCGCCTGCATCGTCGATCGCTCGGGCGGCAAGGCCGATGTGGGCTGGCCCCTGGTGGCGCTGGCGACGGTCGACGTGCCGTCCTACGCGCCCGACGAGATCCCGCCCGAACTCGCCGCCATCCCGGCCGAGGAGCCGGGCTCGAAGCGGCTGCGGGGGTGAATCTACCTCCCCCGCGGAGCGGCGGGAGGGGGACCATCGGCCGAAGAGCCGATGGTGGAGGGGGCGAACCTCCTCCACGAGATTCAAACTGGTCTGGTCGATCGGCTGAAGGTGGGGCTCGCCCCCTCCACCAGTCGCTCTACGCTGCGCTCGGCGACCGGTACCCCTCCCGCCGCTGCGCGGGGGAGGTAAGATGGTCGCTCGAATTTTGAGGTCCGACGGTATGAGCAGACTGAGACTGGGCGTGAACATCGACCACGTCGCCACCGTGCGAAATGCGCGGGGCGAGGGCTATCCCGACCCCATGCGCGCCGCCGAGATGGCGCTGGCCGCCGGCGCCGACGGCATCACCGCCCACCTGCGCGAGGACCGCCGCCACATCTCGGACAGCGACATCGATGCGCTGGCCGTGATCTGTCGCCGCCGCGGCCGGCCGCTCAACTTCGAGTGCGCGGTGACGTCCGAGATGGAAGCCATCGCGCTGGCGCACCGTCCCCACGCCGCCTGCCTGGTGCCCGAGCGCCGGGAGGAGGTCACCACCGAGGGCGGCCTGGACGTGGTCCGCGGCCAGAACACCATCAAGCCGGTGGTGCAGCGGCTGGCCGCCGCCGGTATCCGCGTCTCGCTGTTCATCGACGCCGACGAGGCCCAGGTCGCGGCCGCCAAGGCGGTCGGGGCCCAGGTGGTCGAGCTGCACACCGGCGCCTATTGTCAGGCGGTGCGCGAGCGGCTGCCGCAGGCCGAGGCGCTGTTGCGCAACCTGAAGGCCGCCGCCGCCAAGGCCCACGAGCTGGGACTGGAAGTCCATGCCGGCCACGGCATCGACTACGAGACGGTGAAGCCCGTCGCGGCGATCCCCGAGATCATGGAGCTCAACATCGGTCACTTCCTGATCGGCGAGGCCATCTTCATCGGCCTGGGCCCCGCCATCCAGCGCATGCGGGCGCTCATGGACGAGGCGCGCGCGGTGAAGGCCGCATGATCCTCGGCCTGGGTTCCGACCTCTCCGACATCCGGCGCATCCAGAACTCGCTCGAGCGGTTCGGCGACCGCTTCAAGGAGCGCGTCTTCACCGAGCTGGAACGCACGCGCTCCGACCGCAAGGCCGACGCCGCCGCCAGCTACGCCAAGCGTTTCGCCGCCAAGGAGGCCTGCGCCAAGGCCCTGGGCACCGGCATGCGCCGCGGCGTCTTCTGGCGCGACATGGGCGTGGTCAACATGCGCTCGGGCCAGCCCACCATGCAGCTGACGGGCGGCGCCCTGGCCCGCCTGCAGGAGATGACCCCGCCCGGCATGAAGGCGGTGATCCACCTCAGCCTCACCGACGATCATCCCTACGCCCAGGCCTTCGTGATCATCGAGGCGCTACCCGACGCGTGAAACGGGTGTAGGCTCCCGGCCGGATGAGACCTGGGAGGATTTCATGCGCAAGTTTCTGCTCGCCGCCGCCGTCCTGGCGCTGGCCACGCCCGCCGTCGCCGGCACCCTACAAGAGGTGACGACCAAGGGCATCGTCCTGTCGGTCCAGGGCATGGACATCGACGTGACCTACACGCCGGACGGCAAGTTCACCGCCATGGACGGCCAGGTCACCGGCGAGTGGCGCATCGACGGCGAAAAGCTCTGCACGAAATCGAACTTTGATCCGAACGAGCAGTGCGTGGAGTATCCCAAGGACAAGAAGTCGGGCGACAGCTTCGAGGTCGTCGGGCCGCAGGGCGCGGCGACCATCAAGATCAAGTAGCCGCCGCCAGTCCAAGGGGAGGGGCCCTTGTCCGAGACCGTCGCCACCCGCCGTCCGCCGGCGGGCTTCGTCGAGACGCCGCACCCGCCGGTGGCGGGGCCTGAAAAGCTCGTCAGCCGCGTCGAGGAGGTCGTCATCGACCGGCCCTTCGCCCAGGTGGTTGAGGCGGTCGACGTCATGCCGCTCAGCGCACGGCACCCCGCGGCCGGCGGCCTGCCCGGCGTGGCCGACACGCTTGCGCTGACGCCGGACGGTTTCGGCCCGGTGGGCGGCCGCCACCTGGTGTTCCTCACCGACGACACGACCGTGACCGAGCAGGTTCTGGTCAACAACCGCACCGAGACCGACTGGCGCTTCCGCTATGTGGTCTGGGGTTACACCACGCCGGCCGCCAAGCCGCTCCGCTACGGCCTGGGCGACTTCCACTACACGGCCCAGGGCGACAAGACCCGGCTGGTCTGGACCTATTCCTTCGAGCTGAAGCGCGATGCGTTCCCAGGCTTCCTGGGCGTCGGCCTGGGCGGCTTCCTGCTGAAGCTCGCCTTCCTCAACGGGCCCTATGGGACCTGGATGCGGGCCGGCCTCGCCGCGATCAAACGCGGCGCCGAGGCCGCTTAGCCTCCACCCCCTTCTTGAACGTCATGGCCGGGCTTGTCCCGGCCACCCAGAAGCGCCGCCGCTGGCCGGCGATCCGCAGCGTTGACGCCATGCGCTCTCGGCGATCGCCGCGTATCTGAGTGGCCGGGACAAGCCCGGCCATGACGATCCCTTAGGGGTGTCTGCGCGGATTTGCGCTCAGACCGCGCCGGCCGTCGCCCGCTGCATCTGCGCGGGATCGTAGAAGAACTGCTCCCGCCACACCTTGTCGCCGCGCCACACCTGCCAGGCGACCTCCTCGAAGCTCGTCTCGCGACCCGACTTCGACGTGAAGGTGAAGCGCCAGTGGATCGCGACGCGGTCGCCGTCCACGATCACGGGCGAGACCAGCTCGGTGGCCACGCCGGCCGAGCGGGCCAGGGCCTGGCGTTCGTGCTCCATCAGCACCTCGCGCCCGACCCGCGGCGGCCCCTGGTTCTCCTGCATGGTCGCATCGTCGGCGTACCAGTCGCGGATCGCCTCGACGTGCGCGCCGCTCAGCACCTGCGCCACGAAGGCCTCGACCGTCTCACGTGTCGGCATCCTGATCCCCGCCGTTCGTCTGCGCGCAGTCTAGCGGGTGCGACCGAGGCGGCCAGTCGGCGCGTGTTTCCGCAACGGGCGATGGCCTCAGGCCGCCTTGACCGCCGGACGGCGCAGGATCGGCCAGAGCGTGTTCAGCGCCAGGCCCCCCAGCACGAGCGCCGCCGCCGTCAGCTTCCAGCCGGTCAGGGGCTCGCCCAGCATCACCGCCGACGCGCCCATCCCGAACACCGGAACCAGCAGCGACAGCGGCGCGATGGTCGCCGCCGGGTGGCGCGCCAGCAGCCAGGCCCAGGCGGTGTAGCCGAAGATCGTGTTGCCCACCGATTGCCAGAGCACGGCGGCCCAGGCGCTGGCGTCGGCATGGACGATCGACTGCGAGAAGGCGGGCCAGCCCTCGAACATCAGCGCCAGCGCGAACAAGGGCGGGGCCGAGAAGATGCTGGCCCAGACCACATAGCTCAGCATGTTCACCGAGCCGGCGGCGCGCGCCACCGTGTTGCCGCTGGCCCACGACAGCGCCGCGATCAGCACCAGGCCCAGCCCCAGCGGCGTCACCTCGGCATTGGTATGGATCATCAGCCAGCCCAGGCCCGAGGCGGCCAGCAAGAGCGCCACGATCTGGAAGCCCTTCACCCGCTCGCCCGCGATCAGCATGGCGAAGCCGATGGTGAAGAAGACCTGGGTCTGCACGACCAGGCTCGCCAGGCCCGGCGAGATCCAATGGGTCATGGCGATGTACAGCATGCCGAACTGGCCCACGCCGATCAGTACGCCATAGGCCGCCAGGTTCCACCACGGCACAGCGGGCCGCTTCAGGAAGAACACCGCCGGCAGCACCGCGAACGCGAACCGCAGCGCCGCGAACGTCAGCGGCGGAAAGTCGGCCAGTCCCCACTTGATGACCACGAAATTCGTCCCCCACACGGCCACCACCACGAGGGCGAGCAGCAGGTGCAGCGGGGGCAGGGACTCGCGAGGCATAGGCCTATGTAGGCCGCGCCGCCGGCCTGTCACCGGTCCAGTTGCGGAGAAGGGGCTATGCCACTGTCCGGGCGTGCGAGAGGAACCACGAAATCCACGAAATACACGAAAGGACGCGCGCCCGGCCCGCGCAGCGGGCGATCCTCCTCAGCTCCCGAGAGCCAAGACGGCCGCGGAAGCACACCGAGGGAGAAGCCTCCGTTCTGTGTTTCCAAGTCGGAAAGCCGCTCCGCGGCATCGGGGGTGGCCCGCCCTTTCGTGTATTTCGTGGATTTCGTGGTTCCGCTCTGGCCGCCCACATCGTGGTGACCGTTCGTCCCATGTCGCAATGTTCACGGGCGCCGAACTTGCTCATCGGCTAGGGAGCAGCTACCCAGACACCCGCTTCGGGACGCCGAAGCTCCCAGGGATGACCTATGAGTGACAACGTGCAGAGCGCGCAGCCTGAAAAGTCCGGTGCGCTCCATGAGACGATCGAGATCGTCAAGACCATCGTCTACGCGCTGCTGATCGCGCTCGTTCTGCGCGTCATCTTCTTCCAGCCGTTCACGATCCCCTCGGCCTCGATGGAGCCCAATCTTTACGAGGGCGACTACGTGATCGTGTCGAAGTACAGCTACGGCTACTCCAAGCACTCGATCCCGTTCAGCCCGCCCCTCTTCGAGGGCCGCATCCTCGCGCAGCAGCCGGCGCGCGGCGACATCGTGGTCTTCAAGCTGCCCAGCGACGGGCGCACCGACTACATCAAGCGCGTCATCGGCCTGCCCGGCGACCGGGTGCAGATGCGCGCCGGCCTGCTGTACGTGAACGACAAGCTGGTGGCCCGCGAGCCGCTGTCGCCGTCCAAGACGATGGTCATGGGCTTCGAGCGCGACATCGCCCGCTATCAGGAGCGCCTCGACACCGGCCGCACCTTCGCCACCCAGGACATGGGCCCCGACGGCGACCTCGACAACACCGACGTCTTTGTCGTGCCCGACGGCCACTACTTCATGATGGGCGACAACCGCGACAACTCGTCGGACAGCCGCGTGCCGCCCGCCGCCATGGGCGTGGGCATGGTCCCGGCCGACCATCTGGTGGGCAAGGCCCAGATCATCCTGCTGTCCTGGAAGCCGGAAGCCTCGATCTTCAAGCCCTGGACGTGGGTGCTGGATGCGCGGCCCAGCCGGTTCTTCAAAGTGCTGAAATGAATGCGCGGCCCCTATGAATGCGAGGGTCGCGGCGGTCGAGGAGCTCGAGCGCCGCATCGGTCACACCTTCACTGACCGCGACCTCCTCGAGCGGTCGCTGACGCACGCCAGCGTCGGCGACGGCGCGCGCGATGTGCGCCACAACGAGCGGCTGGAGTTCTTAGGCGACCGGGTCCTCAACCTCTGCGCTGCCGAGCGCCTGATGGCGCTGGATCCCGACGCGCGGGAAGGGGAGATGTCGCAGCGTCTCGCCACCTTGGTGAACTATCACGCCTGCGCCCGCGCCGCGGAACGGGCCGGCCTGCCGGCCGCGCTACGCCTGTCGGCCAGCGCCACCAAGGTGGGCGCCCGCAAGTCGGACGCGGTGCTGGGCGACGCCTGCGAGGCGCTGATCGCGGCGCTCTACATCGACGGCGGGCTGGAGACGGCCAAGGCCTTCTTCGAGAAATTCTGGGCCGAGGAATTCGCCAACGTGGACGCCCCGCGCGCCAAGGATCCCAAGACCCAGCTGCAGGAGTGGGCGCAAGGGCTCGGCCTGCCGCTGCCGGCCTACGAGGTCGTCGGCCGCACCGGGCCCGCGCACGCCCCCATCTTCACCGTCGAGGTCCGCGTCAAAGGCTTCGAGGCCGAGCGCGGCGAGGGCGGTTCGCGCCAGGCCGCCGAGAAGCTGGCCGCCCAGACCATGCTGTTGAAGCGCGAAGGCGTGGAATCCGAGGCGAGCCGAAAGCTATGACTGACCAACACGCCGGCTTTGCCGCGATCATCGGGGCCCCCAACGCGGGCAAGTCCACCCTGACCAACCGCCTCGTCGGGGCAAAAGTCTCGATCGTGACCCAGAAGGTCCAGACCACCCGCTTCCCCGTCCGCGGCGTGGCGCTGCACGGCGACGCCCAGATCGTGCTGGTCGACACTCCCGGGATCTTCGCGCCGCGCCGCCGCCTGGACCGCGCCATGGTCCGCGCCGCCTGGGGCGGGGCCGAGGACGCCGACGCCATCGTCCACCTGGTCGACGCCCCCGCCCAGTTGGGCGACAAGCCCGCCGACCGCCGCGCCCAGATCGACGTCGACAGCATCGTCGAAGGGCTGAAGAAGGCCGGCAAGAAGGTGATCCTGGCGCTCAACAAGGTCGACGCGGTCAAGCGCGACGAGTTGCTGGCGATATCCCAAAAGCTCTTCGAGACAGACGTTTACGACGAGGTCTTCATGATCTCGGCCACCACCGGCTCGGGCGTCGACGACCTGAAGGCGCGTCTCGCCGCCCTCATGCCGCAGGGCCCCTGGCTCTACCCTGAGGACCAGACCGCCGACCTGCCGGCCCGCCTGCTGGCCGCCGAGATCACCCGCGAGAAGCTGTACCTGCGCGTCCACGAAGAGCTGCCGTACGCGGCCGCCGTCGAGACCACCGCCTTCCAGGAACGCAAGGACGGCGGCGTGCGCATCGAGCAGACCATCTACGTCGAACGCGAGAGCCAGCGGCCCATCGTGCTGGGCAAGGGCGGCCAGACGCTGAAGTGGATCGGCCAGAAGTCGCGCGAAGAGCTGATCCAGCTCCTCGACCGCCCCGTCCACCTGTTCCTGCACGTCCAGGTCGACGAGAAGTGGGCCGACAAACGCGCCTTCTACGGCGACCTCGGCCTCGACTTCGACGCCTGACACACCGGCGCTGCGAACCAGCGCAAGCACAACCCCAATAGCGCGCTGAGACGAAAAACAAGCGTGACGATGAGGCCCAAGTTGCGCCAAATTCGGCGCGGGGCGCGTCCCATGCACTTCGGACGCGGTGGGGGTGCGCGTGATTGTCGGCATTGACCTGGGAACGACCAACAGCGCGGTCGCGATCTGGCGCGACGGCCAGACAGTCATGATCCCCAACAGCCTGGGCCAAGTGCTCACGCCCTCGGCGGTCAGCGTCGATGAGAAGGCCAATGTCATCGTGGGCCTGGCCGCTCGCGAACGTCAGGTCACTCATCCGGAGGTCACGGCCACGGCCTTCAAGCGCTACATGGGCACGCGGAAGAAGGTGCGCCTGGGCCAGGTCAACTTCACGCCGGAGGAGCTTTCCGCCGTCGTTCTCCGCAGCCTCAAGGCCGACGCGGAAGCGTTCCTGGGCGAACCGGTCACCGAGGCGGTCATCACCGTCCCGGCATATTTCAATGACAAGCAGCGGAAGGCCACGCGTCAGGCGGGCCAACTCGCCGGCCTTAAGGTCGACCGGCTGATCAACGAGCCCACGGCCGCGGCCTTGGCCTACGGCATCGCCGAGCGCGGCCGCGAGACCCGCTTTCTGGTCTTCGACTTGGGCGGCGGCACCTTTGACGTCTCGATCCTGGAGATCTTCGAGGGCGTGCTCGAGGTCCGTGCATCGTCCGGCGACAACCACCTGGGCGGCGAAGACTTCAACGAGATCCTGGTCGCCCGCATGCGGGCGCGCTTCGATGCGGCGCTGGGCATGGGGCTCCAGCGCGTGGATGCGCTGACCCAGAAGCTCCGCGCGCTGGCCGAACGCGCCAAGCGTACCCTTTCGTCTGAATCGAGCGCCACCATCGCGCTGACCTGGCAGGATCACCGTGAGGAGCTGACCGTCACGGTCGAAGAGTTCGAAGGCTGGGCCGAGGGCCTCATTCAGCGCCTGCGCGAGCCGGTGCTTCGCGCCCTGCAGGACGGCCGCCTGCGCGTCGACGAGATGGAGGAAGTGGTGCTGGTCGGCGGGGCCACCCGCATGCCGTTGGTCCGCCGCGCAGTGACCCGCATGTTCGGCCGCTTTCCGTCGAGCGCTGTGGATCCAGACGAGGCCGTGGCGCGCGGCGCTGCTGTCCAGGCCGGCCTTAAAGCCCGCGACGCGGCCCTCGACGAGGTGGTGCTGACCGATGTCTGCCCTTACTCGCTGGGCATCTGTGTGGCCGAGCATCTGCCGAACGGTGGAGTCCGCGACGGCCTCTTCGCGCCGATCCTCGAACGCAACACGACCGTCCCGGCCAGCCGCGAGCAAGTGTTCAGTACGATGGCCAACAACCAGCCGGTGATCGCAGTCCGGGTCTACCAGGGCGAGTCTCGCTTCGTGAACGAGAACATCCATCTGGGGAGCATCGAGATCCCCGTGCCGCCGCGTCCCGCCGGGCAGGTCGCCGTCAGCTGCCGCTTCTCGTACGACATCAACGGCCTCCTTGAGGTCGACGTCCTGGTGCCCGAGACCGGCGAGCGGCGCGAGCTGGTCATCGCCGACGACGACGTGGCTTCCAGCAGCGACTTCGCCGAACGCCGGGCGAAGCTGGCCGCCCTCAAGGTCCACCCGCGCGAGGATCAGGCCAACCTCGCGGTCCTCGCCCGCGCGGCGCGTTGCTTCGAGTCCATGCTCGGCGATGAGCGCGCCGCGGTCGCCGCCTGGATGAACCAGTTCGAGGCCGTGCTCGCCGGCCAAGACGCCCGCGCGATCGAGCATCACCGCAAGGAGCTCACCAGCGCTCTCGACCGCATCGAAGGCCAGGTCCAGCTGTGACGCCGCAGCAGATCTGGTCCGAACTCGGACTGGAGCCGGGGGCCGACCGGACGGCCGTCCGCCGCGCCTACGCCCAGCGCCTGAAAGTCACGCATCCCGAGGACGACCCGGAGGCGTTCAAGCGCTTGCGCGCAGCCTACGAAATGGCGCTGGTCTGGGTCGAGCGCGGCGTCCTGGTCGACGCCGACGCCGCTCAGGAGGGCAGCCCCGCTTCCGAAGCTGCGCCGCCGCCACAGGCGGCAGCCGCCTCGCCGTCCGAGGGCCCCGGGGCGCCTGATCCGCTCCAGGAACACTGGGAGGCCTGCCGCACGCTAATCGCCCGCGCCACCTCTGGCGAAGGGTCGGAAGAGGAGTTGCTGGCCGCCCTCGACACCATTCTGAGGTCGCCGATCCTCGACCACCTCGAGGTCTATCAGCACACCGGTCTCGGACTGGCGCGTTCCCTTCTCGAAATCTCGCCCAAGGGCGACGTGATGGTCTGGCCGGTGCTGACCCGTTTCGGCTGGCAGAAATCCCAGGACAGCTGGGGTGTGCCCGGCGAGGTTGCGGCCCTGAGGGAACTGGGCCGACGCGTCACCGACCGCAACCAGGTCCGCGACATCCGCGCCCAGGTCCGCGACACCCGCGCCTACAGGCTTCTGACCGCGCCGCCGCCCAAGCGGGGCGGGCGTGAAACGCGGTTCGAGAAGGAGGCGGTCATGCGCCTCATCCGAGCTTCCCAGGCCGACGAATCCTGGGTTCGGTCCGAGTTGCGCGAGGACTCTGTCCGATGGTGGACCCGTTATGCCGACCCCAAGAGGGCGCTCCGCCGTCGCCAGCTTATCTTCCTGGGCGGGGTCGCAGGCTTCATCGCCGTCATTGCGCTGCTGTCGACGGGCGTCGAGCAGGTCGAGCGGAACACGCCTATCGACATGCTGACGCCGGAGCAGATCGCCTTACGCGCCGACAGGGAGCCTCAGAACCCTGCGGTGTGGGCCAGCCTCTGCAGGGTCACGTCGAAAAACTGGTGGCGCGAGAGCTCACTGAACGACTGCGACCACGCCGCGACGCTCAACCCCTACATCCTGCAGACGCAGCTCGATCGGGCGTACCTGTACATCAAGGTGGGCGACTACGACCATGCCGAGAAGATGTTCGACAAGGTGCTGCTCTATTGGGCGGCCAGTCCCGCCGCCCTCTACGGTCGCGCCTTGGCCCGCGGCGGCCAGGACAAGCTGAAGGAAGGTCGCGACGACTGGTGCAAGGCCCAGGAGCTCGACCCCGACGTGAAGGGCAAGATCGAGGCGGCGTGGGACTTTCGGGTCGATGGCGCCTACGAACCCTGCAAGGACGACCCCAAGGCCTAGCGTCCCGGGCGAGTTCCTCTCGCGCCCCGCGAGCCTCTCCTTGTCGAAGCGCCGGTTCGATGAACAATGGCGCCATGGGGCGCGTCACGAATCCCGACCATGAGATCGCAGGCGCCGAGCCGGTCGCCTACGAGCGCCTGTTGGCCGCGTGCTACGAGGACATGCGCCGCATGGCGCGCGCGATCATGGTCGGCGACGGCATGCGCCTGAAGCTGCAGCCGACCGACCTGGTCAACGAGGCCTCGCTGCGCCTGATCCAGTCGATGCCGGGCAAGATCGCCGACGAGGGCCACATGCTGGCCGTCGCCGGGCGCACCATGCGCCGGGTGCTGATCGACGAGGCCCGCCGCTTCCGCGCCGCCAAGCGCGTCGCGCCCGCCATCGTCACCCAGTTTCCGGGCGGCCAGCAGGACGACGTCGTCGACGTCGAGGACCTGGACCGGGCCCTGGCCGCGCTCGAGGCCTTCTCCGCCGAGCATGCGCGCGTGGTCGAGCTGCGCTTCACCCTGGGCCTCACGGTCGAGGAGACCGCCCGCGCCACGGGCCTGCCCGAGCGCACCGTGAAGCGCCGCTGGCAGGCCGCCCGCGCCTGGCTCATCGACTACCTTGCCCCCGCCCAGGCCTGAGCAGGCCCACCCGGAACAGGAGCGTCAGGCGCTGGCGCTGTTCGAGCGGCTGAGCGACCGGCCCGACGACGCCCGATATCGCCAGCGCCTCCTGGCCCGGATCGACCCTGCGGTGGTGCAGCGCGTCGAGGCGCTGGAGCGCAGCGACGCAGGCGCCGGGCGGGCCATGCCCACCGAGTTCCCTTCCGAACGCAGGCCCCTGGGCCCGCCACCGGAACAGGTCGGCCCGTTCCGCCTGGTCGAGCAGATCGGCGAGGGCGGCATGGGCCAGGTCTGGCGCGGCCAGCGCAGCGACGGGCTGTTCGACCAGACCGTCGCGGTGAAGCTGCTGTGGAGCCACCTGGCGCCGCTGGCCGCCCGGCGGTTCGCGGAAGAGCGGCGCATCCTCGCGCGCTTGGAGCATCCCAACATCGCCCGCCTGATCGACGGCGGCGTGCTGCCCGACGGCACGCCTTGGCTGGCGATGGAGCACGTCGCCGGCCGCCCGATCGACGCGGCCTGCGCCGAGCGCCCGCTGCGCGAGGCGGTCGCCCTGTTCGTCCAGGCCGCCGAGGCGGTGCAGTTCGCCCATGCCCAACTGATCGTCCACGCCGACCTCAAGCCGTCGAACATCCTGGTCGGCGCTGACGGCCGGGTGCGGCTGCTCGACTTCGGCATCGCCCGCCTTCTGGGCGAGGAGGTCGAGGGCCTGTCGCCGATGACCCCCGACTTCGCCAGCCCCGAGCGGATCGCCGGCGCCGCGCCCGTGGTGGCCGACGACGTCTTCGCCCTGGGGCTGGTGCTGGAGGGGCTGGCGGGGAAGTCGGCCGACGCCGATCTCGCGGCCATCATCGCGAAGGCCCGCGCCCACGAGGCCGTCGACCGCTATGGCAGCGTGGCCGACCTGATCGCCGATCTGGTCCGCTGGCGTGACGGCTTCGGCGTCCAGGCCCGGGCCGGCGACGGCGCCCTCTACCGCGCCCGCCGGTTCGTGGGCCGTCACCGCTGGGGCGTGGGCCTGGTCACGGCGGCGATCCTGGCGCTCTCGGCCGCCACCACCGTGTCCACCATCAACTACATCCGCGCCGAGCAGGCCCGCGCCGAGGCCCGCGCCCGCATCGCACCGGCGCGCGGCGCGGCCCGCTACCTGCTGTTCGACCTGGGCGACCGGCTGGAGCGCCAGCCGCGCTCGCTGAAGCTGCGCATCGAGGCCGCCCGCGTCTCCCAGGCCTACCTCGACCGCCTGGCCCGCAGTCCCGATGCGCCGCTGGAGGTGAAGGCCGAGTCCGTGCGGGGCCTGCTGCGCCTGGCCGAAGTCCAAGGCCGCCCGGGCCGCCCCAACCTGGGCCAGACCGACCAGGCCAAGAAGAACCTGGCCACCGCCTATGCCCTGGCCACCGCGATCCCCGGCGAAACGGGGCGCCGCCTGCGCGCCCGCGCGCGTTTGGACCAGGCGCACGTCGTCGTCATGATCGACAATGACTTCGCCGTCACCGAGCGCTACCTGGCGGAGGCCCGCACCCTGATCTTCGACCCCGGGGCGCCTCTGCGGGATCTCGAGCGCGACTGGCATCTGGAGATGGCGGCGTTGCGCGTCTGGCAGGGGCGTTACCGCGAGGCCATCGCCGCCGGCCGCGCCGGCCAGGCCGCCCCCGCGCCGGCCGACCCGCTCAGGGCGCTCCTCACGACCGCCGCCCTGCAGGACCTGATCGCAGAGAGCATATACTACGCGGAGGGCGCTGAGCCTGCCGTCGCACCCTATCGCCGGGCTATGGCGCTTCTTGAGGAGGCCGCTCGCCGCTGGCCGGACGATCCGACGGTCGTTCGCCAGCTTCCACGCTCGCGCTGGGCATTGGGCACGACGCTTCTCGGCGTCGGCCAGGTCGCCGAGGCGGTCAGAATCCTCAAGCTCGGTGCGGCCGAGGCCCGCGCCGTCGTGGCCTTTGATCCGGCTGACACCGACGCGGGCCGCGCCGCTGAAATCCTGGAGAGCGCAGAGGCCCAGGCCCTTGCGGCTTCGGGGCGTCCGTTGGAGGCCGTGCCGATCCTGGAGGCTGTGGTTGAGGCGCGGCGCGGCCGCATGGCGGCTCGCTCGGGCGTGGCGATGCATGCGCGCGACTACGCGGTGACCCTGGCCGAGTTGGGGGATGTGCAGGCGAGCGCGGGGCGCACCGCTGACGCCTGCCGCAGCTACGATACCGCAGAGACGGTGTTCGCCGACCTTCAGCGCACAGGTCGCTACGCGGCCGTGGACGACTCCGGCTCGCTCAAGCTGCTGCGCGAAGCCAAGGCCCGCTGGTGCGGCCCCAGAAACGCGGACGCCACCCGTCGCTAGCAACGGGTGGCGTCAGACCCCGACGAGAGTGCACGGTCTTCCGTCGTGGTCGTTCGGTCGGTCGGGCTTAGGCCGCGACCATGTCTTCGATCCGGCGACGGCGGCGGATCATCATCCCCGCGCCCCCGAAGCCGGCGATCATCAGCGCCCACGTGCCGGGTTCCGGCACCGCGGCATTGTTCACCTGGTAGCTCACCGTGACGCTGTTGATCTGATAGGGCTCGCTCATCGAGAACGACCCCGTCGCGAACAGGCTCGAGAACGAGAGCGGCTGGCCCTCGACGTAGGTGATCAGGCTGGTGCAGTTGCCGCAACCCGCGCCCACGTTCGGCCCGCCATCGAACGAGAACTGGCCATTCGACGACGAGGTCGTCGGCTGCGCGCCGCCCGAGATATCGGAGAAATTCAGGCCAAAGTACATGAAATCACGCACGGGCAGGGTGAAGTTCCCGTCGGTGATGGTGACCGTCACCTGGACATCGTCGCCGTCGGCCAGCTCGAAGGGCGTGAAGCCCGAAAGCTCCAGGAAGCCGGTCTCGTAAAGCGTGTTGCCGAACATGAAGGAGCTGGTCGACACGTTGGTCGCGCTGCCCGTCAGGTTCAGCACGTGGGTCGCCGCCTGCGCGCCGCTTGCCGCGAACACCGCCCCCAGCGCCAGCGCCGCCGCGGCGCCCTTCAGTTTAGAGAACTCGAAACCGGTCATGGAAGTCTCCACTTGCACCCGCCATCCCCCACCACAGGATCCGGCTGTCAGAGGGAGATGCGTGGGACCGCCGGAAACGGGGCCACTTCATCGCGAAAAAAGTTTCACGGGCCTCGTCGATGCGGCGACAGGACGTCGCGTGGGGGGAGAAGGCGTTTCGTGACCTAGCGTCCTGCGGTTAGTAGCGGCGCCATGAGTTCGAGCCTTACCTCCCATTCCATGGTCCTCACCGCCGCCGGCCCTGGGCGCTGGACCACCCACGCCGGTCCCGAGTGGCGCAATCCGGGCGGCGGTCTGTGGGGCGGCTATGCGATCGGTCTCGCCGTCCGGGTCATGGAGGCTGAGCCCCAGGCGGTGGGCGAGCCGCTGTCGATCACGCTGACCTATGCGGCGGCTCTGCCCTCGGGGGACCTGCTGGTCCGCACGCGACGCCTGCGCCAGGGCGGCTCGATCGGCGTCTGGGAGGTGGAGGTTTGCATCGCCGCCACCGGCGAGGTCGGCGTCCACGCCATCGTCACCATGGCGCGCCGGCCCGATACGCCGGCGTTCGCCTTCGCGTCCATGCCGGCCGCGCCCGAGCCCGAGACCCTGCCCAGCCCCGACACCATGCCGGGCGGCTCGGAGCACTTCGGCGCCCAGGCGTTCGAGCGCCGCTCGGCCGAGGGCTTCCCGCCCAAGCCCGGCCCCGACTCGCGGTCGCTGGCCTGGGTCCGCTCGCGCCGCGGCCCCTGGGACAAGGCCCTGCTGGGCATGGTCACCGACAACTCGGCCCCGCGCGCCTTCTATGCTTTGGGCATGTCGGTCAGCACCACCACGCTGTCGCTCACTGTCTACCTGCACGCGACGAGCTACGAACTCGCCGCCATCGGCGACGACTACATCCTGATCGAGTGCGAAGGCCGCGTCGGCGCCGGCGGCGCGTCGGACGAGCGCTCCAGCTACTGGAGCCGCGACGGCAAGCTGCTGGCCACCAGTGAACAGCTGGCCTGGTACCGCGAACGCCGCCGCGAACCGCCGGAGTAGGGCGCTAGCTCCGGCCCACCGTCACCAGCGGCGAGAAGCACCCCAGGATCAGCCGCTTGGCGTCGAACGGCGGCGTCCCGGCCGAGTCCATGCGCGGATCGTCGTGCATCCTCGCCTCCGCCGCCTGGAAGAAGTCGCGGTCGGGCCACACCTGCCAGGTGAACACGATCTTCTCGCCGGCTTTCGCCGCCACCGCCTTGCGGAAATCAGTCTCCTTGCCCTCGGGCACGAAGTCCTCCCAGCACTCCACGATCTCCACGCACCCGTACTCCCGGAAGAACGCCGACCCGTTCTCGGCCCAGGCGCGATAGGCCTCCATCGCGTCCTCCGGCACCGGGATCACCAGCCCGCAAACATACATCCCCGCCGCTCCCTGCTGTTGCGCCCCCGACTATGCCGCGCCCCCGCGCCAGAATCTGTCAGCAGCCTTCGCCGCCCCGCGCGCCGCAGGCGCTGTCATTTCTGACCACGAACCACACGAACCGCACGAACAGGGCTCGAATACCGACAGCGAGCCGTGAGCCGTGGAACCCATTCGTGTGGTTCGTGTGGTTCGTGGTCCAATAGCGGCGCTGACGCGCCAACGCCGCCGCAAGGCTCGCGTCAGGCCGCCTGCGCCGCGTCCTCTACGACCAGCTTCGACTTGTAGGCGGCCAGCAGGCTGCGCAGTTCCGCCAGCGCCGCATCCATCGCCACGGCCGCATCCGAGATGGGGGACTGGATTTCCTCCGCGGGCGCCCACAGCTTGATGCGATGGAATTCTCCGACGACGCCTTCGTGCTCTCGGCCCGCGCCTTCGGCGAGTCCGGGGCGATCGTGGAACTGCTCACCCGCCAGCATGGCCGCTATGCCGCCCACGTCGCCGGCGGCGCCTCCAAGCGCATGCGGCCCTATCTCCAGGCCGGCGCGCGCGGCCTCGTCCGCTATCGGGCCCGGGTCAGCGAACAGCTGGGCTCGGCGACCCTGGAGCCCCAGGGTGAGGGGCCGGCAGCGCTCTTCGATGATCCACTGGCGCTCGCGGGGATGGCCGCCGCGGCGGCCGTGGCCGCCGGCGCGCTTCCGGAGCGGGAGCCACATCCGGGGGCCTTCCTCGCCTTCGAGGCGCTCAGCGGGGCGTTCTTGATCCCCGAGATCTGGCCGGCGGTGTTCGTCCGCTTCGAGGCCGGCCTGCTCCAGGACCTGGGCTTCGGCCTCGATCTCAGCAAGTGCGCCGCCACCGGCGGCCTCGACGACCTGATCTATGTCAGCCCCCGCACCGGCCGCGCTGTCAGCCGCGACGCCGGCGAGCCCTACAGGGACCGCCTGCTCGCCCTGCCGGGCTTCCTGCTCTCCTCCCAGTCGGGGCTGGGCGCCGGCGACATCGGCGCGGGCCTCGAGCTGACCGGCCATTTCCTTGAACAGAACATTTTCGGCCCGCTCAACCGCCCCCTGCCGCCCGCCCGCGTCTGGCTGATAGAGCGATTGCGCGAGGCCGGTCGGCTGTAGCGAGAAGTCGGGCAAGGCCCGCCGCGCCAGATCGGCCGCCACGGCCAGCGCCAGCGGCGCCGCCGCCACCGTCAGTCCGCAGGCCACCGCCTGCCCGGGCAGCGGCGCGCCCATCAGCACGGCCATCAGGACGCCCGAGGCCTCGGCCACGCTCAGCGCGAACGCCGCGACCAGGAACCGCTCCGGACCCTGCGCCGCGATCGCCCTGCGGCGCTCCAGCGAGCGCAGCGCCAGCGCGATCGCCGGCGCTAGCAGCACCGCCTCCCACATGCCTGCCGATCGCGCGAGCCCGCCGGACGTGGCGCCCAGCGCGGCCGCAAGCATCAGCGTGGGCCCGGCCACGGCGAGCGTGAGCCAGGCCCCCACGTTCAGCCGGGGAGGCGCGATCAACATCCGGCCAAGCTTGCCCGGCCCGTTTAAGCCGCGGTGAAAGGGAATTGGTAACGCGGCTTCACCACGTGCGGCAAAATCGCCGTCAACGGCGCGCCGCGACCACGCCGGCGGCTTTCAGCATCGGCTCGACGTGCTGCCTGCGGTCGGCGTCGAACAGGGCGGTCGCCCTGGGCTTCAGTCCGTCGGCCAGCCGCTTGCGGGCGGCCTCGCTTTCCGGCGCGGCCTCAGGATCGACCGGCGAGACCGGCGCCTCGCCGGTCTCCGCGTCGGTCAGCGGTTGCACCGACGCCTCCGCGCAGGCGAACAGTCCGGTCATCGAGCTGAAGCAGACCTGTCGCTGCAGGAACGCCTGATGCGCCCAGCGCCAGCTGTCCAACGCCGGCGCCTCGCCCCCCGGCCGGGTGAGGCTGAGCGAGGTGGTCACGAAGATCGCCTGTCGTACGAACGCCTGTTCGCGCTGGCCGGCCTTGGTCAGCACCAGCGGGGTGTCGCGCGACACCACCACCTCGCTGCTCTCGCGGCGGCTGACGACCACGGCCTCCGCTGCGGGCGGCGGTTCGGCGGCGATCACTGCGGGACGACGAAGCGGATGGGAATGCGCACGTCGGTTCCGGCCGTGGGCTGGCCGTCGCGGTCGGTGGCGGCCATCTGGAAGCGGTGGGCGACCTTCAGGACGGCTTCGCCGAAGCCGGCCTCGACGGGCGTTTCGCGCAACACCTTGCAGCCCGACAGGCTCCCGTCCTGCTCGACATGGCAGGCCATGAGGACGTTGCCGGCGAGCTTCTGAGCCGCCGCCCCCGTCGGGTACACGCTGGCGATATCCGCCCCGTCCGGCCTTGAGATCCAGACCGGCGCGGCGGTCACCCGCGCGGGCGAGGGCGCGGGCTGAATGGCCCAGGCCGCGCCCGCCGCCGTGAGGCTGGCGAGGGCGGCCGCGGCCAGGCCGGCGATCCGGCGCGAGGGGGCGGGCAGGGGGCTCTTCAGCATGGCGATCCTCTCCTTCAGCAGGTGCTCTCCCGAGGCGGGCCAATGGCAGCCCACCGGCAGCATCGGCGCGTCCAGTTGCGCCTTCAGCAGCGCGCCGGCGTAGCGCCGCCGCTGTTGCGGGTGTCGCGCCAGGACGGCGGCGTCGCAGGCCAGCTCCTGGTCGATGCGCAGCGTCCGCGCCGCCACATGGACCAGCGGGTTGAACCAGCAGACGCACTGCATGGCCGCCGCCAGGGCGTTCACCAGCCCGTCGCCGCGCGACAGGTGCACGCCCTCATGGCTCAGGATCAGTGCGCGCTCCTCGGCGTCGAAGCGGGTCTCGAAGTCGGCCGGCGTCACGATGCGGGGCCGCAGGGCGCCGATCACCGCCGGGCCCACCGCCGGATGCTCGGCCCGCAGGACGCCGTCCTCGCCCGGCGAGAGCCGCCCCAGCGCCGCCATGAAATGCGCCTGCCGACGCGCCAGCATCCCGCCGACGAACAGCGCCCCGCCCAGCCAGGCCGCCACCAGGACGGAGGCTATCAGGCCCGGGATCGCGGGGAGGGGGGCCGCCCTGGCGACCGCGTCGGCGGTGAGGGTCAGAGGCTCCAGCATCGCGACGGCCTCCGGGCGGGGCAGCAGGCTGGCCGCCATCGCCAGCGGGACGGTCAGCCACAACGCATAGGCCGCCCGCGCATCGAACAATCGCCGCACCGGGCGCCGCAGCAACAGGACCAGCAGGATCGCCGCGGCCGCTGCGAGGTTGGTCCGAACCAGGGTGTCCAGCAGGTCGGCGGCCATGGGGTCACTCCGAGATTACGCCCGTACGCCACCTATCGATTACATGAGTAAACGTAACCGTCAACCGCCTTGCCGTCCGCCCGCCAAGCCCCTAGAAGCGCCGCCATGACCTTCGGGAAGATCAACCAGGCCAACAGCCAGCAGCGCCCCTTCCGGGCGGTGTTTGCGTGCGCCTGTCGGTCGGCCTGAGGTCCGGTCCCAGCGATCCGCAAACCCCGCTCCGGCGGGGTTTTCGTATTTGGGCCCCGCCGAGCCCCCAACAGGAGCTCTGACATGCCACCCTCTCTCACCGACGCCGACATTGAGCGCATCGCCCGCGGCGTCATCGACTGCACGCTGCCCAAGCCCGAGTGGACGCACGCCGCCCACTTCGCGGCGGCTGTGTGGTTGCTGTCGCGCCCCGGCATGGACGCCTGCCGCGAGATGCCCGGCCTGATCCGCGCCTACAATGAGGCCACCGGCGTCGCCAACACCGACACCGAGGGCTACCACGAGACCATCACCCAGGCGTCGCTGCGGGCCGCGGCCGCCCAGCTCGCGACGCGCCCGGACACGCCGCTGTCGGATCACCTGGATGCGCTGCTGGCCGGCCCCTGCGGGCGGTCGGACTGGCTGTTCGCCTACTGGACCAGGGCCGTGCTCTTCGCGCCCACGGCGCGGCGGGGCTGGGTCGAGCCCGACGTCCAGCCGCTGCCGTTCTGACGCACCGGGATGGGGCGGCGCGAGCCGCCCCGCATCCAGGCCTCGTCGGGCGCGACCGGCGAGACTTTCAGCGTCACCGGAGCGTCCGGCCGGGCGATCGGCTGGACCACCTGGGCGATCAGCGCGGTGATGATGTGGCCCTCGGTCTCGGAGGTCTGCTTCTGGCTCTCGGCCCACTCCAGGGTCCAGTTGCGGCTCGCCATCGCCTTCATGGGCGGCGAGACGCGTTCCTCCATCGGCCGGAACACCCGCGACCAGACATCCCGCACCACGGCCAGCATCAGCGGCGCGCCCGCCATGGCCAGCCCCACCGCCACCGACTCATGGCTGAACGGCGCGCCCAGGATCACCACGAACAGGAAGCCCACGGCCTGGCCGGTGGTCAGGCAGAAGGCGCGGGCCAGGTCCTGATCGCGCGCCTCGGCCTCGCTCGGCGCGTGCCGGCCGATCTCAAGGGCGCGCACCGCAAGCACCACGGCCGGCGCCAGCAGCAGCGTCACGACAAAGGCCGCGGCCCGCGGCGCGCCCACCTGGGTCATCCCCGCCGCCAGCGCCAGCAAGAGCAGCGGCACGGCCACGGCCAGGGCGAACCAGGCCCCCACGTTCACCTTCGGCGGGGCGGTCGCCAGCAGGAACGCCGCCCCGGGCCGCCACCGCACGCGGGTCGGCGGCGCCACGGGTTGGGCGTCACGGAAGCTGGCGCTGGGTGGGTGGCTGGTGATCGGACAGTCCCTTCTTCTGAAGGGTCCCTGCTTCAAGACGTCGCAGGCATCCTCGCGCGCCGCCCCTTAATCCCCGCTTAAACACGCGCTGATTCTCCGGGCGGGCCGCATAACGCCCCCGTCATGACGTCGCCCTGTGGATCGCGGCGCTGTGCCCGGCGACGCGAATCCCCACGCGCGCTAGAGAGGGCTCATGACTGTCCACACCACCCCGCCAGGTTCCGGCGATGGCGACCGCATCATCGACGAGCCGCTGTCGGAAGCCCTTTCGCGCCGCTATCTCGCCTACGCCCTTTCGGTCATCACCGACCGCGCGCTGCCCGACGTCCGCGACGGCCTGAAGCCGGTGCAGCGGCGCGTGCTCTACGCCATGCGTGAGATGCGGCTGAACCCCGACGCCGCCGCCCGCAAGTGCGCCAAGGTCGTCGGCGAAGTGATGGGCGGCTATCACCCGCACGGCGACCAGTCGATCTACGACACCCTGGTCCGCATGGCCCAGCACTTCGCCCAGCGCTATCCGCAGGTCGACGGCCAGGGCAACTTCGGCAACATCGACGGCGATAACGCCGCGGCCATGCGCTACACCGAGGCCAAGCTGACGGTGGCCGCCACGCTGCTGCTCGACGGCATCGAAGAGGACGCGGTCGACTTCAAGCCCACCTATGACGGCTCGGACGACGAGCCCGTCGTCCTGCCCGCCGGCTTCCCCAACCTGCTCGCCAACGGCTCGACCGGCATCGCGGTCGGCATGGCCACCTCGATCCCGCCACACAACGCCGGCGAGCTGATCGACGCCTGCCTGATGCTGCTGGACGATCCCGACAGCAGCGTCGAGGCCCTGATGACCCACGTCCAGGGCCCGGACTTCCCCACCGGCGGCGTCATCGTCGAGCCGCGATCCAGCCTGCTCAGCGTCTACGAGACCGGCCGTGGCGGCGTCCGCGTCCGCGCCACCTGGACCAAGGAGGATCTGGGCAAGGGGATGTACCAGATCGTCATCACCGAGATCCCGTATCAGGTGAAGAAGGCCGATCTGGTTGAACAGCTGGCCGAGCTTATCGAGGGCAAGAAGGCTCCGCTGCTGGGCGACGTGCGCGACGAGTCCGCCGAGGACGTGCGCCTGGTGCTCGAGCCCAAGAGCCGCAACGTCGAGGCCGACGTCCTGATGGAGAGCCTGTTCAAGCTCTCCGACCTCGAGACCCGCTTCAGCGTCAACCTCAACGTCCTGGACGCCCGCGGCACGCCCGGGGTGATGAACCTCAAGCAGGCCCTGGTCGCGTTCCTGGACCACCGCCGCGAGGTCCTGGTCCGCCGGGCCCGCCACCGCCTGGCCAAGATCGAGGCCCGGCTGCATATCCTCGACGGCCTGATGATCGCCTACCTCAATCTGGACGAGGTGATCCGGATCGTCCGCTACGAGGACAAGCCCAAGGAAAAGCTGATCGAGACCTTCCAGCTCTCCGAGATCCAGGCCGACGCCATCCTCAACACCCGCCTGCGCCAGCTGGCCCGGCTGGAGGAGATGGAAATCCGCCGCGAGCACGCCGAGCTCAGCGAAGAGCGCGACGGCATCGTCGGCATGCTGGCCTCCGACAAGGCCCAGTGGAAGCTGGTGGGGCAGGGGCTGAAAGACACGAAGGCCCAGCTGGCCGACCTCAACGTCCGCCGCTCTACGTTCGCCGACGCGCCGCAGATCGACACCGAGGCCGCGCTGGAAGCCATGATCGTGCGCGAGCCGATCACCATCATCCTTTCCGAACGCGGCTGGATCCGCGCCGCCAAGGGCCGCGTGGAAGACCCCTCCGAGCTGAAGTTCAAGGAAGGCGACAAGCTCCAGTTCCTGGTCCCCGCCGAGACCACCGACAAGCTGCTGATCTTCGCCAGCGACGGCCGCTTCTTCACCCTGGGCTGCGACAAGCTCCCGGGCGCCCGCGGCCACGGCGAGCCGCTGCGCCTGATGATCGACCTCGACGACAAGGTGGGCATCATCGATATCTTCCCTCACCGGGCCGGCGTGAAGCGGATCCTCGCCTCCAAGGAAGGCTACGGCTTCATCCTGCCGGAAGAGGAGGCCATCGCCTTCCGGAGAGCCGGCAAGCAGGTCCTGAACGGCACGGCGCTGTCCTGCGTGGCGCTGGGCGAAGCCGACC
This sequence comes from Phenylobacterium sp., assembly GCF_965284355.1. Classification (NCBI taxonomy): domain Bacteria; kingdom Pseudomonadati; phylum Pseudomonadota; class Alphaproteobacteria; order Caulobacterales; family Caulobacteraceae; genus Phenylobacterium; species Phenylobacterium sp. Next base: position 516,158 of record NZ_OZ260078.1, on the reverse strand, counting down.
AGCTGGGCGTGATCGGGGACAACGGCAAGCTGCTGATCTTCCCCGCCGCCGAGCTGCCCGAGATGCCGCGCGGCAAAGGCGTGAAGCTCCAGACCTACCGCGAGGGCGGCCTGCGCGACCTCACCGCCTTCAAGTCGCCCGACGGCCTCACCACCGTCGACGCCTCGGGCCGCACCCGCGTCTGGCCCGACTGGCAGGAATGGTCGGGCCGCAGAGCCAGCGCCGGCAAACTGGCTCCCAAGGGCTTCCCGGCCAACAAGCGGTTCAGGCCGAAGGCGTAGGTCCTCGCCCCCCGCAGGGGGAGGGGGACCGCGGAACGCGGTGGAGGGGCGTCCGCGCCGCGCACACGCCGTTCCTCTCCCAACGCGACAGCGGTGGGAGAGGGGGACCGCCCGCCGAGGCCGCAGGCCGAAGAGCGGGTGGTGGAGAGGGCAGGCGGCGAGCAGGACGCTCAGAGCCAGGTAGCGATGACAGGTATGCTGTCCCCGAAACTCCCGTCCCCGAAACTCCCTGTCCGGCGCGCCGTGACCGGGGACTGGGCACTGTGTCCCCGGCCTTGGGTGTGCGCCTGGTAGGCTAGACGGCCAGCCTTGAGGCGGTGACCGTCGGGGGCGTCACGCCAAGCTTCTGCACCGCCAGGGCATTGGCGATCTTGGCGCCCAGCCAGACCCCGCCCATCTGGCCCGTGTCGGCCGGCGTGGCTGGCACGCCGAACTTCGAGCCCGCGCCATCCTTCGTGGTGATGCCGTCGAACTGCCAGTGGACGCCCAGGAAGACCCGGCTGATCGAGTTGTCGACGATCGCTCGCCACAGGCTGTCGTAGCCACGGGTCACGTGAACCCGGGGGACGTTGGTGCGCGGGTCGGTGTTGCGCCCGTCGAACTCGTCGGAGACGAAGTCGAAGGCGATATCGTCCACGCCCTGAGCATCGAAGTTCGCCAGCTTCTTTTCGGCCAGGAACAGGCGCGTCACCTGGAAGGCCGCCGCGCCGAAGGTGGCGTGGCCCGACGGGTAGGCCGGGAAGTTCGGCGTCAGGTACTGTCCGGTTCCGTTGGTGTCGGGGCGGCCCAGGGGCAGCCAGGCCGGATCCGCCGCCGCCCCGCCCGCCTTGCGGATGCCCACCACGGGGCGCCACATCAGGTGCGCGGGGTTGTATTTGTAATGCCAGGCGCTGATGCCGGCGTCGGCCATGGCCACGGCCACGCCGGCCACCAGACGCAACTCCTCGCTCGCGCCCAGTGCCCCGTTGGACCGGGCTTCCAGGTTGTCCAGCGCTTCCAGCACGACCTGCAGGTAGAGGCGCGGCGGCGTGCCCAGCGCGGCCGGCCCGTCATAGCCCCAGTAGATGCCGATCAGCTCTTCGTTCAGGTCGCGCCCATTCGGGCCGCCGTAGGCGCGGTTCCAGTGCCCCTTGGCCTTCACCAGCGTGAGGTCGGCGTCGTAGTGCGCATCCCCCCTGGGCGGTTGCGGGAAGCCCGGGACCACGGGAACCACAAGGGGATTGGCCTTCCCCCAGATCCCGCCCGCGAAGCCCTGGCCTTGCTCGTGGTCGGGGAGCTGATGGGTGTAGGGCGCGTCGGTGGGCTTGTACTGGTCGGGTAGCGCCCAGTTCGGATCGTTGGCGCCGAACACATCGACAGCGACGCCATGGGCCCGGCCCGCCGTCTCCGCCGGGCCGATGCCGGTCAGCTTCTGGTACTCCACCCAGTCCCGCCAGGCCGAGTCCAGCAGGCCCCGCTGCTTCGGGTAGCGGCGCACCAGCACTTCGTGGCAGGCGGCGGCCGCGGCGACCACGGCGGGGCCGGGGGGCGGGGCGGGCGCGACGGGCAGGATCGGAGTTCCACCCGGTCCGGCAGCCGCCATGTCGTGCAGGGCGCCCAGCGCCAGGCCGAGTGCGCGGGCGCTGAGCACTGGCCCGCGCTGGTCGCCCGCGCTGATCTTCTGGGTGTGGTCGCGGCGCACGCATTCGAGGGCCATATCGACCCAGTAGCGGAATTGGGGGGACGTCGCGGTCATGGGCACGATCCATCTGCTGGCGGCGCGCCGCGGCGACGGGGCGTCCGCGGCAGGCGAGGGGTTTCGGGGACGCTGAACGCCCCGACAGTCGGGCCTACCCCTGCAACTCCGATGCGCCGTACAACACCCAAAAGTTGTGAGAAATCACACACGCCCGATCCGCGAGGCGTCTCGGTGGAAGGCCTCGTCGGGGCAGCGGGCATCCGTCCCCGGACTCTCCATGCGTAGCGCGGGGACAATCCGACCAACTGGGCGTGATCGCGAGCAACGGCGAGCTGCTGATCTTACCCGCCGCCGAGGGGCCCGGGCCACCTGCAAATTTGTGCACTTCCGCGTCGGGCCGGTTGGCTCAAGCCTGGGGGCGTCGATCCATTCGGGGGAACATCATGTCCATTCGTCTCACCGCCGCGCTGGCCTGCGGCCTGCTGCTCGCCGCCGCCGCCGCCGGCGCCCAGGCCGCGCCCGCCGCCTCTCCGGCCGACCTGTGCAAGGGCGGCCAGCTGGTCGTGGTGCGCGTCAGCACGGTCAAGCCGGGCGCCAAGGCCGCCTTCGAGGCCGCCGCGCGCGATCACCTGGCCTGGTACCGCGGCCACGGCATCGCCTCGAACCGGCTGGTGGTGGGCGCGGTCATCAACGGCGACATGTCCAAGGGCTTCACAGCCTCGGAAACCGAGTACGTCTCGATCCACATGGATTCGCCCGGCGTGCCGCGCGACAAGCGCGACGCGGCCTGGGACGCCTATGTGAAGGCCTATCGCGACTCGTCCGACCTGGCGGTCGACAAGTTCGCCTGTGTGCGCGAGCCCAAGTAGGGCGCTAGTCCTGGCCCGTCAGCGCCGCGTGCGCCGACACGCGGGCCATTTCCAGCACAAGGGCATAGTGGCGCTCGACATCCTCGCTGAGGTCGGGCGCCACGACCATCCCGCACGCCTGGGCCTGGAACAGCCCGCGGGCCTCGCCGTCGGCCAGCAGGCGGGCGACGTGCGTGCGCGAGACGAACGCCCCTTGCGCCAGGGCCCGCTGAGACACCGGCGCCCGTTCGAGCAGGCGCGACCGCCCGGCCGGCTGCGCCGCGATGAGCTGCTCCATCATCCGCGAGCCGCCGTCGCGGCCCAGGAACAGCAGCACCGGCTTGTCCGGCCCCACGAACAGGTCGCGCCGCGCGACCGTGTTCAGCCCCATCTGAGTCGCCAGCCGCCGCGTGAACGGCGTGTCGCGCGTCATGTCGCGCAGGTGCGCCAGCCCCGGGTCAAGCCGTGCGACGGCGTGCATCATGGCCGCGATGCCGCGCCCCATCACGTCGTGCATCCGGGGAGACAGCCGCAGCGTCCCCGCATCGTCGCGGGTCAGGAAGCCGTTGGCCAGGGCCCGGCGTAGATAGTGGCGCGCGCGGCCCTCACTGCAGGTGCGGTTGGCGAGCGCGGACTGGATCAGGTGCGCCGGGGTGAACCCGTCGAACAGGGCGTCCAGCATCATCGCCGCGCCGCTCAGCGAGGCGCGCCCCAGGTCGCTGAGCAGCCAGCGCTCCGAGATGCTCCAGCCGGCGTAGTTGGCCAGGTTCTCCCGCGCCAGTCCTTCCACGGCGGCCCGGAAATCGGGATGCGCCCGGATCGCGGCGAACGCCTCGTCCGAGAACGTCTCTCCCGATCCCCTCACCACGCGAAACGCCCCGACTCGCGACACTGAAACCTGTGTGCACCGGCCTGGGCGCGCCGACCAGATGCCGCAACGCCAAGCTCTGCCACAGTTCATCGTGGGTTCAGCCGCCGGCCGCCTATGTGGGCGGACCGGCGGCCGTCGCCGACTCTCCCGTCCCTCGGAAGCGGCGGCCAAAGGTCTAGCACGACACGCAACCAAGGCGGCGCGTCATCCCACCGGATGGCGCGCCGTTTGGCTGTCCAGCCGCCCCGCGCCGGTGAACCCCCGCTGAACGCCGGCGCCCCGGCCCGTTCAGACGGCCGCCCGTAGATTGCGGGGCATTGGCCAAGGAGGGCCTGACATGAAGAAGATTATCCTGGGCGCCGCCGCCGCCGCCATGACCCTGGCCAGCAGCGCCGCCATGGCCCAGCCCTACTACGGCGATCGCGGCTACGACCGCGGCGTCTACGACCAGCGCTATCGCGACTCCGACCGCGACGGCCGGCCCGACTACCGCGAGTGGGGACGTGACCGCGACCGCGACGGCCGCCCCGACCAGTACGACCGCTACGACAACCGTCGCGGTCACGGCCACGCCTACGGCCGCGACCGCTACCGCGGCGACGGCCGCTGGCGCCAGGGGCAGGTCTATCCCTACTACCGCCAGCGCGGCTACGTGATCGACGACTACCGCCGCTACAACCTGGGTCCGCCCCGTCCGGGCTACCGCTACTACCGCTCGGACAACGGCGACGTGGTCATGGCGGCGATCGCCTCGGGCCTCATCGGCCTGGTGATCGGCGGCGCCCTCAACGACAACGACCGCCACGACCGCTACGACCGTCCCGGCAGCTATTACGACTATCGCCGCTGACGGCCGAACGGCGGCCCCCGTCCCTCAAAGGGCGGGGGCCTACGGGCGCGCCGCGCCGATCTCAAAACCACGCAAAACACAGAACACACGGAAGGCGAACCGACCCGCCTTCCGTGTCCTTCCGTGTCTTCCGTGGTTCCAAAAGCAGCGTCACCGCCCCTCAGCCTAGGCCAAGGCCACCCGCCGCCGCCGCAACGCCCCGCCCGCCAGGCCGAAGCCGGCGATCATCATCGCCCAGGTCGCAGGCTCGGGCACCGCCGTCTGCGGCCGGGTCGAGATCGCCCCCACCGCGTCGATGTCGGCGCCCACGGTGCCGCCGCTCTGGCCGCCCTCGTTCGCCACATCGATCAGCCGCACGAACGAGAACGCCGAGCTCGAGCTGAACCCGAACGCGTCGATGTCGATGCCGCGGGTGTTCCCGGTCACCTTGCCCACCGACAGCCAGGTGATCCCGTCGACGCTCACGTCCACCGTGGTGTCCTCCACGTCGGGGCCCACCTCGAAGATCCACAGGTCGTCGGCGTCGCTGTCCGAGCCGGTCAGGAGGTTGTCGGTGAACCGCAGCACCAGCGCCCCGCCCACGCCCAGCGAGACGAAGCTGCAGGCCGCCTGGCTGGCGCAGCTGTTGACGCCGTTATAGTTCGGCGGCCCCAGCGCATTGTCGGCGCCCTGGTGCGGCGCCGTGGGATCGGCCCCTTCCAGCCCGGGCAGATAGCTCACCACCACATCGGCGAACGAGATCGCGCCTTGCGGAAACTCCACCCCGCCGAACACCTCGGCCCGCGCCCCACCGGCCCCCAGCACCACCGCCGCGCCGCCCAGCAGCGCACATCCGAACGACTTCCAGATCACAGCACCCTCCATCCCCGGCCAGCCCGGGTCCGAACGGGCAACCCGGAGAGGGGTTCAGGTGTTCCGGCAGGTTCCGCTCAACGCCGCTCGCTGCACGCCGCCGCACGGGGATGCACTGCAGCGCACCCACGTTCCTCCGCCACAGGGGGAGGGGAACCGCGAAGCGGTGGAGGGGGTCTCCGCGCCTCTCCGCGGCTGAAGTGACGGCCGCTTCGCGGCCCAATCCGTGAAATCCGTGGTTCCCGAACCGCTCAGGCGGGACACTTCGTCAGGCGCGCCTTGATCAGCTGGACGTCGTGGCCCAGGTCGAAGGCGCTGACTCGGTTTTCCCGGGCCAGGCGGGTCCAGATGGCGTCGGCCTCGCGGAAGCGTTCGCAGCCCTTCTGCGGCTTGCCGGTGTCGCGGTACATCTCGCCCGAGGGCCGCAGGGCGACGGGCAGGGCGCGCAGGACCTGGTAGTTGTTGGGCTGCATCCGGGCGTTTTCGCGATAGCCGGCGATGGCCAGGTCGTTCTGCCGATAGGCCTCGGCGATCTGGCCGGTGTTCTGGAGCTCGTAGCTGTATTCCTCGCGCACGATGTTCTCCATGCGTCGCGCGCTGGCGCTGTCGTCGAAGCGGCGCACGCGCTCGAACTCGGAGAGCCCCGCCCGCGACAGGGCCAGCCCCTCGGTCATCCGGCCCAGCCCGAACAGGGTGCTGGCCACCGTGAAGGTGGTGTAGGCCCGGCGCTTCAGCACGCGCACGTCCGACCCCAGCGCGGGATCCTCCAGCGCGGCGCGGCCGGCCTGGTACGCGCCCAGGGCGGCGGCCGGATCGCCCCCGTACCAGACGGCGTCGCCGATCATGGTGTTCGCCTGCTCGCGCACCAGCGCCAGATCGGCCGTCTGGCGCGGCGTGGCGGCGCGCGTCGCGGACACCAGCTGCAGCGCGGCCCGGGACGCGGCGATGCCCTCGGCGTACCGCGTCTCGGTGTTGTAGGCGTCGGCCCGCAAGAGGCGGGTGCGGACGGCTGCCATGCGGGCGGCGAAGCTCTCGGGCTGGCCCGCCAGCAGGGCCTCGGCCTCGTCGAGGCGGCGGAACGCCCGGCCCTGGTCGATCTTCGCCTCCGCCGCGAAGACCGCCCGCTGATACAGCGTCTGGGCCAGCGACAGGCGCAGGTCGGCGCGGTCGGGCGCCTGGGCCAGCAGCCGCCGCAATGACGCCTCGGCCCGCGCCAGCACCGCGTCGCCGCGCGCCGGGTCCATCACGTCGCGTAGGTCCTCGGCCGCCAGGATCTCGCCGACGCGGGCATAGGCGTTGGCGGTCTCGACCCGCAGGTCCAGCGGCGCGCCGGGCACCTCGCTCAGCTTCTCCAGCGCCACCCGCGCCCGCTCGGCGATCCGTTGGCGCATCGGCCCGGAGCCCGGCATGGTCTCCAGGTCGGTGACCACCTCGCGGACCAGGAAGTTCGACAGGCTGCGCGTCTCGGCGAACCTCTGCTCGGCCGAATCCCGCGCCGCGCTGGCCTGCAGGTAGAGGATGGTCATGGCGATCGCGAACAGGCCCAGCATCGCCGCGCCCGCGATCGGCGCCCGGTTGCGCCGCCACAGCAGCAGCAGCCGTCGCCCGCGGCCCGGCGCCCGGGCGCTGACCGGTTCGTGCCGACGCCAGCGATCCAGGTCGGCGATCAGCTCGCTCACCGCGCCGTACCGCCCGTCGACGTCGTCGCACCTCGCCTTGGCCGCGATGGCGCGCAGGTCCGCGTCGGTCCCGGCCACGCCCTCGATCAGCTGCTCCAGCAGCACCCCCAGCGCAAAGACGTCGTCGGCCGGCGTGGCGCGCTCTCCCGACCGGCGCGCCGGACTGGAATAGCCGGGCGTGTGGGCGCCGCCCGCGACCGCGGCGCCGTCGCCGATCAGCCGCGCGATGCCGAAGTCCAGCAGCTTCACGCCGAAACCGTCGGCGACGATCACGTTGCTGGGCTTCACGTCCGCATGGACCACCAGCTCGCGGTGCGCGTACTCCAGCGCTCCGCAGGCGTCCCGGAACAGGGCCAGCCGCCCCGCCAGGTCCAGGCCGTGGTCGCGGGCATGGTCGGTGATCGGCACGCCGCGGATCAGCTCCATGATGATGTAGGGCGAGCCGCCCTCGCTGACCCCGCCGTCCAGCAGGTGGGCGATGTGCGGATGGTGCAGCCGCGCCAGGATGCGTCGCTCGGTGGCGAACTGTTCGTGCATCGCGCCCGACAGCACGTGGCGGCGGATCACCTTGATGGCTGCCTGCTGGTCGAACAGTCCGTCGTCCCGCGCGGCGCGATAGACCAGCCCCATGCCGCCGCGGCCGATCTCCTCGACCAGCCGGTAGTTGCCGATCCGCTCGGGCATCGGCGCATCGTCGACGAAGGCGGCGGGTTCGGGCGGCTGGGTCGGCAGCAGCGCCGACGCGTCGTCGGCCCGCAGCATCGCCAGCACGGCGGCCAGAACCTCAGGCTCGTCGCCCAACAGCTCGGCCAGCCGCGCCTCGCGCACCCGCGACGGCCAGACCAGCGCCTCCTCGAAGAGCCTCAGAACCCGCCGTTCGGTCTCGACATCCATCGGTCAGTCGGGGTCTTTGAGCTCTTTGATGATCCAGGCCCGCGCCGTGCGCCACCGGCGCTGGACGGTGCTCTCCGACAGCTCGGTCACCGTGGCGATCTCCGGCAGCGTCAGTCCGGCGAAGAACCGCAGCTCGACGATCCTCGCGCCCTCCGGCTCGACCTTGGCCAGCCGGGCCAGCGCCTCGTCGAAGGCGTCGATCTCGAACGCCGGCGCCGCCGCCTCGTGCGCGTCGGGCCACAGGGTGACCACCGACCCGCGCTTGGCGGCCTTCGACTTGCGCACCTCGTCGATCAGGGTCACGCGCATCACCCGCGCGGCCAGCGACAGCAGGTGGTTCTGGTCCCGCACCGCCACGCCCGCGCCGGCGATGATCCGGATGACCGCCTCGTGCACCAGGTCGGTCGGCTGAAACCGCATCCGCTCGGCGTCGCCGCTCAGCATGCGCCGGGCGATCCTGCGGAACTCGCCGTAGTAGAGGCTGAGCAGCGCGTCGCGGGACTTCGCGTCGCCGCGCGAAAATCCAGCCCACAGGTCCGTCAGTGTAGGCTCGGTCTCCGACACGTCGTTGTCCCCGAATCCGGCGCGCCGCCGTCCGCTTCGGAGGAGCGCCGCCAGGCTCGGCAAGATCAACGAAAATTTCGTGACCAGATTTCCCGCCGGATTCCGATTCACCAATGAAGGCGCCGGTTCGCCGGTCCTCGCATCGAATGCCCGCGTTCCGGCGATCGGACCAAGGGTCGGTTCCATTTCACCGCCGGGGTGCGGCGGGCAGCAGGGGTTGGCAGATGAAGAGCATTCTCAGGACGGCGGCGGCGGTATCGGCCCTCACACTCGCGGCCCTCTCGGCCGGCGCGGGCCCGGCTCAGGCGGGGATCGTGTTCGAATCCTTCCCCAACTACGCGACGGCCGGCGACACGAACACCATGCTGTGCTCCAGCTGCACGGGGTACGGGGCCGTCTTCGCCAGCTTTTCGCTGAGCTCGCAGGAGACGCTCGACAAGGCCTTCGTCCTGGTCACCGGCCCGGCGAACGCCATGACCATCTCCCTCTTCGCCGACGGCGGGGATGGCCTGCCGGCCAGGAACGGGACGGGCGGCATCCTCAATCCGCTCATCTATCAGGACTACACGGCGCCGACGTCCGTCGCCGCCGCGCCGGGCAACGCCGGCAACGGCGGCAATTCGCTGGTCGAGTTCTCGCTGGCGAACTGGCAGGTGGGGCCCGGCAACTATTGGATCCGCTTTGCGGGCTACAGCAACCTGCTGCCGGTCTACCAGACGGCCACCCCAGGTCACAGCCGCGCGGTCGGAACCGACTTCCTGCTGGAAGGGCGCAACGTCACCTACAACCCGGCCAACATGACCGTCGCCTTCTCGCTGAACGGCGTGGACACCCCGACCGGCGCCGTCCCCGAGCCGGCCACCTGGGCGATGATGCTCGTCGGCTTCGGCGCAGCCGGCTACGCGATACGCCGCCGCAGAACGGCCGCCAGCCTCGCCTGATCCCGACGCCCCCAGACGATCGCCGGCTTCTCGTGCCTGTCGCCGGCGATCCAAGCGCCCTCGCGCCCCGCGCGAGGGCGCTTTTCATGTCCCCGGGGCGGAAACTACTCTCTCGCCGTATTGGTCCTATGGTGGCGTCATGATCGAGCGGTTCACCAACGCCGAAGAGATGGCGCGGCATGCCGGCCTGCCGAATGGAAAGGCCTTTAGGTCGAGGCTGCGAGCGCGACTGCCCGAACATCACGTGCGCGGAAGCTGGCGCGTTCTCGTTGGCAGCGCAAAGCACCAAACGATGACCCGCGAACTCGCCCGCCTGATTGCGGAGCGCGCAGGGGACTAGCCGCGCTGAGGGATTGGGTATCGTGTCCCCGAACCCCCCGCCGGCAAGCCCCGTGGAATAGTACTCCTGTCACCGTATTCTCCGCAGCGACAGAGCGTTTCAGGCTGCAGTCGCTGTTGAGGGCGCTGGGACTAGGTCTCAGCTCGCTAGTTCATTCGGCGGCACTCTGAGCGCTCTAGCAGGAAGCGGTGTCAGTTCGTCGTACCTGGCAAGCTTGAGGTGGCCTTCGCTATTTGGCGCGAGTGTCATTCGAGCGGCTGAACCCACCTCGGCTATAGGGAGGCGCCTGCACATGAGGTCCGCCAAAGCTGGATCCTCGACGGCGCAAATGATCTGCCTGCCGGACGTAACAAGCTGGGCCAAGACTTCGGCCAAATGAATGGTTCGAAAGTCATCAACGTGTTGAACTGGGTCGTCTAGAAGGATGGATCTCCATCGACTCCAGGTCAGGGAGAGGTTTATCGAGAGCAGGAAGGCGAGTCCCGTGGCGCGGCGCTGACCGCTGGAAAACAGAAACTGCGGATTCAGGTCCTCCCCGACGCGGAGTGTGAGAAATCGCCGTAGGTCTCCCCGAATAGAGTAATCAATGTCCTGCCAGACCGGGTGAGGCTTTAGGCGCGTATACAGTTCCGTCATGAGGGGCAGTATGCGACTGATCCTTAGGTCAAGCGTCTCAGTTGCTGCTCTGCGGGCGGCGTCATGTAGAGCTGCTGCGTTGGACTCTGCCTTGCGGGCCCTCCCAAGCCGCTGTTGTCCCTTCTGTAGGCGGTCGTTCGCCATCGCCTCTGACTGGGTCGAGCGCGCCAGTTCACCGTTTAGCCGAATGGTGTCGACAATCTGAAGGTCGCGCTCGCTCGCAGCGAGGTCCACTTCCAACTGCCGCGCGACTAGCCGGACCCGTTCAACCGGGGCACCCTTGACGCCCGCAACCTCTAGTCGACGCTCGAAATCCTCAATGAAGGACTTGTGGTTCCCGAGGCGGCCATTGGCAGCCTCCACGGAGGCGACGGCTTCTTGAAGCTGGGACTCCGCACGTGCGTACTCCTGTTCGCGCAGCGCGAGTTCGGCCGCGAAAGCGTCAATCCTTGTGGCGGCTTGCTCGGCATTCTTTAGGCCGGTCTCAAAGCTCGCCGGGGTGTGCTCCACGGCGCATAGCGGGCAATGGTGTTCCACTAGGCCAAGCCGCCGCCCGTCACGGATCAGCGAAAGGAGCTCGCGCGCTTGGTTGGCAAGTTGAGAACTTGCCTCCGCTAAAGTCGGCGCGACTAACTCAGCCAATTCCGCCCGCGCCGCTTCTACGTCCTTCTCCAAAGATCCGATTTCAAGCTCGATTGCATCGAGCTCTCCCCTTGAACTCTCGTAGGCACCCCACCCGTCCAGTAGCGCTCGCAACTCGCGTAATCTCAGTTGGGCGGTGGCAACCCAACTCCGGGCCGACGTGCTGACGTGTTCAATCGTGAGACTGGGCGCTCCCATGCGCACACGTAGGCGAGACGCCGCGTCAGCTAGGGCGCTGTCGGTGGCCAGGGAAGACCTAAGCTCATCAATGCGACGAGACGCGTTTGCAAGCTCATTGGCCAAGTTTGATACTTCAACCTGGAGAGCTTCCCGCTTGCGCTTTGCTTGGGCAGATATTCTTGCGGCGCGCGCAATCCACGTCTCGGCGTCTGTCGCACCGATTGCTTGTCGCAGCAGTGCGTAGCGCTCCGTCTCCTTCAGGTCGAGGCTCAGGCTGGCAATATGTTCATCTCGTATGATAGTGGATGCGCACAACTGCGATAGTGGCGCGTCAGGTGCTAGAGAAGAATCTGTTAGCGCGTGGACAAGATTACTTGCTACGTTGTGATCCTTTGGGTCGAGGGGCGTCCGTCGAATGACGTAGTCCTCGATGTCGTTTGTCCAGGCGACTTCGACGTATCTACCCTGCGGAGGGGCGTTGTCGCCGATCCACCAGATATAGTCTGCGACACTTTGGCCTGCCGCTTTTGCACCATCGTACTTAGTCAGTTCGCCTGTTAGCGCGAACTCGACTGCATCGAACACCGTGCTCTTACCGACTCCATTTCGGCCATCAATGATATTGAACCCGGGAGCAAAATCTATTCGCACCAGATCGCGGTATCCTCGGAATCCCGATACTTCAACGTAGCGTAGCCTCATCCTTCCTGCTCCAAGAGCTGGAGAACGACCTGTTCGTCGGCGTCCGAAAGGAATGCTTCCAGTATAGGTGCTGCAAGTTCGGTCGCACGCAGCCGAACCTCAAGGCGGCTGTCTACGGCCTCCAGAGCTGGTGAACTCTGTAAGGGGAGTAGGGGTAACAACGCGCGGTTAAGCTCGGCAGGCGAACCGCAGCCTGCCCTCGCGATCTTCCTGAAGCCGGAGAGGTCTTCTTCAACAAGACTCAGTGCAATGGCCTCGGGACCTGCTGGGTCTTGTTCGGCTATTAGTAACGCATATGTATTCCACGCTTTCGCGCCAGCCATGCGAAGCTCGAACTGATGTTTCGCTATTATCTTTTCTGTGGCGGTCGTCCATCCCTCCAGCAAGTCCTTGGCCGTTGCATAAAATATCGCAAAACCTAGAACGCTGTCATTCTCGAAGCTGATGGAATTTTCGGCCGCGTCTTCAATAATGTCGAAGCCGCTAGCCCGTAGAGAACGAATTGCCTCGCTTCTGGGTGTGCTCATAGTCCAAACTCCGCCTTGGCGTCGCCGTAGCTAAGCCAAGTGCTGCCGGATGTTCGCGCAATTGACGCCGTGCCGCCGCCTCGCGCGATGCTCGGCGGAAGCGCGGTAGATTGTGCGCCTACAGCTACGACAAAATCGGACGCAACCACTGGGGCTAGATCGCCATCGTACATCGCCTCTGCTTTGTGCAACAGTTGGTTTGGGGTCCGAAGGACCCTGATCAAGCTGCCGTTTAGTCGCCAGCAGGGCCCCTCGGCGGTCGCTCCGGCAGCTTGAAGCTCGAGAAGCGTAAGTCCCAACAGGGGCTCGGTGGGGGGTGTGCTTGACTCCGCCGGTGCATTTGGCCGGCATCCGAGTAGGTCGCGACGCATAAGCCAGAGAGAGACGTTGTCCGCTGTTGCTGGCTCCAGCCAGGCGGCATTGGGAGGCGTGCCCCTTTGGTCCTCGAAGTCCTCCTTGCCGGACTGTAGGACAATGCGGATGAAGCGCTGTGAGAACATCCGCCGAAGGCCCGCGAGGAATTCCGTGCCTGATACTTGAACATGGTAGAAGCCGTTCGTGGCTCTCGTGCCTAGGTCATATAGAGACTTTGCCTTTTCTGGGAATGTGGCGGCATCGGCCGAGTTTACGACGATAACGCGCGACGGATTTACTGCATTTAGTGCGCTATCCACGACTGAATTGAGATAGTCCCAATCGGTCCAGTATCCGATTATCAAAATGTCACGGTTTACGAACTTGTTTTGGATCCACGTAGCGCCGGTAGTAACGCGATCTTTTACAGGGTTAAATGGCAATTGACCTGTGCACCAGATCGTATTCAGCCAGTCAATCCGACGACAGCCGTGGATTTTCAATAGCGGGACTGTTTCCGGGGAGAACGCAGCAATCGAGATGCCATCGATGGCTGACTCAATTTGACCGTAGATCGTGTGGCCGGCATGCTCGATTAGCTCGTCCACGTTGGTGGTCACAACGGCCTGCACAGCCTTCGACAACATCAGGTCGGCGATTGTGTCGTGGCCTTCGTTGGGACGAGCGGCGAAGGCGTGTTTGTCGATCAAGGTCGACAAGTAGATCGTCTGAAGCTCGTTACGGGCGAAGAAGTAGTCCGCTTGTTTGTCTATATCGTCTGGTAACGGAGGGCGGGTCCCGCCCCATTGGGCTGTGTACTTCGCCTTCGCACTCTGAGCGAGTTCCCATGCGCTGGGGAGCTTGCTGGGCTCAGCCATGGAGAGGCCCGCGCCGATCAGCATGGCCATTCGCTGAGCCACTAGCGCATCCAGCGCAAGTTGAATTCCGTCATGAAGGCTGGTCGGGATCAACGGAGCTTTAACCCGCTATGGTGGAGCTTGCGACGTACTCAGCCTTTAGCGCGATTGGGCTCGGGTTGCACAGCAATGCCTTAGCATCTTCGAGGACGGCGACCTGACGTCTGGCAGATGCGCGACCCAAGGCGGCGCATTATCCGCCTAAGGCACCGCTAATGTCAGCGGCCCCGAGACGTCCTGACGGCGTCGTCTCGAACCACGGATTTCACGGATTTCACGGATGGGGCGGGCCAGCCCCAGGCCGCGAAGCAGCGCCTTCCATGTTGTTCGACCCCGGACCATCACCGACCCTCACGGACGGTGAGGCCGCGCGTCCGTGATGGTCCGTGATGGTCCGTGGTTCCCGATCTTCCGAGGCCTGATCGCCCGCTGCGCGGGCCGGGCGGGCTGGGCCCATCCGTGAAATCCGGGGTTCCCGCCCCGGCCGGTCACCGGCGGCGACCCCGCCCACCACCGCCCCGCCCGCAAAAAATCCGCGCCTCCAACCCCCACCTATGACCGAATCTGACGTAGGGCGGTGTTTCACTCCTGAGCATGTCCACGCCCGACGTCTTCGACGAGGATCTGATGCTGGCCGAGGCGGCCAGGATGGACCTCGTGCTCGCCCGCCGCCTGCATGAAAAGGCGATGACGGCCGAGGACGTGGACGAGATCGGCAGTTTCACCCGCGCCTACGTCCGGGCCACCCGCTCGATGCGCCAGTGCCTGGCGCTGCTCAGCCGGGTGAAGACCGAGCGCGCCAAGGCGGCGCGCGAAGAGGCCCAGCATGAGGCCTGGATGGCCGCCCGCGAGGCCGCGGTCGCCCTGAAGGACGACGCCGATCCCTGGCCCGCGCCCGATCCCGACGAGCTGGCCCATGCCTCGCGCGTGACCGACCTGCAGACCGCCGTCAGCCGGATGAGCTGGGCCGTCGCCGACAAGAGCCGCAACGTGCACACCGCCATGGTCCATCGCTTCGACCGCGAACTGGACGACTGGTGGGACCAGCCCGACTTCCTGGACTTCGAGCTGGAGCCCGTGGTGCGCCACGCCGCCCGCGTGCTGGGCCTGCCCCGGCGGCTGGCCGACCGGTGGCGCGAGCTGCCCGACCCGCCCTACGATCCCGAGCCCGCGCCGGCGCAGCCCCGCGCCCCCGACCACCGGATCCACTGGCCGCCGGGCGAGTCGGCGGACACCGACGCCGGCCCGGCGGACGCCCCGGACGTTCCCGTCTCGGACTCCGCCTGACCCCGGCGCCCGCCGACCTTGGAACCACGGATTTCACGGATTTCACGGATGGGGCGGGCCAGCCCCAGGCCGCGAAGCGGCGCCTTCGATCCTGTTCGACCACGGACCATCACCGACCATCACGGACGGTGAGGCCGCGCGTCCGCGATGGTCCGTGATGGTCCGTGGTTCCCCATCTTCCGAGGCATGATCGCCCGCTGCGCGGGCCGGGCGGGCACGGCCCCTTTCGTGTATCTCGGGGTTCCCCAACCCTACGCCGGCACGTACGCCCCGCCGTTGGCGTGGATCACCTGGCCCTGGACGAACCGGGCGCCGTCGCCCAGCAGGAAGTCGACCACGGCGGCATAGTCCGCGCCCTCGGCCAGGCGCCCCGAGGGATTGGCCCGCGCGCCGCGGTCCAGCACGCGTTCGGCGGCCTGTTCGCCGCCCGCCATCTTCGCCACAGACGTGGTGGCCACCAGTCCCGGCGCCACGGCGTTGATCCGCACGCCGCGCGGCGCCAGCTCGGGCACCAGGTAGCGGATCAGGCTCTCGGCCAGCGCCTTGGCGCAGCCCAGGGCGGCGTAGTTGGCCAGGACCTGGCGGGCGCCGGCGCTGGAGATGAAGACGATGCTGGAGCCCGGGGCCAGCCAGGGCAGGGCGGCCTGGACCAGGTAGAGCAGCGACAGCCCGTTGGTGCGGATGGCGCCCTCGAAGGCGGTCAGGTCGGCCTCGAGCAGGGCGGTCGGATAGATCGCGGCGGCGCTGTGGACGATGTGCAGCGGGCCGCCCTCCAGCTCACCGGCCTCGCGGACCAGCCGCGCGCAGGCGCCCGCGTCGCCCACGTCGGCGCGGACGGCGCGGGCGAGGGGGCCCAGCTCGGCCACCGCGGCCTGGGCGGCCGCCTCGTCGCCCTGCCAGCCCAGCACCAGCGGCTCGCCCCGCGGCGCCAGATGCCGGGCGATGGCCAGCCCGATCCCCTTGGTCCCGCCCGTGATGAGGACGGTCACGACAGGGACACCGGATCCAGCTGCGTGCCGGGCGGATAGTGGTCGCCCAGGATCATCATGCCGTCGAGGGTGGTCGCCGCCGACAGCGCGCCGCCCTCGACCGCGCCCAGCTTGGCGATGGCCGTGCGCCGCGTGGCCGTCTCGGCGATGGACAGCACCCAGCCGTCGCCGGCCGGCTCCACCCACGGATCGGTCAGCGTCACCGACAGCAGCCCGCCGTGCGCCTGGAACACGAGCTTGCCCGCGAACCGCCCGGTCCCCGACAGCGCGCCGCCGTCCAGCGCCAGATCGCTGTCGGGCGTGGCCTCGAACACGAACGTCCCGTCGCCGGCCCGCGCCGCCCCGCCGTCCATCGCGATCGACCCGCCCGAGCCTTCCACATAGGCCCGGAAGCTCTGCTTCACGCCCCAACCCAACCGCGTCACCCGCATCCCGTATCCTCTGGCTCCATCGACCGCCCCATCATGTCAGACCTCGAACGCCGCCCGCCAGTGCGCGCCGTCGGGCGTCATCTCCAGCGCCGACGTCGCCCCGCTCTGCGCCCTCACCGCCCGGGTGAGCAGCCGCGTGCCGAAGCCCTCGCGCAGGCCCGGCCGCGGCGCGGGCCCGCCGGACTCGCGCCACTCCAGCGAGAGCCGAGCTCGCGGCCCGCGCTCGTCCACCGTCCAGCTCAGCCGCACCTGCCCGGCGGGGCCCGAAAGCGCCCCGTACTTGGTCGCGTTGGTGGCCAGCTCGTGCAGGCACAGCACCAGCGCCACCGCCACCTCGGACGGCACGCGCACGGCCGGCCCGTCGAGCACCAGCCGCGCCGGGTCGGCGGGCCGGAACGCCGCCAGCGCCCGGGCGGCGAGATCGTCCAGGGTCACCGGCCGCCAGGCGCTGTCGACCAGCCGTTCGGTAGCGCCGGCCAGCGCCGACAGCCGCGCGTCGAAGTGGTCGCGGGCGGTGGTGACGTCGGCCGTGTCGCGGAACGTCTGGTGGGCCAGCGACTGGACGACGGCCAGGGTATTCTTCACCCGATGGTGCAGCTCCAGCTTCAGCAGCCGCTCGGCCTCGCGCGCCGCCACCTCGCGCGCCAGCGCCGCGCGCAGCAGCGCCACCATCCAGGTGACGAAGCCGCTGGAGGCCGCGAAGAACGTGACGCTCAGCAGGGCGCGGCGCAGCGCCACCGGCTGTTCGAACGGCGCCAGCATGGCGATCCCGCCGGCCGCCAGGACCGCCGTACAGGTGATGGCCGACATCACCCCGCCGAACACCGCCGCCACGAGAACCGCCAGGATGAAGGCCGTGAACGGCGCGCCCATGCCGATCAGGGGCGCCAGCGACAGCCGGATGCCCAGCGCCAGAACGGCCAGCGCAAGGCCCAGCGCGATCCGCGCCATCGCCCCGCGCGGCTGCCGCGCGATCCGCCGCACCAGGAAGTCCGTCACGGCTCGAGCGCCTCCAACCGGCGCCGGGCGCCGTCGTTCGGATCGCACTCTAGTCGAGTGGCGAAATTGCGCACCCTACGTCCGGCGAAGACATCTGCCTGTTGCGTACGTAAAGATCGGAGAAGGTTCGCCGTCTTCGTTCTGCTCGTAGGAGAGCTGTCGTGTCGATAACGCTCGCACAGATCTATGCCGGTTTGCGCTACGCCGACGGCGCGCGATGGGCCGACCCGGTGATCACCTACAGCCTGCCGACGACCGGCTCGGTCTGGTCGCCGTCGGCCTACGGCCAGGGCTCGGAACCCCTCGATGCGGCCTACGGGGTGCTGGACGCCGCCCAGCGCAGCCAGTTCACCGCCGCGCTCACCGCCTGGTCGCGGGTCACCGGCATCATGTTCATGGAGACACCGGACAACGCGGGCATGTCGGGCCAGATCCGGGTGGCCTTCACCGACCTGGCGAACCAGGATTCGGCCGGCGCGGCCGCCTACGCCTACACGCCGCCGCCGCCCGGCTTCGGCATCGGGGCGAAGAACGGCGACATCTGGATCGACGACGCGCACAAGACCGCCGACGCCAGCCTGGGTAGCTTCCTGTACTCGACCTTCCTGCACGAGATCGGCCACACGCTGGGCTTGAAGCACTCGTTCGAGGGCACGACGCTGCCCGCCGAGTTCGACAACCTGCGCTACACGGTGATGTCCTACACCGACGCGCCGGACGGCACGCTGCGGACCTTCAACCAGCAGGGCTCGACGCTGTTCGCCAACGGCGTGACGGTGAACCCGTCGACGCCGATGCTGCTCGACATCATCGCGATCCAGGGCATCTACGGCGCCTCGCGGGGCGCGGCGACCGGGGCCGACAGCTATACCTTCGATGAATCGCGCCCGATCCTGATGACGCTGTTCGACACCGGCGGCGTCGACACGCTGGACCTGTCGAGCCACACGCGCGCCTCGAGCATCGACCTGACGCCGGGCGCCTTCTCGTCGATCGCCATCTTCTCGGTCCAGGACCAGATCGCGTTCTGGACGGCGCGCTTTCCGGGCTTCAGCAGCTTCATCGCGAGCTTCCTGGACAAGCCCGACACCTACACCTGGCGCAACAACGTCGCGACCTCGCAGGAGACGACGATCGAGAACGTCGTCGGCGGCGCCGGCGCGGACACCATCATCGGCAACGCCGCGTCCAACAGCCTGTCGGGCGGCGCCGGCGCCGACTCGATCTCGGCCGGGGCAGGGGCCGACACCGTCGTCGGCGGGGCGGGCGGCGCGGCCGGCAACTACCTGCGCGGCGACGATGGCGACGACGTGCTGATGGGCGGCGGCGACTTCGACGACATCAACGGCAACATGGGCAACGACACGGTCTCCACCGGGGCCGGGAACGACTTCTGCGTCGGCGGCCGCGACAACGACCTGCTCTTCGGCGAGGACGGGGCCGACTTCGTCTACGGCAACCTCGGCAATGACACCTGCCACGGCGGCTCGGGCGACGACATCATCCGCGGCGGCCAGGGCAACGACACCCTCAGCGGCGGCGCCGGCGCAGACTTCGTCTCGGGCGACCGCGGCGACGACACCATGATCGGCGGGGCCGGGGCCGACAACTTCCACTCGTCCAACGAGGCCGGGATCGACCGCGTCCTGGATTTCAGCATCGCCGAGGGGGACCGGGTTCAGCTCGATCCCGGCACGACGTTCTCGGTCAGTCAGGTCGGCGCCGACACCGTCATCTCGCTGACCGGCGGACAGGTGATCCTGGTCGGCGTCTCGATGTCGAGCCTGCTGTCCACCAGCATCTTCGGCTTCTAGGCCTTTGCCCTTTCGGCCTTCCATTCGGCCAGCAGTGCCGCCTCGCGCTCGGCGGTCAGACCCGTCTTTGGCTTGGCCCGACGCTCTTCCGGCAGGGTGCTCCACCAGGCCAGCGTATCGCGCGTGGTCTCCTCAAGAGGCCGGAACGTGAGCCCGGTTTTCAGGGCCGCCGCATTGCTGCGCCGATGAAAACCCGCCGTCGAGCCCTGACCCGGCAGCCACAGTGGCAAGTCGCTCCAGCCGCTGACCTGCTTCTGCGCCAGCCACGTCGCGGGGACCCAGAAGAGCCGCGTCTGCCGGGCCCCAACGCCCTTGCCGACGGCGTTGATCATGGTGCGGGTGTCGAGCATCCCGGCCGGCCCGATGGCGTTGAACACGCCCGACGCCTTCTGCTCGGCAAGGCGCACGGTCCATTCGGCCAGGTCGCGGGCGTCGATGTACTGCAGCGGATCGGTTCCATCGCCCGGCGCCAGCACCTCGCCCCCGCGCGCCATGCGCACCGGCCAGTAGGTGAAGCGGTCGGTCTCGTCTCCTGGGCCCACGATCAGGCCCGGCCGCACGATGGCCACCTTGTCGGCGCCGAACTGCTTCCGCGCCTCGGCCTCGCTGGCGGCCTTCAGGGGGCCGTACAGCTCGGGCTTCACCGGCTGGCGCTCGGCCATGACGTCGCCGCCCGTGTACGCCGCCACAGGCGCGGTCTCGGCCTGTCCCGGCTGGTCGTTGTCGGCGTAGGCCGAGAGCGTGGATACGAAAAGGTAGTGGCCCACCTGGCCCTTCAGGACCTGGCCGGCGTCGCGCACCCAGAACGGCAGGGTCGTAGGATTGTCGATGCAGGCGTCCCAGGTTCTGCCCTCCAGCGCCTTCAGGTCGCCGGTGTTGCGGTCGCCCACCAGCTCTTCCACGTCGGGCGGAAAGTCGTCGGGGCGGCGACCGCGATTGAAGACTGTGAGCTTGTGGCCGCGGCTCAACGCGTAGCGCACCTGATGCGGGCCGATGAAGCCGGTCCCGCCCAGAATCAGCAGGCGCATAGGTTTGACCTTGGGCTGTGCCGTGGCGTTCGCGCCCATGGCCGCCAGAGCGAGAGAGGAGAGCCCCAGGGCTCGGCGCGTCGTCTGCATGGACGCCACACTACGATCGCGCGGTGATCCGCCAACCACGAAAACCTTGGCCGGTGCGGGCGGAGCGACCTACGGTCGGGCCATGTTCAGGATGATCCTCGCGGCGGCGTTGGCCGTCATGCTCTCTCACATTCCGGCGCAGGCCGCGCCCAGGGACGCGCGGCTGGTGCTGGTGACGCTGGACGGCGTGCCGTGGACCGAGGTCTTCAAGGGCGCCGATCCGGCCCGCGCCGCCGACAGGGCGTTTGTGAACGAGATCGGCCTGGTCAAGAAGGACTTCCTCGATCCGGCGGACCGCGCCCAGGCGCTCGCGCCTTTCCTCAACAGCGTGATGGCCAAGCAGGGTGTCCTTTTGGGCGACCGAGACAACGGCAGTTGCATGGCGGTCGGCAATGACCAGTGGTTCTCGTACCCCGGCTACAACGAACTGCTGACCGGCAAGCCGGATCCTGCGATCCGCTCCAACTCGCACGGCCCCAACGCCAACGTGACGGTGCTGGAGTGGCTGAACCGTCAGCCGGGCTTCAGGGGCAAGGTGCAGGCTTACGGCTCGTGGGAGGCGTTTCACGACATCCTGAACGCGCCCCGCAGCGGCGTGCCCGTGAACGCCGGCTGGGATGACGGCGGCGACGCGCGGCTGGGGCGACTACAGGCCGAGACGCCGCGGTTGTGGCCGGTGGAGCGTTTCGACGCCTTCACGCACCTGCTGGCGCTCGACGCGCTGAAGAGCCGGGCCAAGCCGCGGGTCCTCTACATCGCCTACGGCGACACCGACGAGTTCGCCCACGAGGGCCACTACGACCAGATGCTTTGGGCCATCCGCCGCACGGACGCGTTCCTGGCCGAGCTGTGGAAGACCCTGCAGGCCGACCCGACCTATGCCGGCAAGACGACCCTGATCGTGACGACCGATCACGGTCGGGGGGTGGGAAACAGAGAGTCCTGGCGCCATCACGGCAAGGGCGCCTTTGCGCGGTCGGATGAGACCTGGCTGGCGGCGATGGGGCCGGACGTGGTCCCCGGAGCCGGACCGGCCGAGTGCGGCAAGCTGGGGCAGGTGGCCGCCACGGCCCTGACCGCGTTGGGCCTGGACTGGAAGGCGTTCGACCCGACGGCGGGCGCGCCGCTGCCGATCCTGC
Organism: Phenylobacterium sp.; assembly: GCF_965284355.1. Lineage (NCBI taxonomy): Bacteria > Pseudomonadati > Pseudomonadota > Alphaproteobacteria > Caulobacterales > Caulobacteraceae > Phenylobacterium > Phenylobacterium sp. The sequence goes on along the minus strand of NZ_OZ260078.1, from coordinate 494,625 downwards.
GGGGACGCTAGAACGGCGGCTCGTCGGCGGGCGGTGGCGGTGGCGGCGAGGCAGCGGCCTCCAGCTCGCGGATGCGGCGGGCGTAACGTTCGGACAGCGACGCGCGGTCCGACACGTTCTCGCTGGCGGCGCGCCAGAGCGCCTGGGCGCGGTCCAGATCGCGGCGGTCTGCTCCAGCGGCGAGGGCACGGTCATAGGCGCCGCGTAGCTGGCGGTCCTGTTCGGCGAGGCTGGGATAGCCGCAGACCAGACGATCGGCCGCGGTCGGCAGGTCGTAACAGCGGTTGCCGCTGCTGCGACCGCGGACGACCGGTTCGGCGCGCGCCACCTGCACGGGCGCGGGTTCAGGGTCGGCCAACGTCCCTCCCGGCGGCGCCTCGCTGAATCCCGCGGGCGGGCCCACCGGCGCCAGCGACGCCAGGACGACAGCCGCGCGGGGCGCCTCGATCGCCGCACGCTGGGGCGGCGGCACGCTGAGGCCCCACGTCACGGCGGCGGATACGAAGGCGGCGAGCGCCGCGGTGGCGGCCATCATCCCGTTGCGACGCGGGGGCGCCACATCCACCTCGGCCGCAGCGTAATCCGGCCGGGCGCAATTCATCGGCAACGGCGACCAGTCCTCGATCCGGGTCGGACGGCTTTGCAGCTCGGCGTTCAACTGGTGGATGAGGGCGGTCTGATTGCGGGCGCGCGCCATGTCGAGAAGCCGCTTCAGCTCCTGCGCGCTCAGCGCCGACAGTTCGATGCGCAGCATACCCAAAGCCCGCCCTAGGCGCCGCATGGGCGGCGCGTCGCCAGTCCCTAGCCTGTAGCACGGCTATTGTCCGACATCACGGTTCGGACGATGGAACCGAAGCGGGGCGATGCGTCTTTTTGCGGCGAGGAGCGCCTATGACGGACGACACACGGAGCCTGCGCGACGACGACCCGGACGGCGCGAAACGGGCCGAACTGACCCGGTATCTGGATGCGCTGATGCAGCTTCCTCCCAAAGCTTCGCCGAGTATCGTCGTCGTCGGTGACGACGCCGTCTTCGGGATCACCCCGGCGCGCCGGGAAGCCTAGCCGGGCGGCGCGAACTCCGTCGCCGGGTCGCCGGCCACCCGGGTGTGGTACATCACCCGCGGCAGCGCCAGGTTCCAGGGGTGGCCGCGGTGCATCGTGCGACGGTTGTCCCACACCGCCACATCGCCGGGCCGCCATCGATGGCGGTAGACAAAGGGCGGCTTGGACGACCGCTCGATCAGTTCGAGCAACAGGACCTCGGACTCCGGCTCGGAAAGGCCGGTGACGCCATACGCGTGCCGCCCAATGACAAGGGCCCTGCGGCCCGTTTCCGGATGCACTTTCACCAGCGGCCGCAGCGGCGGCTCAACGTCGGCGCCGTAGCCCCCGTGGTCGGCGCCGGCCCGATAGTCGTCGCCGATTCGGCTCTGGCTGTAACGGATGGAATGGTAGGCCGACAAAGACGCGATCCTCGCCTTCAGGTCGTCCGGCAGATCCTCGTAGGCGCCCGCGGTGTCTGCCCACTCGGTCTCGCCGCCCTCGGCTGCGACCACATGTGCGGAGAGCACCGCCGCCTTGGCCTGGATGGCGACGAAGGTCGAATCGATGTGCCAGCCCTGTACGCCCTTCAGAACACGCACCCACGCGTCATCGGACTGGCGCACGCCGCCGTCGTCGCGGACGTTGCTGATCGGGATGAGCTTGAACTCCAGCGGCCCGAGGCGCTCAGCGAACGCGGGCAGGGGCTCGAGGCGATGCAGGCGGGGCAGGATCAGAAGGCCCGCCTCGAGCCAGACCGCGTAGAGCGCCGCGAAGGTCGCCTCGTCGATCGTGGCCAGCCGCAGGCCGGTGACCCGCGCGCCGAACGAAGGTGTCAGGGGCTCGACCTTGAAGGGGAGGGCGACCGCGTCCATCGTGGGCCATTCTAGCTCAGAAGACCCCCATCGAAAGTCCGGCGGCCAGGGCGGCGCCGAGTTCCTCGCAGCGTACGAGGTCTGCGGTGGTCACGGTCTTCCGGGCCAGGATCGCCTCGGGCGATTGGGCTTGGGTGCATACGATGATCGGCTCTGCGACCGGTTTCAGCCGCCAGCCGGTGGCGATGCGGGCCATCTGGCGCGCGGCGCCGGTCCCGTCGCTGCCGGCCGAGATCAGCATCGCGTAGGGTCGGCCGTTCAGGCGCTCCAGGACGGGATAGTAGGTCCTGTCGAAGAACTCCTTCATCGCGCCGGACATCGCCGCAAGGTTCTCGGGACAGGCGAAGATGAAGCCGTCGGCCGCGAGAAGGTCTTCCGGGTTCGCCTCGTGAGCCGGGAGCGTGACCGTCTCGACGGCGGGCTCGCCGGTCGCGCCGCGGGCCGCGGCGTCGGCCATCGCGTGGGCCGCGCCGGTGCGCGAATGCCAGATGATCAGGAGCCGCTTCATGAGTTCGAGGCTAGCGGCTTTCGCTCAGGATTGCCGACCTGAAACTCACCCGCGCTTGCGTGGCCCACAGCGTACCCTAAGCTCGAACGCAACAGGTATTGGGGAGGGGATTGGGATGCTGCTTCGTCAAGGTGCGCGGCTTACGGCGGCGTTGACCGCTATTTCGCTGGCGCTCGCGCCGGTCCAGGTGTCGGCGCAGACGGCTCGGAAGCCGGCCGCAAGCGCCTCGGCGCCGGCGCTGAGTCGCGCCGCCAGTCCCGAGTCCGTGGGTTTTGACAGCGCGCGACTGGCCAAGCTGGATACGTACATGCAGGGCGTGGTCGCCGAGGGCCGCGTGGCGGGCATGACCACGCTGCTGGCCCGCCACGGCAAGGTCGTGAGCTTCAAGACCTACGGGAAGAAGAGCCTCGCCGCCGGCACGCCGATGACCGAGGACACGATCTTCCGGATCTATTCGATGACCAAGCCGATCACCGGCGTGGCCATGATGATCCTGTTCGAAGAGGGCAAGTGGCGGCTGGACGATCCGGTCACCCGCTACATCCCCGAGTTCAAGAACCTGCAGGTCATGACCGGCGTGGACGAGGAGGGCAACGGGACCCCGGTGCTCGTGCCCATGAAGCGTCCCCCGACCATGCGCGAGATCATGAGCCATACCGCCGGCTTCGGGTACGGCCTGCAGGATAAGCATCCGGTCGACAAGATCTTCCGTGAAAAGCGTGCGCTGGGCGCGGGCACGCTGCAGGACATGATCAACACGACTGCGACGATCCCACTGGTCTACCAACCGGGCGAGTCCTGGCGCTATTCGATCAGCGTCGATATCCAGGGCTATCTCGTCGAGAAGCTGTCGGGCAAGCCGCTGGCCCAGTTCATGGACGAGCGCATCTTCAAGCCGCTGAAGATGAACGACACCGCCTTCTATGTGCCTGCTGACAAGAAGGCCCGCTTCTCCGCCGTCTATGCGCTCAACCGCGAGACGCGGAAGATCGAGGAAGCCGACATCATCTTCGGCAATCCGCTGCCGACGTACCTGATCCCGCCCACGGCGCCCTCGGGCGGCGGCGGCCTGGTCGGCACGACCATGGACTACGCCCGCTTCGCCCAAATGATCGCCAACAAGGGCGCACTCGACGGCGTGCGCATTCTGTCGCCGGCCTCGGTGGAGCTGATGGGCACCAACGCGATTCCCCGAAACGTGCTGGTGAACTCGAACGGCACGAGCGGCCTCCGCTTCAACGAGGCGGTCGGCTTCGGCCTCGACTTCATGGTGGTCAACGATCCGCGGCGGGCGGGCACGCTCGAGGGCCAGGGCTCGATGAGCTGGGGCGGCGCGGCCGGCACTTGGTTCTGGGTGGATCCGACGAACGACGTGGTCTTCGTGGGCATGATCCAGCGCCTCGGCGGCACGGGCGGCGACGACCTGGGCCAGATGTCCCGGACGCTGACCTATCAGGCGCTGGTGCATCCTGAGAAGTAGGCGGTACGGACCGCTCCTCCTCTTCGGCGGGCTGTCGCTGGCGGCGGTGGCCGTCGGCTGCGCCGTCGCCGCGACCAGCGGCGTTCCGGCCGGCGTCTGGCTGCGCAACCTCATCGCCTGGGCTTTGGGCCTGGCGATGGCGGTTGGCCTCGCTCGCCGGGCTGGCGCGCGGGCGGAGCTCGTCTTCCTCACGCTGGCGCCACTGGGCCTTGCGGCGACCTTCCTCAGCGCGGACCTCCAGGGGGTGCATCGGTGGGTCGACCTGGGCCCGCTTCACCTGAACGTCGCCCAGGTGCTGCTGCCGCCGGCAATCGTCGCGATGACGGCTCGGGCGGACGCGCGGCGGTGGCTGGTCGCCGGTGCGGTCATGGTCCTGCTCGTGCTGCAGCCGGACGCATCGCAGGCGACGGCATGGGGCGGCGCTCTGGGGGTGTTGATCGCGATGAGCCGGGGGCACGGCTGGGCGAAGGCCGGCGGCCTCCTGGGCCTTGTCGCGGTCATTGCCGTGGCCTGGAGCCGCCCCGACCCGCTGGCGCCGGTCGCCGAGGTCGAAGAGATCATGCGACTTGCGTGGGCGGTGACGCCGTTTGCGGCGGTCGCTGCGTGGATGGCGCTCGCTGGGGCCTGCCTCTCGGTGGGGGCTTGGCGGATGCCCGCCGCTTTGGCGTTGGCCGCCTATGCGGTGCTGGCCGCGCTCATGCCGCTCGTGGGCTGGTTCCCGGTCCCGCTCGTCGGCATGAGCATGAGCCCGATCATCGGTCTGTGGCTGGGCGCGGGGCTGCTCGCCGCCGAGGCCCGGCGCGCCGCTAGTACGTATACCCCGGCGGCATCGGGCGCTTGAGGTCCAGGTAGCGGTCGCGCAGGTCGAGCTGGCGCGAGCGCAGGGGCTGGGCTTCGCCGCGGACCAGGATCAGCTGCGGGCGCGACAGCGGCTCGAAGGGGTCGCCGGACCAGATCACCAGATCGGCGTCCTTGCCGGGCTCCAGCGAGCCCAGGCGGTCGGCGACGCCGAAGATGCGGGCCGGGTTGAGGGTGATGGCGGCGAGCGCGCCCTGGCGGGTCATGCCGTTGGCCGACGCGATGCCGGCGTTGTAGCGCATCTCGTGGGCGCGATGGGCGCCCGAGTTGCCCTCGATGGCGACGACCACCCCGGCTTTCTCCAGGCGCGCGGCGTTCTCCAGCGTCGAGCCCAGGGTCTCCAGGCTGGTCGGCCGGTCGAGCACGGGGTTCAGGATCACCGGCACGCCGGCGGCGGCGATCTCCGGCGCCACGCGCCAGGCCTCGGCCGCGCCGGTCAGGATCAGCTTCAGCTTCTCCTCGCGGGCCAGCTTCAGGACGGCGCGGATGTCGGACGCGCGATTGGCCACCGCCACCAGCGGCATGCGGCCGTCGACCACGGGGATAAGGGCTTCCAGGTCGGCGCGGGATAGCGAGAGGTCGCGGTAGCCCGCGCGCTCGAACGCGGCGCGGTTGCGCATGTAGGCGCGCACGTCGCCCAGCGCTTCCTTGAGCAGCACGAAGTTGGCCCCGCGCGCGCCGCCGGCCACCTTGGCGCCGGCCTCGCCGAAGGGGCTGACCATGGCCACCCTGGGCTTCACCAGCATCTCCTGGCCCTTGGCCAGCTGGATAACGGCCGCCTGGCCGGCGAAGAGGCTGTGGGCGTGGTCGGAGGTGGCCGCGCCCGAGGTTCCCTCGGCGCCGCTGTCGTCATGCTCGCCCGCGCCGCCCTGGCCGCCCTCGGCGCGGGGCGTGACGATGGCGCTGGTGATGCCGCCCAGGCGGGCGACCGGGATGACCACCGAGTCCGGGTTCAGCGCGTACTGGATGTCGAACGCCGCGCCGAGATCCTTGGAGCTGACGGACGCATCGTCGCCGACGGCCGAGATCTCGACCGCGCCCAGGCTGCTGTTGACCGCCACGAAGCCCGGCGTGACGACGCCGCCCTTGGCGTCGACGACCTGGGCGCCCGCGGGCGTCGCGCCGCCCGCGCCGACCGCGACGATCTTGCCGTCGCGCACGACGACCACGCCGTTGGCGATCTCGGCCGCGCCGGGGTTAAGGATGCGGGCGTTGATGATGGCCACCGTGGCGGCCTGGGCAGCCGAGGCCGCCGCAAGCACGGTGGTGGCGAGGAGGAGGGCCAGGCGTTTCATGGTCAGCGGCCCTCCAGGCCGAGTTCGAAGTCCGACTTGGACTGGTAGCGCGGATCGCTCCGGTCGTATGCGAGACCGCCGTCCACCCAGACCCGCTGGGCGCGGGCGTAGATCGAGAACGGATTGGCGTCCCAGAGGGTCACGTCGGCCCGCTTGCCGGCCTCCAGCGTGCCGGTTTCCTTGAGGATGCCCAGCGCCTTGGCGGGGTTCGCCGTGATCCAGCGGATCGCCTGGGCCTCGGTGATGTTGAGCCCCGCTGCGCGCACAGCCGCCATGGCCTCGGCCGCCTCCTGGTTCAGCCGCTGGATCAGGTCGGGGTCGTCCGACTTGATGATCGCGCAGGCCCCGGCGGCCTCGACCAGCGGCACGTTGGCCTCGATCGCGTCGTAGAACTCGAGCTTGCCGCCCCACCAGTTGGTCCAGGTGGCCGCGCAGATGTCGTTGGCGGCCAGGATGTCGCCGATCTTGTAGGCCTCGACCGTGTGGTGGAACGCGGTGATGCGGTAGCCGAACTCCTTGGCGATATCGATCATCTGGACCATCTCGTCGGCCCGGTAGCAGTGGTTCTGGACCAGGATCTCGCCCTTGAGGACGCCGGCCAGGGTGTCGAGCTGCAGGTCGCGCTTGGGCGGCTCGGCCTTCTCGCCCCGGGCGGCCTTGGCGCGGTAGTCGTCCCACTTGCGGGCGTACTCGGCGGCGTTGATCCAGGCGGCGCGGTAGCCGGCGACGTTGCCCATCCGGGTGGACGGGCTGCGGGTGCGGTTGCCGTAGACGCGCTTGGGATTCTCGCCGCAGGCCATCTTCAGCGTGTAGGGCGCGCCCGGGAACTTCATGTCCTGGACGGTGCGGGCGGGAATGTTGCGCAGGGTGACGCCGCGGCCGCCGAACAGGTTGGCCGAACCCGGCAGCACCAGCAGCGTGGTCACCCCGCCGGCGCGGGCCAGATTGAACGTCGGGTCCTGCGGCCAGACCGAATGCTCGGCCCACACCTGGGCCGTGTTGGGATCGGTGGCCTCGTTACCGTCCGAGTGCGCCTGAACCTCTGGCGCGGGATAGACGCCCAGGTGGCTGTGGGTATCGATGAGGCCGGGCGTCACCCACTTGCCTCGAGCGTCCACCGTTTCATACCCCGCGGGAACCGCGACGCCGGCGCCCACCGCCTCGATGCGGCCGGACTTGATCAGCACGGCGCCGTTCTCGATCTGCGCGCCCGTGCCGGTCAGCACCGTCGCTCCCACGATCGCCACATTGCGGCCGGGCAGGGCGCGATAGGTGGACGGGAAGGGGTCCTTGTTGGCGGCCGGATCCAGCCCCTTGGCCAGGGGCGCGGCAGGCTGAGACTCGCCCTTCGGCTTGTCGGCCGGCTTGGGCGCGGTCGTGGCGCAAGCGGCAAGGCTCGCGGCGGCGGCGGCCACGAGGGCCGCCTTGAGGACGTGCTTCACTGGATTCCCCGAATGGAAGCTGCGATCCGAGCCCTGCCCGGGGTTGCTGTCAAGCCGTCGCAGGCGGCCACGCGCCTTGACTTTCGTGAGCCCCCATGCGCCCTTCCGCGCCTCGTAAATCACCCTGATTTCTGAAGAAAATGCACGCCTACCGCACCCACACCTGCGGCGCGCTTCGCGCCGCCGATACCGGCAAGACCGTTCGCGTCTCGGGCTGGATTCACCGCAAGCGCGATCACGGCGGCCTGATCTTTATCGACCTGCGCGACCACTATGGCCTGACGCAGTTGGTCCTGAGCCCCGGCACGCCGGGCTTCGACGCCGTGGATCGCCTGCGCGCCGAGAGCGTCATCCGCGTGGATGGCGAGGTCGTGGCCCGCACGCCTGAAACGGTGAATCCCAACCTGCCCACCGGCGAGATCGAAGTGAAGGTGGTGGCGGTGACGGTGCTATCGGAAGCCTCGGAACTGCCGCTGCCGGTGTTCGGCGAGCCCGACTACCCTGAGGAAATCCGCCTCAAGAACCGCCACCTCGATCTGCGCCGCGAGACCCTGCACAAAAATATCGTGCTGCGTTCGAAGGTGATCCATTCGATCCGCAACCGGATGATGGACCAGGGCTTCCTCGAGTTTCAGACGCCCATCCTGACGGCCAGCTCGCCGGAAGGCGCGCGCGACTTCCTGGTGCCGTCGCGCCTGCACCCGACGAAGTTCTACGCGCTGCCGCAGGCGCCGCAGCAGTTCAAGCAGCTGCTGATGGTGTCGGGCTTCGACCGCTATTTCCAGATCGCGCCCTGCTTCCGCGACGAGGACCTGCGCGCCGATCGCAGCCTGGAATTCTACCAGCTCGACGTCGAGATGAGCTTTGTCACTCAGGAAGACGTCTTCGCGGCCATCGAGCCGGTGATGCACGGCGTGTTCGAGGAGTTCGCGAACGGCAAGCCGGTCACGCCTTACCCGTTCCCGCGCATCCCGTACCGGGAGTGCATGAGCAAGTACGGGACCGACAAGCCCGACCTGCGCAATCCGATCATCATGCAGGAGGTGTCTGACCACTTCCGCGGCGGCGGCTTCGGCCTGTTCGCCCGCATCCTGGAGGACGCCAAGAACGCGGTTTGGGGCATCCCCGCGCCGAAGGGCGGCAGCCGGGCGTTCTGCGACCGCATGAACAGCTGGGCGCAGGGCGAGGGCCAGCCGGGTCTGGGCTACATCTTCTGGTCCGAGGACCAGGGCGGCTGGGGCGGCCCGATCGCCAAGAACCTGGGCCCCGAGAAGACCGACGCGGTCATGGGCCAGCTGGGCATGGGGCAGGGTGACGCGGCCTTCTTCGTGGCGGGTGACCCCAAGGTGTTCGCCAAGTTCGCCGGCAACGCGCGGACCAAGGTGGGCACGGACCTGAAGCTGGTCGACGAGGACCGCTTCGAGTTCGTCTGGATCGTCGACTTCCCGATGTTCGAGTGGAACGAGGACGAGAAGCGGGTCGACTTCAGCCACAACCCGTTCTCGATGCCGCAGGGCGAGCTGGACGCGCTGAACAGCAAGGATCCGCTGGATATCCTGGCCTACCAGTACGACATCGTCTGCAACGGCTACGAGCTGTGCTCGGGCGCGATCCGGAACCATCTGCCCGAGATCATGGTCCGGGCGTTCGAGATCGCCGGCTACGGCGGCAACGTGGTCGAGGAGCAGTTCGGCGGCATGCTGAACGCGTTCCGCCACGGCGCGCCGCCGCACGGCGGTCTGGCGCCGGGCATCGACCGCATCGTCATGCTGCTGGCCGGTGAGACGGCCATCCGCGAAGTCATCGCCTTCCCGCTGAACCAGCAGGGCCAGGACCTGATGATGAACGCGCCGTCGGAAGTCAGCGAGAAGCAGCTGAAAGAGCTGCACATTCGCCTGGCCCCGCCGATCAAGGTCTAAGGAGAAGCCCGGCGCTCGCGAGCGCCGGGTCACCCGCCTGGGCCCGCGGGGTTACGGGTGGATCGTCAGAAGGTAGCGCGGAGCCGGCGGCGGCGCCGGCGCGACCGGGAGGGCGGGCATCGCGGGCACCATCCGCATCGTGCGGGTGTAGTCCGGCTTCACGATCATTCGCACGCTGGCGCAGCTCCGCACCGCGAGGCCTCTCGGCAGTTTGGTGCGCGCATCGCCGCAGGCTTCGTCCAGCTGGTCCTGGGTCAGGCCGCGCACGTTCGCCAGGTCGGCGCCATGCAGCGAGGTGCGGGTCAGGTCGGTGTCGCGGAAGTCGGCGCCATCAAACACGGCCCCCGTCAGCTGCGCGTTCGTCAGGTCGGCGGCGCGGAACGAGGCGTGGCTGAACGTGGCGTAGCTCAGGTTCGCGCCCGTCAGTTCGGCGTCCTGGAAGCTTGCGCCATGCCCCTCGACCCGACTCAGGTTGGCGTACTGAAGCTCGGCCGACTTGAGCACCGTGCCCGACATCCGCGCCTTGTAGAAGTTGGCGCCCTGAGCGGCGATGTCGCTCATGTTGGCGCGCGACAGGTCGGCGAGTTCGAACACCCCGCCGCGCAGACTGGCCGATCGGAACGACGCCCCGACCAGGATCGCCTTGCGGAACACTGCCCCCGAAGCCTCGGCGTCGCTGAGGTCGGCCTTGGTCAGGTTGGCGGTGGAGAACACCACCCCGTTCACCTCGGTTGAGCGCAGGCGGGCGCTGGTGAGGTTCGCGCCCGAGAACACCGCGCCGGCCATGGCCGCGTCGGACAGGTCGGCCTTGGTCAGGTCGGCGCCGGAGAAGACCGAGGCATGGAATCTGGCGTCGCGCAGGTTGGCGCCGGTCAGGTTGGCGCCCGAGAAGTTCGCGCCCACGATCCGCGCGCCCTGCATGTTGCGGCCCGCCAGTTCGCACTTCACGCAGCTGCCGCCGAACGAGTTCTGACGGGGAATCTCCTTGTCGCCGGCCACGGCGTTCCCGGCGATCGCGCTGATCGCCACGAGAACGGCCGTCGGGGCCAGGAACTTGGTGAAACGCGTCATGACGTTCGGCAATCCCTGCAGTCAGGCCGTCACCTGTGCCTGCATCCCGCCTCGGGCGCCACTTAAATCGCGGTAACTTCGAAGGGCTTAGCCCGTCTGGTCGTCCGCGCGTCGGCCGGCCCGCGCGCCACAGGTTTCGCAGATCAGCGCCTGCCCCTTGCGCACCACGGCGATATCCCCGCAGGCCGCGCAGACCTCGGCCTCGGCCAGCACCGCCGGGCCGGCCGGGCGGCCTGCGGACGGCAGGAAGACGAGGTTGTCCGGCGCTGCGCCGCGGGCGAACCCGCGGCTGATGAACCGTGAGGCCGGCTGGGGTTCCGGTTCTTCGGCGGTGACCCCGTCAGCCTTGCCGCGGCCCAGCCCGTCGGCGTTCAGTTCGGCCGAGTCCGGGCTTGCGAGATCGTTGCGGCCGAGGTAGCTGACACCGAGTTCTCGGAAGATGTAGTCGAGGATGGAAGTCGCTGATTTTACAGTGTCATTTCCCGTCACGGGGCCGGCCGGCTCGAAGCGGGTGAACACAAACGCGTCGACAAACTCCTCCAGCGGGACGCCGTGCTGCAGGCCCAGCGACACCGAGATCGCGAAGTTGTTCATCAGCGACCGGAAGGCGGCGCCTTCCTTGTGCATGTCGATGAAGATCTCGCCGAGTTCGCCGTCGTCGTACTCGCCGGTGTGCAGGTAGACCTTGTGGCCGCCGACCGCCGCCTTTTGGATGTAGCCCTTGCGCCGGTCGGGCAGCTTCCGGCGGCTGCGCTCGCGCTCGACCACGCGCTCGACGATCCGCTCCTGGATGACGGGCTCCTCTATCGGCGCCTGCATGCGGACGGGCAGCTCGGGGACGCTCGGAATCGCCAGCGCCAGGGCGGCAGGCGCGGCGCCACGCCGCACCCGTACGGCCAAGTCAGGGGTTGTGAGAGCGGCTTCGACGTCGGCCAGGGTGGCGGCCCAGGGCAGTGAGACATCAAGCATCGGCGTCACGTCCAGCGAGGGCGCGAGCGCGCGCAGCATGGCGGCTTGCGCCTCAAGGGGGACCTCGCTGGCGCTGCGGAACACGCGCCGTTGGTCCTCGGTGAGCGCCTCGGCCTGCGCCAGGCTGTCGGACCCCAGGACGTGTGCTTCCGCCGCCGCCACCTCGGCGTCGGTGAAGCCTGCGAAACCGAGGACGTCGAAGCCGGGTATCGTCAGCTGGTCGCCATCGGCGCCCAGGACGTCGCGCAGGAAGCCTTCGCCGACCACGTGGACAGTGAACGCATCGCGTAGGGAGCGGGCGAAGGGCAGCTCGGCCTGGGCGGCTTCGATCTCGAGGCTGGTGAACCCGCGGGCGGCCAGGGTCTCCGTGTTGATGGCCGGCGCATCGACCAGGCTGCGCGACCCGAGCAGCGCCGCCTGGGCCACCGCCCGGTCTGCGCCCAGAGCCTTCAGGCCCAGGATCGCGGCTTCAGCCATCACCCGCACCGTCTCGCCGTCGGCCGTCTCGGCGACGGTCACGGGACCCGGCCACGGCGCGCCGTCGAGGCGGACGCCGAGGCGGAGCGCCAGTTCCGGGTCGTTCACCAGCCCGAGCCGCAGGTCGATGTCGAGGGACTGGATGGCGTCGTGCGCCAGCTGGAACAGGTTGCGAGCCGCGGCGCGTCCCTCGTCGCTGTCGTAGTCGAAACCGTGCGCCACCAGCCATTCGCCCAGGCCGGCCAGGGCCAGGACCGCGGGGCCGCCCGCCGCCTCGGCGCCGACGGCGATCGCCGCCGCGTTGGCGGCGGCCGCGAAGGCGGCCTCGTCGAACGCGCCGTCGCGCCAGAAGCCCATCAGTTCCACGCCGGCCGTCGGCATCGCCGCGGCCTCGGCGATGGCGGCGGCCTGGGCGGCGTCAGGCGCGGCGATCAGCCGTCCGGTCGTCCACGCGGCGCGGGTCGCGGCCGGCCCCTCGGATGCGAGCGCCACGAACGGCGCGGCGGGGGCGGGGGGCGGAGGCGCACAGATCCAGGCGTCCTCGCCCGCCCGAGCCAGCGCCATGGCCTCCAGGATCGCACTGTCCGGCGCGCCGGCGCTGCGAGCCGCTTCAGCGGCGCGCGCCAGCGACGTGTTGCGCGCCGGGTCGGCGCAGGCTTCTGGGTCGCCGTCGCAGCGCAGGACCGCGTCCATCACGGACTGAAGGCGCGCCGAGATCAGGCCTGCCGCCGCCTGCGCGGCCTCGCGCCCGCGGTGGGCGGCCGTCATCCGCTCCAGCGCGGCCGCGCCCGGCTCGAGCACTTTCAGGGCCGCGCCAGCGGGCTTGATCGCCACGACGCCCAGCATCATCGCCTCGGTGATCGCCTCGCGGAAGCGTGTGCGGGTTTTGAGGTCCTTGGTCAGGCCCTGGGTCTGCGCCTTGCCGGCCAGGCCGTAGGCATAGTGAAGGATGGCCGTCGCCAGGTCGGTCTTGCCGCCGGCCCAGTCCACCCAGGCTTCGACCCGGGCATTGGAGAAATGCGCTGGGGCGGCCACCTCCACGAGCCGGTCGCCCAGCTCCAGGATCCGCCCCTCGATTCCCGCGCGCGATGTTTCGCTACCCATGCGCCCCGACTCCCTGACCGGGTTAGCCTAGGGGCGCTCGTGGTGAACGGGCAATAGATGTTGGGTGTCGTGATCCCTTCATCCCCAACATGTTGCAGGCGAAAGGCCGCGGGGCGAGTGCTGGACGCTGTTGGGGCGCCCGCCTATAGTCGCGCCGCATTCAGGACCCCAGAGGCCTCGCAACTTGTCCGTACTGAAGACGATCTTCACCTGGTGGAACGGCGCCACGACCGGCATCCACTTCACCGTCGCCCGCCGCGGCCGCTTCGTCGGTCAGGATGAGCTGGGCAACAAGTACTACGAGGCGCGCGACGCCCGCGACGCCTACGACAAGGGCCGCAAGCGCCGCTGGGTGATCTACAAGGGCTATGCCGACGCCTCGAAGGTGACGGCCGACTGGCACGGCTGGCTGCGCTACACCTTCGACGAGCCGCCGACGGTCGAACCCTTCAAGATCAAGCCCTGGGAGAAAGAGCATCTCCCCAACCTGACCGGCACCATCTATGCCCGCCGGCCGCAGGGCGCGATCTCGCGCGGCGGCGACCGCCAGCGCGCGACCGGCGACTACGAGGCCTGGACCCCGGAGTAAGCCCCATGGGCGCGCACCGCATCCCGCCGCATCACCTGCGTCGCGCCGGCCTGGGCGTCGCGCTGGGCGCGTTGCTGGCGGCGGGGATCGTGGACGCTCAGCCCACGGCGCCGACCGCGCCGCTCGCGCCTGAGGCCGCGCCCGCGCCCGCCGGCCCTGCCGCCGAAGAGGCGCCGCCCGCCACCGTCGCCGCCCCAGCGCCCGCCGCCGCCGCCCCGGTGGAGGCAAAGGATGTCGCCCCGGCCGTGGCGCCGAAGGAGCAGGTGGCCGAGAAGCCGGTCGCCGCCCCGATCCGCCGCAACCGCTACGACATCGCCGTCATCCAGGCCCTGGACAAGGTGACTGCCGAGACCCTGCGGTTCGAGGCGCGGGTGAACACGCCGGTGCGCTGGAAGGGCCTGGTCTTCACGGTTCGAGCCTGTGAGCGGTCCGCGCCGGACGAGCCGATCGAGGATTCGATCGTCTACCTGACCATCGACGCGCAGCCGCGGCCGCAGCCCGGCCGCCCGACACCGGCCCCTAAGCAGGCGTTCAAGGGCTGGATGTTCGCCGCCTCGCCGGGCCTCAACCCGGTGCAGCACGCGACCTACGACGCCTGGGCGATCAGCTGCAGGGCTTCCGCCCCCGTGGTCGCCGCCGCAGCGCCGCGCGCGACGCCTGCGCCGAAGGCCGTGACCGAGGCGCCGAAGGTGCTGGACCTGCCGGCCGCTTCCGGTTCGCCGGCGGCAGTGTCGTCTGCCACGCCCGCGCCGAAGGTGACGCCGCCCGCCGCCCCGACGCCGGCGCCCAAGTCCGAGCCCGCGCCGAAAGCCGACGCGGCCGCGCCGCCCACCACGTAGAAGTCGCCGTCGGCCTCAAGGGCCTCGGACAGCCGGCGATGATAGGCCGCGCGCGAGATCTCCTGCGCGCCGAACTGCGAGAGGTGCTCGGTCATGAACTGGGCATCGAGCAGCCGGAAGCCGCCGCCGATCAGTCGGGCCACCAGGTGCACCAGCGCCACCTTCGAGGCGTCGCGCCGCCGGGAGAACATGCTCTCGCCGAAGAAGGCGCCGCGCAGCGAGACGCCATAGAGGCCGCCCACCAGCTCGCCGTCCTGCCAGCACTCGACGCTGTGGGCGTGACCCACGTTGTGCAGCTCCAGGTACAGCTGCTCGATCGGCCGGTTGATCCAGGTCTCCGTGCGGCCCGGGCCGGATGCGGCGCAGGCCAGCACCACCTGATGGAAGGCCGAGCTGATTCTCACGTCGAACTGATCGCCGCGCACCGTGCGCGCCAGACGCTTGGGCACATGGAACCCCGTCAGCGGAAGCACGCCCCGCCGCTCAGGATCGATCAGGAAGACCCGCGCGTCCTCCCGCGCGTCCGCCATCGGGAAGACGCCGCGGGCGTAGCAGTCGAGCAGGTCGCTGGCGTCGAACGCGGACATGATCCCGGTCTAGCGCGGGCGTGGGCCGACGGGGAGGGGGCCAGACGTCCGGATCAGTATTGGCGCGACGCTCGCGGCGCTGGGGTCCGCGACGCGCAACATGGACAAAATCAAATGTTGCCCGAATGCGCCTGTCAGTCAGGGCGGGGCATGGACGCGCATGCTTCCTTCTCGTCCCGTGGTCCTCTTCTGCGGCGCCCTGGCCGGCGATGGCGTCGCGCGCAACACCGTCCATCTCGCCAATGCGCTGAGCCGGCGTGGCGTGCCCGTGGAGGTGGTCTGCCTGCGTGGCGGCGCGCTCGCCGCCGACCTCCGCGGCCCGGACATCACGTGTCTCGGCAGCCTGGACATGCCCCGCCCATTGGCCCTGGCAGCGGCCATACCCGCCCTGCGCCGCCGATTGCGGACGATCGACGCCTCTTTGGCGGTCTCCATGGGCAACCACGCGCACCTGGCGCTGTGGGCGGCGCTCCGCGGGCTGCCCGACGTGCCGCGCATCTACCGGATCAGCAACGACGTCAGCCACGGCAAGGCCTTCGGGCGCATGCTGGGGCTGCGCCTGGTGGCCGCCGACGCCACGCGGCTGGTCTGCGTCTCGCGCCAGATCGCCGCCGCCAGCCTGTTTCGCCGCGCGCGGCGGGATCGCCGGCTCGACATCCTGCCGAACGGCGTCGACGCCGAGGCGGTGCGGGGGCTGGCGGGCGCGCAAGCGTGGCATCCCTGGCTTGTGGAGCGAGCGCCCTACCTCGTGGCGGTGGGCCGTCTGCACCGGCAGAAGAACTACGAGGCGCTCATCGACGCCCTGGCCCAGTTGCGCGCGTCCGGCCATCCCCACCTGCGCCTGCTGGTGCTGGGCGCGGCGCCGCCTAGGGCGCAGACCGCTCTGACGGCGCGGGCGCGGATGTTGGGCCTGTCGCAGGTCGTCCGCTTCGAGGGCGAGGTGACCAACCCTTTCCCACTGGTTCGTCACGCCGTGGCCTATGTGCTGCCGTCGCTATGGGAAGGCGCGTCAAACAGCCTGTTGGAGGCCATAGCCTGCGGTGTCCCGGTGGTGGCCTCGCGCAAGGCCGGCAACGCGGCCGATGTCCTGGGCGACGGGCGCTATGGCGTGCTTGCCGAGCCTACGGACGTCGACGACCTCGCCGCCGCCATCGCTCTGCAACTCGACCCGCGCACCCGGGTTCTGCCGGCCGCGCGGGCGGACGAACTATCTCTCGACGCAGTCGTTTCGCGCCTCTCGGCCGTCGTCCTGGCGGCGCGGCTCGAACATGACGGAAATCACATGCGGCCCGAAGCCGGCGGCCATCTGGAGCCGCTATCTTCGGGGATGTGGGGGACAAAAGCGGAGTATTCACAATGACGTTTCGAATGATCTTCATGACAGCCGCCGCCCTCGCGGCTCTGTCGGCCCCGGCCGCCGCGCAGGTGGTCCGGCCCAAGGTGAGTCTGGCCCAGGCGGTCGCCACAGCTGAGCGTGAACTGGGCGCCCGGGCTTATGACGCCGAGTTCGACATGGACCTGGGCGACATGGTCTATGAGGTGGAGCTGGTGAAGAACGGCAAGCCGATCCACGCTAAGGTCGACGCGTCCACCGGGCGGATCGTGAGTCAGTCGGCTCCCATCACGGCTCGCCTGCCGGTCATCGGCGAACAGCTGAAGGCGGCCCAGACGGCGCCGCGCACGCTCAGCGAGACCATCGCCATGGTCGAGGACGCTACCAAGGGCACAGTCGCGGAGATCGGCCTGGAGCGCCGTGGCGGTCGCCACTACTACGAGGTGGAACTGGTCGGCGCGCAGGACCGAGATGTCCTGGTCGATGTGCGCACCGGCGCGATCACGCCGTTGATCGGCGACTAGGGGCCAGCCGGAGTTCGTCCATGCATGTGTTGGTCGTGGAAGATGACGAACGGGTCGCCAGCCACGTGGTCAAGGGCCTGAAAGCCGAGGGCCTGCTGGTCGATCACGTGGCCGACGGTCGCCAGGCGCTGTTCCAGGCCGTCGCCGAGACATACGACGTCATCGTCCTCGACCGCATGCTGCCGAATGTCGACGGCCTGAAGATCCTGCAGACGCTCAGGGCCGCGGGAGACAGCACACCCGTACTGATCCTCTCGGCCCTGGGCGACGTGGACAATCGGGTGAAGGGCCTGCGGGCAGGTGGCGACGACTACCTTTCCAAACCCTTCGCCCTCTCCGAGCTGATCGCCCGCGTCGAGGCGCTGGGCCGGCGCAAGGGCGTGGTGCAGGAGACCACCGAACTGACCCTCGCAGACCTGCAGATGAACCTGCTGACCCGCACGGTCACGCGGCGCGGCCAGGCCATCGATCTCACGACGCGGGAGTTCGCACTGCTGGAGTATCTGCTGCGCAACGCCGGCCGGGTGGTCAGTCG
Organism: Phenylobacterium sp.; assembly: GCF_965284355.1. Taxonomy (NCBI): domain Bacteria; kingdom Pseudomonadati; phylum Pseudomonadota; class Alphaproteobacteria; order Caulobacterales; family Caulobacteraceae; genus Phenylobacterium; species Phenylobacterium sp. Next base: position 477,176 of record NZ_OZ260078.1, on the reverse strand, counting down.
CGGCATGCTGCTGGAATCGGTCTGGGACTACAATTTCGATCCGCAGACCAACATCATCGACCAGCATGTGAGCCGGCTGCGTCAGAAGATCGACAAGGACTTCGAACCGCCGCTGCTCCAGACCATCCGGGGCATGGGCTACAGCCTGCGCGCATGATCTGGCGCAACCCGCTCCGCAGCCTGACGCTTCGCCTGACCCTGGGCTACATGGCGGTTTTCACGGTGTCGGTCGCCCTGATGCTGGGGCTGACCTTCGTCGCCGGAGTCTGGCAGCCGCTGCGGCAGGTTGAGACGACGATCCGTCTCCAAAGCGACGCGCTGGTGGCCACCTACGACGCCCGCGGCCGGGACGCCTTGATCCGCGCGCTGGAGCATCGCCGCGCGGCGGCGATCGGGCGCATGCCGTATCACGTGCTGATCGCGCCGAACGGCGCGGTCGTCGCGGCAAACCTGGCCGACTGGCCCCAGGTGCGCGGCCCCGAGTGGCGCCGATACGAATTCGGCACCTACGCCACGGGCGCCGAGGAGGAGCACGAGGCGGTCGTCCGCGACCTGGCGCTGAAGGGCGGCTATCGCCTGCTGGTCGGCCTGGACACCGAAGACCTGGACGAGCGCGAGGATCTCATCGTGGAGGTTCTGTCGTGGGGCGCGGGCATGAGCCTGGCGTTGGGCCTGCTGGGGGGCCTTGTGATGACCTTTGCAGTCTCCCAGCGCCTGGAATCGATCAACCGCGCGGCGCGCGCCGTCATTGCCGGCGATCTGTCGGGCCGCGTCGCGCTGCGTGGCAGCGGTGACGACTTCGACCAGCTGTCGGCCACGCTGAACCAGATGCTGGAGCGCATCGAGGGCCTGGTGGCCTCGATCAGCCGCGTCTCGGACAACATCGCCCACGAGCTGCGCACGCCGCTCACGCGCCTGCGGGCCGAGCTGGAGGAGCTGGCGGGCGAAGATGACCCAGAGACGATCCGGGCGCGCTCCGGCGCGGCGCTGGACGAGGTGGGGCGGCTGCAGTCGATGTTCGAGGCGCTGCTGCGGATCGCGCGTCTGGAAAGCGGTCCCGCGTTGCCGAAAGAGCAGGTGGACCTGTCGGCGCTGCTCGAGGATGCGGCCGAACTGTACGCGCCGGCCGCCGAGGAAAAGGGGCAGGTCATGTCCTCGGACATTGCCCCTGGGCTGAATATCGAGGGTGATCCCGACCTGATATTCCAAATGGTCAGCAACCTGCTGGACAACGCGGTGAAGTACGCTCCGAACGGCGGCAGCCTGCGCCTGTCGGCGGTGCGCGAGCTCGGGGGCGTCACCGTCATGGTCGCCGACGACGGGCCGGGCGTGCCGGCGGCCGACCGCCAACGCGTGTTCGAGCGGTTCTATCGTCGCAACAATGACCCGAACGGGTTCGGCCTGGGCCTCAGCCTTGTGGCCGCGGCCGTCGAGCGGCACGGGGCGAAGATCACACTGACCGACGCGGAGCCGGGGCTCCGCGTCACCGTCAGATTTCCGGAAGCCGTCTAGCTAGCCTGGCTGGCCATCCAGCGTTCGAGCCAGTGGATGTTGTAGTCGCCGTTCAGGATGTCCGGCTGGTGGAGCAGGTCCTGGAAGAGCGGGATGTTGGTGTCGATGCCGCCGACCACGATCTCGCCCAGGCAGCGGTTCAGGCGGGCGATGCACTCGGCGCGGTCGCGGCCGTGCACGATCAGCTTGCCGATCAGGCTGTCGTAGTAGGGCGGGATCGAATAGCCCGCGTAGAGCGCGCTATCCATGCGCACGCCGAGGCCGCCGGGCGCGTGATAGTCGGTGACCAGGCCGGGCGAGGGCGCGAAGGTCTTGGGGTTCTCGGCGTTCACCCGGCACTCGATAGCGTGGCCTTCGAAGACCACGTCCGACTGCTTGAAGCTGAGCGGCAGGCCCGCGGCGATGCGGATCTGCTCGCGCACCAGGTCGATGCCGGTGATGGCCTCGGTGACCGGGTGCTCGACCTGCAGGCGGGTGTTCATCTCGATGAAGAAGAACTCGCCGTTCTCGTACAGGAACTCGATGGTGCCGACGCCGAGGTAGCCGATGGCCTTCACCGCATCCACGACCACCTTGCCGATCTTGGCGCGGGCGGCGGCGTCGATGGCGGGCGAGGGCGCTTCTTCCAGCACCTTCTGGTGACGGCGCTGAAGCGAGCAGTCGCGTTCGCCCAGGTGGCAGACGTTGCCGAAGCTGTCGGCGATGACCTGCAGCTCGATATGGCGCGGGGTCTGGAGGTAGCGCTCCATATAGACCGCGTCGTCGCCGAACGCGGCCTTGGCCTCGGCGCGGGCGGTCTGCACCGCCTCGACGAGGTCGGCCTCGGTCTTGGCCACCTTCATGCCGCGCCCGCCGCCGCCAGCCGCCGCCTTGATCAGGACGGGGAAGCCGATCTCCTTGGCGGCCGCATAGGCCTCTTCCTCGGTGGTCACGGCGCCGTCCGAGCCCGGCACGACCGGGATGCCGGCGGCCTTCACCGCCTGCTTGGCGGTGATCTTGTCGCCCATCATCTTGATGTGCTCGGGCTTGGGCCCGATGAACGTGAAGCCGTGGGCCTCGACGATCTCCGCGAAACGGGCGTTCTCGGACAGGAAGCCGTAGCCCGGGTGTACGGCTTGCGCGCCCGTGATCTCGCACGCGGCGATGATGGCCGGGATGTGCAGGTAGCTCTTGGCCGCCGGCGGCGGGCCGATGCAGACGCTCTCGTCGGCCAGACGCACCCACATGGCCGACGAGTCGGCCTCGGAGTGCACGGCGACGGTGGAGATGCCCATCTCCTTGCAGGCGCGGTGGACTCGCAGGGCGATCTCGCCCCGGTTGGCGATCAGGATCTTGTCGAACATCGAACTACTCGATGATGGCGAGCGCTTCGCCAAACTCGACGGGGGTGGCGTCGTCGACCAGGACCTGGACGACCTTGCCGGACCGGGGGGCCGGCACGGGGTTCATGGTCTTCATGGCCTCGATGATGAACATCGTCTGGCCGGCCTCGACCGTGTCGCCGACCTTCACGAAGGCGGGCGAGCCGGGGTTGGACTGCAGGTAGACCGTACCCACCATCGGGGACTTCACCGGCTCGCCCTTGGCGACCGCGGGCGCGGCGTCAGCCGCCGGCGCGGACGCAGCGGCGACGGGCGCCGGGGCGGGCGCGGCGGCGACCGGGGCGGGGGCCGCTACGTGATGCACGGCCGCGGCGGTCACCTGCTTGGCCACGCGGATCTTCAGCGCGCCCTGCTCGACCTCGATCTCGGAGAGGCCGGTTTCGGTGAGGATGTCGGCCAGCTTGCGCACGAGGCGGGCGTCGAACGGATCGGCGGGCGCCTTGGAAGAGGTCGGCATGGTTCAGCCCTTGTCTTTCAGTCTGTGCCAGCGGGCCGCGAGGCCCGCCGTTCTTGCTTCGGTTCAGCGGGCCACAAGGCCCGCGGCGGCCTCGACGGCCAGTTCATAGCTCGCTGCCCCGAAGCCGGAGACGACCCCGGTGGCGGCCAGCGAAACATAGGTCTCCCGACGGAACGCCTCGCGGGCGGCCGGGTTCGAGAGGTGGCACTCGACGATGGGGATGGCGAGCATCTTCAGGGCGTCGAGAATGGCGATGGAGGTGTGGCCGTAGGCCGCCGGGTTCAGCACGAGGGCCGAGGCCTTTTCACGGGCCTCCTGGATCCAGTCCACGAGTTGCCCCTCATGGTTGGACTGACGGAACACGACGTCATAGCCCTTGGACTTCGCGCGCGCCTCGCAGAGGCCACGAACGTCGTCCAGGGTCTGATGTCCGTAAATCTCGGGCTCGCGGGTCCCCAGGAGATTGAGGTTCGGCCCGCTCAGCACATAGATCGGTTTCGGCATTCGGCTCCGCCGCGCGATTCCGGGCCCTTGTAACGGGCCCCGGCCAAGGTCACAAGCAAGGCGAACGGAGCATACGCGTGCAACTGACGATCAACGGGGAAAGCCGGGCCTTTTCGGGTGTTTCCGACGTGGCGGGCCTGGTGGCGGCGCTGGGGCTGGATACGAAGAAGGTGGCGGTCGAGCGAAACCTGGAGATCGTGCCCCGGTCGGCCTATCAGAAGACCCCGGTAGCCGACGGCGACCGGATCGAGATCGTAGCTTTCATCGGAGGCGGCTGACGTGGACGGCTCGACCCACAATTCGAACGAAACCTGGACGGTCGCCGGCCGCACCTTCACCTCGCGCCTGATCGTGGGCACGGGCAAGTACAAGGACTACGCTCAGAACGCCGCCGCCGCCGAGGCGGCCGGGGCCGAGATCGTCACCGTGGCGCTGCGCCGGGTGAACCTGAGCGATCCCAACCAGCCGATGCTGGCCGACTATGTGAAGCCCGAGCGCTTCACGTATCTGCCCAATACTGCGGGTTGCTTCACCGGTGAGGACGCGGTCCGCACCCTGCGCCTGGCGCGCGAGGCGGGCGGCTGGGACTTGGTGAAGCTGGAGGTGCTGTCGCAAACGGCGCACCTGTTGCCCGACATGGAAGAGACCCTGCGGGCGCTGAAGCTGCTCATCGCCGACGGCTTCCAGGTGATGGTCTACTGCTCGGACGACCCGGTCTACGCCAAGAAGCTGGAGGACGCGGGCGCCGCGGCGATCATGCCGGCGGCGGCCCCGATCGGCTCGGGCCGCGGTATCCAGAACATGCTGAACCTGGGCCTGATCATCGAGCAGACGAAGGTGCCGGTGCTGGTGGACGCCGGCGTCGGCACGGCCTCGGACGCGGTGGTGGCCATGGAGCTGGGCTGCGACGCGGTGCTGATGAACACGGCCATCGCCGAGGCCAAGGACCCGATCCGCATGGCGGTCGCCATGAAGCACGCGGTGATCGCCGGGCGCGAGGCCTTCCTGGCGGGCCGCATGGGCAAGCGGATGTACGCGGATCCGTCGTCTCCGCTGAGCGGGCTGATCTAAGGTCCTTCGGTCGCCTCTGTCAGGGCGTAAGATGTCATCGACCTTCCTTCGAGCCTGGACCTCTCCGCGCTTCGCCAGCGCCTACGGAGCGATCGCGCTGGGGACGTTCCTGGGATTCGCGGGGCCGTTCGGCTCGTTCCAGTCGCTGGCGGCGCCCGCACGCTACGCCTTCTGGTTCGCGCTCGTGGCGGTGGGCTACGGACTGGCGGTCGCCACCCTGCAGTTCCTTCGTCCGGCGCGGCCGTTCGCGCGCCTGCCGATCGTGGCGGCGATCGTGATCGTGGGACTGGTGTCGACCCTGCCGATGATGTTCGTCGTGGCCTGGGCGCTCGATATGGTCTTTGCCCGGTCGACGCCGCCGCGAGAGCTGGTGTCGCTCTACGCCTCGGTCGCGTCGGTCCAGTTGGTCATCAGCGGCATCGCGTCGTGGCCTTCGCTGGCGCAGGCCCGGCCCGCGCCGCCGGCGGAAGACCTGAACGTCGACCGGTTCTTCGCGCGGGTTCCCGAGCGGCTGGGCCGCGACCTGGTGGCCCTCGAGGCGCAGGATCACTACGTGATGGTCCACACCCGCCGCGGTTCGGCGCTCGTCTCCATGCAGCTCAGCGAGGCCATACAACTGCTCCCGTCGCAGCTCGGCCTTCAGGCGCACCGGCGCTGGTGGGTCGCCCGCGAGGCGGTCGCGGGGTTGCGCCGCGAGGGACACCAGACACTCATCGATCTCGCCGGCGGCCTGACGGTGCCGGTGGGCAGAACCTATCTCGCGGCCGTCCGCTCGGGCCTGGAGACGCGCGACGCCTGACCGGGCCCGGGAGGCGATGTCGACGCGACGGCCCCAGGCGGCGTGTGGCATTGCCGCAAATCCTGGGCCCGCCAATGGCATTGGCGGAATGGGCCGTTGTCGCCGGCCGGAGGAGCTGATCGAGACGGGGCGACTGCAACCCCATCGGAGATCAGATGCGAAACCAACTCTTTGCCTGCGCCCTCATGCTCGTCACCGCGCTTCCCGCCGCGGCCTTGGCGCAGGACGCGACGGTCCTGAAGACGACCTGCGGCCCCAGCGCCGCGGCGCCTGCCGGCGAACCGGACCTGACCGGATTGTGGGACGTCTATATGGACGTGGGCGGCATCCCGAGCTTCGGCCTGCTGACGGTCGGCCGGCTCGACGGGCAGTATGCCGGGACCCTGACACCCGTGCGGACCGCGCCGGTCGTGGTGCGAAGCCTCACCGTCAGCGGCCAGACGGTGCGGATGGTCGTGGGATCGCGCGAGGGCGACGTTATCTACAACGCAGCGCTCTCAGGCGCGGCAGACCGGATGTGCGGGGTGGTGACCTATCACGGCGGTCTCCTGCATCCGATGGTGGCGCAGCGGCGGCGGCGATAGGCCGCTCGACCCGGAGCTCCGAGGGTCCGCCCCGGTGTCCGCCTCCGAAGCCCCGGGACCCTGACCGAGCCGCACGCTCAGCCCGGATAGCGGTCGAAGGCGGGGAGGCCGTGGGCGGTCGCCATCCAGGCGATGCGTTCGGCGACCTGGATGTGGGCGGTGGGTTGCAGGGCGGCGGGGTCGTCGAGGGTGGCGGTCTGGACGTCGATGAGGCCAGGGAAGATCTCGTCGTTCGTGTAGAAGAGACCCGTGCCGCAGGCGGGGCAGAAGTGGCGGCGGCCGTGTTCGGACGAGGCGTAGACGTGCGGCGCGCCATGGATGGTGATCTGGTCCGCCGGGACCATGCCCCAGGCCACCATGGGCGCGCCCGCCGAGCGGCGGCAGTCCGTGCAGTGGCACAGGGTGTGATGGACTGTCTGTTCGCCCATCTCGTAGGTGATCGCGCCGCAGTGGCAACGTCCGGTGAGCATCGGCGGGTCTCCCTCATGTCTGCCGTGGGCGAGACACTAGGGCGGGGCTGCTGACAACGGTGTGGCGGCAGCGGAGGGCGGCGCCTGCAGCGCCGCCCGCCTGGGCCCTTAGCGGGCCATGTTCAGGACCTGGACCTGGGTGAACTCCTTCAGGCCTTCCTCGCCCAGTTCGGAGCCGATGCCCGAGAACTTCGAGCCGCCGAAGGGGAGGTGGGGCTGCAGGTCGGCGTGCTTGTTCACCCACACCGAGCCGGACTCCATCTGCTCGGCCAGGCTCCAGGCCTTCTCGGTGTCCTTGGCCCAGATCGAGCCGCCCAGGCCGTAGATCGAGGCGTTGGCGCGGGCCACCGCTTCGGCCGGGTCGGAGTACTTGATCACCGGCATGACCGGGCCGAACTGCTCCTCGTCGACCAGCTTGGCGCCGTCGGTGATGTCGCGGACGATGGTGGGCTCGATGAAATAGCCCTTGTCGCCCTTGCGGCCTCCGCCGGCGATGACCTTGCCGTCCTTCTTGGCGCTCTCGATGAAGCCCAGCACCTTCTCGAACTGGGCCTTGTTCTGCAGCGGGCCCATCTGGGTCCCCTGTTCCAGGCCGTCGCCCACCACCATCTCGCCGGCCAAGCGGGCCAGCTCATCGCACATCGCGTCGTACATGCTCTCGTGGACGTAGATGCGCTTGGCCGCGATGCAGACCTGGCCGGCGTTCTGCATGGCCGCGCCCAGAACCTTGGGGGCCGTTTCCTTGAGGTCGACGTCGTCCAGCACGATCAGGGCGTCGTTGCCGCCCAGCTCGAGCGAGATGCGCTTCAGCGCGTCGGCGGCGCTGGCCATCACCTTCTTGCCGGTCTCGGTCGAGCCGGTGAAGCTGATCTTGCGGATGCCCGGATGCTTGGTCATCTCGCCGCCCAGCTCGTTGTTGTCGGCGATGATGTTCACGACGCCCGGCGGGACGATGTCCTTGATGATCTCGCCCAGCTTCAGGGCAGTCAGCGGCGTGGTCGGCGCGGGCTTCACGATCACCGTGTTGCCGGCGAGCAGGGCCGCGGGGACCTTGAACGCCATCAGGATCATCGGGAAGTTCCACGGCACGATGCAGCCCACGACGCCCAGGGGCCTGCGACGCACCTCGACGCGGCTGGTGGCGTCGTCGCTGACCACGCGGGCATCCAGGCTGAGCGTCGTGAAGTAGCGGAAGAAGGCCGCGGCGCCGAAGATCTCGCCCATGGCGTCCTGCAGCGGCTTGCCCTGTTCCTGGACCAGCAGGCGGGCGAGGTCGTTGAGGTTGGCCTGGATGGCGTCGGCGATCTTGAGCAGCAGGGCGCGACGCTCGTCGATCGAGGTCTTGCTCCAGGCCGGGAAGGCGGCCTGCGCGGCGGCGACGGCCTGGTCCAGCTGGGCCTTCGAGGCGCGGGCGCAGGTGGCGAACACCGCCTCGGTGGCCGGGTTCACCACGTCGAGCATAGCGTCGCCGTTCACCAGGGCGCCGTTGATCAAGAGCTTGTAGTCCGACATCTCGTTCCTCCCGGGGAAGTCTTCGGGAGGGAGGGAACGCCCCTTACGTCAGGGCGGTCAAGCCGAGCCGCTTCCTTTCCCACGGAGTGGGAGAGGAAGATTACGCGGCGGCTTGCAGCCGTTCGCGGTCGGCGTTCGCCGAGACGCCCACCTTTTCGAACATCTCTTCGCGATCCGGGCCGCCCTTGGCCGGGTAGAGGTCGGCGTTCCGGGCCTTGCCGCGGGCCCAGACCTTCATGATCCGCGCCAGGTTGGCCGGCTTCTTCAGCCACGCCTCGGGGTGCTCCAGCATGTGGAAGCCCTTCAGGAAGGCGCGCATCAGCTCCACATCCTCGCGGATGGCGATGGCGACGCCGTCCTCCAGGAAGCTCCGCATCACCTTGCTGCGCAGGCTGGGCTTGCCGGCGGGCAGGAGGGCGGCGCGGGCGCGCTTGATGGCGCCCTGGTCGGCCTTGCGCATCACGTCGTAGTAGGGCCGCAGCTCGCGCTCGAGACCGTCGCGATAGACCGCAAGGCGCGCCGCCGGATGTTGGGCCGCCGCCAGGGCGTCGGCCAGCAGGTAGGCGCTGACCGCCGCGAACGAGCAGCCGCGTCCGTAGAGCGGGTTGGTCCGCACCACGCTGTCGCCCACAGGATAGAAGCCCAGCACGGTGGGCTTGCCGCCTGGCGTCAGCTCGCGCCAGCGGCTCTGCAGCTGGCCCATGCCGAACACCTTGCTGGTGGGCTTGGCGCGCTCGGGATCGATCCAGGGCGCGACGCCCGGGAGTTCGCGGCAGATGGCGTCGAAAATCTCGGGATCGACGATCGCCTTGCGCATCTCTTCTTCAACCTCGGGGGCGCAGAGCGTGATCGAGAAGCAGCCGTTGTCGGCCGGGAAGACCCCGAACTTGAGGTAGCCCAGGTCGCCCGTGGCGCCCGCCCGCGTGCGCGGCGGCTCCTCGCAGCCGGGGTTCAGGCGGTAGTGGCGCGTGAAGTAGATGACTCCGCAGGGCTCGAACTGCTCAGGAATGGTCACGCCGGCCGCCGCCAGGTGATCAGGCGCGCTGGAGGTGCGGCCCGCGGCGTCCACGACGATATCGGCCGACAGCTCGCTTCCGTCCTCGAGGCGCACCCCGGTGACGCGGGGCGGCGCGCCGGCCTCGACGATTAGGTCCTTCACGAAGGTCTGCGGCCGCATGGTCACGCCGGGCAGGCCCTCGGCGTAGCGGCGCATCACCAGTTCCAGCGTCGTGCGACGGCTGGTCAGGATGGCCAGGTCGGCGTCGATGGGCGCCGGGACGTAGTTTTCCTTGTGCTTGGGCGTCAGGCCGCCCTCGAAGCCCAGTTCGCGGCAGCCGGCGGCCAGCAGGGCGTCCAGCAGGGCCGGATGGCGGTCGCGGACGATGGTGCGCAGGCGGGCCAGGAACGCGTGGCTATGGCGCAGGTGCCCGACGCCGCGGCGCTGCCAGTCGTCGAAGGCCGCATCGGCGCCGCCTTCGGGAGGCGGCGGGTCGCGATCCAGCACCACGATCTCGCGATCCGGCCCGGCCAGCGCCATCGCCGTCCAGAGCCCGGCCATTCCGGCCCCGATCACCACGACCCGTTCGCTCATCGTACTCCCCTGAGAGGTTCTTCGCGAAGCAGTCTACCAGAGGCCGATCTTTACGTCGGGGAGCCTGGGGCCGTGGCGGGGGGCCGTTTCAGATTCTGGCCCTTCACCTTGGCGATGGCCGCCTTCACGGCGTCGAGGTCGGCCCCGGGAATCACATAGTCGCCGATGATGAACGCCGGGGTGCCCTGCAGGCCCAGCGCCTGGGCGAGGGTGCGGACGTCGTCGAGCTGTTCGGTGATCGCCGGGCTGGCGGCGGCCTTGCGCGCCGCCGCCGGATCCAGGCCGACCTCTATCATGTGACGGTCCAGCGCCGCCTCGTCCAGGCCGCGATCCTCCATCAAGGCCTTGTAGAGCTGCAGGCCCTTGGTCTTGCCTTCGGCGGTCAGCGCGATCCTGGCGGCGGTCTCGGAGACCTCGCCGAAGATCGGGAATTCCTTGAAGACGAAGCGGACGTCCGGATTTTCCTGCATCAGCGTGACCATCTCTGGCGCCACGACCTTGCAGTAGCCACAGCGGTAGTCGAAGAACTCGACGACGGTGAACTCGCCGTTCGGGTTGATCACCACGTCGCGGGGGTCGCGCTCGAGTTGCTGGCGGTATTTGTTGACCGTGGCCGCGCTGGCCTTGGCGGCGGCCAGGGTCTGCTTCTCGCGCAACTTGAGCGCCATCTCCTCCAGAACCTCGGGGTGTTCCAGCAGATAGGCGCGCACCTTCGCGCCGAACTCGGCGTCGGCTTGTTTCTGGCAGGCGGAAAGGGCGAGGGCGGCCGTCATGGCGACGGCGAGGGGGGCGTAGCGCTTCATCGGGTCCAGATAGGTCTGAGGGGCGAGCGCGTCGCGGAAAAGTGGTTGCCGGTTTTCCGTTCCAAGACGCGCTCACATTTACTTGGGTTCAAAGCCTGTTCCGATAGGAACAGGCTTGGGCGCTCACCGCCGGTTGTCGGCCACCGAACCCTCGCGGGCGAGGTCGCGCAGGTCTTCGCGGGTGGGCTCGGCGACCAGCACGATGTCGGTGGCGCGCCGCCACTCGGGCGTGCCCCGCGCCAGCATCTCGCGGGCGCGCATGGCGAACACGCGGGCCTGGCGCTTGTCGCCGATGTAGAAGTTGTACTCGGCAGTGGCCAGGCGGGCGAGGCCGTCCTCGCCCAGCTTGTCGTGCGCCTCGGCCAGCAGGCGCCAGGCAACGGCGTTGTCTTCCTCGTGGGTCAGGGCCCGCTTCAGCTCGGCCACGCCCTCCAGCACCTTCTTCTTGTCGTCGAGCGCGATCAGGGTCTGGCCCAGGTTGACCCGCAGGAGCGGGGCCTCGGGCTTCAGCTCGACCGACTTGCGCTGGGGCGTCTCGGCTTCCTCGGTCCGGCCGAACTCGAACAGGATCTGGCCCTTGAGCTCCCAGAGGTAGGGATTGGTCGGCTGCTCCTGGAGGAGGGCGTCGACCAGCTTCAGGGCCCGGTCGGGCTCCTTCAGCTGGTAGTAGGCGATGGCCCGGGCGTAGCGCGACGGATAGTCGGTGGCCTTCTCGTCGTACTTGGTGATTGCGACGCCGGGGTTCAGGAAGCCGTCCAGCTTGGCCTTCATGACCGCGTGCTCGGCCATCGCCTCGGGGCTGTCCTTCTTGTTGTAGTTGGGCTGGACCTCGACCTTGCGGCGCAGGGACTCGATCCGGTCGGACGAGATCGGGTGGCTGCGGAAGTAGGCGAAGCGCCGGGCCTCGTCGAAGACCTCCTGGTAGCGGAAGTTGTCGAAGAACTCGGCCAGGCCCTTGCCCGACAGGCCGGCCTTGTCGAGCAGGGCGGCCCCCGCCTGGTCGGCGCGGCCTTCCTGTTCGCGGCTGTAGCCCAGGGCCCCAAGTGTCCCGAAGTAGCTGGCGCTTCCGGCGAGGCCGGCCGCCGCCTCGGGCGAGCCCGCGAGCGCGGCCAGGACGCCCAGGCCCATGGTCAGCAGGAAAGGCTTCATGCCCGCCGAGCTCATCTCGCCGCGCCGGGCGGAGTGCCCGGCGGCGAGGTGACCGACTTCGTGGGCGATGACGCCCTGCAGTTCGTTGGGGTCGTCGGATTCCAGGATCAGGCCGGTGTTGAAACCCATCACCCGCGGACCGGCGAAGGCGTTCAACTCCTTCGAGCCGATCAGCACGATCTCGACGCTCTTCGCGTCGATGCCGGCGGCTTTCAGGATCGGCTCGGCGTCACGAGCCAGGATTTCCTCGATCTCGGTGTCACGGATCAACGACTGGGCCGCGGCCGGGCTCGCCGCGATGGCGAAGCCGACGGCGAGCGCCGCCGTCAGCGCCAGACGCGAAACCGACCGGAAAGGGGAATTCATGCTCGACACTCTTAAGTCCGACACCCCCCGATCCGGCCGGATGCTAATCCGTTACCCGCGTCGCCACCACCCTCTGCGCGGCGTCGGCGCGGGGCCGCTGATCTCGGCCGGATCCGGCGCCTTGGGCGCAGGCGCAGGCTCGGGTTCCGGAGCGGGTTCGGCCGCGGCGGGCGCAGCGACCTCGATCACTTCGGCGACCGCCTCGGGCGCGGGGGCCTCGGCGACGGCCTCAGCTGCGGGAGCCGCGGCCTTGCGGCTGCGCGAACGCTTCGGCTTGGCCGGCGGGGCTTCGGCCACGGTCTCGACGACCGCGACTTCGGCTTCGGGCTCCGGCTCAGGCGGCGGCGGGACCTCTTCGGCCACGGCCGCAGCCTCCTCGCTGCGTCCACGGCCACGGCTGCGGCTGCGGCGGCTGCGCTTCGGCTTTTCCTCGACCTCGGGCAGTTCCACCCAGATGTCGTCCTCGTCCGCGGCGCGAGCCTTCACCTGCGGTGAAGCGGCGGCGACCTCGGCTGCGACCGGAGCGGCCTCGGCGCGGGGCGGCTCGACCGACGACGGTGCGATCGGCTTCAGATCCTCCGCGGGGTCGTACCAGACGAAGGGATCGTCGCCGTAGGGCACCCAGGGGCGCACCCACGAGAACGCGTCGACCGGACGGGACTCGTCGCGCGACCGGCGGCCGCCGCGGCGGCCACGGCGGCGGCGGCGGCTTTCGCGGTCCTCGTCGCTCTCGGCGCGAGCCGGGCGCGGCTCGCGATCCCCACGGGGCTCGCTGGTGCGTTCCGGACGCTCTTCGCCATCGCGACGCCCTCGACGCCGACGCCGGCGGCCGCGGCGGGCGCCCTCGTCGTCGTCACGGCCACGCTCCTCGCGCGGATTGCGCGCATGGGCTGCGTCGTCGTCGGTGTCTTCGCGCTCGAGATCGTCTTCGACGTCCTCTTCGTCTTCGTCTTCGTCCTCATCGACCGCTTCGTCGTCGAACTCGTCGTCGTCGGTCAGCGGCTGATAGGCCTGGGCGGACGTGACGGCGGGCGGGACGTGGTCGGGCCGCGTTTCCATCGAGGTGCGCTCGATGACGTGCTCGGCGTGCGACATCTCGTCTTCGATGACAATCGTGACGAACAGGCCCAGCGCCGCGTGCAACCGCGCCAGATGCGCGCGCTTCTCGTTGAGGATGTAGAGGCCGACGGCCCGCGGAACCCGCAGGACCGCTTCGCCGCCGCCCTTGAGGGCTTCGATCTCCAGCGCCCGCAGGGATGCGAGCGCGCTCGACTCGACCGAGCGGACCCGGCCGGTGCCCGCGCAGTGCTCGCAGACGTGGGTGGTGCCTTCCAGAACGCCGGTGCGGCGACGCTGGCGGCTGATCTCCATCAGGCCGAACGGGCTGATCTTGCCCATCTGGACCCGGGCGCGATCGTCCTTCAGCGCGTCCTTCAGCTTCTTCTCGACGGCGCGGTTGTTCTTCGACTCATCCATGTCGATGAAGTCGATGACGATCAGGCCGGCGAGGTCGCGCAGGCGCAGCTGGCGGCAGGCCTCTTCGGCCGCTTCCAGGTTGGTCTTGAGCGCCGTGGCCTCGATGTTGCGCTCACGCGTCGAGCGGCCCGAGTTCACGTCGATGGCGACCAGCGCCTCGGTCTGGTTGATCACCAGGTAGCCGCCGGAGCGCAGCGGCACGGTGGGCGAGTAGATCTGGCTGAGGTGGTCCTCGACCCGGTGCTTCACGAACAGCGGCGTCGGCTCGCGATAGGCCATCACCTTCTTGGCCTGCGACGGCATCAGCATGCGCATGAAGTCGCGGGCTTCCTTGTAGCCGGCCTCGCCCTCGACCCAGACCTCGTCGATATCCTTGTCGTAGAGGTCGCGGATCGTGCGCTTCACGAGGTCTTCTTCCTCGTAGATCAGCGCGGGCGCGATCGAGTGCAGCGTCGTCTCGCGGATATTCTCCCAGAGGCGCAGCAGATAGTCGTAGTCGCGCTTGATCTCGGCCTTGGTGCGCTTGGCGCCGGCGGTGCGCACGATCAGGCCCATGCCCTGCGGCACGGCCAGGCTGGCGACCACGCCCTTCAGGCGCTTGCGGTCGGTGGCCGTGTCGATCTTGCGGCTGATGCCGCCGCCACGGGCGGTGTTGGGCATCAGCACGCCGTAGCGGCCGGCCAGCGACAGGTAGGTGGTGAGGGCGGCGCCCTTGTTGCCACGCTCTTCCTTGACGACCTGGACCAGCATGATCTGCCGGCGGCGGATCACTTCCTGGATCTTGTAGCGGCGCATCAGCCGGCGACGGCGGCGCGCCAGCTCTTCTTCCATGACGTCGTCGTCGTCGTCCGAGCCCAGGGCTTCGGTGTCATCGTCGTCGTCGCCATGCGCTTCCGCCTCGGCGTCGCCATTGCGGCTGCCGCGACGGCCGCGGGCGGGGCGCTCGTCGTCGTCATGGTCCTCGGCCTCTTCGCGCAGCAGCGCTTCGCGGTCGGCGAGGGGGATCTGGTAGTAGTCGGGGTGGATTTCGTTGAAGGCCAGGAAGCCATGGCGATTGCCGCCATACTCGACGAAAGCCGCCTGCAGGGACGGCTCAACGCGCGTCACCTTGGCGAGGTAGATGTTCCCCCGGAGCTGCTTTCTGTTCTGGCTCTCGAAATCGAACTCTTCAACGCGGTTCCCGTCGACGACCACCACACGCGTCTCTTCCGCGTGGGCTGCGTCGATCAACATCGTCTTGGGCATAAGTCTCTCCGCGGCGCGCGGGGGCGTTTGAAGCCCGGCGCTGCCGGCAAATGGGACGAGCGCGCGCGTGACCTGCGAGCGCGCCGGAAACGGCGTCTCGGTCGGCCTTGGGGCCAAAGGTGGCTCGAGCTGCGCAGCTCATCGGGTGTGTTCCTAGGCCGTGTCCCGAGGGGCGCGGATCGGAGGGGGCGTCGCTGCCGAGTACACGGCCGGAGCCGACGCCGGTTGGTTATGGCGCGTCGCGTTCGGGCCCGATACGGGCGCTCCGGCGCGGCGCGGCCGGACATTGCAACACTGGGCGTCAAAAGGAAAGCCAGTGCTCGCGTTATGGGAGAGAAGAGGTGTGCGGGGCCGCAACACCTCGTTAACCCTTTGTCCACGGGCCGCGCCTCTATATGGCGTCTGCGATCGCTTTCTGCGAATCTTCGTCTTTTCGAGGCTTTAGGACGGTGCGGGGCAACAAGCGCGAGACAGGTCGGATGCGGGGGCGGGCGCTGGTCGCCGGCGCCGTCGTGGCCGTTGGTCTCGCCGTCTTCGCCGTGGGTCATGCCGCCACCGAGAACGTGGGCCTGCTCAAGGTTCGCATGGGGGGAGACTCCCGTGAAACCCGGCTCGTCATCGAACTCGACGGGGTCACCAGCGCCAAGGTGCTGTCCGACGGGACCGCGGACCGCCGCGTGGCGGTGCTGCTGAACGGCGTCGACACCGTCGTGGCCCAGCAGGGCGCCGGCCGCGGCGTCGTGAAGGCCTGGACGGTCGAGAAGGGGCAGGGCGGGGCGCTGCTGCAGATGGACCTGGCGGGCCCGGCGTCGGTCAAGCGCCGATTCCTGCTGCCGCCCGCCGACGGCGTGACCAGCTATCGTTATGTGATCGACGTGGCGTCCGCTGCGCCGGCCGCGCCGGGCGCGGTGATGACCTCTGCGCCGACCAAGATCCAGCCGTCGCCGGCGATCCGCGCTCAGTTCCTGCCCGTGAAGAAGCCCGCGCTGCCGCTGAAGAAGGTGGTGGTGATCGACGCCGGCCATGGGGGCCGCGACGCCGGCGCCAAGGGCGCCATGGGCTATGAGAAGGATGTCAACCTCGCCGCCGCCCTGACCCTGGCCGATCAGCTGGGCCGCTCGGGCCGCTACAAGGTCGTGCTGACCCGTTCCACCGACGTCTACGTGCCGCTGGAAACCCGCGTGCGCGTGGCGCAGCGCGCCAACGCCGATCTGTTCATCTCGCTGCATTCGGACTCGGCGCCCGAGACCAACCTCAAGGGCGCTTCGGTCTACACGCTGTCGGACAAGGCCTCGTCGCGGGCCACCAGGTTCGTCAGCCGCGACGACTGGTTCATGAAGGCCAGCCTGGCCGGCGATCAGGGTGTGCGCGACATCCTCTTCGACCTGACCCAGCGGGCCACGCGGAACCGCTCGGCGGTGTTCGCCCAGACGCTCGTGGCCAACATCGAGGGCAAGGCGCCCATGCTGCGTCGCAGCCACCGCGACGCGGGGTTCATGGTGTTGCTGGCCCCCGACGTTCCGGCCGTGCTGCTCGAGATGGGCTTCGTCAACAATCCCGAGGACGAGGCCCGGCTGCGCGATCCCGCGGCGCGCACGCGGCTGATGCGGGCGGTGTCCCAGGCCATCGACGCGCACTTCGGCGAACCCATGAAGGTCGCGTCGCGCTGACGCGGATCGTCGCCGGGCCGTTGGCGCCCGCGACGACACAGGCTAGACGACAGGTCTAGCGCCGAGAGCCCGATCCCAGTTTTGACGTCCCCCAGCAGTCCGGAACGGCCTAATCCCGAGCGGGCCAGCCCCCCGCGGTGGTTCGGTATCGCCGGAATTGCGGTGCTGAGCTTCATTGCCGTCGCCGCCGTGGCCATGGGCGTCTATGCGGCGTGGCTGTTCCACGACATGCCCGATGCGGGCGACCTGGTGGACTATCATCCGCCCACCGCGACCCGCGCCTACGCCTGGGACGGCACTCTGATCGGCGAGTTCTCGCGTGAACGCCGAATCTTCGTGCCCTACGAGGCCATTCCGGCCCAGACGGCCCAGGCGTTTCTGGCCGCCGAGGATCATGGGTTCTTCCAACACGGCGGCGTCGACGTCGGCGGCTTCGGCCGAGCGATGGCCAAGAACGTCATCAACCTGGCGCAGGGTCGGCGCCTGGAAGGCGGTTCGACCATCACCCAGCAGGTGGCCAAGAACATCCTGCTGACCAGCGACCAGACCATCGGTCGCAAGCTGAAGGAGGCGATCCTGGCCTCCCAGCTCGAACAGACGCTCTCCAAGGAGCGGATCCTCGAGCTGTACATGAACGAGATCTGGCTGGGCTACCGCTCGTATGGCGTTGGCGCGGCCGCTTACAACTACTTCGGCAAGTCGCTGAGCGAGCTCACCCTGGCCGAGAGCGCCTATCTGGCCGCCCTGCCCAAGGGGCCGGACAACTACCATCCGATCCGCCGCACCGGGGCCGCCATCGGGCGCCGCAACTGGGTGATCGACCAGATGGCCGATCTGGGCTGGGTGACCCGCGCCGAGGCGGATGCGGCAATGAAGGAACCGCTGACGGTCCAGCCGGCGCCGTCCCGCTCGCAGTACCGCGACGCCGACTACTTCGTGGAGGAGGTGCGGCGCATCGCCCTCAACATGGAGGAGCTGGGCGACGAGCGGCTGAACGCCGGCGGCTACTATATGCGCACCACGCTGGACCCGCGCCTGCAGAGCGCGGCCAAGCAGGCGCTGATGAACGGGCTGGAGACCTACGACCGCCGTCACGGCTGGCGCGGCGCCTTCGGCCACGTCACCACGCTGGACGGCTGGGAGGATGTCGCGCGCAAGACCACCAAGCCGCGCGAGCGCCAGGACTGGAAGCGTTCGGTGGTGGTGAGCGTCGCGGGCGGAGCCGTGCGGGTGCGCACGATCGAGGGCGACGAAGGCCAGATCGCGGGCCAGGACATCAGCTGGGCCCGGGCCGGGAAGGGCATCGGCGTCGGCGACCTGGTGTTCGTCGAACCCGCCAAGGACGGAGGCCCGTGGCGGCTGAAGCAGGTGCCGGCGGTGAACGGCGCGCTGGTGGCGATGGAGCCGTACTCCGGCCGGGTGGTCTCGATGGTGGGCGGGTACTCGTTCTCGCTGTCCAGCTTCAACCGCGCGACCCAGGCGCTGCGCCAGCCCGGCTCGTCGTTCAAGCCGATCGTCTACGCCGCGGCCCTGGAGAGTGGCTACACGCCGGCCAGCACGGTGATGGATGCGCCGATCACCCTGAAGGGCTTCGGCGGTCAGTCCTGGAGCCCCGAGAACTACAGCCGCGACTACTACGGCGCGCTCACCTTGCGCCGGGGTCTCGAGCTGTCGCGCAACACCATGACCGTGCGCCTGGCCCAGAGCGTCGGCATGACCAAGATCTCGGATCTCGCGATCCGGATGGGCGTGACCAAGAAGATGGACAAGGTCCTGGCCATGGCCCTGGGGTCGGGCGAGACCACGGTTTACCGGATGGCCGGCGCGTACTCGACCTTCGTCAACGGCGGCAAGATGGTGCAGCCCCGCCTGATCGAGGTGGTCGAGGACCGCAACGGCAAGGTGATCTGGCGCGCCGACCGTCGCGAGTGCGACCGTTGCACCAGTGGCTTCACCGGCGGCGAGAGCCCGCGGATTCCGCGTGGCGGCGAGCAGGTCATGGATCCGATCACCGCCTATCAGGTCACCTCGTTCCTGGAAGGCGTCGTGCTGCGCGGCACCGCGACCCAGGCCTCGTCCATCGGCAAGCCCCTGGGCGGCAAGACCGGCACCACCAACGACTACCGTTCGGCCTGGTTCATGGGCTTCTCGCCGCGCCTCGTCGTGGGCGTCTACATCGGCTTCGACGACAACCGCAGCCTGGGGAACAACGAGACCGGCAGCGTCGCCGCCGTGCCGATCTTCACCGAATTCATGACCGAGGCGCTGAAGGACAAGCCGGCCGAGCCGTTCAAGGCGCCGTCGAACGCGAAGTACGCCTCGATCCGGGGCATCCGCGAGGCGTTCCGGCCGGGCACCGAGCCGGCGGCCTCGACCGTGGGACTGGGCGCCGCCGGGACGCCCTCGGGTCCGCAGCCCTACGACAAGGTGTTCGGCAACGGCCAGGTGACCGGCGCGCCCAACGCCGCCGCGGCCGTCGCGCCGCCCCCGCCGCCGCCGAAGAAGAAGGACGACCTGTCCGACCTGTTCTGAGGTCGCTTGGGCGTCGCTATCGAAACCGCGGAGCGCGCGGAGACATGCCGAGAGACCCGGACCGCATGGCCGCTCTGCGGATCTCCGCGCTCTCGGCGGTTGAATCATGAGGCGCCCACGGCGGCGAAGATGGCGGCGGGCCGCTTGTGCTGACGGGCAGCGCAGGCTAGAGCCCGCGGCTCACGTTTTGGGAGTCTCTCCATGAGAGCGGATGTCGAGGCCGCCAAGGCCGACATCGAGCAGTCGATCGAACTGCTCAGGAGGCGTCTTTGACTGGGAACCTGCCCTCCGCAAACTCGACGAACTGAACGCCCGGGTCGAGGACCCGAGCCTGTGGGACCGGCCGTCCGAGGCCCAGGTCGTGAGCCGCGAGCGCTCGCGCCTGGCCGCCCAGGTCGAGGCCGTGCAGTCGCTGGAGCGCGACCTCACCGACGCCATCGGCTATGCCGAGATGGCCGAGGACGAGGGCGACGAGGACAGCTACGCCGAGGCCATCGCACAGCTTAAGGCGATCAAGGAGCGCGCCAGCCGCGCCGAACTCGAGGCGCTGCTCTCGGGCGAAGCCGACGGCAACGACGCCTTCGTGGAAATCAACTCCGGCGCCGGCGGCACCGAGTCCAACGACTGGGCCGGCATGCTGCTGCGCATGTACACCCGCTGGGCCAACGCGCACGGCATGGAGGTCGACTTCCTGGAAGAGACCTCGGGCGAACAGGCCGGGATCAAGTCGGTCACCTTGCAGATCAAGGGCACGAACGCCTACGGCTGGCTGAAGACCGAGGGCGGGGTCCACCGCCTCGTCCGCATCTCGCCGTTCGACGCCGCCGCCAAGCGCCACACCAGCTTCGCGTCGGTGTGGGTCTATCCGGTGGTGGACGACACCATCGAGATCGAGATCAACCCGTCCGACGTGCGCACCGACACCTACCGGGCCTCGGGCGCGGGCGGCCAGCACGTCAACAAGACGGACTCGGCGGTCCGCCTGACGCACATCCCGACCGGCATCGTCGTGGCTTGCCAGAACCAGCGCTCGCAGCACCAGAACCGCGACCAGGCCTGGAAGCAGCTGAAGGCCCGGCTCTACGAGGCCGAGCTGGCCAAGCGCGAGGCCGCGGCCCAGGCGGTGGAAGACCAGAAGACCGACATCGGCTGGGGCCACCAGATCCGCAGCTACGTCCTGCAGCCGTACCAGATGGTGAAGGACCTGCGCACCGAGGTGGAGACCTCGGACACGCAAGGGGTGCTCGACGGCGACCTGGATCAGTTCATGGGCGCCGCGCTGGCGCAGCGGGTGGGCGCGACGCGGGAGTAGCTACTCCGCCGCGACGCTGAGCGCGGCGGGGCCTTCCAGCGCCTGCTGGACGGGCGGGACCAGCGCCAGGCTGCGGCCTTCGAAGTGGGCGCCGGCTTCGATGGAGAGTTCGGTGTGGCTGATGTCGCCGTCCACGCGGGCGGTCGACCACAGCTTGACGCGGCGCGCGCAGATCACGCCTGTGACGCGTCCGCGGACCTCGACGGCGTCAGCGTGGATCGCGCCCGAGACGCTGCCCGTCTCGCCGATCACCAGCAGGCCCACGCGCAGGTCGCCGTCCACCGTGCCGTCCAGGTGCAGATCGCCGGCGGTCTCGAGATTGCCCGTGATGCGGACGTCTTCGGCCACCAGCGAGGCGGCCGACAGCTTGCGCGGCTGGGATGGGGCTTCGGGAGCGGCGTCCTTAGTCGTTCTGGAGAACATACTGCCCGGCCTTGAGGAAACGGCCCGGGTTCTGGGCCCGTCCGTTCACCCATACCTCATAGTGGAGGTGGGTCCCAGTGGATCGCCCGGTCGACCCCATCGCCGCGATGCGCTGTCCGACGCCGATGCGTTGGCCTGGGCTGACGGAGAAGCCGGAGAGGTGAGCGTAGCGGGTCTTGAGGCCGCGCCCGTGATCGATCTCGACAACGTTGCCGTAGCCTGACCGGCGGCCGACGTAGGCCACCACGCCCGGGCCGGTCGCATAGATCGGCGTGGCGTGGGCGCCCGAGAAGTCCAGGCCCGAGTGATAGGCCGGTCGGCGGGTGAATGGGTCGAAGCGGACGCCGAAGCCGCTGGTCTGCGGACCGCCGGCGGTGGGTCGGGCCAGCGGCAGGTCGTCGACCGCCTCGGCGAGGGACTCGGCTTCGTTCAGGTCGCGGGCGGCGCGATGGATGCGGATGGCGAAGTCCTCGTCCACGTCCAGCACGGCGGCCAGGGCGCGGGGATCCTTCGATTCGATCAACGGCCCGCCGAGGGCGGCGCCGCGGTCGACGAACGTCGACGGCGAGAGGCCCGCCATGCGGAAGGCGATGCGGAGGCGGTCGGCGCGGCTCTTGGCGAAAGAGTCGGCCGCTTCCAGCAGTTGTTCCTGGCCGATCCGTACCTGTTCCACCCGACGAACCGGGCTGGCGTCGGCCTGGGCCAGGGCGCGGGTGATGGCGGGCGTCAGGGCCTCGGCCGCGCCGGGCGCGCCCTTCATGTCGGTGAGCAGCAGGGCCAGGGCCGCGTGGCGCTTCTCCATCGAGGCGGCCATGTCGGTGTTCGAGCCGCTGGCCGCGTTCAGGCGGGCCATCGCGCTGTCCAGCCGGGCCTGGCGGTCGGCCACGTAGCGCTCGGACTGGGACTTGAGCTTGGCGATCTCGCGGTCGGCGGCCGACGCCGACATCAGATTGACCAGCATCGCGGCGGTGCAGACGCCCATCCAGAGCGCGCTCGCGGCGACGCCGCCGGCCAGGACCATCTGCTTCTTGGTGGTGAGAACGAAGGCCTTCATGGCCCCGCCCGAGCGGACGTAGAGGTGCCGCTCAGGAAATAGCTCTACAAGCGAGCGCCGAAGCTGCGTGAAGCTCTTCATACTGCCGCCGGAGTCCCCATCCCTCGGTGGCCGCGATATGCGACGACTTTTTTCGGGCATGCAAGGTGGTTAAGGGGCCAATCGACCCCAAAGCGACCAGCGGCCGCAGGTGAACATCGTTTATCGGTTACAGCCACGCTTCAGAGCGCTTTTGCGGCATCCAGAACCTGTTGGGCGTGGTTGGGCACGCGGACCTTGCGCCAGACCTTCGCGATCTTGCCGTCCTGGATCAGGAAGGTGGAGCGATCGATGCCCATGTACTTGCGGCCATAGAGACTCTTCTCGACCCACGAGCCGTAGGCCTCGATCACGACGCCCTCAGGGTCCGACCCCAGCTTGACGCCCAGGTCGTACTTGGCGGCGAACTTCTTGTGCGAGGCGACGCTGTCCTTGGACACGCCCACCACCGTCACGCCCGCCTTGGCGAACTCGGACGCGAGCGCCGTGAACTCCTGGGCTTCCTTGGTGCAGCCCGAGGTGTCGTCCTTGGGGTAGAAATAGAGCACCACCATCTTGCCGGCGAAGTCGGCCAGGCGCACCGGCCCGTCCGGGGTCTCGAGGTTGAAGTCGGGCGCGGCGGCCCCTTCGGTCACGGTCGTCATCGCGTCTCCTTTTCCCTCCCTTGATGGGGAGGGACAGCTCGCCGGAGGCGAGCAGGGTGAGGGAGTGCCGATCATCCCACACGCCTGCGTCCCGGCCCCTACTACCTCACCCTGGCCGCTGGCGCGGCCTGTCCCTCCCCATCAAGGGAGGGAAGGGCGTCACACTGGCTTCACAAGCACGATCTTCTTCTTGCCGGCCGACAGTTTCACGACGCCGTTCGCCAGATCGGCGGACGTGATCGTGCGGTTGGCGTCCGGCTCGGCCTTGTCGTTCACGCGCAGGCCGCCGCCTTGGGCGAGGCGACGGGCCTCGCCCTTGGAGCCGGCCAGCCCCGCGGTGACCGCCAGATCGGCCAGCTGGACGCCGGCCTCGAGCAGGCCGGTCGCCACCTCGACGGTCGGCAGGTCGGCCGACAGCGCGCCCTGTTCGAAGGCCGCCTGCGCCGCGGCCGCGGCCTTCTCGGCCTCGGCCGCGCCGTGCAGCATCGTCGTGGCGGCGTTGGCCAGCACCT
Organism: Phenylobacterium sp.; assembly: GCF_965284355.1. Taxonomy (NCBI): domain Bacteria; kingdom Pseudomonadati; phylum Pseudomonadota; class Alphaproteobacteria; order Caulobacterales; family Caulobacteraceae; genus Phenylobacterium; species Phenylobacterium sp. The sequence continues at coordinate 454,069 of NZ_OZ260078.1, read as the reverse complement.
TCTTGGCCTCGTTGATCTCGGCGCCCGGCAGCTTCTCCAAGCGCGCGATCTCGTCGAGCGGCAGGTCGGTGAACAGGCGCATGAAGCGGCCCACGTCGGCGTCCTCGGTGTTCCGCCAGAACTGCCAGTAGTCGTAGGGGCTGCGCATGTCGGCGTTCAGCCACACGGCCCCGCCCACCGTCTTGCCCATCTTCTGGCCCGACGCTGTCGAGAGAAGCGGCGTGGTCAGGCCGAACGAGGGCTTGCCCTCGACGCGGCGGATCAGCTCCACGCCGTTGACGATGTTGCCCCACTGGTCCGAGCCGCCCATCTGCAGCACGCAGCCGCGCTTGCGGGCCAGTTCCAGGAAGTCCACCGACTGCATCAGCATGTAGTTGAACTCGAGGAACGTCATCGGCTGCTCGCGCTCGAGCCGTGCCTTGACGCTGTCGAACGCCAGCATGCGGTTGACGGTGAAGTGCACGCCGTAGTCGCGCAGGAACTCCACGTAGCCGAACTTCGACAGCCACTCGTCGTTGTCGACCATCACAGCATCGGTGGGGCCGTCGCCGAAGGTCAGGAACTTGGCGAACACGGTCTTGATCGAGGCGATATTGGCCTGGATCTGGGCCTCGGTGAGCAGGGGGCGCGACTGGTCCTTGTCGGTCGGGTCGCCGATCTTGGTGGTGCCGCCGCCCATCAGCACGATCGGCTTGTGGCCGGTCTCCTGCAGACGCTTCAGCATCATGATCTGGATCAGCGAGCCCACGTGCAGCGACGGCGCCGTGGCGTCGAACCCGATGTAGGCGGTGACGACACCATTCGCCGCGAGCTCGTCCAACTCGGCCGGATGGGTGATCTGGTGGATGTAGCCGCGCTCCTGCAGGACCTTCAGGAAGTCGGACTTGAACGCGGTCTCGGTCATCGCAGTTGGAATCTCTTGGTCGGGCGCATCAGGGCCAGGCGCGGGGCGCTCTAGCACAGCGAGGGACGCAATATCGAGGGACATGGCAGGCTCCGGGTGACTTGAGGAGAGCCGGCGGTCTTCGGATTTGGGAAGGCGCGCCGGCCAGGGTGGCAGGCGCGTGGGATCGGACGCCTGCTAGAGGGGCAGGCGGTAATAGCGGCCAGTGCGGGCGGCAGGTCCGATCATCGCGGGCTAGCTAGCGGTTCGCGGACATGGCAGTCAAGTCGGCCATGCTCGTGCTGGGATTCATGACGGGGACGTCGCTCGACGCGGTCGACATGGCCGTGCTCGACACCGATGGCGAGACGATCTTCGGTTTCGGGCCGGCGGGCGAGCGCAAGCTGACCGACGCCACGCGCGACGTCGTCCAGGCCGCGACCCGCCAGGCGCTGGCCTGGGAGCGCGGCGCGCCCGAACCGCCGATCTTCCTGCACGCCGCCGAGATGGTGGCCGAGGAGCATTTCGCCGCCGCCGAGGCCTTCCTGCAGGAGAACGGCCTGGCGTGGCCCGACCTCGACCTCGTGGCGATGCATGGCCAGACGGTGCTGCATGAGCGGCCAAGAGACGGCGTGGTCGGTCGCACAGTCCAGCTGGGTGACGCCGGCATGCTGGCCAAGCTTTGCGGGCGGCCGGTGGCCTGCGACTTCCGAATCGCCGACGTCGCGGCGGGCGGGGAGGGCGCGCCCTTGGCCGCCGTCTATCACGTGGTGAGGGCAAGGTATTCGAAGCTTTCGCCGCCGCTGGCGGTGCTGAACATCGGCGGCGTGGCCAACGTGACCTGGTGGGCCGGCGGCGACGACTTCACCGCCTTCGACACAGGCCCCGGCAACGGCATGCTCGACCTGCTGGTTCAGGCGCGCGGGGCGGGGCGCTACGACGCCGGCGGCAAGTACGCCAGCGTGGGGCGCGCCGACGAGGGCGTGGTGCGTGCGTTGCTGGCGCATCCGTACTTCCAGGGGGCGCCGCCGAAGTCGCTGGACCGGCACGACTTTTCTCTGGAGCCGCTGGAGGCGCTGCAGCTCGAGGACGCCGCGGCGACCCTCGTCGCCTTCACGGCCGAGGCCGTGAAGCTGGGCTTCGAAGCCCTGGGCGGCCAGCCGAACCAGGTGATCGTCACGGGCGGCGGACGCCACAATCCCGAGATCATGAAGGCGCTGGCCGAGCGCCTGTCGGCCCCCGTGCGGCCGGCCGAGGACCATGGCTGGCGCGGCGACGCCATCGAGGCCGAGGCCTTCGCCTTCCTGGGCGCCCGTGTGAAGCGCGGGCTGCCCATCACCTTCCCGAGCACAACGGGCGTGGCCAGTCCCACGACCGGCGGGCGCATCATCAGACCTTGAGGGGCAGTTCCATGGGCAAGCATATGTGGATGGCGGCGGTCGCCGTCGTGGCGATGGCCGCTGCGGCGCCGGCGGGCGCCCAGTCCTTTGACAAGCCCGTGTTCGACGCGGCCAAGGCGCTCCAGCCCAAGGTCGTCGCCTGGCGGCGCGACATCCACGAGCATCCGGAACTGGGCAACAGCGAGGTGCGGACCGCCAAGCTGGTGGCCGACCATCTGCGCAGCCTGGGGATCGAGGTGCGCACGGGCGTCGCCAAGACCGGCGTCGTGGGCGTCCTCAAGGGCGGCAAGCCGGGCGGCGTGGTGGCTCTGCGCGCCGATATGGACGGGCTTCCGGTGAAGGAAGACACAGGCGTCCCCTTCGCCTCCAAGGTCACCGCGACCTACAACGGCGCGACGGTCTCGGTAGCCCACGCCTGTGGCCACGACGCCCACGTCGCGATCCTGATGGGCGCGGCGGAAGTCCTGGCCAAGATGAAGGACCAGATCCCCGGGACGGTCGTCTTCCTCTTCCAGCCGGCCGAGGAGGGCCCGCCCGTCGGCGAGGAGGGCGGTGCGCCGCTGATGATCAAGGAGGGCGCCCTCGATAATCCGAAGGTCGATGCGGTCTTCGGCCTGCACGTGGTGCCTGGCGAGCCCGGCCTGCTGATGTGGCGGCCGGGTCCGATGATGGCCGCGTCCGACCGCTGGCAGATCAAGCTGAAGGGCCGGCAGACCCATGGCGCCAACCCCTGGTCGGGCATCGACATCGCCTCGATGCAGGCCGAGATCGTGCTGGCCTTCAACCAGATCGCTGCGCGCCAGATCAATGTGACGCGCACGCCCACCATCCTGACGGTGGCCACGGTGCACGGGGGCGTCCGCTACAACATCATTCCCGACGACTTCGAGCTGTCGGGCACCCTGCGCACGTTCGATCCTGAGCTGCGCAAGGACGTCATCGCCCGCGCCGAGAAGGCCGTCGAGAGCATCGCCGCGCGCTACGGCGGCTCGGGCCGGATGGAATGGGGCACCCCCAATCCGGTGACCAGCAACGACCCGGCGCTGACCGCAAAGATGAAGTCCACCCTCAGCCGCGCCGCCAGGGGCAAGGTGAAGGACGACATCGACTTCATCACGGGCGCCGAGGACTTCTCTTACTACCAGCTGAAGGTCCCGGGCGTGTTCTACGACCTGGGCATCGGCTTCCCGAAGGGGGTGAACCACTCGCCGTTCTTCAATGTGATGGACGAAGGCGCGCTGGAGGTCGGCGTGCGGGCCCAGGCCTTGACCGCGCTGGACTACCTGGCCAGCCGCAAGAGGTGATTTCCCTCCCCTTCATGGGGAGGGACAGACCGCGCAGCGGTCAGGGTGAGGCAGTGGGGGCCGGAGTGCTGATCTTGGGGAGGATCGTGACTTCCACACCCGTCTCGGCTTCGCCTCGCCACCCTCCCCATGAAGGGGGGGGAGACGTGACCCAAGGTCATACTTGTCGGTCAAACGGATGTTCGGCACGCTGAACGCCGATAAGGAATGCGGGAGGATGCTATGGCGGACGACAAGCCGGAAATCTCGGGCGCTGACGACCTGGGCTTCGACCCCAACGCGCTCCTCGAGAAGTATCGCGCCGAGCGGGACCGCCGGGTCCGCAGCGAGGGCAACGAGCAGTACGTCGAGATCGCCGGGCAGTTCGCGCACTACCTGGAAGACCCCTACGTCGCGAAGATCGAGCGCGCGCCTATCACCGACGACACCGAGGTGGTGATCATCGGCGGCGGGTTCGGCGGGCTCCTGGCCGGCGCGCGGCTGCGCGAGGCCGGCGTCCAGGACCTGCGGGTGATCGAGAAGGGCGGCGACTTCGGCGGCACCTGGTACTGGAACCGCTATCCCGGCGCGGCCTGCGACATCGAGAGCTACGTCTACCTGCCGCTGCTGGAAGAAGTGGGCTTCATGCCCGAGCGGAAGTACTCCCGCGCGCCCGAGATCATGCAGTACAGCCGCAAGATCGCCGAGAAGTACGACCTCTATCGCAACGCCTGTCTGCAGACCGAGGTGAAGGCCGTCCGCTGGGACGCCGACGCGGCGCGCTGGATCATCGAGACCAACCGCGGCGACGCCATGAAGGCGAAGTTCGTGATCATGGCCAACGGCCCGCTGCACCGGCCCAAGCTGCCTGGCATCCCGGGCGTCGAGAGCTTCAAGCACCACAGCTTCCACACCAGCCGCTGGGACTACGACTACACCGGCGGCGACTCGCTGGGCGGCCTGGTCAATCTGAAGGACAAGCGCGTCGGCATCATCGGCACGGGCGCGACCGCCGTTCAGTGCGTGCCGCACCTGGGCGAATGGGCCAAGGAACTCTACGTCTTCCAGCGCACGCCGTCGTCGATCGACGTGCGCAACGACCGGCCCACGGATCCGAACTGGGCCGCCACCCTGCAGCCGGGCTGGCATCAGCACCGGATGGACAACTTCAACATCCTGGTCTCGGGCGGCTTCGCCGAAGAGGATCTGGTCAACGACGGCTGGACCGACATCATCGGCAACATCCTGCTGCTCGCCCGCCGCAAGGCCGAGCGGGGCGAGCCGGTGGATAACCCGGCGGCCCTGATGCAACTGGCCGACTTCAAGAAGATGGAGCAGGTCCGCGCCCGTGTGGACCAGGAGGTCAAGGACCCCGCCGTCGCCGAGGCGCTGAAGCCCTGGTACAACCAGTTCTGTAAGCGGCCGTGCTTCCACGACGAGTATCTGGCGACGTTCAATCGCCCGAACGTCCACCTCATCGACACGCAGGGTCGTGGCGTCGACCGGATCACCGAAACCGGGATCGTGGCCAACGGCCAGGAGTACGAGGTCGACTGCCTGATCTACGCCACCGGCTTCGAGGTGGGCACCGACTACGCCCGCCGCGCGGGCTATCAGGTCTACGGCAAGGACGGGCAGACCCTGTCGGGCAAGTGGGCGAACGGCATGGAGACCTTCCACGGCTTCCACGTCCGCGGCTTCCCCAACCTGTTCGTCGTCTCGACCGGACAGTCCGGGTTCTCGGCCAACTTCCCACACATGCTGAACGAGCAGTCCCAGCACCTGGCCTACATCGTTCGGCATGCCCTGGATCGCCAGGTCCGCACCCTGGAGGCGTCGGCCGAGGCCGAAAGCGCCTGGGTCGACACGATCGTGAAGCTGTCGGTGATGCGCGACGCGTTCCTCAAGGAATGCACCCCCGGTTATTACAACAACGAGGGGAAGGTCGAGCTCATGAACAAGAAGAACACCTCATACGGCGCCGGTCCGGTGGCCTTCGCCAAGGTGCTCGAGGATTGGCGCGCCGAAGGATCGCTCAAGGGGCTCGAACTCAACACCTAAAGCCACGCTTGCGCATGGACGCCCGCGACCCCGCGTGCTGACATGCAGGTATGGGGGATGTGCCGGCGGGGCCGAGGCGTCGTGACCTGCTCGACGTGGTCGAGCGGGTCGGCAACGCGTTGCCGGATCCCGTCTTCATCTTCATCGGGCTGATCGTCGCTCTGGCGGCTATCTCGGGCCTCGGCGCGGCCCAGGGATGGTCGGCCGTCAACCCCGCCACCGGCGAGACCCTGGTCGCACAGAGCCTCTTCAGCGCGGCGAACATCGAGCGACTCTTCGTCGAGATGCCGCGGACCTACACCGGGTTCGCGCCATTCGGGATCGCGCTGACCATCATGCTGGGCGCCACCGTGGCCGAGCGCAGCGGGCTGATGGCCGCGCTGATCCGCGCCAGCCTGCTTGGCGTCAGTCGGCGCGTGCTGGTCCCCGTCATCTTCCTGGTCGGCTGCATGACCTGCCACACCGTCGACGCGGGCTTCCTCGTCTACGTGCCGCTGGCCGGCTTGGTATTCGCCGCCGCCGGACGCCATCCGGTGCTGGGCCTGCTGGTGGGCTTCGCGGGCGTCGCCGTGGGCCTGGCGGGCAACCTGCTGCCGGGGCAGGTCGACGTGCTGCTGCTGACGATCACCGAGGTCGGCGCGCGCCTACTCGTGCCCGATTACACGATGAACCCGCTGGGCAACTGGTGGTTCGCCGCGGTCCTGACGCTGATCTGCACGGGCTTGGTCTGGCTGGTGGGCGAGCGGATCATGGCCCCGCGCCTGGGCGAATGGACGGCGGAGGGCGAGCCGTTGGACGTCGGCCCGCTCGCGTCGGATGAGCGCCGGGGCCTGATCGCGGCCGGCCTCGCGGCCCTGGCCGTGGTCGGCCTGATGGTCGGCCTCGCCGTCTGGCCGGGCTTCACCCCGCTGCTAGACGAGAGTGCGGTCGGGGCGGCTCGGATGACGCCCCTGTTCCGCAGCCTCGCAGGCGGCCTGGCCTTGCTGTTCTTCGCGAGCGGCTGGGCCTATGGCGCCGCCGTCGGAGCGATCCGGTCCCACCGCGACATAGTCCGGTCGATGGTGGAGGGGCTCGAGCCGCTGCTGCCCTACATCGTGCTGATGTTCTTCGCGGCGCACTTCGTCGCGATGTTCGGCTGGTCCAACCTGGGGCCGATAACCGCCATCCGCGGCGCCGAGCAGCTTCGCGCCCTCAATGCGCCCCCGGCGCTGCTGCTGCCGATCCTGACGACCATGTCGGCCTGGCTGGACTTCCTGATCTCGTCGGCGTCGGCCAAGTGGAGTGCGGTGGCGCCGGTGGTGGTGCCGATGCTGATGTTGCTCGACATCTCGCCCGAGATGACCACGGCGGCCTACCGGATCGGCGACGTGGTGACGAACCTGATCTCGCCGATGAACCCCTACTTCGTCCTCACCCTGACGTTCTGCCGTCGGTGGGTTCCGGGCTTCGGGCAGGGGACGATGCTGGCGCTGATGCTGCCGCTGGCCGCGTCATTCTACATCGGCGGCATGGCGCTGACGGCGGCATGGGTGGCGCTCGACCTGCCGGTGGGTCCGGGGGCGGCGGTCGGCTACAGCCTGCCACCGCGCTGAACGGCTGCACGAAATCTGCACATGAACAGCTTCGCCTCAGCGCGCCGCTCACCTATCGCCGACACCGCCCGGGCCTGAAAGTCGCCTCGAACAGGGGACTTCCGCCGATGCGCGCGCGACGGCCGATACTCACGACGATTGCGGTGGCCGCTGACGCGGCGGGCGCCTGTTCGCAACCCTTCCATTGACCCCAGCTGCGAACCCCGGAACATGACCTTCATGCCTCAGGTCCTCGTCGTCGACGACGATCCCCATATCCGCCAGCTCCTGGTCTTCGCCCTGGAGAAGGCCGGCCTCAGCGCCCGCGAGGCCGAGGACGGAGAGGCGGCGCTGAGCGCCGTCGCCGAGCTGGCCCCCGACCTGGTGGTCCTCGACATCAACATGCCCAAGCTGGACGGACTGGAGGTCTGCCGTCGGCTGCGCGCCAAGGGCGACCTGCCGATCCTGTTCCTGTCGTCGCGCGACGACGAGATCGACCGGGTGCTGGGCATCGAGCTGGGCGGCGACGACTATGTCGTGAAGCCGTTCAGTCCCCGCGAAGTGGTCGCCCGCGTCCAGGCCATCCTGCGCCGCGCCCGCGCATCCAAGCCCGCCGAGCCCGCCGCCGCGGCGCTCAGCCACGGCCGCCTCACTCTGGACGGCGACAGCTGGATCGCCCGCTGGTCGGGCGTCGAGGTTCCGCTGACCGTGACCGAGTTTGGCATTCTCAAGATCCTGATGAGCGGGCCCGCCAGGGTGTTCAGCCGCGACGCGATCATCGACCGGCTTCACGGCCCCGGCTTCGCGATCACCGACCGCACCATCGACAGCCACGTGCGCAACCTGCGGGGCAAGTTCGCCGTGCTGGGCGGCCATGACGTCGTCGAGACCCGCGCGGGCGTCGGCTACCGCCTGGGGCCCTGCCAGGGTCAGCCCGCGCCGCCGACCACCTGAAGCGCGTGATCGAGCGGCTCAAGGACCTGATCGCGCCGTTCTGGCCGAAGCTGCGCCTGCAGGTGATCCTGTTCGGCGTCCTGCTTTTTGCCGCCGTGATGCCGGCGATCGGGGCCATCGCGCTGCGGGTCTTCGAGAACACCCTGGTGCGCCAGACGGAGGCCGAGTTGGTGGCCCAGGGCGCCGCGCTGGCCGCGGTCGCCTCGGTGGATTGGCCGGGCGCGCCGCCGCCCGTTCCGCGGCCGGTGAAACCGCCCGACGGCTACTACCGGCCCGAATTCACCACCATCGATCTCAGCGGCGGCCCGGTGCTGGGCGAACGCCCGCCGCCACGCCCGGCCCGCAGGGCGCCCGATCCGGACGCCCTGGTGGTCGCGCGCCGGATCACCCCCATCATCGACCGCACGACCCGCACGACGCTGGCCTCGGTGATCATGCTGGACCGGCGGGGCATCGCCGTGGCCGGACCGGGGCGGGGCGGGGACTTCTCCCGGCTGCCCGAGGTGCAGACGGCGCTGGCGGGGCGGCCGCGGACGGTGCTGCGCGTGAACGGCGACTACCGACCTGTCGCCAGCTTCGAGTGGCTGAGCAAGGCGTCGGGCATCCGGCTGCACCACGCCCGGCCCATCGTCGTTGCGGGGCGGACCCAGGGCGTGCTGCTGCTGTCGCGCTCGCCCCGGGCCCTGTTCCGGGGGCTCTATGAGGATCGCGGCAAGTACGCCCTAGCCGGCGCAGTGATCCTCGGGATGGTGATGATCATGGCGGGCCTCATCGCGCGTGGGGTCACGGGGCCGATCCTGACGCTCAGCGCCGCGACCCGCCGCGTGGCCCAGGGCGACGGTCGCATACCGCGCACGCCGCGCACCGCCGCCATCGAGATCCGCGACCTCTACGCCGACTTCCGGGTGATGGCCGAGGCCATTGACCGACGCTCAGGCTATCTGCGCGATTTCGCCGCCGCCGTGAGCCACGAGTTCAAGACGCCGCTGGCCGGCATCACCGGGGCGGTCGAGCTGCTGCAGGACCACTACGAGACCATGTCGCCGGACGAGCGGCAGCGGTTCCTGGACAACATCGCCGGCGACTCCGAGCGGCTGTCGCAGCTGGTGACCCGCCTGCTGGACCTGGCCCGGGCCGACATGGCCACGCCGGAGGCGGGCGTGGCCACCGACCTGGCCGAGCCCATCCGCCGCGCCGTCGACGGCCAGACCCGGCCCGACTTCGCCATCGAGGTTGCGGCGCCGCGCGACGTGCCGCCGGTGGCGGCGCCGGCCACCACGGTCGAGAGCGTGCTCACCATCCTGCTGCAGAACGCCCGTCAGGCGGGCGCGACCCGCGCCTGGCTCACCAGCGCCCTGGAGGGCGACGAGGTCGTGCTGACGGTCTCCGACGACGGCCCCGGCGTGCCGGAGGCCGATCGCGAGCGCCTGTTCGAGCCGTTCTTCACCAGTCGCCGGGCGTCGGGAGGCACCGGTCTGGGCCTACCCATCGCCCGCTCGCTGCTGCAGGCCAGCCTGGGACGCGTTGAGCTGGTTGATGCCGGCTCGGGGGCGGCCTTCCGGGTCAGCCTTCCGCGGGCCGAACGCTAGCCTCTGCACGGAATCTCGACACCGGCCGCCGGACCGGCTGCATGGCCGGGCGGCACGATGGTCCAATGGACAGGCCGCTTCTCCCCACCCCAGACGGTCTCCGCCTCGCTCTAGAAGGCGAGGCCTGGTCCTGGCGGCTGACCACTCCAGAGGGCGCGAGCGTTGCGGGCCTTGCCCCCGACCCCAACGCAGCGCGCCGGTCAGCCGCCTTCGCTGGGCTCGTGGTGTCGGCCTTGCACCGGACCCACCGGCGCAGGTTCTAGGCCCATCTACTCAGGCGAGGGTGACGTAGAGCTCGCTCTCGATGACCCACTGGCCGGTGACCTTGCGCCAGACGGCCAGATAGGTCCCGCCCATCTCGCGATCCTTCCAGCGCCCGGTCCAGCGGCCATGTTCGGCGGCGCGCGCGGCGTCGGCGTCCACCTCGACCGACGCGGTCTCGCGGACATAGGTGACGAAGTCCGGCTCGGCGAACTGGGCCGCGAAGGCCTGGATCACGGCGGCGACGCCCAGGATCAGTTCGCCATCGCCCACGATCAGCTTGACGTCCGGCGCAAAGAACGGGCGCAGGCGCGCCGCGTCATGGGCTGCGATCAGCTTGTTGGTCAGGCGCCGGCGGGCGCGGACCGCGTCGTCGGGCGTGGCCAAGCGACCGGCCTCAAGCCGGGTTGGATTCCAGGCGCTTGTCGAGATAGTCGCCGACCCGCTTTTCGACGTCGGGCAGGTTTTCCATCCAGAAGTGGCTGGCGCCCTCGACCACGTCGTAGTCGATGACGATGCCCTTCTGGGTCCGCAGCTTGGAGACCACGCGTTCCACGTCGATGGGCGGGACCACGGTGTCGTTCTGGCCGTGCAGGATCAGGCCCGAGGCCGGGCAGGGGGCCAGGAAGCTGAAATCGTAGGCGTTGGTCGGGGGCGAGACCGAGATGAATCCGTCCGTTTCCGGACGCCGCATCAGGAGCTGCATGCCCACCCAGGCGCCGAAGGAATAGCCGGCGACCCAGCACTGCGAGGCGGCGGGATTGGTCGACTGGAGCCAGTCCAGCGCGGTGGCCGCGTCGGCCAGTTCGCCGATGCCGCCGTCGAACTCGCCCTGCGAACGGCCCACGCCGCGGAAGTTGAACCGCAGGACCGAGAAGCCGCGCTTCATGAACAGGTGGAAGAGCTGCACCGCCACCGGATTGTTCATCTGGCCGCCGGCCTTGGGATGGGGATGCAGGATCAGCGCGACCGGTGCGGTCTCGCTTTTGCCCTGGGAATAGCGTCCCTCGATCCGCCCGGCTGCACCGGTCAGAACCACCTCTGGCATTCGAACCCTCTTCTCAGCCCAGAATACTTGACTGCTGTAGTCGGTCTTCCTAAGTCGCAGCCATCCGGCGCGACCCCGCTTCGAGCGAGGCCGGGCTCATAACATAGGACGCTCCGGATGCGCGCGAAAACTGCATTGGGCATCTGACCATGCGACTCTCGACAAAAGGCCGCTACGCCGTGATGGCCATGGCCGACCTTGCGCGCCGTGAGCACGAGGCCGCGCGTGCGGTCGCCCTGGCCGATATCGCGGCGCGGCAGGAGATTTCGCTGTCCTATCTGGAGCAGCTGTTCGCCCGGCTGCGCCGCAAGGGGCTGGTGAAGAGCGCCCGCGGCCCCGGCGGCGGCTATCGCCTCGCGCGCACCGCCGACACCACCACCATCGCCGAGATCGTGCACGCCGTGGACGAGCCTCTTCGCGCCACCCGCTGCACCTCGGGCAAGGGCTGCATGATCAAGGGCGAGCGCTGCCTGACCCACGACCTGTGGGCCGACCTGGGCGACCGGATCGAGGACTATCTGGCCTCGGTCAGCCTGGCCGACGTGATCGGCGGGCGCCTGCGTCCGGACCGGCAAGCGGCATGAGCGTCTATCTGGACCATAACGCCACCGCCAAGGTGCGCCCCGAAGCCATCGCGGCGATGACGCAGGTGCTGGAGAACGTGGGCAACCCGTCGTCCATCCACGCCGCGGGCCGCACCGCGCGCGCGGTGATGGAGCAGGCCCGCGCCGACGTGGCCGCCCTGATCGCGGCGCCGGCCTCGACCGTCATCTTCCTGAGCGGCGGGACGGAGGCCAACGCGCTGGCCATGGAAAGCGCCGTCGCCGGCGGAACGCGCCGCCTGATCGTCTCGGCCATCGAACACGACAGCATCCGCGAGACCGCACAGGCCAGTGGCGTCGCGGTCGAAGTCCTGCCGGTCGATGCGAACGGCGTGGCCGACCTCGTCTGGCTGAAGAACCGCCTGGTCCGCTGGGACGCCGCCGACGGCCGCCCCTTCGTAGCGCTGATGCTGGCCAACAACGAGACCGGCGTGATCCAGCCGGTGGCCTCGGCGGCCGAGATCGTGCGCGCCGCCGAAGGCTGGCTCCACGTCGACGCCATTCAGGCCGCCGGCAAGATCGCGGTCGACAGCCGCGCCCTGGGCGCTGACACCCTCAGCGTCTCGGCGCACAAGATCGGCGGCCCGCAGGGCATCGGCGCGCTGACGTTCGGCCCGCGCGCCAGCCTGTTCCGACGCCAGCATGGTGGGGGACAGGAGCGCGGTCGTCGCGGCGGCACCGAAAACCTGCCGGGCATCGCAGGCTTTGGGGCCGCGGCCCGTGAGGCGCTGGCGGGGCTCGACAGCTATCAGCAGCAGGCGGCCTTCCGCGACGCGGCGGCCGAACGGATGAAGGCGGAAGGCTGCGTCGTCATGGGCGAGGCCGCCCCGCGGCTGCCCAACACCCTTTGCATCGCCGCCCCGGGCTGGACGTCGGACCTTCAGGTCATGGGCCTGGATCTGGCCGGGGTCATGGTCAGCGCCGGTTCGGCCTGCTCGTCGGGCAAGGTGAAAGCCTCGCCGGTCCTGGAGGCCATGGGGCAGGGCGACCTGGCCGCCTGCGCGATCCGCGTCAGCGGCGGCTGGTGCTCGACCCAGGCCGACTGGACCACGTTCACCGAGGCATGGCTGCAGGCCTACGCCAGACACTCCTCGCGCCGGCCACACTCTTCTCTGGGACAAGTCGCCTGATGGCCGCCGTCAAACAGACCGTCGAACACGTCGCTTCGCTGGAAAAGTACAAGCACGGCTTCGTCACCGAGATCGAACAGGACTTCGCGCCCAAGGGCCTGAACGCCGACACGGTGCGCTTCATCTCGGCCAAAAAGAACGAGCCTGAGTGGATGCTGCAGTGGCGCCTGGAGGCGTTCGAGCGCTGGCTGGCGCTGGACGAGCCCGACTGGGCCAAGGTCAGCTTCCCGCCCATCGACTACCAGGACAGCTACTACTACGCCGCGCCGAAGGAGAAGACGGGACCCAAGAGCCTCGACGAGGTCGATCCGGACCTGCTGGAAACCTACAAGAAGCTGGGCATCCCGCTGCGCGAGCAGGAGGTCCTGGCCGGCGTGGTGGGCGCGCCCAAGTATGCCGTCGACGCGGTGTTCGACAGCGTCAGCGTGGTCACCACCTTCAAGAAGGAACTGGCCCAGGTGGGCGTGATCTTCTGCTCGATGAGCGAGGCGATCCGCGAGCACCCCGAGCTGGTGAAGCAGTACCTGGGCACGGTCGTGCCGGTCAGCGACAACTACTTCGCCTGCCTGAACGCGGCCGTCTTCTCGGACGGCAGCTTCGTCTATGTGCCGCCGGGCGTCCGCTGCCCGATGGAGCTGTCGACCTATTTCCGGATCAACGCCGAGAATTCCGGCCAGTTCGAGCGCACCCTGATCATCGCCGACAAGGGCGCCTACGTCTCGTATCTGGAGGGCTGCACGGCCCCGATGCGCGACGAGAACCAGCTGCACGCCGCCGTCGTCGAGCTGGTTGTCCTGGATGACGCCGAGATCAAGTATTCCACCGTCCAGAACTGGTACCCGGGCGATCCCGAGACGGGGAAGGGCGGCATCTACAACTTCGTCACCAAGCGCGCCGACTGTCGGGGCGACCGTTCGAAGGTGAGCTGGACCCAGGTCGAGACCGGCTCGTCGATCACCTGGAAGTACCCGTCCTGCGTCCTGCGGGGTGAGGGAAGCTCGGGCGAATTCTATTCGATCGCCATCACCAACGGCCGCCAGCAGGCCGACACCGGCACCAAGATGATCCACCTGGGCGCCAACACGCGATCGCGGATCATCTCGAAGGGGATCAGCGCGGGTAAGTCGTCGAACACCTACCGCGGTCTGGTCTCGGCGCACCCGAAGGCCAAGGGCGCCCGCAATTTCACCCAGTGCGACAGCCTGCTGATCGGCAAGCAGTGCGCCGCCCACACCGTGCCCTACATCGAGGCCCGCAACGGCCAGTCCAAGTTCGAGCACGAGGCGACGACAACGCGGTTGTCCGAAGATCAACTCTTCTATGCGATGCAGCGTGGACTCACCCAGGAGGAAGCTGTGCAGCTCCTCGTGAATGGGTTCGTGAAGGACGTACTGCAGGAGCTTCCTATGGAATTCGCTGTCGAGGCGCAGAAGCTGGTGGCGATCAGCCTCGAAGGGAGCGTCGGATGAGCCGGCCGACTTACGACGGCGAGCAGACGGCGGTGGACGCCGACGGGGCCATGCTCCGCGAGTGGGACGGCGTCGTCCTGGTGCGCGAGCTGGCGGCCACGGCGCAAGGCAACTGCGAGGCCATGCCGGCCACGATCCCGGCCGGCACGCGGGCGACGGCCATAACCCTGCTCGACCCGGAAAAGGGCGTCTTCGATCTCGAGTGCTATCTCGACGCCACCGGCGACCTCTATGCGTTCGCCCACGGGGCCGGCGCCGACGTTCGGGTGGTCGAGCGGATCGAGGACAAGAAGGCGGTCGAGATTTGAGCGTAAGCGCCAAACCGCCGAAGCTTCTCACTCTGCGCGATGCGTTCGAGACCGAATCCGCGCGCCGAGAGGCCGAGCGCCGCGCCCGTGAGGACGCCGAGCGCCGCCAGCAGGAGCACGACCTGGCCAGCGCCGAGGCGCTGCTGGCGGCGGTCAGCGCGGATCGCGGCTTCCTGGCCGAGCGCGGCCTGGTCGCCGACCTGCGCCGCTACACCGTGTCGCTCGATCACACGAACTACCGGGTGGCGGCCTATTTCGAGGCCGGCAAGGTGAACATCACCCTCTCCGACAAGCGCACGACCAGCCCCGGCTCGGCCGCGCCCCGCAAACAAGAGACCGTCGAGACCGTCGAAGACGCGCTCAAGGTCATGGCCCAGTTCCTCGCCGACGAGACCCGATAACCGAATGCTGTCCGTTTCCAACCTCCACGCCACCGTCGATGAGAAGGAGATCCTGAAGGGTCTCTCGCTGGAGGTTCCGGCGGGCGAAGTGCACGCGATCATGGGGCCGAACGGCGCGGGCAAGTCGACGCTCTCGTACGTGCTCACCGGCCGTTCCGGCTACGAGGTGACCGCCGGTTCGGCGACGCTGGATGGCGAGGACCTGCTGGCGCTGGAGCCCAACGAGCGGGCGGCCAAGGGCGTCTTCCTGTCGTTCCAGTATCCGCTGGAAATTCCGGGCGTTCCGGCGCTGACCTTCATCCGCACGGCGCTCAACGCGCAGCGCAAGGCGCGCGGCGAGGCCGAGATCACCGCGCCCGAGTTCCTGAAGCTGGCGCGCCAGAAGGCGGGCGAGCTGAAGATCGACTTCGACATGCTGAAGCGCGCGCTCAACGTCGGCTTCTCCGGCGGCGAGAAGAAGCGGATGGAAATCCTTCAGATGGCGATGCTTTCGCCGCGCTTCCTGATCCTGGACGAAACCGATTCCGGCCTCGACATCGACGCGCTGCGCATCGTGGCCGACGGCGTGAACGCCCTGCGCTCGCCCGACCGCGGCATGCTGGTGATCACGCACTACCAGCGCCTGCTGGACTACATCAAACCCGACCGCGTCCATGTGCTCTCGGCCGGCCGCATCGTCGCCTCGGGCGGGCCCGAGCTGGCGCTGGAGCTGGAGCGGGACGGCTACGACAAGTACGCGAGGGCGGCCGCTTGACCGTCGCCGCCGCCATACGAGAGCGCGACGTCTCGCAGCTCCCCGGCAAGCGCGACGAGGAATGGCGCTGGACCGACCTGCGCGGCCTGATCCGCCAGGCGCTC
This sequence comes from Phenylobacterium sp., assembly GCF_965284355.1. NCBI lineage: Bacteria > Pseudomonadati > Pseudomonadota > Alphaproteobacteria > Caulobacterales > Caulobacteraceae > Phenylobacterium > Phenylobacterium sp. Next base: position 438,251 of record NZ_OZ260078.1, on the reverse strand, counting down.
GAGCCGTCGGCCGAGATCGATCCGGCGTCTCTGGGCCCCGGACCCTTCGTGGGGCTGGCCGAGGACGTCATCGTCGTCGCCAATGGCCGTGGCGCCGCTCACATCGGCGTTGAGCCCGGTGAGACCAAGATCGTGGCCCTGCGGGTCATCTCACGGGGCGACGGCGCGCATGCGGCCCGCGTCTCGGTGGACGTCGAGACGGGCGGTCGGCTGGTCCTGCTCGAAAGCTATGAGGGCGACGAAGGCGGATACCTGGGCCAGGTGGGCCTGCTGATCAGCGTGGCGGAGAATGCGGCGATCGAGCGGATCGTCCTGGCGTCGGACGGCGCCGAGGGCGTGACCGTCAGCGAAGCCCAAGTCGAGCTCGCGCCCGGATCGGCCTTCGCCCAGACCGTGCTCACCGGCGGCGCGCGCCGCCAGCGCCTGCAGACCACCGTCCGCCATCCCGGCGGTCACGCGGCCCTGCGCCTCGACGGCGTCTATCTCCTGGCCGACAAGCGCCACGCCGATCTCACGACCTTGGTCACCCACGTCGCCGTCCACGGGACGACCGAACAGCTGACCAAGGGCGTCGTGCGGGATCAGGCCCGCGGCGTCTTCCAGGGCAAGATCGTCGTGGCCGAGGGCGCCGACCACACCGATGCGCGCATGGGCCACCACGCCCTGATCCTGTCGGACCGCGCCGAGGTGGACGCCAAGCCCGAGCTGGAAATCTACGCCGACGACGTTTCGTGCGCGCATGGCAACACGGTGGGCGCGCTGGACGACGAAGCCCTGTTCTACGCCCGCCAGCGCGGCATCCCTGAGCCTGAGGCGCGCGCCATGCTGACCGAGGCCTTCATCGGCGAGGTCGTGGACCGGATTGTCCAAGAGCCGGCGCGCGAGATCGCCCGCGCGTGGGCCGCAGAGCGGCTGAGGGTCTGAGCATGGCCTTCGACGTCGAAGCCGTCCGCGCCGAGTTCCCGATCCTGCAGCGCCAGGTTCACGGCAAGCCGCTGGTCTACCTGGACTCGGCCGCCTCGGCGCAGAAGCCGCGGGCGGTGATCGCGGCGATGACGCACGCGATGGAGCACAGCTACGCCAACGTCCACCGCGGCCTGCACACCCTGGCCAACGAGACGACCGACGCCTACGAGGCCGCCCGCAGGACGGTGGCGGCCTTCATCAACGCCGATCCGGCCGAGATCGTGTTCACCAAGGGCGCGACCGAGGCGGTGAACCTGGTCGCCCACGGGATCGGCGCCTCGCTGCAGGCCGGCGACGAGGTGGTGATCTCCCAGATGGAGCACCACGCCAACATCGTGCCCTGGCACTTCCTGCGCGAGCAGAAGGGCGTCGTGCTGAAGTGGGTTCCGGTGACCGACGATGGGCGCCTGGACCTGGAGGCCTACCAGCGCATGCTGGGTCCGAAGACCCGGGTGGTGGCGCTCAGCCACATGTCGAACGTGCTGGGCACGATCAACGACGCAAAGGCGCTGGCGCGCATGGCCCACGAGGCCGGCGCGCTGGTGCTGTTCGACGGCTGCCAGGCGATCGTCCACAAGCCGGTGGACGTGAAGGAGATCGACGCCGATTTCTACGTCTTCTCGGGCCACAAGCTGTACGGCCCGACGGGGATTGGCATCCTCTACGGCAAGGCCGACAGGCTGGCCGCGCTGCCCCCCTACCAGGGCGGCGGCGAGATGATCGGCTCGGTCTCCGAGGACGAGATCACCTACGCCGACCCGCCGCATCGCTTCGAGGCCGGCACGCCGCCGATCCTGGAGGCCATCGGCCTGGGCGCCGCCATCGACTGGGTCGGCAGCCTCGACCGCCAGGCCGCGGCCGCGCACGAGCACGCCCTCTACGCCCACGTCCGCGAGCGGCTGAAGGGCTTCAACTGGCTCCGCGTGATTGGCGACGCGCCAGGGAAGGGGGCTATCCTGTCGTTCACGATGGAGGGCGCCCACGCCCACGACGTGGCCCAGATCCTGGATCGATACGGGGTGGCCGTCCGGGCCGGAACCCACTGCGCCGAGCCCCTGATGCGGCGTTTCGGCGTGACGTCGAGCGCTCGCGCCTCCTTCGCCCTATATAACACCCTCGATGAGGCCGACGCCTTCGTTGACGCCTTGACCAAGACCCAAGCCTTCTTCGCTTAAGCCCATGAGCCCGATGGACGACGCAACCGCCCCGAACCCTGTCGTAGGGGAGCCGACCCAGACGCCGCCGCTGAGCCAGGCGGAGCTGGACGCGATCACCGATCAGCTCATCGAGAAGCTGAAGACGGTCTACGACCCGGAAATCCCGGTCGATATCTATGAGCTGGGCCTGATCTACAAAGTCGACGTATCCGACGACAAGGATGTCGCCATCGACATGACCCTGACCGCCCCCGGCTGCCCGGTGGCCGGCGAGATGCCGGGCTGGGTGGAGGATGCGGTGCGCGAGATCGACGGCGTGCGCAAAGTGACGGTCGATCTGGTGTTCGATCCCCCGTGGGACCCGTCGCGCATGAGCGACGAGGCCAAACTCGCCCTGAATATGTTCTAGGGACATGTTCCGATGACGCACCTCGACATCACGCCCACGCCCCGCGCCAGACGGCCCCGGCCCAAGGTGGTCACGCTCAGCGACGCCGCCGCCGAGCGCGTGCGCGAGATCATGGCCAAGGCCGACAAGCCCTATGCCGGCCTGCGGGTCGGGGTGAAGAACGGCGGCTGCGCGGGTCAGGAATACGTCCTCGAGTATGCGGACACGGCGAATCCTCTGGACGAGGTGGTCGAGGACAAGGGCGTGACCATCCTGATCGATCCCAAGGCGGTGCTGTTCCTGATCGGCACCGTGATCGACTATGAGGTGAGCCGGCTCTCGGCGAAGTTCGTCTTCCGCAACCCTAACGAGACCGACGCGTGCGGCTGCGGCGAGTCCGTAACCATTACACCAGCGAAACTCGACTGACGGATCGAACGGGGTATCCTGTGGCCAGCAACTCGGGACCGGACATGACCGACGACGTCGAACTGCGCCGACTGGCGACCCGCCGGGCGGATATGAAGCTGGCCTTCCGCAGCCACTTGATGGCGTACGTCATCGTGAACGCCGGTCTCGTGGCCATCTACCTGATGACCGGCGACTTCGGTGACTACTTCTGGCCCATCTGGCCGATGCTGGGCTGGGGCCTCGGCCTCTCGGCGCACGCGTTCACGGTCTACATGGATGGCGAGGGCATGCGTGACCGGCTGATCGAGCAGGAGCTCGAAAAGCTGCGCCGCAAGAACTAGTCGCCGGCGTAGGCGTAGGGCCCGCCGCGCTCCAGGGCGCGACGGTAGGCGGGCCGCTGGTGGATCTTCTTCAGGAACGCCGAGAGCTTGGGGCGGCCCACGCGGGCGGCGCCCCGTTCGGCCGCGGCCTCGGCGGGGAAGCTCATCATGATGTCGGCGGCGCTGAACTCGGCGCCGGCGAACCACTCGGCCTTCTCCAGCTCGGCTTCCCAGTAGTCGAAGTGCAACTTGAGCTGCGGGTCGATGAAACCGCTCTGGGCGCCCTTGGCGATGGCGTTGACGAGCGGTCGCAGCAGCCTCGGCGCCCGCTCGGGTAGGGCGCCGAACACCAGCTTCAACAACAGCGGCGGCATGGCCGAGCCCTCGGCGTAGTGCAGCCAGTAGCGCAGGCGCTGCCGCTCGCCCGGGGCCGCCGCCAGCCGACCCTGGCCATAGCGCTCCAGGATGTATTCGACGATGGCCCCGGTCTCTGCGATCGCCTCGCCGTCCTCGGTGATCACCGGCGACTTGCCCAGCGGGTGGATCGCACGTAGCGACTCGGGCGCCAGCATGGTCTGCGGATCGCGGTCGTAGCGGATCATCTCGTAGGGAACCTCGAGCTCCTCCAGCAGCCAAAGCACGCGCTGGGACCGGGAATTCTCGAGATGGTGGACGGTAAGCACGAAAGAGCCCTCGCAAGCTGTCTTACGAGGGCTCTTACACTCTAAGCGCGGAGTCGTATCGGCCGCGCGCGCGATGCGCTCGCTCTTCTCGGCAGGCTCCTAGCGACCCGTGAATTCGGCCTGGCGCTTCTGGACGAAGGCCATGATGCCTTCGCGGGCGTCCTCGGTGCGGCCGGCGTCGCCCTGGGCATAGGCTTCGGCCTCCACCTGGTCGTGCCAGGCGGCGTCCAGCGAATCCCACACGAGATTGCGGGTGAGGCCCAGCGACTTCGGCCCGGTGGCCAGCGCCCTGGCCAGCTCGGTGGCCTTGGCCAGGACTTCGCCGTCGGGGACGCAGCGGTTGATCAGGCCCCACTGTTCGGCGGTCGCCGCCGGCAGCTTCTCGCCCAGCAGCATCAGTTCCATGGCGCGGGCCTTGCCCACCAGCCGCGGCAGCAGCCACGTCGCGCCGCCGTCCGGCACCAGCCCGATGCGGCGGAACGCCAGCAGGAAGTAGGCGCTTTCGCCGGCCACCACGAGATCGCAGGCCAGCGCCAGCGAGACGCCGACGCCCGCGGCCACGCCATTCACCGCCGCCACCAGCGGCTTGGGCGACTTGCGGATCCGGCTGACGAAGGGGTTGTAGACGTTGAGCAGAGCCTGGTTCGGGCCCTCGCCGCTGTCGGTGGCGCGGCCGGCGGACCCGCCGCCCGAGAGGTTCGCGCCCGAGCAGAAGCCGCGGCCTTCCCCGGTCAGGATGATCGCCCGGACGTCCTTGTTGGCGATGGCCGCGCTGACGGCGGCGTCCAGGTCGGCCATCAGCTCCAGGCCGGCGGCGTTCAGGGTGCCGGGATCGTTCAGCGTGATGGTCGCGACGCCGTCGGCGACGGTCGTCTTCACCTTGGCGGGGGCTTGTGCGCCGTCCATGGCGTCCTCCTTGAATGTCTCGGAGGAGTGAAGGCCAGATACCCCGGCGTCAGCCAAGACGAATGATCAGGCCGCCCGCGTCTGCTCGTTGGCCGGGGCGATCGAGGTCCGGTTGCGCCCGCCGTTCTTCGAGGCATAGAGCGCGCCGTCGGCCCGGTCGAGGAGGCTAGTGGTGTGCTCGTTGCCGAGATGGTCGGCGACCCCGATCGAGATGGTGATGGCGCCGAGATCCTCGTTGGTCGAGCGGCGCTTCAGGATGCGCGAGCTGATCTCCTCACGCACGGTCTCCAGGATCCCCATCGCCGAGCGGCTGGTCTCGCCCGGGAAAATCAAGGCGAATTCCTCGCCGCCGTAGCGGGCCGAGAAGCGGCGTCCCTCGTTGGCGGCGCGGCCGATCACGCTGGCGACGAAACGGATGACCTGGTCGCCGGTCTGGTGGCCCCAGGTGTCGTTGAACTTCTTGAAGTGGTCGATGTCGAGGATGGCCAGGGCCAGGGGCTCTCCGGTCGCCACAGCATGGGCGCAGGCCGACTCGAACGTCTCGTCGAACGCCTTGCGGTTGGCGAGCATCGTGAGCGAGTCGGTCATGGCCTCTCGGCGAGCCTGCTCCAGGTGCTGCTTCAGGCGGCTCAGTTCATCGTTGGTGTCGGCGAGCTGGCTCTCGAGCGTCTTGTTCTCATCGCGGACCTTGGCGGTGGCGACGCTCAGGGTCTCGACCATGGCGCGGACGGCATCGGAGTTCTCGTCGTGCTCCAGCGAGGCGGACGCGCTGGCCAGCTGCTGGCCGTAGGCCTCGCTGCTCTCGCGCGCCGATTCCAACGCCCGGGTGACGCTTTCCAGTTCCTGAGTGAGGCTCTTCCCGGCGTCGAGGATCTCGCCCGACAGTTTGGCGTGGGGCAGATGCTTCTCGGCGATCTGCTCGGCGACCTGTTCGGTGAAGTGCTGGCCCGACGACAGCACGGAGTCGATCTCCGTGGCGACATCGCCGTCCTTGGCCGCGACGTAGTGCAGCCACAGCTCGAAATTGAGCGTGGTGGGCCAGACGCGGTTGGACTCCATGGCTTCGATGGCCTTGCGGGCCCAATCGTATGCCTTGGGGCTGCGTAGGATAGAATCGAGGTCCTTCGACATGCCGCCGAAAATATCGGCCCGACCCCAAACGACGGGTTAAAGCGCCAGATTAATCTTCCGAGGTCTTCGGCGTGGCGCGGGTCAGGAAAGCGGGGATGTCCCCACCGAAACCGACGACCCGGTCATTGTCCTCGGGGTCACGCCCGCGGGCGCCGCGGTCGTCCCGTGGGCGATCGTTGCGTGCGGGGCGCTCGTCGCGGCGCGGGCGAGATTCGCGGTCGGGACGGGGCTCGCGGTCCGGACGAGGCTCACGCGCTTCAGCTTCGGGGCGGGCTTCGCGCGGGGCGCGGTCTTCACGCTCGCGACGGGGCCGCTCGCGACGGGCGCGGGCAGGGGCCTCCTCGGCCTGGGGCGCAGGCGCCTCGGCCTGGACCTCGACAGGGGCCTCGGCCTGCGGGCGGGTTTCCCGCGGGGGCCGTTCGCGGTCGCGGCCGCGCGGACCGCCAGGCCCGCGGTCCCGGCCGCCGCTGCGTTCGCGGCCGCCACTGCGGCCGGCGCGCGGTTCGTCCTTGATGCTGCCCCAGTCGATGCCGTCGATGACGATCTCTTCCGGGACCTTGCCGATCAGCTTGAGCACCTTGTCCAGGTTCCGGCTGTCGGCGGGCGTCACGATCATGAACGCCTGACCCAGGCGCCCCGCGCGGCCGGTCCGGCCGATACGGTGCACATAGTCGTCGGCGTGGTGCGGCACGTCGTAGTTGAAGACGTGGCTGACGGCGGGGATGTCCAGGCCGCGGGCCGCGACGTCAGAGGCGCACAGCAGGCGAAGCGCGCCGCTGCGGAAGCTCTCCAGCGTGCGCATCCGGGTGGCCTGGTCCAGGTCGCCGTGGATCGGCGCGGCGTCCAGGCCGTGCTTCTTCAGCGACTTGGCGACGATGTCGACTTCGGACTTGCGATTGCAGAACACGATGCCGTTCTTCACGTCCGCGCGGCCGATCAGCTCGCGCAGCGCCGTGCGCTTGGCTTTGGGGTCGGCGGTCGGGATCCGCACCAGGTTCTGGGTGATCGTGTCTGCGGTCGTCGCCGGCTTCGAGGCCTCGACGCGGATCGGATCGTTCAGGAACTGCTTTGTGAGGCGCGTGATCTCGGGCGGCATGGTCGCCGAGAAGAACAGCGTCTGCTTCTTGGGCGGCGTCAGCTTGAAGATGCGCTCGAGGTCGGGAATGAAGCCCATGTCCAGCATGCGGTCGGCTTCATCGACCACCATGATCTGCACGCCGGTCATCAGCAGCTTGCCGCGCTCGAAATGGTCCAGCAGACGGCCAGGCGTGGCGATGAGCACGTCGACGCCGCGGTCCAGCTTCTGTTCCTGGTCCTTGAACGAGACGCCGCCGATCAGCAGGGCCCACGTGAGCTTCTGGTCCTTGGCGTACTTCTCGAACGAAGCGGCGACCTGGTCGGCCAGTTCGCGGGTCGGCGCGATCACCAGGGCGCGCGGCATGCGCGCCTTGGCGCGGCCGGCGGCCAGACGATCGATCATCGGCAGGGTGAAGGCGGCGGTCTTGCCGGTGCCCGTCTGGGCGATGCCCAGAACGTCGCGCCCGTGCAGGGCATAGGGGATCGCCTCGGCCTGGATCGGCGTGGCGGTGGTGTAGCCGGTGTCGGCGACGGCCTTCAGGGTCGCAGGCGACAGGCCAAGATCGGAGAATTCGGTCATTCGTGTCCGGGTGGGCGGCGCCCACTCAAGTGAGGCTGGCGCAACGCGGCTGCGCAGGCGGAGATCGCCACGCGCGCGGAACATACGGTCAACCTGCGTCAAGTCAACGCGTGCCGGACAGTGAAGTTCATTGCGCCTCGCGGCGGACCCCCGGCGCAGGGCGCTCTAGATGTCCAGATCGGCCACGGCGAACTCGGCGTTCTCCTGGATGAACTGGAAGCGCGCCTCGGGTTTGCGGCCCATCAGGCGCTCGACCAGGTCCTCCACCAGTTCCTCGGCCCGAGGCAGGGTGACCCGCGCGAGCGTACGGGTCTTGGGATCCATGGTGGTTTCCTTGAGCTGGTTCGGCATCATCTCGCCCAGGCCCTTGAAGCGGCTGATCTCGGGTTTCTTGCCCTTGAAGTCGCTGGCCAGCAGCTGGTCGCGATGCTCGTTGTCACGGGCGTAGACCGCCTTGCCGCCGTGGCTCAGGCGATAGAGCGGCGGCAGCGCGAGGTAGAGACGGCCGGTCCGGATCAGGTCGGGCATCGTGCGATAGAAGAAGGTGATCAACAGGCTCGCAATGTGGGCGCCGTCCACGTCGGCGTCCGTCATGATGATGATGCGGTCGTAGCGGAGGTCTTCGTCCCTGAACTTCGACCCCGTCTGCGCGCCCAGCGCCAGCAGCAGGTCGGACAGCTCCTTGTTGCCGCCGAACTTGTCGGCCGTGGCCGAGGCGACGTTCAGGATCTTGCCGCGCAGGGGCAGGATCGCCTGGGTCTTGCGGTCGCGCGCCTGCTTGGCCGAGCCGCCGGCCGAGTCGCCTTCGACCAGGAAGAGTTCGGTGCCCGTGGTGGACGATCCCGCGCAGTCGGCCAGCTTGCCGGGCAGCCGCAGCTTGCGGGTGGCCGAGGCGCGGGCGACTTCCTTGTCCTTGCGCCGCTTCAGGCGCTCCTCGGCGCGCTCCACCACGAACTGGAGCAGCGCGCTGGCGGCCTTGGGCTGTGCGGTCAGCCAGTGGTCAAAGGGGTCGGCCAGCGCCTTCTCGACCAGGCGCTGGGCCTCGACGTCACCAGCTTTTCCTTGGTCTGGCCCTGGAATTCCGGGTCGCGGATGAACACGCTGACCAGCGCGCCGGCCTGGGAGACCACGTCGTCGGCGGTGATCAGGCCGCCCCGCTTCTCGCCCACCAGTTCGGCGTACTGCTTGAGCCCGCGCGTCATCGCCGCCCGCAGGCCGCTCTCGTGTGTGCCGCCCTCCGGCGTGGGCACGGTGTTGCAGTACGACTGCATGAAGCTGTCGGCCTCGCCGAAGCCGGCGGGCGTCCAGGCGACCGCCCACTCGACCTTGCCGGCCTCGCCGGGGCGCTCGTAGCGGCCGGTGAAGGGCTCGGGCGTGACGGTCTCCAGCCCCTTGATCCGCTCGGCCAGGAAGTCGGCCAGGCCGTTGGGGAAGCGGAAGACCGCCTCGGGCGGCGTCTGGTCCTGGATCCGTGACGGATCGCATTTCCAGCGGATCTCGACCCCGCCGAACAGATAGGCCTTGGACCGCGCCATCCGGTAGAGGCGGGCCGGCTTGAACGCCACGCCGTCGCCGAAGATCACCGGGTCGGGCGTGAAGCTGATCTGCGTGCCCTTCTTGCGCGTGGGGCCCAGCTTCTCGATCGGAGCGACCGACTTGCCCCGCGTGAAGGCCTGGCGCCATTCGAAGCCGTCCTTCCAGGCGGTGACCTCGACGCGCTCGGAAAGGGCGTTCACCACCGAGACGCCAACCCCATGCAGGCCGCCCGAGGTCTCGTAAGCCTTGCCCGAGAATTTCCCGCCGGAGTGCAGGACGGTCATGATGACTTCCAGGGCCGACTTGCCCGGATACTTCGGGTGCGGGTCCACGGGGATGCCGCGGCCGTCGTCGGTGACGGTCAGGGCCCCGTCGGCGTCCAGGCTCACCGTGATCACCTTGGCGTGGCCGGCGACGGCCTCGTCCATGGCGTTGTCGAGCACTTCCGCGAACAGGTGGTGCAGCGCGCGCTCGTCGGTGCCGCCGATGTACATGCCCGGCCGCTTGCGGACCGGCTCCAGTCCCTCGAGAACCTCGATGTCCTTGGCGGAATAGCCGCCCTTGGCCGGGGCGGCGTCGGCCCGCGGCTCATGGCTCTCGGCCAGCGGCGCGGCCGGCACGGGATTGAGGGCGTCGTCGCCAAAGAGGTCGGGAACAGGTTTGGGGGAGGGGTTGGACATCTTGCGGTGAATTTGCGTCGATTCTCGGCCGGCCACCCTATGGGCGCGCGGGGGTGGTCGGGTCAAAGGAAAGCGAAATTCTCCCGAGGGGCGAACGGGAGTCGCCTCCTGCGCATAGCGCGATCGGCTGATGCGGGGAGGCCCCGGATTCGGCGACCGTGGGGGCGACGAGAAACACCACCGGAAACGCCATGTCACACTTTCGCAAACTCGTCGCCGGCCTGGCCGGCGCCTGCGTCCTGGCCATGGGCGCCGAGGCTTCGGCCGGCGTTACGGTTGTCGGCGCCGTGCGCGTCGAGATCACCAGCGCGGTGCCCGACTTCCTCCAGATTTTCGACGTCAGCGCCCTGGAGTTCGGGACGCTGGATGACGTTGCTTCAGTGGCCGAGGGCGCCTCGGCAAGCGCCGTCAGCTCAGGGTTCGGTACGTCGACGATCGATGCGATCGATGGGTCCGTCTTCTCGCCTTACTATTCGGCTTCGGGGGACAGTTCGGAAAAGCTGACCATCCAGCTGGGCCGGACGGCGACGCTGTCCAGCCTCAGCATCTTGGGTCGCACCGACTGTTGCCGAAGCCGCGACTTCTGGAATGTCAGCATCTTCGGAGCGGGTGACTCCCTGCTGTTCAGCGGGCAGCTCGATGCGCGCCAAGCTGCGGGTTCGGTCGCCAGAGTCGACTTCGACGCGCCCGTGGGCGGAATCCCTGAGCCCGCGACCTGGGCGATGATGATCCTCGGCTTCGGCGCCGCCGGCGTGGCGATCCGTCGCCGTCGGCTCGCGGTGGCCTGAGAGGGCTAACCCGCCAGTCGCATCATCAGCTTCACCAGGTCGGTCTGGCGGGCCACGCCCGACTTCTCGAAGACGCGGGCGATCTGGAAGCGGACCGTATGCAGGCTCAGCCCGAAGCGGTCCGCGGCCTCCGGCAGGCTCAGGCCGTCGAAGATCGCGTCGGCCAGCCGGGCTTCGGCGGCGGTCAGGCCGAACAGCAGCCGCAGTTCGTCGGCCGGCGAGCGAAGCTGGCGATCCAGGTCGGCGACCGAGACCAGCAGGCCGCCCGGCGCACCGAAGATCGGCATCCCGCCGCCTGGGATGGGCGATGTGCGCAGCGCCAGCGGCAGTCGGCCCAGAGGCGAGGGGATGCCCATGGCGCCGCCCGTCCGCTCGCCGTCCGCCAGGAGGCCGGCCGCAATGAGCTTCTGCAGCGCGGCGTTGCTCTCGGAGTTGGAAGCGTACAGGCGACCGGCGGTGAGGCCCAGGCCACGGCCTTCGCCCAGCAGCGACGTGGCGCGCTGGTTGGCGTGGATCGCCTGGCCGGCGGCGTCGAGCACGAAGACCGCGTGGACCGAGGCCTCGACCGCCTGGACCAGGTCGTGCGTGAGACCCAGACGGCCGGCCAGGTTGCGCCCCATCTTGTAGGCGCGAACCAGGTGCGGCCGCAGCCGAAGGGCGGCTTCCAGGTCGGCGCCGTCGTAGCGTCCGCGCTGCTGTGACCGGCCCACCGTGATGGTGCAGACCTCACGCTCGGCCAGTTCCAACCGAATCCACAGCGCGGAGTTGATGTTCTGTGGCCTCAGAAAGTCGTTGAAGAACTCGCTTCGCTCGAAGTCTTCGCGCGACAGCGCCGCCTCGTCGGTCGCGACGCCCGAGCTGAGGCCCAGGCGGTAGCTGGCGGGGTCTTCCACGACGGTGAGCACGTTGCGGCGTTCGAAGTGCTCGGCATAGGCCGTCAGCGTCTCGGGGTCCGCGCGCGCCAGCAGGGCTTCGCCTGAGCCGTCGACGATGCTCAGCCGGGACAGCGTGGCGCCTTCGCCGCCGACCCGGTCGGCGACCCGCTCCATGACCTTGGTCCACAGGCTGGGATCCAGCGCCGCCCCGTAGATCAGGTCCACGATGTCCTCATCCCCGGACATGGCGTCTCCATAGCACGATCGCGCTATGCTGGAGCTTGCCGCCCACGTTCGGCATCCCCCGATCGCGCTATGCCGGAGCGGTGGGCGCCATGTGTCGAGCCGCGGGGGCTGTCCCGCGAGGTTGATTCTGGTGCACCCTTGCCGCGCGGCTGTCGGAGGGCGTCTTGGCGAGCTGGCGGGATCCGGAGATTGCGGGTGTTCGCGCGCTGATGGCGGCTCGCCGTCCTGACCCCGGCGCGCCTCCGCCCAGCCTCTCAGAGCGCCGCTCGGCGATGGACGCCCTGGGCGAGGCGGGCGCATTGCCCACGGGTTGTTGGCACGAGCCGCTGACCCTGGGCGGTGTCCGCTGCGAGCGGGTCACGCCCGACGGCGCCCTGGCCGAACGACGCCTGCTCTATCTCCACGGCGGCGCCTATACGGCCGGCAGCCCGCGCAGCCACAGGCCGCTGGCCGCGCGTCTGGCGGAGGCGGCGCGGACGCGCGCGATCGTCGCCGACTATCGGCTTGCGCCCGAGCATCGCTTCCCCGCCGCGGTGGACGACGCCGAGGCGGTCTATCGGGCGTTGCTGGACGAGGGCGTGGCGCCGGCGAGCCTCGTAGTGGCGGGCGACTCGGCAGGGGGCGGCCTGACCATGGCGCTGGCGCTGCGGCTCAAGGCCCAGAACCTGCCCCAGCCCGCCGGGTTCTTCGTGATCAGCCCCTGGGTCGATCTCGCCCAGTCCGGCCCCAGCTATCGCACCAAGGCCGACACGGACCCGATGATCAGCAAGGCGGGCCTCGACGCCAGCGCGCGCGACTATCTCGGCGGCCTGGAGGCGTCCGACCCGCTGGCCTCGCCGATCCTGGGCGACTTCGAAGGCGTCGCCCCGGTGCTGATCCAGACCGGCTCGGAAGAGGCCCTGCTCAGCGACAGCATCACCCTGGCCGATGTCCTGGCCCACGCCCGCGTGGACGTGCGTCTCGAGGTCTGGCCCGAGATGATCCACGTCTTCCACGCCTGGGGCGCCGCCCTGCAGGCCGCCCGCCGGGCCATCAGGGTGGCGGGCGTCTGGATGGACGAACGGTTCGCCTGAACCGGCCTACTTCGCCCGGTAGATCTCGCTCAGCAGGTCCGGCGTTCCTGGGATGCGTTCCAGCCGCGGGTAGCGCAGGCCGCCCTTGTAGGTGATGGCGATGGTCTGGAAGTGGTCGCCGTTCTTGACCAGCAGGCTGATTGGCCGCCCGTCCTTGGCCGCCGTGATCGCGGTCTTCAGGCGTTCGGCGTCATAAGCGATGCCGTCCACCGCCAGGATCCGGGTCGAGACCGTCAGGCCGGCGTCGAAGGCCGGGCTGTCCCACAGCACGCTCGTGACCTCGCCCTCGCGGTTCAGCACCACGCCCAGCGAGTAGGTGAGGTTGGTCTGCTTGTTGGCGGTCTCCACCGCCCTGAAGTAGCCGGTCGGCGTGTCGGTGTAGACCAGCTTCCAGCCGCCGCGGGTGATGCCGTCCAGCGGCGGCTTCACGGCCACGTCCTTGACCCGGACCTTCAGGAACTCGGCCCAGTCGTAGGGCTCGACCGCGTTCAGGGTCGCGACCACGTCGTCGAAGGCATAGGGCCGAACCGTGCGGTCGCCGTCCTTGCCGCCGAAGAAGGCGCGGGCGAAGTCGTCCAGCGACCGCTTCCCCCCCGACCGCTCGCGGATCAGGGTGTCGGCGTCCAGCCAGATCAGCTGGCCCTCGGAGTAATAGTCCTCGCTGCGCTGCCAGCTCACCCACGGCTGCGGCCGGCGGGCCGACATCACCGGGTCCTGGCCGGTGTCTTCCATCTGCCGCCAGCGGCGGCCGATGCGGTTCTCGAAGGTGGCGGCGGTGGCGGCCAGCGCCTCCAGGCTCTCGTCCTTCGAGAACATCCCCGAGCGGCCGCCCAGGACATAGCCCCAGTACTGATCCTGCCCCTCGTAGACCCACAGCAGCTGGCCGCGCATGGGCACGTTGTAGTTGGGCGTCCACAGCTCGGCCGGGCGGCGATACTTGCCATCCCACGAGTGGGAGTACTCGTGCGGCAGCAGGTTGCGGTCGGTGACCGCCTTGTCGAAGTCGGTGAAGTAGCCGGGCTCGACCTGGTTCTCGCTGGACCGGTGATGTTCCAGACCGATGCTGCCCAGGCGATCCGAGATGGCCAGCAGGAATTCGTAGCGGTCGAAGGGGCGCGAGCCGAACAGCTTGTCGGCCTGGCGGATCAGGTTCTTGTGCTTCTCGACGACCGGCGCGCTCACTTCCAACTCGCCCGCGGTGTCCCCGACCACGTTGAGACGGACCGGGAACTTCGCGCCGGGGTCGAGATCGATCTGGCGGAAGTAGCGGCCGGCGAACATCGGGCTGTCCACCAGGGTCTCGAAGTCCACCGGCTTGAAGCGCACCGAGTCCGCCTCTCGGCTGACCGTGTCCAGCGCGATCCCGTAGCCCCAGCCGGCGGGCAGCTTGATCCGCGGCTCGACCATCACGCGGCGGCTGAAGTGGCCGGCCGGGTAGAGGGCCACCGCCTCCCACTGCAGGTTCAGCATCTCGGGCGTCACCATCACCCGACCCTGGTTGGGCGCCGTAGGGGTGAGGAACTGGAACTCGGCCGTGATCTCGCGCGCGCCGGCGGGCACGGTCAGGTGGAAGGCGTAGACGTCGACCGTGTCGCGCACCCACGGGATGACCTTGCCGTCGGCCTTGATGACCAGCCCGGCCAGCTTGTCGATCGCGCCGCGCGGGGCGTGCTTGCCGGGCAGCCATTGCGGGTAGAGCAGGGTGAGCGGCCCCGCCTGAGCGACGGGGATGGTCTCCTTCACGCGCCAGATGCGCCGGGCCGTATCGGTGAGATCGACCTCCAGCCTGATCACGCCCGGATAGGCCACGTCCCGCGGCGTCGGGACCGCTGGAGGCATCGGCGCAGGTTGTGGCCCTTCGGACGGCTGGGCGATGGCCGGCATGGCCACCGCCAGCATCGCGGCGGCGGCAAGGAACGCGGATTTCAAGGTGACACTCGGATGACGGATTTTCTGACGTTCTAAAGCCGGATGGCCGTCCGCCTCAACCGTCGCCGCCGCGTCCGAAGTCGCTCCGGCGGCTCGGTCGCGCCGAACGAAAAGGGCCGCGGATCTCTCCGCGGCCCCCACGCACATCAACTTTCGCTGACTAGCACTTGTAGTACATGTCGAATTCCACCGGGTGCGGGTGGAGCTGAAGGCGCATGACCTCTTCCATCTTCAGCTCGATGTAGCTGTCGATGAAGTCGTCATCCATCACGCCGCCCTTCTTGAGGAAGGCCCGGTCCTTGTCGAGGTTCTCGAGGGCTTCGCGCAGCGAGCCGCAGACTTCCGGGATCTTCTTCTGTTCGCGCGGCGGCAGATCGTAGAGGTTCTTGTCGGCGGGCGCGCCCGGATCGATCTTGTTCTCGATGCCGTCGAGGCCGGCCATCAGCAGGGCCACGAACGTCAGGTAGGGGTTGCCCATCGGGTCGGGGAAGCGGGCTTCCAGGCGCTTGGCCTTGGGGCTGTCCACGTGCGGGATGCGGATCGAGGCCGAGCGGTTGCGGGCCGAATAGGCCAGCTTCACCGGCGCTTCGTAGCCGGGGACCAGGCGCTTGTACGAGTTCGTCGTCGAGTTCGAGAACGCGTTGATCGCCTTGGCGTGCTTGATGATGCCGCCGATGTACCACAGGCACAGGTCGCTCAGGCCGGCGTACTTGTCGCCCGCGAAGAGCGGCTTGCCGTTGGCCCAGATCGACTGGTGCACGTGCATGCCCGAGCCGTTGTCGCCGAACATCGGCTTGGCCATGAAGGTGGCCGTCTTGCCGTAGGCGTGGGCCACGTTGTGGATCACGTACTTATAGAGCTGCAGGCGGTCGGCCATGGTGATCATGGTGTCGAACTTCAGGCCGAGCTCGTGCTGGGCCGGCGCCACCTCGTGGTGGTGCTTTTCCGGCTTCATGCCCAGCTCGCCCATGACGGCCAGCATTTCGCCGCGCAGATCCTGGCCGGAGTCGACCGGGTTCACGGGGAAGTAGCCGCCCTTCGGACCCGGGCGGTGGCCCATGTTGCCCTCGGGGTAGGCCTTGCCGCTGTTCACCGGCAGCTCGACCGAGTCGAACGAGTAGCGGGTGTCCTGCGGCGAGGTGTTCCACTGCACGTCGTCGAAGATGAAGAACTCGGCCTCGGGGCCGAAGTAGACGGTGTCGCCGATCCCGGCCGACTTCACGTAATTGAGCGCCGCCTTGGCGATGGAGCGCGGGTCGCGGTTGTAGGGCGTGTTGGTGTCGGGGTTCACGATGTCGCAGAACAGCGCCAGCGTGGTCTGCTGGTAGAACGGGTCGATGATCGCCGTGTCCAGATCGGGACGCAGCTTCATGTCGGACTCGTTGATGGCCTTCCAGCCGGCGATCGAGGAGCCGTCGAACATGGTCCCGTCGGTGAGGAAGTCATCGTCCACCAAGTCGATGTCGAAGGTCACGTGCTGCATCTTCCCGCGCACGTCGGTGAAGCGGACGTCGACGTATTTGACGTCCTTCTCCTTGATCATGTTCAGGATGTCTTTGGCGGAAGCCATGGCGGTTATCCCCTTCTTGGAAGTCTCGATGATCAGATAGCGATGGTTCCGGTCTCGCCGGTGCGGATGCGCACCACGTCGAGGACCTCGGAAATGAAGATCTTGCCGTCGCCGATGCGGCCCGTGCGGGCGGCGCCGGCGATCGCCTCGACGGCGCGGTCGACCTGGTCGTCGGCCAGGACCACCTCGATCTTGATCTTGGGCAGGAAGTCCACGACGTACTCGGCGCCGCGGTACAGCTCAGTCTGGCCCTTCTGACGGCCGTAGCCCTTGGCCTCGACCACGGTCATGCCCTGGACGCCGAGCTCCTGGAGGGCCTCTTTCACCTCGTCCAGCTTGAACGGCTTGATGATGGCTTCGATCTTTTTCATGGACCCAACTTCAGGAACCGGTGGGAAGACGCCCCGGCGATCGCGGGCGACCCAGCACGCACCGGCCGCAGGCGACAAGCAGGGTTTGGTTGCCTGCCGTTGCGGCTGCCTGGGAAACTGATCGGGCGCCTAAAAAGTGGGCGCCGAAAGTTCAGAAAATGATCACGTCGGAAATCGCCTTGTTGGGGCGGGTTCGACGCCTAGGATCGCGTTGAAACAAGGTTTGGGAGACGGGTTGAGATGGATGAACGGACCCCGGTGCTCATCGGAGCAGGCCAATTCACATACCGGGGCGATCCGGCCGCTTCCCCGTCGCCCACCACGTTGCTGAAGATTGCAGCGGAACGGGCCGCGGCCGACGCCGGAATAGGCGCCGAAGGGCTGGCGGCGATCGACACCCTGGCCGTCGTGGGCTTCACGATCGACGCGCCCGGATCGAAGCGCGGGATGATCCCGCACTCCACCAACCCGCCCGCGCTGCTGTCGTCGATGATCGGCGCCGAGCCCCGCTGGAGCGTCTATTCCGAGATGGGGGGCAACACGCCCCAATACCTGATCAACATGCTGGCCGAGCGCGTCGCCAAGGGCGAGGCCGAGCTGGCGCTGACCGTCGGCTGCGAGTTCCTGGGCTCGGCGATGAAGCGGGCGGGGAAGGGCCTGTCGTTCGACGACTGGAAGGCGGTGGAGGACGAGACCCTCGATCTGCCCAAGCGCGTGGGCGACCCGCGGCCCGGCAACACGGCCTACGAGGCCCGCCACGGCCTGAACCGCCCGATCAACATCTACCCGCTGTTCGAGAACGCGCTGCGGGCCCGCGACAAGCGCTCGCTGGGCGACCACCAGAAGCAGATGGGCCGGCTGTTCTCGTCGTTCAGCAAGGTGGCCGCGAAGAACCCCGAGTACGCCTGGTTCCCGACGGAGCGGACGCCCGAGGAGCTGGTCGAGGTTTCCGAGAAGAACCGGATGATCGGCTATCCGTACCCCAAGCTGCTGAACGCGATCATGGAGGTCGACCAGTCGGCCGCCGTCTTCGTCTGCAGCGTCAAGAAGGCCCGCGAGCTGGGCGTGCCGGAGTCGAAGTGGCTGTACCTGCACGGCTGCGCCGACGCCGCCGACCTCTGGCATCCGCTGGACCGCCAGAACTTCCACTCCAGCCCGGCCATGCGGCTGACGGGCAAGCGGGCGTTCGAAATGGCGGGGATCGGCCTGGATCAGGTCGACCTGATCGACCTCTATTCGTGTTTCCCCGTGGCGGTCGAGGTCGGCGCCGAGGAGCTGGGCCTTTCGCTGGACGACCCGCGCGGCCTGACGATCACCGGCGGGCTCCCCTACATGGGCGGGCCGGGCAACAACTACGTCATGCACTCGGTGGCGGCGATGCACCGCAAGCTGACGGAAAACCCCGGCAAGTACGGCCTGATCACCGGCAATGGCTGGTACCTGACCAAGCAGTCGACCGGCATCTATTCCACCAAGGCGCCCGGCAAGCCGTTCGAGCGCGAGGATCCCGCCGTCCTCCAGCGCGAGATCGACGCCCTGCCGCATCCCGAGATCACGGAATCGCCGCAAGGCTCGGCTACGATCGAGACCTACACGGTCGTCCACAAGCGCGAGGGACCGTTCATGGCGATCGTGGTGGGCCGGGATGCCAACGGCCGCCGCTTCGCCGCCAACACGCCCGACGATCCGGCCCTGCTCGCAGGCATGGAAATGTCGGAACAGGTTGGCCGGACGGGCACGGTGAGTCAGAAGGGCGACCTCAACATCTTCACACCGGACTGATCCCTCATGGCGCGTCTCTACCTGATCCGGCACGGCCGTCCGTCTTCCACCTGGGGCGGACACGACGACGATCCGGGTCTGGACGAGACGGGCCAGGAACAGGCGAGGGCGGCCCGCGACTGGCTGCTCTCGCGTCCTGACGCCGAGCGGCCGAGCCTGGTGGTCAGCTCCCCCCTGCGCCGCTGCCGCGAGACCGCCGAGCCGACCGCCCAGACCCTGGGCGTCGACGCCGAGATCGATCCTGTCGTCGGCGAGATCCCGACGCCCAAGGCGCTGTCGGCCGAAGCCCGGCCCGGCTGGCTGCGCGAGGCGTTTCAGGGGACCTGGGGCGCCATTCAGGGCGACATGGACTACGACGCCTGGCGCGGCGACATCATCGCGTCGCTGGCGAAGCGGGGGAACACGGCGGTGTTTTCGCACTACGTCGCGATCAATGCGGCGGTCTCCAAGCTGCTGGGCGTGGACCAGGTGCTGGCCTTCCGGCCCGACCACTGCTCGATCACCATCCTGGAAACCGACGGCGCGACCGTGCGGCTGATCGAGAAGGGCGCCGAGGCCACGACGGGCGTCCTTTGAGCGCGCGACCCATCCTGTCCGTCGCCGAGATGGGGGCGGCCGACAAGGCCGCCATCGCGGCCGGAACGCCGGGCGTCGAGCTCATGGAGCGCGCCGGCCTGGCGGTGGCCGACGCGGTCACCCAGCGGTTCGACGCCCAGCCCGTGCTGGTGCTCTGCGGCCCCGGGAACAACGGCGGCGACGGCTATGTGGTGGCCCGGTTGCTGAAGGCGCGGGGCTGGCCTGTGTCGGTCCGCGCGCTGGGCGAGCCCGCGACCCCCGACGCCCAGGCCATGCGCGCCCGCTGGGACGGCGAGACCCTGCCGCTGGACGGCGCGCTGGGGGAGGCGCTGGTCATCGACGCCCTGTTCGGCGCCGGCCTGTCACGGGCCCTGGATGGTCCCGCCGCCCACGCCGCCGCCCAGTTGGCCAATCGTCCCGAGACGGTCGTGGCCATCGACACGCCCAGCGGCCTGCCGGGCGACACGGGCCAGCCCCTGGGCCCGTCATTCTGCGCCGGCCTGACCGTGACCTTCCACGCCCGCAAGCCGGCCCATGTGCTGGAGCCCGGCCGCAGCCGCTGCGGCGAGATCGTGGTCGCCGATATCGGCCTGGGGGCGACGTCTGCGACCCTGTTCGAGAACGGCCCCGAGCTGTGGCGCGCGCGGTTTCCCTGGCCCTCGGCGACGTCGCACAAGCACCAGCGCGGCCGCCTGATCGTGGTCAGCGGCGACGCCTGGAGCACGGGCGCCGCCCGGCTCTCGGCCCGCGCGGGACTGCGCATCGGCGCCGGCCTGGTGACGATCTACGCCCGGGAAGAGGCCCTGGCCGCCAACGCCGCCCACCTCGAGGCGGTGATGCTGAAGCCCTACGCCAACGACCTGGAGCTGGAACAGGCCGCCGACCAGGCCGACGCCGCGGTCATTGGCCCGGCCGCCGGCGTCACCGAGACCACGCTGCTGAACGTCCTGGCCCTGGCCCGCACGGGCGCAGCGCTGGTCCTGGACGCCGACGCCATCACCGTCTTCCGCGACGATCCGGGCGAGCTGTTCTCGGTGCTGGACCGCGACGACGTCCTCACCCCGCACCAGGGCGAGTTCGAGCGCCTGTTCCCGGGGATGCTCAAGTCCGCCCCCGAACGCATCACCGCCGCCCGCCGCGCCGCGGCCAAGGCCGGCGCCGTCGTGCTGCTCAAGGGCGCCGACACCGTGATCGCCGCACCCGACGGCCGCTGCGCGGTGAACATCAACGGCTCGCCGTGGCTGGCCACTGCGGGCTCGGGCGACGTCCTGGCCGGCTTCATCGGCGGCCTCGTCAGCCAAGGCATGGACAGCTTCGAAGCCGCCTGCGCGGGCGCCTGGATCCACGCCGAGGCGGCGGAACTACATGGCCCGGGCCTGATCTCGGAGGACCTGCCGGGCCTCGCGCCCGCGGTGCTGCGGCGGCTGTACGAAGAGCGGTGAGGCCGCGGATCTAGTCGCTCAAGACGGTGTAGCTTACGACCTTCTGGTCAGCGTCGAGCTCGATCAGGAGCCACTCATGATCGATGGCGAAACCGCGCGTGGGTCCGAGGACGTAGACCATCTCGCTCTGCGGCCACATATCCGTTGTGGTCGGGTCGCCGAGTAGCGCCACTATAGCTGTGCGGCTTTTCCCCCGTAGGGGGTGCAGTTGCAGCAGGCTATCGACCATCTCGGCCCGCGAGCGCGTCGTGAGGTCGGCGCTGCGCCATTGCTCAGGATCGAACGGTGTCTTGGGCGTAGCCTGCCCACAGGCAGCAAGAAGGAGGCAAAGGCCGAAAATCCATGGACGCGCCATGAAGCCCTACCCGAACATATTGCTGGTCACGCCCCGCGCCATCTCGCGCAGAATCTCGTCGGCCAGGGTGTCGAGCGCAGAGCCCTCCCGGTAATCGCCGCCGGCCGCCAGGCGCGCGCGGCCGTCCTTCAGCAGCTTGTCGGCCGCCGTCTCGGTGCTGGCCTTGCCGGGATCGTAGACCGCCACGGGGTGGCCGCCGTGATCGGTCATCACGCGCATAACGGGGATGTCGGTCAGGCCGTCGCCGAAGAAGGCCATGCGATCGAAGGGGACCGGACGCTCACGGTCGACGAGGTAGGCGTTGATGCCGTCGTTGTCCCATTCGTCCAGCGTCCACTTGTTGATGCGGAACAGGTACTGGGTCTTGGCGGTGTAGTTGATCGCCAGGGCGATCCCCATGGCGTCGTCGTCCTCGTCGAACATGAACCCAGAGGCGTAGATCCGGTCGAACCAGTGGGCGATCGGCGAGCCCTCGATCAACTCGCGGTTGCCCGACGAGATGATGAAGTGGCGCAGATCCAGGCCCAGGGCCTCTGCCCGGGCGTTCTGGCGGGCGAACCAGTCCTCGACCCCGGGAAACAGGGGCAGGGCGGCCCCCCGGCGACGCCAGCTGTCATGGCTGAGTTCCAGGCCCTTCTCGCGGGCCTTGGCCAGCATCAGGTGCATGTAGGCCAGGATGCCATCGCCCCGTTGCTCGCGGGCCAACTTGCCGGCCTCGGCCCAGAAGTCGGCATGGTCCATCCCCAGCTCGTCAGGGATGAAGGCGTGTTCCTGCATGTTGCCGGGCGCAAGGGTGCCGTCGAAATCGTAGGCGAAGACGGCGAGGGGACGGCTCATGGCCGGTTCCAGTAGCAGTGTTGGGGGAGCCCGACGAGGGTGACGCTTGTTCCGGTCAAGCGCGGCTCGGTCTGTAAGGGTCGCCCCCCACCTAAGCAAAACAAGCCGGGGCGACCTGTAAGGGTCGCCCCGGTCCCGCGACGGGAGGCGGGGACCGGGGCGCACGGTGGCGGTTGTCGGGGAACAGGGCCGCCGCCGCGTTTCTGGTGTCCGATGCTTGTGGGAGATGCGCGGACAGGGGAGTTACGTCGGCAGATCCGCCCCGGATGCGGAAAGATGCACCCCTGCGTAGAATTTTTTTCGGAAGCCCGATTTTTCTTCGGGTCAGGCGGCTCGGCGCGCCCGCTCGCGGACCGTGTCGTAGGCCAGGGCCAGGCCCGCGATCAGCAACGGCAGCACGAAGAAGAACAGGCGGTAGCCGAGGAAGGCAGCCGCCAGGGCGGCGCTGTCGATCCCCTTGAGCAGGGTCGAGACCGAGCTCTCGAACACGCCCACGCCGCCCGGCACATGGCTGATCAGGCCTACAACCACCGATGGCGCATACGCGCCCACGAACGTGAAGTAGCCGACCGCGCCGGCGGGCAGCAGGATCCACAGGATGGCCGCGGCCACCGCGTTGTCGACGGCGCCGATAGCCAGCTGGGCCAGCGCGACCCGGACGGAGGGCAGCTTCACGCTGTGGCCGAACGCCCGCAGCGGCTTGTGCAGCACGGCGCAGAGAACGATGTAGCCGACGACGCCGGTGATCAGCAGGCCG
Source organism: Phenylobacterium sp. (assembly GCF_965284355.1). Lineage (NCBI taxonomy): Bacteria > Pseudomonadati > Pseudomonadota > Alphaproteobacteria > Caulobacterales > Caulobacteraceae > Phenylobacterium > Phenylobacterium sp. Next base: position 415,815 of record NZ_OZ260078.1, on the reverse strand, counting down.
CCCAGGATATCGGCCACCGGATTTGCGATCCGGCTGACGGCGGCGATCTCCTTGCTGCCGGCCAGCAGCAGGCTGGCGCCCGCCAGGGTGCAGATGCCCACCGCGAAGGTGAAGCTGTTGAAGACCGTCGCGGCCGCCACCTGGCGCAGGGTGATCCCGTGCTTGCCGTAGAACCGGGCCCGCACCGCGCCGGCCACCAGCAGGTTGGCGCCCAGGCTGTGGGAGATCGCGCAGGCGATGAACCCGCCCGCCAGGGCTTGCCCGGCGCCGATCTTCGCGCCCGCCCAGCGAAGGCCCATCAGCTCGACCACGCCCATCAGCAGGAAGCTCAGGGCCGAGAACACGATCGCCAGCAGGGTGGAATCCCAGCCCCACGCCCGGATCGCCGCCGCGAGATCCTCAGGACTGAGGTCGTGGAACTCGCGCCACAGGATAAACGCCGCCGCCCCCAGCAGCAGGACGGCCACGAAGTGCCATACCGCGCTGCGCAGGAACCGGCCGAAGCGCGAGCCCTGCGTCTCGGGCAGGACAGCGGCCAGCTCTTCTTCCACGTCCGCGAGGAGGGGATCGGGCCTGGCGGTGGGGTCGGGCGTCAGCAAAGGCCGGATATCCGCAGGGAATCGAGGGCGCGCCCATGGTCCCTGCCTGGAACCGAAGCGCAAGGCGGAGGTTCTTTCCCCACTTCCCGACGAAATTGAGGAGATGGCCCATGGACCGCGAAGACTGGCGCAATCCGGAAGTCGATCGTCTGCGGCGTCTGCGTGACCAACATCGCGACGACTACGGCCAGGCGGACTATTCGAACCTCTACGGCTACGACCCCCGGACCCGCTCCGGCTATCGGGCCTATGACGACGGCCGCCCCCGCGCCGGCGATCCGCCGCCCCGCGCCGAAGAGCCCCGCGGCTATCGCGACGACCGGGTGGCCTACGATCGCGACCGTCGCGCTGTTCGCCGTGACGGCCCTTCGGACCGCGTGCTGTGGGCGGTGATCATGGAGCGCCTGGAGGACGAACGCCGCCTGGATCTGCGCGAGGTGAAGGTCGAGGTGCACGACCGCGAGGTCACGCTCTTCGGCACGGTTCGCCACAAGGCCGACAAGCGCCGCATCGAGGACGTCGCCGACATCGAAGGCGTGCGCAACGTGCAGAACAACCTCCGCGTCCGCGAGCGCGCCCGGTGGACGTTCTTCTAGTGAATGACGAGGTAGGGGGCTGCGGAACCGCACCGGGCGCCCCAAGTGTTGTGGCGTCATGAGCAAGCCTGTCGTCGTGAACATTCCCCATGAACTCGGTCGCGCCGAGGCGCGCCGCCGTATCGACGAGGGGGCCGCGCGTTTGACCGGCCAGATCGGCGCGGTGGGCGACCTGGAGAAGACCTGGGACGGCGACACCCTGCAGTTCTCGCTGGTGGCGATCGGTCAGACCGTGTCGGGCAAGATCCTCGTGCACGACCGCGAGGTCTGCCTCGAGGTGAACTTGCCGGGCATCTTCGCGATGATCGCCGGCAAGGTGAAAGGCCGGCTGCGGGAACAGGGGCAGGTTCTGCTGGAGGGACCCAAGCGGGGCTGATCGGAGCAACCTAAACCGCAGGCGGACGTTGTTCGGGAGACACGTTTCAGGAGCCCCATATGCCCAACAACGACACCCGCCACGACGCCGCCGAGGCCCCGATCCGCCACGACACCGACCAGCCTTCGACCGAGGCCGCAAAGGCGCTGGAAGAGCACCGTCACTTCGAGGCGGCGCACGTCCGGCCGGTCGAGCCGCCGCCGGAAGGGGAAAAGGTCGACCACATGGCCGAGCGCGAGGCCAAGGCCGAGGACCGCCAGGAAGCTCTGGTCGACGAAGCGCTGGAAGAGACCTTCCCGGGCTCGGACCCGATCAGCCCAAAGCACATCACCTGACGCCTACTGGATGAGCGCCTCGTAGGCCTCCTGAGCCTCGATCCATTCGAGCTCGGCGGCCTCCAGGGCGCTCTGAGCGGCCTCGCGTTTGCGCCCCAGTTCCGCCGCCTTCGCGGGGTTGCCGGCAAAGGTCGCCGGGTCGCTCAGGGCCCGGTCGATCGTCGCGACCAGTTCGTTCGCCTTCGCCAACGCGGCTTCGGCCGTCTCGGCGCGGCGTCGTGCTGTGCCGGTTGGAACCTTGGTTCGCGGCGCGGGCGCCGGCGGGGGCGGGGTTACAGGCTCCGGCTCGGCCTTCACCTGCGTCGGGCTGCGCGCCGCCACGCGGGCGCGTTCGAGCACCATTGCGGCATAATCTTCCATGTCGCCGTCGAACGGCTCGATCCTGCCGTCGGCCGCCAGCCACAGCCGATCAGCCACCAGCTCCATCAGCGAGCGGTCGTGGGTGATGAGGATCACCGCGCCCTCGTAGTCGTTCAGCGCGTCCAGCAGGGCCCGGCGCGAATCGATGTCGAGGTGGTTGGTCGGTTCGTCGAGGATCAGCAGGTGGGGGGCCTCCATGGCCACCATGTTCAGCAACAGGCGCGCCCGCTCGCCGCCGGACAAGTTGGCGACCGTCGTCTCGCACTTCTCGAAGCTGATCCCGAACTGCGCCAGGCGCGATCGGCGCGAGGCTTCGGTGGACCCCGGCATCAGCCGCCGGATGATGTCCAGCGGCGTGTCGTTGGGATCCATCGCCTCGATCTGATGCTGGTGGAACCAGCCCACCTTCAGCCTAGGACTGCGATGCAGCGTACCGGCCTCGGTGGTCAGCGCGCCGGCGACCAGTTTGGCGAAGGTCGACTTGCCGGCCCCGTTGACCCCCAGCAGCCCGATCCGATCGTCGATATCGAGGCGCAGGTTCAGCTTCTTCAGGATCGGCGCGCCGCCGTAGCCCACCGAGGCGTCCTCCAGCCGCAGCAGCGGCGGGGCCAGGGGGCGCTCGGGCGAGGGCAGGGAGAACGGGGTCACCCTCTCCTCGATCACCGCCGAGACCGGCGGCAGCTTGGCGATCATCTTCAGGCGCGACTGGGCCTGGGTCGCCTTTGAGGCCTTGGCGCGGAAGCGATCGACGAACGATTGCAGATGGGCCCGGTGGGCCTCGACCTTCACCCGGGTCGCTTCCTGCAGGCGCAGCTTCTCTGCGAGTTGCCGCTCGAAGTTGTCGTAGCCGCCGGGGTACAGGTTCAGCTTGCCGTCCTTCAGGTGAAGGATGTGGTCGCAGGAGTTGTTCAGCAGCTCGCGGTCGTGGCTGATGACGATGGCCGTGTGCGGGTACTTCTTGAGCCGCGCCTCCAGCCACAGGGCGCCTTCCAGGTCGAGGTAGTTGGTGGGTTCGTCCAGCAGCAGCAGGTCGGGCTCGGCGAACAGGCTGGCCGCCAGCGCCACGCGCATCCGCCAGCCGCCCGAGAACTCGGCCATGGGCCGGGCCAGGTCCTCCTGCGAGAAGCCCAGGCCGGCCAGGATCTCGGCGGCGCGTGAGGGCGCGCGGTCGGCATCGATCTCGATCAGCCGCGCATAGATGTCGCCCAGCTCTTCCGGCGGGGCCGTGTCCAGGTTGGAGAGCAGGGTGTGCCGCTCGACATCGGCCTCGAGCACCGTCTCCAGCAGGGTGACCGGGGTGGCCGGATGCTCTTGGTCCACCGAGCCGATCCGCGCGTGCCGGGGCAGGCCGATCTCGCCGCCGCCGGGATGCAGCTGGCCCAGGATCACCTTGAACAGCGTCGACTTGCCCACGCCGTTGCGACCCACGAGGCCGACCTTGGCGTCCTTGGGCAGCGTGATCGTGGCCTGGTCGAAGAAGCGGCGGCCCCAGGCGTCGAGGACAAGGTCTTTGATTTGCAGCATGGGAAGATCCGTGGGCGCCGCGTCTAGCAGACATGGTGCGCTGCGTCATGGGCGCGCCGCGCATCGGCGGAAATGCGCGGGGCGAAACGTCGCGAGCCGGCGCAGGGGGCCTCTAGCGGGTTGATCCGCGACGGCGGTTGGCGATATAGACCGCGCCGACGCGCGAAGGGTCCGCCCTTGCGCACCTCCCCATCTTCCCAAGAGCCCCAACGGAGCCCATGACCGAACGCACCTTCTCGATCATCAAGCCGGACGCCACGCGTCGTAACCTGACCGGCAAGGTCAACGCGGTGATCGAGGATGCCGGCCTGCGCATCGTGGCCCAGCGCCGCATCAAGATGACCGAGGCCCAGGCGAAGAAGTTCTACGAGGTTCACGCCGAGCGCCCGTTCTACGGCGAGCTGGTCGAGTTCATGACCTCGGCCCCGGTCGTGGTCCAGGTGCTGGAAGGCGAGAACGCCGTGGCGCGCTACCGCGAAGTCATGGGCGCCACCAACCCGGCCCAGGCCGCCGACGGCACCATCCGCAAGCTGTACGCCGAGAGCGTCGGCGAGAACTCGGTGCACGGCTCGGACAGCCTCGAGAACGCCAAGCTCGAGATCGCCCAGTTCTTCACGGACGCCGACATCGTCGGCTGAGCCGTAGGGCCCGCCTAGTCAGGCTCCGCGGGGATCGCTCCGCGGAGCTGTTTCGTTCCCCACCCCAGCACAAGTGAACATGAGAGAATCCAAGGTCATGCCTGGCTTCTCCGATCGCCTCGCCGCTCAGGCCGAGGCCCGGAAAGCCCTTCTGGCGAAGTTCAAGCCGAAACCCGCCGTCCCAGCCGCCGAAGGCGCGTTCGAAACCAGCGCCCAGAAGAAGGCCCGCGAACTCGAGGAAGTGCGCGCCCGCCGCGCCGCCGAGAAGGAAGCCGCCCGCCTCGCCAAGGAAAAGGCCGAGGAAGAGCGCCGCCTCGCGATCGAGAACGACGAAGAGCTGATGCTTCAGCTGAAGCGCGAAGAGCGCAAGGCCCGCAAGGCCGCCGAGAAGGAAGCCGCGCGCCTCAAGCGCGAGATGAAGGCCCAGATGCGGCGGGGTTGATCCCCGTCGCCCAAGCCTCGCCCGCTAGCCGTCGGCCGAGCCGGTCAACCGCCGGCTCAGTTCGCCATAGTAGCCCTGGGTCAACAGCTCGACGACTTCGCCGCGCGCCTCGGCCTCGAAGGCCAGATCCTGGGCCATCTGCACGGCGGCAGACCGAGAGAGGCCGCCGGCGACCGGCTCGCCGTCCTTGAAGACGGTCCAGTCGCCGTCCTTCTGCGCCACAGCGTATTGCACCATGTCGACCTCCCGTAACCGCTCAGCGCGTCACTACGGTGAAGGTTCCCCGGGGCTTACCCTGCGGCGTCACAATTCGACGGGGCGACCGTGCGGCGTGCGCAGGTAGGCCTGTTGCCAGGCGTCCTTGCGGGACGTCAGCTCGTCGGCGCCGGCCAGCTTGCGGCCCGTGACCAGGCCCTCCAGCGCCGCCACCCAATGCTCGTAGTAGCGAGAGCCGTCGTCTTCGGGATCACGCTTGAGCTCTGTCGATAGAGCGTCGGCCCATTCCGTCCACGTGAACGCGCCGCGCTCGTGCAGCTTCAGGGTCAGGGCGAAGGCCTGCGCCTGCCAGGGCTCGGCGAAGATCGGCCCCTCGGCGTCGCGGGGCAGCCGCGGCAGGCTCTGGACGTCAGGCGCGCTCAAGATAGGGCTCCCACAGGTCGAGCCGGACGCTGTCGCGGGCCGGAGCGTCGGGGCCCCACAGCTCGCGAGCCTCGAAGCGGACGCAGTACAGATGATGCGGGTCTTCGCCTTCCCCGTGGGCGTGGCGGTCGGGGAACACGTGGCCGCCATGCAGGCCCTCGATCACGCCCACGCGGCCGCGGACGTAGCGGGGCAGGCGGGTGTGGCCGGTCGGGTTCATCACCCGGGCCCGGACCCGGTCGCCCACCGCGAACGCCGCGGGCGGGACGTCGCGAACGTACGAGTAGGGGCCGGTGAGGGCGGCCGGGACGCTGGCGGCCGGCCTGACCGGCGTGCCCTTCGGCGCGCCCGGCGCCGCGCGACCTGACGCCAGCTCGTCGGCGGTGATGTAGCCGGCCTCCAGCAGCAGTTGCTCCACCCGGGCCAGCCACTTTTCATAGTAGCTCAGGCGCAGGTAGTCGGCGGGGGGCATCAGCTCGATCCTGTGCCGCCCGGCGTCGATGTTGCCGCGGGTGGGCGAGGCGAGGTTCAGCGCGTGGACGCGTCCCTCCCAGGCATGATGGAAGGCGATCCCCTCGGGCTCGGGCGTGACGGCCCCCATGCCGTGCATCCCGCCCATGTCGTGCACGCCGTTCACAGCCGCGCCGTCCCGATCATGCCGTCGCGGGTCACCAGTTCGGCGAGCTGGGCCTCGGACAGGCCCTCGGTCCCGGCCGGCCGCTCGGGGATCACCAGGTAGCGGACCTCGGCGGTGGAATCCCAGACACTCACCTCGACATCGTCGGGCAGCTCGGTCCCGAAGTCGGCCAGAACGCCCCGCGGATCGATCACGGCGCGGGCGCGGTAGGGCGCCGACTTGTACCAGACCGGCGGCAGCCCCAGCACCGGCCACGGGTAGCAGGAGCACAGGGTGCAGACGACGAGGTTGTGTGTGGCGGGCGTGTTCTCGACCGCGATCATGTGCTCGCCCTGCCGGCCGGTGAATCCCAGCTCGGCGATGGCGGCGGTGGCGTCGGCGCGCAGCCGTTCCAGATAGGCCGGGTCGTTCCAGGCCTTGGCGACCACCCGGGCGCCGTTCCGAGGGCCCACCTTGTTCTCGTAGTGGTCGACGATGGCGTCCAGCGCGGCCGGATCGACGAGGCCCTTTTCGACCAGCAGGGATTCCAGCGCCTTCACCCGCAGCGCGATGTCCGAGGGCGGCTCCTGCTCATGGTCGTGGTGGTGATCGTGGTCGTGATGATCGTGCGCCATGGCCGACAAGGTGGCCCAACCCGGCGCCGGGGTGAAGACCGCGCGTGACCCCGATGCGATCCGCTGCAATGCTGGCCGGGCAGGAGGCGTGCATGGTCGAACCTCACCTCATCTACTTCGCCGACCCGATGTGCTCGTGGTGCTACGGCTTTTCACCGGTCATCGACCAGGTGCGCCAGGCCTACGGTCGCGCGCTGCCGATCCGCGTGGTGATGGGCGGCCTGCGCCCCGGGACCGACAAGCCGATGACCGACAAGGCCAAGACCGAGATCGCCGGGCATTGGCATCACGTCCACGAGGCCTCGGGCCTGCCGTTCGATGCGGCGGTCCTCCAGCGCGAGGGCTTCATCTACGACACCGACCCGGCCGCCCGCGCCGTGGTCGTGGTCCGCCGCGAGGGTGAGGAGCTGGCGCTGCGCTATCTCGCCGCCGCTCAGCGGGCCTTCTACGCCGAGAACCGCGACGTGACCTCGGGCGAGGTGCTGGCCGACCTGGCCGCCGAGTTCGGGCTGGACCGCGCAGCCTTCCTGGCGGCCTGGTCCACCGAAGAGGCCAAGAGCGAGACCTGGCGCGACTACGCCATGTCGCAGCGCGCCGGGGTCACCGGCTTTCCGACCCTGGTGGGCGGTCCCAACGATCAGGGGGTCTACGGCGTCGTGACCCGCGGCTACGCGCCCCCCGAACAGGTGCTGGCGGTGCTGCGCGACTGGATATCAGGCATCGCCGCCTAGCTTCGCAGCGAACGCGCGCGGGTCACTCGCCTGTCGCGCGAACCAACTTCGGACTGTCACATAGCCCGGTTAGCAGAGTAACTGGGAGACTGGCCGGCCCTGGGGAGGGACGGCTGCGAACCAGATCAGCGGCAGGGCTTCACCCTGGCGACGCTGTCGACGTTGGGGACGTCGCCGGCGCGGCGTTTTCATGCCCCCTACGGACCGGCCATGCCGAGCAACAATCTCTTCATCTCTGAAGTCATCGAGGGATCGTCCAACAACAAGGCGATCGAGATCTACAACGGCACCGGTGCGCCGATCGATCTCGCGGCCGGTGGCTACAGCATCCAGATGTTCTTCAACGGCTCGACGACCGCGGGCCTGACCATCAACCTCACGGGCGTGGTGCAGCCGGGCGACGTGTTCGTGCTGGCGCAGGCCTCGGCCTCTGCGGCGATCCTGGCCCAGGCCGACCAGACGAACGGCGCGGGCTGGTTCAACGGCGACGACGCGATCGTCCTGCGCCAGGGCTCCACGGTGCTCGACGTGGTCGGGCAGGTGGGCTTCGACCCCGGCGCGGAGTGGGGCACGGGCCTCACCAGCACCGCCGACAACACCATCCGCCGCAAGGAAACGGTGACCGACGGCGACACCAACGGCTCCGACGCGTTCGACCCGAGCGCCCAGTGGGACGGCTTCGCGACCGATACGTTCAGCGGCCTGGGTTCCCACACCACCTCGGGCGGCGGCCCGGTGACGCCCGTCGTCACCGTGGCGGCCACCGACGCTTCGGGTGGCGAAGTCGGCGCCGACACCAGCATCGGCTTCACGTTCACCCGCACGGGCGATCTCACCCAGCCCCTCACCGTGACCTACACGGTCGGCGGCACGGCCACCGCGGGGTCCGACTACACGCCGGTCGCCAGCGGCTCGGTCACCTTCGCGGCGAACCAGAACACGGCCACCGTCTCGTTCACGGTGCTCGATGACTCGGCGTTCGAGGCGGCGGAGACGGTCGTGGTCACCGTCGTCGACGGCGCGGCCTACGACGTCGGCGCCCAGGGCTCGGCCCAGGCCTCGATCACCAGCGACGAGGTCGCGCTCACCAAGATCTCGGCGATCCAGGGTTCGGGCGCCTCCAGCGGCATGGTGGGCCAGACGGTCACCATCCAGGCCATCGTGACGGGCGACTTCCAGAACAACGACGGCGACGCCTCGCGCAATCTGAACGGCTTCTTCGTGCAGGAGGAACTCGTCGACCAGGACGGCAACCCGCTGACCTCGGAAGGGCTGTTCATCCTGGGCGGCGCCACCGACGTGAACCCGGGTGATATCGTCACGGTGACCGGGGTGGTCAGCGAGGCCAACGGCCTCACCCAGCTCACGGCCTCCAGCGTCCAGGTGACTCAGGCCGGGGCCGTCGCCGACCTCAGCACGCTCACCACCAACGTCACCCTCCCGGGCAGCCTGGAAGCCTATGAAGGCATGATGGTCCGCCTGACCCAGACCCTGGTCGTCACCGACCAGGAAGACCTGGAGCGGCTGGGCGAAGTGAAGCTGTACGCCAGCGAGGGCGACGGCCTGGGCGGCCAGATCGACGAGGCGGCCGATGGCCGACCCTACACCTTCACCCAGACCAATGACCCCAGCGTCGCGGGCTTCGCGGCCTACAACACCGCCGTCGCCGGCCGGACGATCATCTACGACGACGGCCTGAACGGCACGTGGCAGGGCATCCAGAGCCCGAATGGCGGCGTCTACTCGACCGCCACCGCGATCCAGGGCGGCGACACCATCACCAACCTGGAAGGCGTTCTGGACTTTGGGTTCGGCGCCTACCGTGTCCGCTCGGTCGAGAACGGCCAGAACACCTTCACCGACGCCAACCCGAACGAGCCGACCCCGCCGGCGGTGGGTGGTTCGCTCAAGGTCGCCAGCTTCAACGTCCTCAACTTCTTCGTGACGCTGGACAACGGCGGCACGACGGACAACGGCCAGGACCCGCGCGGCGCCAACACCGAAGAGGAGTTCCTGCGCCAGGTCGACAAGCTGGTGAAGACCCTCATCACGCTGGATGCCGACGTCCTGGCCCTGGTGGAGCTGGAGAACGACTTCAGCATCCCCACGGACCCGACGTTCCTGACCGGCGGCCCCGCCGTCCGCGCCCAGCTGTACCGCGAGGCCGGCAACGCCATCGGATACCTCGTGGAGCGGCTCAATCTGGAGCTCGGCGACAACGTCTACTCGTGGGTCGATCCGGGTCCGGACCACCTCGGCACGGACGCCATCGCCGTCGGCTTCATCTACAAGAACGACGTCGTCGGCATCGCCGATGGGACCAGCGTCGCGGTCGACTTCAACGCCGTCAACGACCGTCCGACCCTGGCCGTCACCTTCGAGCAGCTGTCCAACGGCGCCGAGTTCACCGCCGTCGCCAACCACTTCAAGTCGAAGGGCAGCGGCACGGGCGTGAACGCCGACCAGAACGATGGTCAGGCGCGTTCCAACTTCGACCGCGTGCAGCAGGCCGAGCGCCTCGACGCCTGGCTCGACACCAACCCCACGGGCACCAGCGACGGCGACTACGTCCTGCTGGGCGACTTCAACGCCTACTATCGTGAAGACCCGATCGATGTGCTGCGGGGCGCGGGCTACCAGATCCCGTTCGGCGAGACGACGTCGTCCTATGTCTTCGACGGCCTGATCGGCACGCTGGACTATGCCTTCGTCAACGGCTCGCTGGCGGGCCAGGTGGCCGGGGCGGCGCACTGGCACATCAACGCCGACCAGGCCCCGGCGCTCGACTACAACCGCAGCGTCGACAACGCGCCGCAGACCTACACGCGTCCGGCCACATGGTACGACGGCACGACGCCGTACCGGACTTCGGACCACGACGTCACGCTGATCGGCCTGAACCTGGCGCCGCCCAATGTGGCGCCGGTCGCGGTCGCCGACACGGCGTCGGTCGCCGAGGACGCGAGCGTGACGATCGACGTCCTGGCCAACGACACCGATCCGAACGCCGGCGACACCAAGACGCTCGTCTCGGTCTCGGCGACGGCCAAGGGCGCGACGGTGCAGATCGTCGGCGGGAAGGTCGTCTACACGGCCGACCCGGACGCGTTCGACCTGCTGGGCCCGGGCCAGTCCGCCACCGACAGCTTCACCTACGTGATGCGCGATACCGCAGGCCTGACCAGCACGACCACGGTCCAGGTGACGGTCAACGGCGTCGCCAACGGGGCCACCCAGACGGGCGGCACGGGCGGGGACACCCTGAACGGCACCGCCCTCGACGAGGTGCTGGATGGTCTGGCCGGCAACGACGTCCTCAAGGGCGAGGACGGGGCCGATACGCTCAAGGGCGGCGCCGGCAACGACGACCTCTCGGGCGGCGCGGGCATCGACAGCCTGAATGGCGCCGACGGCAACGATACGATCAACGGCGGGGCCGGCGACGATATGCTGGCCGCCGGTCGCGGCAATGACGTGTTCGTCTTCAACGGCCTGGGCTTCGGCGACGACGTCCTGATCGACTTCAAGCCGGGCGAGGACGACATCCGCCTCGTCGGCGCCGGCTTCACCAACTTCGCCGATGTGATCGCCCACGCCACCCAGTCGGGCGCGAACGTCATCATCTCCAACGCTTCCGGCGACAGCCTGCAGCTGAACAACGTTCAGCTTGCCAGCCTGACCTCGGGCGACTTCCTGTTCGTGTAGGGACTGACCATGAAACTCACTTCCATCGCCGTGGGCGGGGCGCTCGCCGCCGCCCTGGCCCTGCCGGCCTCGGCCACGACCTTCGTCAACGCCGGCTTCGAGGCGGATCTCGCGGGCTGGACCTACACCGACGGCCTCGTCGAGGTGGTCACCGAGGCCGACGACGCCACCGGCGGCGCCGAGCCCTTCGGCGAACACTACACCGCCACCGAGGGCGACAAGTTCGCCAAGCTCACGGCGGGCGAGGCGGGCGTCTACACGACCCTGAGGCAGGCCTTCACGGTCACCAAGCTGACCCGCGTGGGCTTCGACGCCGCGTTCCTGGCGTTCGACTACGACCCCTACGACGACGACGCCTACGTCCGCATCCTGAGCTCGGGCGGCGAGCAGGTGGTGTTCGCCAGCAGCGTGCTGGCCGTCGGCGATCTGGGCCATACCGACTGGGCCCGCTTCACCAGCGGCCTGCTGGCCGCCGGCGACTATGTGCTGGAAGCGGGCGTCCGCAACTTCGACGATCCCGATCCGACCTACTCGAGCCAGCTTCTGCTCGACAACGTGGGCGCCGTTCCGGAACCCGCGACCTGGGGTCTCATGATCCTCGGCTTTGCGGGCGTCGGCGCCGCGCTGCGCCGCCGCGCCATCGCCTTCGCCTGACCGGTCCGGGTGGCGTTCCGGACAGGAGCGCCACCCTGCCGCCTTGCGCCGGGACGCGGGGCACGCGATATCGGGAGGGAGAGCGCGGGCCTGTCGACGCCCGCCACCAAAGAGGACTTTCCATGAGCGATCCCGTGACCACCGCCCTTGGCCTCGTGCCGATGGTTGTCGAGCAGACGAGCCGGGGTGAGCGGGCCTACGACATCTTCTCCCGCCTGCTGAAGGACCGGATCATCTTCCTGGCCGGTCCCGTCGAGGACGGCATGGCCAGCCTGATCTGCGCCCAGCTGCTGCACCTCGAGGCCGAGAACCCCAAGAAAGAGATCCAGATGTACATCAACTCGCCGGGCGGCGTGGTGACGTCGGGTCTCGCGATCTACGACACCATGCAATACATCAAGAGCCCGGTGATCACGCTTTGCCTGGGCATGGCGGCCTCCATGGGCTCGTTCCTGCTGATGGCGGGGGAGAAGGGCCAGCGCATCGCGCTCCCGAACAGCCGCATCATGGTCCACCAGCCCTCGGGCGGCTACTCGGGCAAGGCGCAGGACATCCGTCGCCACGCCGAGGACATCCTCAAGACCAAGCGCCGGCTCAACGAAATCTACGCCAAGCACACCGGCCAGCCGATCGAAGTCGTGGAAGAGACCCTGGACCGCGACCACTTCATGACCGCTGCCGAGGCCCGCGACTGGGGCCTGGTCGACCACGTCTGGGAAAAGCGCGACGGCGAGGACGAATAGTCGCAGGTCTCGCATCCGCGAATTCAGGGCGTCGGCGCAGACCGGCGCCCTTTTCGTTTGCGCCGGATCGTTTCACGTTCGGCGCGGGGAGCATGGGGTCGGGGCTTGCGGATATTCTACGTCACCCAGGGCGTGCACCGGACGGGCGGCCAGCTGGTCAACCTGGATCACGTCGCGGCGCTGCGCGGGCTGGGCTACGACGCCCGCTTCCTGTTCATCCGCACCGACGGCACGCCGCCCGAGCCGTTTCCCGCGGACTATGACGCGCCCTGGCAGGCCGGGGTCGATGGGCTGACCGCCGGGGACATCGTGGTCGTGGGCGAGATGTTCGGCGCCGGCGCCCAGGCGGTGATGCCGACGCCGGCCCGCAAGCTGATCCACAACCAGGGCCCGTACTACAGCTTCATGGCCTTCTCCGACCTGGCCGCCATGCGCCGCTGGGGCGCCGAGGCGATGATCCTGCCCAGCCACTTTGCGGCCGGATTGGTCGCGCGCATGGGCTGGGACCTTCCGACCCACGTGGTGCGGCCGGCGCTCGATCCGGTTTTCGCCGCCTCTGCGGCTGGGGCGCGACGGCTGCAGGTCGCGATGATCCCCAACCGGCGGCCGCAGGAGTGGCGGCTTATCCGTGGCGTACTGCGCTCCCGCCGCCCCGACCTTGCAGAGATTCCGTGGATCGAGATCAAGGGGCTGCCGCGCGGCGAGGTGGCAAGAGTGATGGCCGAAAGCGAAATCTTCCTGGCCACGGGCCTATTGGAGGGGCTGGGGTTGCCTCCGCTGGAGGCGTTGGCGACCGGCGCCCTTGTGATCGGGTTTCACGGCGGGGGCGGGCGCGAGTACGCCACGCCGGAGAACGGCGACTGGTTCGACGACGACGGCCACCTGGAGATCGCCGAGACGATCGCGCGACGCATCGACGAACTTCGGTCCGGCGAGAGCTTCGCGGCGCGCCGGGCGGCGGGGCAGGCGACGGCAGCGGGATTCAGCCGTTCGGCGTTCGAGGCGCAGCTGGCCGCCGCGTGGGCCGCGATCGCCGGCTCCCCCTAGGCGCTGCGGAGCACGGCGGCAGCCAGCAGCGCGTCCCGGCCGGCCGGGTCGGTGACGTCGAACCGTTCGAAGTCGGGTCCGTCGCGCAGGTCGGCGAACAGACCCCTCGGGTCTTCGTGGAAATGCAGAAACGCCCGGCCTCTGCGGTAGAAGACCCCGCGCGACGTCTCTCGCAGGCTGGGCACGGCGCGCAGCGCGTTGAGCAATGTCTCAAGCTGATCGAGGGCGGCCGCGCCAGCGTGCTTCATGGCTTGCCGGTGAAGACCCGATAGTAGGGCTCCTCGGCGATGGCGAGCATCTCGGTGTCCCCCGAGGTGTCGCCGTAGGCGGCGCGCACCCTCAGGTCGCCGTAGGCCGCACGGATCCGCGCCACCTTCTCGCCGGCGCGGCAGTTCGGCGACGCGAAGGCCCCGGTTGCCCGGTCCCGATCGTCGAAGCTCAGCTGCGTGCCCAGAACGTCGTCGGCGCCCAGGCCCCGTGCGAACGGCGCCACCACGATGTCGGGCGAAGCGGTGACGATGATCAGGCGCACCGGCTCCTTGCGCCACCGCTTCCAGGCGATCACCGCGTCAGGCCGCAGCAGACTGCGCGAGTGCTCAGCGAATCGGCGCGCGTCGGCTTCGAGCTGGGGGCGCGGCACGCCGCCGAGGAAGACCTTCGTGGCGGCCGCCTTGATCCGTCCGCGGTCACGATCGAACAGGTAGGCGACGCTGGCCGGGATCAGCCGCAGGAGGCCCAGCCACCATTTTGCGGCCGGCGTCCGCCATTTGAGGAACGCCATGTAGCTGTCGCGCACTGTAAGGGTGCCGTCGAAGTCGAAGGCGACGAGCGGCCGCTCGGGACCATCGGGAATGTCCGCGTCATCGACGTCACGCTCTTGTGCCATTTCCGCGTGTTTCCCATTTGGTAAGGCGAGGCGCCCAAGGTTCCGGCTCCACGCCGCACATTGTCGCTCCGGCGAGCGAAGGCTTGTGATCCCGGCGCGGATCGGGGAATGTCAAGACTTGGACAACCCGCGGCGCGTATCCTGCAGGGCTAGGGCGTCAGATGCCCGGGTCGAGGCGATCCAGAACACCGGCCCGCCTCGTCGAAAGAGTGAGATGAGACCATGACCAAGGCCGCCAGCGGAGATTCGAAGAGCACCCTGTATTGCTCTTTCTGCGGCAAGAGCCAGCACGAAGTCCGCAAGTTGATTGCGGGTCCGACCGTATTCATCTGTGATGAGTGCGTGGAACTGTGCATGGATATCATCCGCGAGGAGCACAAGATCTCCTTCGTGAAGTCCAAGGACGGCGTGCCGACTCCCAAGGAGATCCGCGAAGTTCTCGACGATTACGTGATCGGTCAGGACCACGCCAAGAAGGTTCTCTCGGTTGCCGTCCACAACCACTACAAGCGCCTGAACCACGCGACGAAGAACAACGACGTCGAACTGGGCAAGGCCAACATCCTGCTCATCGGGCCGACCGGCACCGGCAAGACGCTGCTGGCCCAGACCCTGGCCCGAATCATCGACGTTCCGTTCACGGTCGCTGACGCGACGACGCTCACCGAAGCCGGTTATGTCGGCGAGGACGTCGAGAACATCATCCTCAAGCTGCTGCAGGCTGCCGACTACAACGTCGAGCGGGCCCAGCGCGGCATCGTCTACATCGACGAAGTCGACAAGATCAGCCGCAAGTCGGACAACCCGTCCATCACCCGCGACGTGTCGGGCGAGGGCGTCCAGCAGGCCCTGCTCAAGATCATGGAAGGCACCGTCGCCTCCGTGCCGCCGCAGGGCGGGCGCAAGCATCCGCAGCAGGAATTCCTGCAGGTCGACACCACCAACATCCTCTTCATCTGCGGCGGCGCGTTCGCCGGCCTGGAGAAGATCATCTCGGCGCGCGGGCAGGGCACCAGCGTCGGCTTCGGGGCCAAGGTCTCGGATCCGGACGCGCGCCGTACGGGCGAGATCTTCCGTCAGGTGGAGCCGGACGATCTGCTCCGCTTCGGCCTGATCCCGGAGTTCATCGGCCGCCTGCCGGTGATCGCCACGCTCGACGATCTGGACGAGAAGGCCCTGGTGAAGATCCTCACCGAGCCCAAGAACGCCTTCGTGAAGCAGTATGTCCGCCTCTTCGAGATGGAGAACGTGGGCCTCACCTTCACCGACGACGCGCTGAACGCGGTGGCCCGCAAGGCCATCCAGCGCAAGACCGGCGCCCGCGGCCTGCGCTCGATCCTCGAAGGCGTGCTGCTCGACACCATGTACGAGCTGCCGACCTACGACGGCGTCGAGGAGGTGGTGGTGAACCAGGAGGTCATCGAGGGCCGCGCCCAGCCGCTGATCATCTACGCCGAGCGCCGCGACAAGGGCGGCGCGGCCTAAGCGCCATCCCGAACCGATCTGAGGGCCCCGCAGGCGACTGCGGGGCCTTTGTCGTTTATGGATCGCCGCAGGAGAGGGCCCCGATGCGCCGACTGATGACTGCCGCTGTCCTCGCGAGCCTGTGGACCACGACACCGGTCCTGGCCGGCGATCCTGCGCCGTCCGCCGCCTACGCGAAGGGCTGCACGGCGAAGACGGCCAGGGCCGCCGAGCCGGCGGAGGTCGCGGCCAATCCGGCCGAGTTCGTGGGCAAGTGCGTCAGCCTCGACGGCTGGTGGCGCGACATCGCCCTCTATCCCAGCCGGGCCGAGGCGGCTCAGACCGACGCGCTCTCCATCGTGATCCTCGATCAGCGGCGCGTAGGCCTCTACCTGCCCAAGGCGCAACTCGACACCGCGCCGCAGACAGCGCCCCGCTTGGTGACGATCGTCGGCCGGGTCGGAGGCGCCTGCGCCACGGTGGCGGCCGAGGTTCGGGAGAAGGACGAGGGCTACTGCCACTACAAGCCCGGCGTCTGGCTGGCCGTCGCCAGCGTCACGCCGAAGTAGCGGGCCGGCGCGGCCGGATGCCCAGCTTGACCTTCAGCATGGCTTTTCACTGGGTGGCGTTGGCCGTGCTGATCATCCTGCTTGTCGGCGCGGGCTACCTCGTTTGGCGCCTGAGCGAGCGTCCGAAACCTGGGCCTCGCTTCGACGAGTTCGATTGAAAACCCAGTCGGATCGGCCATCGAGGTGGCGGGCCGGTGCGGGAAGGCCCACGTTCGCGTCATGAGCCTGATCCGCGCCCTCGACCACATCAACATCCGCACCGCCGACCTCGCGGCGACCAAGGCGTTCCTGGTCGACGTGCTGGGCCTGGCCGAGGGTTGGCGGCCACCGTTCCCGTTCCCGGGCGCCTGGCTCTACGCGGGCGACAAGGATGTCGTCCACTTGGTGCAGGTCGACAAGCCTGCGGCCGACAGCGCCGGCTCGGCGTTGGATCACTTCGCCTTCGACATCGCCGATTACGACGACGCCCTGGCTCGGGTCGAAGCGTCCGGACTGCCGTTCCGCGCCACGGCCACGCCCGGAACCTCCGTGCGGCAGATCTTCGTGCGCGACCCCAACGGCGTGACCATCGAGCTCAACTGGAAGGGCCCGACGCCCCGCGGCTGAAGATGCGGCTCAGCCGATCCAGCCCGCGGCGCGGAGCTTCGCGACGCTGGCGCGGGAGACCGGGGCTTCGAGGCCGTTGGAGAGCCTGAGGCGCAGGTTGCGGCCGTCCTCGATCACGCCGGTCACCGCACGCCGGGCCACCCACCAGGACCGATGCACCTGCAGGCCCTCCAACCCGTTCAACTCGGCGATCGCCTGGCTGAGCGCCATCAGGGCGAGTTCCGATCCCTGGTCGGTGTGCAGGCGGACGTAGTGATCCTCCATCTGCAGGCACAGCAGGTTCTGCCCCAGTCGCCCGGGCAGTCGCCGCAGAATCGGCGCCTCTCCGTCGGCAGGCTCGGGCCGCACCGGCGCCGGCCGCCTCGGCTGCAGGTACTGGCGCAGCAGGACGTATCCGCCGGTGAAGAAGACGGTGATCAGCAGCGACTGGCCGTACCACTCCAGCCAGCCCACCCGGCTGATGAACGGCCACACGGCGACGGCGATCAGCCGGGTCGCAATGGCGACCGGCGCGCAGACCACCACCGCCATGGCGGGCAGCCAGGCCCAGATCGGCACCCCGGCGGCCTCGGCCCGTGGCATGGTCCAGCGGATCGCCAGGCCATAGGTCAGGGCGCTGAGCGTGAAGGTCCCGACCCAGTAGGCGACGCGGGGCAGGGCGTCGTCGTTGTAGTAGCTGCCGAACGGCCCCACGAGCCCCAGGAACACGCCGCCGCCCGCCGCCACCGCCAGGTCGATCGCCCAGTCGCGCGGGGTGTTGAACGGGAGCGGATGGGCCTCGGCCATGGGCCCCTTCTACAGCGCGCGTCGGGCGTCTGAGAACCCGCCTGCCGGCCCGCGAACCCGTTCGCCCATTCGCGAAGGCGCTCTGGCGAAGGCCGCCGCGGCGGGCGAGGGCAGGGACGTCATCTTCGTGAGGAGCCCCATGTCCCGTCCGTCCGCTCTCGTTCGCATTCTTGCCGCCGCCGTCGCTGCGGCGTCGCTGGCCACGCCGGCCCTGGCCGATGTCGGTTTCCGCGTCCTCAACATCCCCGACCCCTCGGGCGCCCAGATCGAGGTGGGCGTCTGGTACCCCACCGATGCGGCGGCCAAACCGACTCCGTTCGGCCTGGCGTCGCAGACCGTCGCGGCCGGCGCGCCCTTCAAGGGCGAGCGCCTGCCGCTGGTGGTGATGTCGCACGGCAACGGCGGATTCTTCGGCAGCCACTACGACACCGCCATCGCCCTGGCCGAGGCCGGGTTCGTGGCCGCCGCGCTGACCCACACCGGCGACAACTATCGCGACCAGAGCCGCGCCACCGACATGCCGAACCGGCCGCGCCAGCTGAGCCTTCTGGTGGACCACATGCTGGGCGCCTGGCCGGAGAAGGATCGCCTGGATCCCGCGCGTGTGGGGGCGTTCGGCTTTTCGTCGGGCGGCTTCACCGTGCTTGCCGCCGCCGGCGCAGTGGCGGATCCGACCCGGCTGGGCCGTCACTGCGGCGCGCACCCGGAGTACTTCGACTGCGCCCTCATCCGCGCCAGCGGTCCGCCGAAGGCCTGGGCGCAGACCACGCCGGACCGCCGGCTCAAGGTCATCGTCTCGGCCGCGCCCGCCATCGGCTACGCCTTCACCGAAGCCAGCCTTAAGACGCTCACCATGCCGATCCAGCTCTGGCAGGCCGAGCATGACCGCGTGCTGCCCAAGCCGCTCTATGTCGAGCCGGTCCGCGCGGGCCTGCCGACGCCGCCCGAGTTCCATTTCGTGAAGGGCGCCGACCACTTCGACTTCCTGCCGGCCTGCGCGCCCGAGGCCGTCGCCCGCGCCGCCGCCATCTGCACGCCTACGCCGGGCTTTGACCGCTCAGCCTTCCACGTCGAGCTCAACAGGGAGGTCGTCCGCTTCTTCCGCGAGAAGCTGCGCTAGAGCCTGTCGGGTTCAGATGGATCATCTGAACCCGATCAACAGGCTCCATCTTTTTGATTTAGAGCGCGTTTCAGGGGCGAAACCGGCTTCCACTTTCGCCCAACGCGCTCTAGCGCCGCAGCTTCGCCGGCTTCTCCAGGTGCCAGATGCTCTCGCCGAGCTCGTCCAGCTTCTTCGATAGCAGCGCGTGGGTGTCGGCGAGGCCCTGGTTGTAGACGTGCGGCCCGATGGTCTCGATGATGAAGTCGAGGAGGAAGTGGGCGTCGAATCCCGTCACCTCCACGTCATGCTCATCCTTGAGGTATCGCGACAGCGCCACGGCCAGGGCGTCGCGCGTGTCCTTGGGGAGTTCGATCTTCGACATGCGGAGGCCCCGATGGCGGCTGTGCTCTACGGCATCAAGAACTGCGACACGATGAAGAAGGCCTGGACCTGGCTGGACCAGCACGGCGTCGCCTACGACTTCCACGACTATAAGAAGGTCGGCATCGACCGTGCCACCCTGGAAGGCTGGGTGCGCCAGCTGGGCTGGGAGGTGCTGCTGAACCGGGCCGGGACCACGTTCAAGAAGCTGCCCGACGCCGAGAAGCAGGGGATCGACGCGGCCAAGGCCATCGATCTGATGCTGGCCCAGCCCTCGATGATCAAGCGCCCAGTCCTGGACCGCGGCGGCAAGCTGACGGTCGGCTTCAAGCCCGAGGTCTACGCGGCCCTTTCGGACTAGCCGGCCTCGGTCTCCAGGGTCGGGAAGTCGGTGTAGCCCCGCGCGCCGCCGCCGTAGTAGCTGCGCGGATCGGCCACGTGCAGCGGGGCGTTGCGGCGCAGGCGCTCGACCAGGTCGGGGTTGCCGATGAACGGGCGGCCGAACGCGATCATGTCGGCGGTGTCGGCCGCGCGGGCGGCGATGGCCAGGTCGCGGTCGTACATGTTGTTGGCGATCGTCACGCCCTTGAACAGGCGCCGCAGCGTCTGCAGGTCGAACGACGGCTCGGCGGTGCGCGAGATGCCCGTGTCGCCCTCCACCATGTCGAGCCAGCCCACCTTCAGGTCGTTCAACCGCTCCACGACGTAGGTGAAGAGCGGCCCGGGATCTGAATCCCAGGCCTGGTAGGCATGCCCGATGGGCGCCAGCCGCACGGCTGTCCGCTCGGGCCCCCACACGCCGATGATCGCCTCCAGCACCTCCACCAGCAGCCGCGCGCGGTTCTCGATCGAGCCGCCGTACGCATCGGTCCGCTTGTTGGTCATGTCGCGCAGGAACGCATCGATGAGATAGCTGTGGGCCGCGTGCAGCTCGACGCCGTCGAACCCGGCCGCCTTGGCGCGCACAGCCCCGGCGCGGAACATCTCGACGATCCCCGGCATCTCGTCGAGGCGCAGCGCCCGGGCCTCTTCGTAGTCGTGCGGGCCTGACAGCGTGAAGATCTGGCCCGGCTGGCGGTAGGCCGAAGGCGCGATCGGCGCCTCGCCGCCGCCGAGCGACGAGTGGCTGAGCCGCCCCGCGTGCCAGAGCTGGCTGAAGATCACGCCGCCCTTGGCGTGAACCGCGTCCGTCACCTGCCGCCAGCCCGCGATCTGGTCGTCGTTCCACAGGCCGGGGATGTTGGGCCCGCCGCGCCCGCCCGGCGCCACCGGGGTGGCTTCCGTGATCAGCAGACCCGCCGAGGCGCGCTGCGCGTAGTAGAGCGCCTGGAGCTCTCCGGCCTCGCCGGCGTCGTTCGAGCGCGTCCGCGTCAGCGGCGACAGCGCGATGCGGTTCTGCAGCTTGAGGCCGTTGAATTCGCAGGGGTCGAACAGGTCGGTCATCGGGGGCTCTCCATCGCAGCAGCGACGACTTTGGGAGGCCGGACGCGGCGTCAGTCCAGAACCGCGGCGACCGCTGCATCCAATCGCCCGGGCGGCGGCGACTAGAGGCAAAGGGCGGTCGGAGAGGGCTCCGTCGCCGGATCGGAGCGACGCAAGATGGAAGACTTCTTCTCGAGCTACTGGTGGCTGCTGTTCCCCCTGGCCTTCTTCGTGTTCGGGGCGTGGGACCGCTGGCTGTCCTACAAGCGCAGCCAGGACCGGCTGGACCTGCTCCGCAGCTACACCAGTCAGGGCAAGGATCCGCCGCCGGAACTGCTGCGCGCGCTGCAGGACGAGGAGGATGACGAGGACGACGTGATGTATGGCCGCGTCGGCCGCCGCGCCGCCCGCCGCATGCGCCACCGCTACTGGCGCTACACGCCCTATTGGGCCTGGCGCACGGCGATCATCACCGGCGCGGTGGCGGCGGGCTTCTGGTTCGCCTCGGAGTACGCCGACATCCCCGGCGTCGACTGGCCCTTCCGGCTGGTTGCGATCATCATGACCTGCGTCGCTGCGGGGCACCTGGTGGCCGCCATCTTCACCTCGACCTTCCGGAGCCGATGAGCCCCGAGGGCCTGGACACCCAGCTGGTCGAGGCCGCCAAGGCGGGCTCGACCGCCGCCTTCGCGCGCCTGGTGGAACGCCACCAGGCGGCTTTGCGCGCCTTCCTGCGCCGCACCTGCGGGAACTGGGCCCAGGCCGACGATCTGGCTCAGGAGACGTTCCTGGCGGCGTGGTCCGCGATCGGAAAGCTGGAGTCCGGGGCCAGCGTCCGGGCCTGGCTGTGCGGCATCGGCTACAACAAGCACCTGAGCGCGATCCGCAGCGCCGGCCGCAGCCGCGCCCGCGAGGCCGGCTATGAAGCCGATCGCCCCGTGTCCGCCCGCCCGCTCTCCGACGAGCGCCTGGCGCTCGAAGCGGCGCTCGCCGAACTGCCGCCGGACCAGAGGGCCTGCGTGGCCCTTTGCCTGGCGGCCGATTTCAGCCACGCGGAGGCGGCGGACGCGCTTGGCCTTCCGTTGGGCACGGTAAAGAGTCATGTCACGCGCGGCCGCACGCGGCTGTTGCAGGTTTTGGGAGGCTCCGATGATGGAAGCTGACGCGCGCCTGAAGGCCCTCTTCGCCGAGGACGAACCGCCGGCCCGCGACCCCGCGTTCTCCACCGCTGTGATGGCCGAGGTGGCGCGACGCCGCTTCGTGGCCGACATGGGCCTGCTGGCGATCGTGGCGGCGGCCGGCGGGTTCGTACTGTGGGCGGCCTGGCCGACGCTGTCGCCGCTGCTCACCACCACCTCCGCGGGACTGGTTCCCGTCATGGCCTGCCTGACCCTGGCGGTCACCGCCGTGGCGGTGCTCGACGGTCGCCTGATCCCGGGTGGCCTCCGGAATCATGACTAAGGTTTCATGCGCGGGTCTGCATCTGTCGGGCCAGTCCTGCGCCTCTAACCATCAGAAAGGGCGGAAAGCCGCTCACCTGGAGAGGACTGTATCGAGATGGAAATTCTGATCCCCCTGGGCTTTTTCGCGATGATCGCCGCGCTGGTGATCGTTCCGCGCTACTTCAAGAGCATGGAACGCCAGCGGATGGCCGAGACCCTCAGGGTCGCCATCGAGAAGGGCCAGCCGCTGCCCACCGAGATCATCGACGCCATGTCGTCGAATGTGCGCACGCCGGGCCTGCCGCCGTCGCCGCAGCGTGACCTGCGCACCGGCATCATCTGGCTGGGCATCGGCGCGGGCCTCGTCGCCATGGGCGCGGCCGTCAGCTTCGAGGAAGCCGACGCGCTCTACCCGATCCTGGGCATCGCGGCCTTCCCGATCTTCATTGGCCTGGCCTTCATCGCCCTGGCCTCGCTCAACAAGACGAAGCCCTAAGCGCGCGATCGGGGGATAGATGCCCATGTCGGGCGCAACGATCTCGACCTACGCCAGTCTCCACGATGTGGAGCTCTGCGCCCACGCCGCGGCGGGCGAGCGGCGCGCCTTCGGGGAGCTGGTGCGTCGTCACGGCTCTGCGATCCGGGGCCTGCTGCGTCGGATGGGCGCCCAGGGCGCCGAAGCCGACGATGTCGCCCAGGACGCGCTGCTGGCCGCGTTCGAGCGGATCTCCGAGTTCCGCGGGGAGGGGACCTTCGCGGGCTGGGTCAAACGCATCGCGGCGCGGCAGTATCTGCGCCGCCTGCAGCGCGAGAAGCGGCTCGCCGAACTGGCGGTCGAAGGAACCGATGAAGAGGCCGACGCCACGGCCGGAGACGCCGACCACCGCATCGATCTGGACGAGGCCCTGAAGGTCCTCAGCCCGGCCGAGCGGCTCTGCGTGTCGATGTGCTACGGCGCGGGTCTTTCTCATGGGGAGGCGGCTGAGGCCTTGAACCTGCCGCTTGGAACGGTCAAATCCCATGTCAAACGTGGTTTGGAAAAGCTCCGAGCGCGACTGGCGCCGGCCAAGGAAGCCGGCGACTCTGGCGCAACTGTTGAAGGGAGGCGGAGCAATGGCTGAACTCGATTTCGAGCGGCGTCTGGAACGCCTCTTCATGGACGCGCCGGAACTTCCGGACGCGGCCGCATTCGCCCAGCGGATCGAAAGCAAGCTGGACCGCGGCTGGAACTTGCGCCGCTGGCTGATCGGGGCTGCAGGCCTCACCGGCGGCGTGATCGGCGCCAGCCAGCTGTTCATGTCCAATCTCTTCGAGCGGGTCGAGACCGCCGAACAGTCGGCCCGACTGGTCGGTCAGGGCCTTTCGCGCGTTTCACCCTCGACCGACATGGTGTCGGCCCTTTCGGGCGGCTATGGCGTGTGGATCGCCGTCGCCCTGGCGGCGGTGGCCATGTTCTACTTCGCGTCGCGGCTGATCGAGGAAATGTAGTTTGTCCAGCCATCGGGAAGCGCCCGTCCGTCGTGTCGCCGCGCCGGACATCCTCGCGCGCAAGGGCGGGACGCCCATCGTCTGCCTGACCGCCTACACTGCCCCGATGGCCGATCTGCTGGACGAGCACTGCGACCTGCTGCTGGTCGGCGACAGCGTCGGCATGGTGATCCACGGCCTGCCCAACACCGTGGGCGTCACCCTCGACATGATGATCCTCCACGGCCAGGCGGTCATGCGCGGGTCGCGCCGCGCCATGGTCGTGGTCGACCTGCCGTTCGGCAGCTACGAAGGCTCGGCCGAGGTCGCCTACGACAACGCCGCCCGCGTCATGAAGGAAACCGGCTGCAGCGCCGTGAAGGTCGAGGCCGGCCCCACGGTGGCGGCCAATATCGAGTACATGGTCCGCCGCGGCATCCCGGTGATGGGCCACGTGGGCCTGAGGCCCCAGGCGGTCATGGTCGAGGGCGGCTTCAAGGCCAAGGGCAAGGGCGGCGAGGAACGCCGCCTGATCCTGGAGGAGGCGCGCGCCGCCGCCGACGCCGGCGCCTTCGCCGTGGTGGTCGAAGGCGTGGCCGAGGGCCTGGCCCGCGAGATCACCCAGGACATCGCCGTCCCCACCATCGGCATCGGCGCCTCGGCCGGCTGTGACGGCCAGATCCTGGTCACCGACGACATGCTGGGCCTGTTCGACTGGACCCCCAAGTTCGTCCGCCGCTACGGCGACATCCGCGGCGAGATCGCCAAGGCCGTCGCGGCCTACGCCGAAGACGTGCGCAACCGCACCTTCCCGGGTCCCGCCGAAATCTACTTCGCCAAGGCGGGGTAGGGCTCCCGAAGCCCTGAACCCCCCTCATCCCATACCCCTGAACCACATGGCCAGGCCTGTCCCGGCCACCCAGATACGAGGCGCTGGCCGCAGGGCGCACCGCATCCCCGCCCGCGCTCCATCACCAACCCTGAGAACGTCATGGCCGGGCCTGTCCCGGCCATGACGTTCAAAGAAAAGTTGGAAGCGAGGCGCGCTTCTAAGACCGTTTTTGTCGTAGGGGCGTGTTCCACTCCCGACCATGCCCGGCGAGACGCCCGACATCTTCGAGGAAGACCAGCTGCTGGCCCGCGCGGCCCGCATGGACTTCGCCTTCGCCGAGCGCCTCCACAACAAGGCGCTCGCCACCGAAGAGGTGGCCGAACTCTCCGACCTGGCCCGCGCCTACACCCGGCTCACCCGTTCACTCCGCCAGACGCTCGCCCTGCTCAGCAAGCTGAGGGCCGACCGCGCCATGGCCGAACGCGAGGCGCCGCGCCGTTCCGCACGAGATCTCCATGACCAGGCCATCGATGAGCGCACCGCGCTGGTGCAGGACGCCGTCGAGCGGGTGATCTCCGCCGCCGCGGATGGCGACGAGACGCTCCACACCGACTGGTGTCACCGCTTCGACCGCGAAGTCGATGACTGGACCGAGAAGCCCGACTGGATCGTCGACGACGTCGACGCCGTCATCCGCCGCGTCTGCAAGGCCCTGGGCCTCCCCGACGACTACGCCCAACGCTGGCGGGATCTGCCGGACCCCACCTTCTTCCCCGACCCCGAACCCGCCACACCCGAAGACATCGCCGCCGCCAACGCCGCCGCCCGCGCCTTCACCGCCGGCCTGCAAGCGACGGCCCCGGACTACACCCCGGCGCGTCCCGCGAAACCGCCCTGGCGCCCCTCCGGCTGACGCGCCGCCCGCGCGAAGCGCCCTCGACATCGAACCACGGACCATCACCGACCATCACCGACACCCACGCGGCTCCGTCCGTGCTGGTCCGCGATGGTCCGTGGTTCCGCGCGAAGCGCCTTCTTCGAACCACGAACCACACGAACCACACGAACGCTCC
Source organism: Phenylobacterium sp. (assembly GCF_965284355.1). Classification (NCBI taxonomy): domain Bacteria; kingdom Pseudomonadati; phylum Pseudomonadota; class Alphaproteobacteria; order Caulobacterales; family Caulobacteraceae; genus Phenylobacterium; species Phenylobacterium sp. Next base: position 390,145 of record NZ_OZ260078.1, on the reverse strand, counting down.
AGGTCCACCTCCGAGCGCGCGGACGCATGTTCGTGGGGTTCGTGTGGTTCGTGGTTGAATCCAAACAGCGCCTGCGGCGCGCACAGCGTCACCGGCCCAGCCCCCTCCGCGTGCTTTCCGCGGTTCAACCCCCGCTTCGAACCTTTTTCGTACGCCCCAATTGACCGCCCCTGCGGCTCGACGGCTCGCAGGCTTGAGGCAGGGCGGCGCGCACTATAGGTTCCGCCCCTCGTTTTGAGACTTTGCGCCGCCCGGAGCCCCCGTACGTGACCGATCTATTCGAAGAGGTCGAAGAGCAGCTTCGCTCCGACCGCTACAAGCAGCTCGCCCAAAAGGCGCTGCCCTGGGCCGGGGGGCTCGTCGCGGCCGTGCTTTTGGCGTTCCTCGGCTACTGGGGCTACGACACCTGGCGCACCAACCAGACCAGCAAGGCCTCCGAGCAGTACGCCGCGGCCATGGAATCGTTCGGTCAGGGCGACCGCGACGGCGCCCGCAAGCTGTGGACCGAGATCTCCAAGTCGCAGGCCTCGGCCTACAAGGCGCTCTCGATGATGCATCTGGCGGCCTATGAATTCGACGCCAAGAAGACCGTCGAAGGCGTCAAGCTGCTGGACGAGGCGGCGAAGGTGGCGTCCGACCCGGTGATCGCCGACGCCGCGCGCCTCAAATCCGCCTTGGCGCTCCTGGACACGGCTCCTCGTACCGAGCTGGAGGGGCGCTTGAAGCCGCTGATGGAAGAAGGTCGTCCGTACCGGGTCCAGGCGCGCGAAGCGCTGGCCTTCGTGAAGCTGCGCGCGGGCGACACCGCCGGCGCCCGCGGCGACTTCGTGCTGATCTCGCAGTCGCTGGACGCCGCCCAGGGCGCCCAGGCGCGGGCCCAGGCGGCGATCGCGCTGATCGACTCCGGGTCGGCGAAGCAACTGGCCAGCGTGGTCAGCACGGCCATCGCGCTGCCCCCGCAGTTGCCGATGGATCCGTCGGCGCTGCTGGGCCCGCCTCCCGGCGCGGCCGGGCCGCAACCCGAGGCGGGCGCGCCCCAATGATCCGTCGCAACACGATCCTGGCCGCCGTCGCGGTGGCCGCGCTGGGCATGGCCGGCTGCTCGACCGTCAGCCGCCTGAACCCCTTCGACAAGAAGGACGAGGCTCCGTCGGAGCTGGCCGGCGAAGGCCAGCGCATCTCGATCATCGCCGCCGACCAGGTGCTGGAGCCGGCGGAAGCGCTTAAGGGCGTCGATTTCGCCCTGCCCACGCCGGTGAAGCTCGAATCCTGGCCGCTGCCGGGCGGTACGCCTGAACAGTCGGCGGGCTCGGTCGACGCCGCCCCGAACCTGGACATCGCGTGGCGCAAGAACTTCGGCCAGGCCAACAAGCGCGGCCGTTACGTGACCGCCCCGCCGATCGCCGCCGACGGCAAGGTGTTCGCCATGGACGCCGACGGCCGCGTCGTGGCCATGGACGCCCGCACGGGCTCGCAGATCTGGCGCACCAGCACCAACCCCGGCGACAACAAGCGTGACAAGCTGGGCTTCGGCGGCGGCATCGCCTACGCTGACGGCAAGATCTACGCGGCCTCGGGGCACCGCCAGGTTCTCCAGATCGACGCCAAGACCGGTGCGGTCGGCTGGCGCACCAAGACCAGCGAGCCCATTCACGGCGCCCCCACCGTCTCGGGGGGCCGGGTGTTCGCGGTGGCGCTGGACAACACGCTGCTGACCTTCGACACGGCCACCGGCGCCCCGTCGTGGAACTATCAGGCGCTATCGGAGACGGCCCGCATCCTATCGGCGTCGAGCCCGGCCGTGTCGGGCGACACCGTAGTGGCGGCGTTCGGCTCGGGCGAACTGGTGGCCCTGCGCACGTCCAACGGCAACGACCTCTGGAACGAGGCCCTGTCTCGGGCCAGCCGCACCAGCGCACTGTCCGAGATCCGCGACATCCCGGGCCGCCCGGTGATCTACCAGGGCGACGTCTTCGCGGTCAGCCACTCGGGCGTCTTCGCCGCGACCGACCTGCGCACGGGCCAGGCCCGCTGGAGCCTGCCGGTCGTGGGCGTCACCGCCCCGATGCCGGCCGGCGACGTGGTTTATGTGGTCTCGAAGAACGGCGAGGTGATCTGCGCCAGCCGTGAGAGCGGCCAGATCTACTGGATGAAGAACCTCAACGAGGGCTTCAAGGCCAAGAAGAAGGGCGGGGTCTTCGGGCTTGGCGGCCAGAAGCAGAACCGGCCGATCTGGTCCAGCCCGCTGCTGGCCGGCGAGCGCCTGCTGATGGTCGGCCAGACGGGCGAACTCGTCGCCCTGAACGCCAAGACCGGCGAGGTCATCAAGCGCCTCAGCCTGAAGGGTGCTTCGACCATCGCCCCGATCGCCATGGGCGACATGGTCTATGTGATTACGCAGGAGGCGGACCTGATCGCGATTCGCTGATCAGGACGCTACAAGGGGCCCATGGCGCTTAAGATCGCGATCGTCGGGCGACCGAATGTCGGCAAATCCACGCTGTTCAACCGGCTGGCGGGCAAGAAGCTCGCCATCGTGGATGACCAGCCAGGGGTGACCCGTGACCGCCGCTTCGGGACGGGCCGCCTCGGCGACCTCGACCTGGACCTGATCGACACCGCGGGCTTCGAGGACGTCACCGACGAGAGCCTGGAGGCGCGCATGCGCGCCCAGACCGAGCTCGCGGTCGACGAGGCCGACATCTCGATCTTCGTGGTCGACGCCCGCGAGGGTGTGACGCCCGCCGACGAGATCTTCGCCGACGTTCTGCGCCGGAAGGGCAAGCCGGTCGTGCTGGCCGCCAACAAGTCCGAGAGCAAGGCCTCGGAGAGCGGCGTGCTGGAGGCCTTCGGTCTGGGCCTGGGCGAGCCGATCCCGATCTCGGCCGAGCACGGCGAGGGCATGGCCGACCTCTACGCCGCGGTCGCCGTCTACGCCATCGAAGACGAGGACGACGAGGCGGACGCCGCCGACAAGCCGATCAGCATCGCCATCGTCGGGCGGCCGAACGCAGGCAAGTCCACGCTGGTCAACGCCCTGATCGGCGAGGACCGGCTGCTCGTGGGCCCCGAAGCCGGGATCACCCGCGACGCCATCCCCGTCGATTGGACCTGGGACGATCGCGCCATCCGTCTGGTCGATACGGCTGGGTTAAGACGCAAGGCCAGGGTTCAGGAAAAGCTGGAGAAACTCTCCACGCACGACTCCATCCGCGCGATCACCTTCGCCGAGGTGGTGATCCTGGTGATGGACGCGACCCACCCGTTCGAGATCCAGGACCTGCAGATCGCCGACCTGGTCGAGCGCGAAGGCCGCGCCCTGGTGTTCTGCCTGGCCAAGTGGGACCTGGTCGAGGACCCTGGCGCCAAGCTGGCCGAGTTCATCGAGGAGGCGACCCGGCTGTTGCCCCAGGTGAAGGGCTCGCCCGTGGTGGCGCTCTCCGCCGAGACGGGCAAGGGCCTGGACCGGCTGATGCCCGCGGTGATCAAGGCGCACGGCGACTGGGCGACCAAGGTCAAGACGCGCGATCTCAACGACTGGCTGCGCATGGCCACCGAACGCCACCCGCCGCCGGCCGTGAACGGCCGCCGCGTGAAGCCCAAGTACATGGCGCAGATCAAGGCCCGGCCGCCCACGTTCGTGCTGTTCGCCAGCCGCGCCGACCAGCTGCCCGACCACTACCGCCGCTATCTGATCAACTCGATCCGCGAGAGCTTCGACCTGCCGGGCGTGCCGATCCGCCTGACCGTGCGCTCGAACAAGAACCCCTACGCCGAAGGCGAGGCCAAGAGCGGGCCGGGCCCCGCCAAGACCGCGCCGACCTCTCGCAAGACCGGCATGGTGGCCAAGGCCCGCAAGGAGGCCGCCGAGAAGGCGCGTGCCGGCGCCGAGGGCAAGGCCAAGGGTCCGAAGAAGCCGCGTAAGGTGAAGGACGGCGCGCCGCGCGGCCGCGCCGCCAAGCTGCTGCGCCCGGGCGTCAAGCCGAAGCGAGCGTCCCGGCCTGCTTCCAGTTCTCGAAAACCACGCTAGCGGTCGGCAGGCCCAGGTCGGCCTGGGCCAACTCGACGATCAGCGGGCCGATCTCGGACGGATCCGGCAGGCCGCTCGGATCCTCGCCGGGCATGGCCTCGGCGCGCATGCGGGTGCGCATCACGCTGGGGTCCAGCAGCACCGCGCGGACCTTGGTCTGCTCCAGCTCGTCGGCCCAGGTGCGCACCAGATGCTCCAGGCCGGCCTTGGTCACGCCGTAGGGCCCCCAGAACGCCTTCGGCCGGATCGCCCGGCCACTGGTCAGGAAGATGGCCCGAGGCCGCTCTGAGGCGCGCAGCAGCGGCTCGCACGACCGAATCAGTCGGAAGGTGGCCGTAAGGTTCACCGCAACCACCCGGTCCCACTGCTTCGGATCCACATGGAACACCGGCGTCATCGGTCCCAGCATCGCCGCGGCGTGCACCAGCACGTCCAGACGGCCGAACCGCTGGTGGATCGCCAGGCCCAGTTGGTCCAGCCCGTCGCCTTCGGCGCCGATGTCCATGGGGACCAGCGTGGCCGACTGACCGGTGAGCCTGCGGATCTCGTCGTCCAGCTCTTCGAGGGCGCCCTGGGTGCGGGCCACGGCGACAACGTGCGCGCCGGCCTCGGCCAGCGCGAGCGCGGCGGCGCGACCGATACCCCGGCTGGCGCCGGTGACGAGGGCGATGTGATCTTTGAGCGGCGTAGACATGAGGCGGGCTCTCTAGCCCGTCTGGACGCCATTGTCAGGCGGGGGCGTGTCCGGCCGTTGGGCGTAGCGTTGCGCCAGCGCCGCACAGGCCATCAGCTGGATCTGGTGGAAGACCATCAGCGGGATCATGGCTACCCCCGCCACGGCTGGCGTCAGCAGCGCGGCCGCGATGGGCGCGCCGCTGGCCAGCGACTTCTTCGAGCCGCAGAAAACGATCGCGATCTGGTCTTCCTTGGAGAAGCCCAGCGCCCGCGCCGCGAGCGCGGTGATCGCCAGCACGGCCGCCAGCAACACGCAGCACAACACCAGCAGCCGAACGAGGTCCAACGCGCCCAGCCGGCTCCACACGCCCTCCACGACGGCGCTGGAGAAGGCCACGTAAACGATCAGCACGATCGTGCCGCGATCCAGCAGGCCCAGCTGCTTGTTCCGCCGCGCCACGAACTCGCCGACCCACGGCCGCGCCGCCTGGCCCAGGGCGAACGGGACGAGCAGCTGCACGATGATGATCGTGAAGGCGCTGGGGTTCACCGCGCCTTCGGTGTGCATCAGCAGTCCGGCCAGCAACGGTGTCAGGAACACGCCGATCAGGTTCGAGGCCGAGGCCGAGGCGACGGCGGCGGCCACATTGCCGCGCGCGATGCCGACGAAGGCGATGGAGCTTTGGATGGTGGACGGCAGGCAGCCCAGCAGGATCAGCCCGGCCGCCAGCTCTGGCGGCGTGATCCACGCCGGCAGGAGAGTCATCCCGACGGTCAGCGCCGGGAAGAGGACGAAGGTGGCCGCCAGGATCGTCAGGTGCAGCCGCCAGTGCACGATCCCGCGGATCACGGCCTCGCGCGGCAGCCGCGCGCCATGCAGGAAGAACACGACCGCGATGGCCACCTTGGTCAGGCCGCCCAGCCAGACAGCCGCTTCGCCCCGCGCAGGGAGGACCGAGGCCAGGACCCCGGCGCCGATGATGAAGATCAGATACCAGTCGGGCTTGATCCGCCCGATCAGGTTCACGCGTCGACCAGGAACGAGAGCTGTCGCTCGACCAGCTCGTTGCGGCCTTGAGCGATTTCCTTGTCCAGCAGACGTGTCGGATAGTCGCCGGTGAAGTAGTGGTCGGTGAACTGCGGATGAGCCGCGTTGCGCTCACCGGCCTCCATGGCCCAGTACAGCCCGTCGACCGACAGGTAGCCCATCGAATCCACGTCCAACAGCTTCGCGATCTCCTCCACGCTGTGGTTCGCGGCCAACAGCTTCTCGCGGTCCGGCATATCGATGCCGTAGTAGTCGGGCCACTGGATCGGCGGCGAGGCCGAGCGCAGGTGGACCTCGGCGGCCCCGGCCTCGCGAACCATCTTCACCACGCGGACCGAGTTCGTGCCGCGAACGATGGAATCGTCCACCAGCAGCACCTTCTTGCCCGCCAGCACGGCGCGGTTCGGCGCCAGCTTCATGCGCACGCCCAGCTCGCGTTCGCCCTGGGTGGGCTGGATGAAGGTGCGGCCGACATAGTGGTTGCGGATGATGCCCATCTCGAAGGGCAGGCCGGCCTCCTGGGCGAAGCCGAGGGCCGCGGGCACGCCCGAGTCGGGGACCGGGACCACAACGTCGACGTCGGCGGGCGTTTCCTGCGCCAGCCGGCGGCCCATGCGCTTGCGAACCTCGTAGACCGAGCGGCCATTCACCACCGAGTCGGGACGGGCGAAATAGACGTACTCGAAGATACAGGGGCGGGCCTGCTGCGCCGGGAAGGGCCGAAAGCTGCGCAGGCCCTTGTCGTCGGCCACGACCATCTCGCCATGCTCGACGTCGCGGACGAAGGTGGCCCCGATCATGTCCAGGGCGCAGGTCTCGGACGCGAAGACGGCCTTGCCCTTCAGGTCGCCCAGCACCAGCGGCCGGATGCCCAGCGGGTCGCGGACGCCGATCAGCTTCTTGTTGGTCATCGCGACCAGGGCGTAGCCGCCCTCGATCTGCTGCAGCGCCTCGGTGAAGCGGTCGAGGAATTTCGGCCGCCGGGAGCGGGCGATCAGGTGCAGGATTGCTTCGGAGTCCGACGTGGACTGGAAGATCGAACCTTCCTGGACCAGCTGTTCGCGCAGCGTGTGGAAGTTCGTGAGGTTGCCGTTGTGGGCGAGGGCGATGCCGCCCGCCTCGAGATCGGCGAACATGGGCTGGACGTTGCGGATGAAACTGCCGCCGGCGGTGGAGTATCGCGTGTGGCCGATGGCGACGCGGCCGGGCAGGCGCTTGTTGAGGTCGCCGCCGCCGAAGGCGTCGCCCACGTACCCCATGTGCCGCTCGGTATGGTACCGCTGGCCGTCGAACGAGGCGATGCCGCAGGCCTCCTGGCCTCGGTGCTGCAAGGCGTGCAGGCCCAGGGCCGTGATCCCGGAGGCTTCCGGGGTGTCATAAATCCCGAACACCCCGCATTCGAGGCGCGGAGAATCATCATCGGGATCGCGCGCTGGTTGGCGCCAGCGCTCGTTCACCTGGCTCATCGGGATCGCTCCGGACGCTCGGCAGCTGCGGGTTCGCGCGCCTCGTACCTGTCTGTCGTCGTTCTGTCACCTGACGCTTCGCCGACCGCGCGGTCCAGCGCTGGTTTCAGGCGCCCTGCGAAATCCAATCCTTGGGGCGTGAGCTTCAGGATCAGACCGCCCATGCTGGAGGCCAGCGGCCACGTCTGGGCGCCGGTTATCCAGCGCGGGCGCAGGTCTTCCGGGGTGGCTGCGGTGAACATGAGGAAAAGCGCGCCCAGAACGATGAGGCCCCGCCCCAGGCCGATAAGCAGGCCCAGCGACCGGTCGAGGAAGCCCAGCATCTGGGTGTTCTGGACCTGGCGGGCGATCGCCGCGCCGATAAGCCGCAGGGCCACGAAGGCCACGCCGAACACCAGCACCAGGGACGCCGCGGTGCCCAGCCAACCCGGCTTGATCACTTCGCGCACCATCGGGCCGAACACGGGCAGTCCGAACAGCGCCAGCGCGGCCGCGGCGACCAGGGCCACCAGTGCGAACACCTCGCGCACGGCGCCGCGCACAAACCCCACCGCCGCCGAGATCAGCAGCAGACCCACGACGATGAAGTCGAACTGGGTCACGACTTGCCGCCCCAGTCTCCGTCGTGGATCCGCTGGACCGCGTCGGCCAGCCGGGCCACGCCCGTGAAGGTCAGGCCCCCGGTCGCTTCGTTGTCGGCGGGCCCGAAGGCGCGGCGGAAGCCGAGCTTGGCGGCCTCCTTCATGCGGGAATCCATACGGCTCACGGCGCGCACCTCGCCCGACAGGCTGATCTCGCCGAAAACCACGCAATCCTGCGGCAGCGCCACGTCGAAGGCGGAGGAGGCGAGGGCGGCGGCGGCGGCGAGGTCAGCGGCAGGCTCCGAGATGCGCAGGCCCCCTGCGACGTTCAGATAGACATCCTTGTCCCCGAACCCAAGGCCACACCGGGCCTCCAGCACCGCCAGGATCATCGCCAGGCGGCCCGAGTCCCAGCCCACCACGGCGCGGCGCGGCGTCCCATAGGCCGACGGCGCGACAAGCGCCTGGATCTCCACCAGCACCGGCCGCGATCCCTCAATGCCCGCGAAGACGGCCGCGCCGGCGGCCCGTTCGCCGGACGTGTTGAGGAACAGCGCGGAGGGATTCTTCACCTCGGCGAGCCCGGCGTCGCCCATCTCGAACACGCCGATCTCGTCGGTGGCGCCGAACCGGTTCTTGGCGCCGCGCAGGATGCGGAACGGATAGCCGCGCTCTCCCTCGAAGGCGAAGACCGCATCGACCATGTGCTCCACCACCCGAGGACCCGCGATCGTGCCCTCCTTGGTCACGTGGCCGACCAGGATGACCGCCACGCCGCGCTTCTTGGCCAGCCGCACCAGTTCGCCGGCCGCGGCGCGCACCTGGGTCACCGACCCGGGGCCGGCCTCGTGGGCGTCGCTCCACATGGTCTGGATGGAATCGATCACGACGAGGTCGAAGGGCTCAGCCTTCAACGCATCGACGATGATGCGCAGGCTGGTCTCGGCCGCCAGCTTCACCCGCGCGTCGCCCAGGCCCATGCGCTGGGCGCGGCTGCGCACCTGCTCGACCGCCTCTTCGCCCGAGATGTAGGCGCAGCGCGCGCCGCGCCGCGCCGCACTTGCCGCCACCTGGAGCAGGAGCGTCGACTTGCCCACGCCCGGGTCGCCGCCGACGAGGATGGCCGAACCCGGCACGACGCCGCCGCCGCAGACCCGGTCCCATTCCTCGACGCCCGTCGCGATGCGGGGCGGAGCGGGCGTCGACTCGTCCAGGCCTTCGAAGGCCAGGTGGCGCGACTTGGTGGCCTTGGTCGGCTTCATCGCGCCGGGCGCACGGCTGCTCTGCTCCTCGACCAGCGTGTTCCACGCGCCGCAGGCCGGGCACTGCCCGGACCAGCGCGTCTGCACGGCGCCGCAGGACTGACAGGCATACACGGCGCCGTCGCGGGCCATGAGGTCTCCAGGTGATTCGAATGCGAGCTAAGTCTAGCCGACCGCGGGGGGCGGGTCTGTGCGATGGCTTGTGGTCGCGTGTCGCTCAGATAGGGTCGGGTGTCGGGGACGCGAAGCCAACGTCGGTCTGGGAGAGAAAACAATGAGCGTGGTGGAGCCGGGTTCGGCAGGCGCGGGTCTCGTGCAGCGGGTGAAAGACATCCTCCTCAAGCCTGCAGCGACCTGGGATGTGATCGACGGCGAGCGGCCTACGGTCGGCAGCCTCTACACGGGCTACATCATGCCTCTGGCGGCGATCCCGGCCATCGCCCAGGTGATCGGCATGACCGTCTTCGGCGCCGGCGCGTTCGGCATCGTCGTGAAATGGTCGCCTGTCACCGCCGTGGTGCAGGGCCTGCTAATGTACGTCCTGTCGCTGGCGATGGTGCACGTGCTGGCGCTGATCATCGACGGCCTGGCCCCGTCGTTCGGTGGAACCAAGGACCAGAACCAGGCTCTGAAGGTCGCGGCCTATTCCTACACCGCCGGCTGGGTGGCGGGCGTCTTCTCGATCTTTCCCGCGCTCTCGATACTCGGGCTCGTGGGCCTTTACAGCCTGTTCCTGCTCTACGTGGGCCTACCCAAGCTGATGAAGGCGCCCCAGGACAAGGCGCTGCCTTATACCGGCGTCGTGATCCTCGTGGCCATCGTGATCGGCATCGTTGTCATGATGGTGCTGGGCTCGGTCGCGACGCTGACCGGCGCCGGCCGTGGAGTGATGGATGGGGCGCAGGTCAGTGGCACCATGAAGCTGCCGGGCGGCGAAGGCTCGGTCGACCTGGGCAAGCTGCAGGCGGCCGCCAAGGCGATCGAGAATAGCGAGGCGGTGACGGCCACCGACCCTGACTCGCTGAAGGCCTATCTGCCCGCCAGCGTCGCCGGCTTCACCCGCACCGAGGTCAGCGCTTCCAGCGCATCCGCCGCGGGTATCGAGGGCTCGCAGGCCGAGGCGCAGTACACCCGCGGCGAGTCGAACCTGAAGCTGCAGGTCACCGACATCGGCCAGGCCGGCGCGTTGGCCAGCATCGCTGGCGCCGTGAACATGAAATCGTCCAAGGAGACGGCCACCGGATACGAGAAGACCGGAGTGGTCGATGGCCGCATGACGCAGGAGAGCTACGACCGCCAGGCGAAGAGCGGCGAGTACAGCGTTCTCGTCGGCGAGCGCTTCATGGTCGAGGCCAGTGGCAACGGCGTGACCATGGACGAGCTGAAGGCCGCGGTGGAGGCCGTGGGAATTTCGCGGCTCGAGGCGGCGGCCAAGACCAAGGGCTAGGCGCCCAGATAGATCCGCTCGGCCCGGGTGCTTAGCCGGCAGAGCACCTCGTGGGCCACGGTCCCGGCGGCGGCGGCCAGATCGTCCAGCAGGGCGTGCGGGCCCACGAGTTCGACCGGATCGCCGACGGCGGCTCGGCCGTCGCCCAGGTCGATCACCAGCAGGTCCATGTTCACAGCCAGCAGCGGGCGCAGCGCGCCTGCGGCCCACGCATGCCCCTTGCCCATCGCGCCACGGATCACGCCATCGGCGTAGCCAGCGCCCACGACCGCGATGCGCATCGGGCGGGTGGCCGTGTAGGCGTTCGCGTAGCTGACGCGATCTCCCGGCTGCAGGTTGCGGATGTCGAGGATCGGCGCGGTGAGCGTCGCCACCGCCTTGAGCCTTGAATCGGCTCGCTCCTCGGGCCCGCCGCCCAACAGGCTGATGCCCGCGCGGACCATGTCGCAGGCATAGTCCGTGCCCATGAAGGCGCCGGCTGAGGCCGCCAGGCTCGCGCGGACGCCGGAGAACATCGCCCGGGCCTCGCGGAAGCGCCTCAGTTGCTGCGGATTGCGCGCTTCTTCCGGCTCGGTGGCGGAACCTAGGTGGCTGACCAGTAGGCGCACGTCTAAGGTTCGCAGGCCGCCGGGCGCGCCCAGCAGGGCGGCGGTCTCGTCCAGCGTCAGGCCTTGGCGGTTCATGCCCGTGTCGACCTGAAGCGCCGCCTCGTAGCGTCCGCGCGCCGCGGCGAGGGCCAACGCAGCGTGGGCCTGGGGCAGGGTGGCGATGACCGGGGTCAACCGCGCGGCGTCGAAGCGCTCGGCCGTGCGCGGCAGAAGGCCGTCCAGGACGTAGATCGTGGCGTCCCGATCGCCCAGGTCGGCGCGCAACGCCTCACCCTCGCTCAGACGGGCGACGAAGAAGGTGCGCGTCCCTTCCGTCCAGAGCCGCCGGGCGAGGGGGCCAGCGCCCAGTCCATAGCCGTCAGCCTTCACGACGGCGGCCACCTCCGCGCCCGCAGCTGCCTGGGCGATGGCCGCACGGTTGTGCGCCAGGGCGTCGAGGTCGATCGTGAGTCGGGCGCGGTCGGGCGACGTCATCTCCGCCTAATGCGGATCGTAGCGGCTCGTGTCACGCGCCAGATTGCCGAACTTGGTCGTATCGGAGTTGAACGACAGTCTCACCGTGCCGATGGGGCCGTGACGCTGCTTGCCGATGATGAGTTCGGCCAGGCCCTTCACCTCGTCCATCTTGGTCTGCCAGTCGAAGTGCTCCTGCGTGTTCTCGCGGGGCTCCAGGCGGCTCAGGTAGTACTCCTCGCGGTACACGAACATCACCATGTCGGCGTCCTGCTCGATCGAACCGGACTCCCGCAGGTCGGACAGTTGGGGCTTCTTGTCCTCGCGGTTCTCGACCTGGCGGCTGAGCTGTGAGAGCGCCAGCACCGGCACCGCAAGTTCCTTGGCCAAGGCCTTGAGACCTTGGGTGATCATCGAGACTTCCTGCACCCGGTTCTCCGGCCCGCCGGCGCCCGTCGTGATGAGCTGGAGGTAGTCGACGATGATCAGGTCCAGGCCCACCATTCGCTTCAGCCGCCGCGCCCGGGCGACGAGTTTGGCCAGGGTGATGCCGCCGGTGGCGTCGATGTAGAGCGGCGCCTCCTGAATCTCGAGCGCCGCGTCGCGAATGCGGCCGAACTCCATGGCGTCGATCTCGCCCTTGCGAAGACGGTCGCCCGACACGCCCGAGGCCTCGGCCAGCAGGCGCATGGCCAGCTGCTCAGCCGACATTTCGAGCGAGAAGAACGCCACGACCCCGCCCGAGACGGTCTTTCTCGAGCCGTCCGGTTGCGGCTCCCAGGCGTAGTGGCGGGCGACGTCGAAGGCGATGTTGCAGGCCAGCGAGGTCTTCCCCATCGAGGGGCGGGCGGCCAGGATCATCAGGTCCGACGGGTGCATGCCGCCGATCTTCTGGTCGAGGTCGGCCAGGCCTGTGGAGAGGCCGGCCAGACCGCCGTCGCGGCTGTGGGCCTCGGCGGCCATGGCCACCGCGCCACGCAGCGCGTCGGCGAAGTTGACGAAGCCCGACGAGACGCCGCCGGTCTCCGCCAGCTGATAGAGCTGTTGCTCAGCGGCTTCGATCTGGTCCCGCGCGTCCAGATCGGCGTCGCTCTGCTGGGCCGTTGTCGCAATGTCGCCGCCGATCCGGATCAGGTCGCGGCGCAGCGCCAGGTCGTAGACGGCGTTGGCGTAGTCCGGGGCGTTGGCCGCAGGCGGGGCCCGGTTGACGAGGTCGGCAAGGTAGCGGACGCCGCCCAGTTCCTCGAACGCGGGATCGCGGCTGAACTGCTCGGCCAGCAGGATCGGCTCGGCCAGCTGGCCCTTGCGGATGTTGGTCTCAATCGCGGCGTACAGGCGCTGGTGAAACGGCTCGTAGAAGTGCCGCGCCTGCAGGTGGTCGCCCAGACGCTCGAACGCGGCGTTGTCATACAGCAGCGCCCCCAGCAGCGCCTGCTCAGCCTCGACGTTCGCCGGCGCGCGCGCCATCGGGACGTCGGAATTCACGGGACGCAGATCGAGAGCCGGGACGAGAGCCATGGGGTATCGTTAGCGGTCGCAAGCGTCGGGATCACGGCGTGGCCGGGCACAATTCGATGCCCGTCCACACACATTTTCAGCCTGTGGATAAAGCTGCGCCATGCGGTCGCACTCCAACGGAAAACGGCGCGGACTCATCGCCCGCGCCGCCGTCAGATTCGGACGTCGGTAGGTCCGACTAGAAGCTCACTGAAACCCGACCGTAGACGTAGCGGCCCGAGCGGCCGAACGGGGAGTAGTTGGAGAACGGCGTGTTGGACGTGCTGTTCAGCAGCGGGGGCAGCTTCGTGGGATACTCGTCGAAGACGTTGTCCGCCCCCACCGTCAGCCGCACGTTCTCGACCACGTTCCAACGGGCTTCCAGGTCGATCAGGACTGCGGAGTCGAGCGTGATGTCGAGGGCCTGGGTGGTGCCCGGGACCAGGACGCTGCCGTAGCGGGTGGCCCGCACGGTGGCGCCGAAGGCGTCCTTCGACCAGTCGATCGAGCCGGTGAACTTCGAGTCTGGCGAACCTTCCTCGAAGGTCAGCACGTTCACGCGGTCGAACAGGATCGGGGCCGGGTTGAGGGCCGCAAGCTGGGGCGTCGCCGGCACCTTGGTCACCTTGGTGCTGTTGAAGTTCGCGCCCAGGGTGAAGGCGAACTGCCCCATCTCTTCGGTCGTCACCTTGTAGTTGGCGATGATGTCGACCCCCTTGGTGGTGGTGTCGACGCCGTTGATGAAGAAGCGGCCGCCGCCGATGCCGATGAAGCCCTGGGCCGTCAGGAAGGCCCGGACGTTCGCCGCGGTCAGGTTCTCGGACAGCACGATGCGGTCGTCGACCTCGATCCGGTAGCCGTCGATGGTCAGGCTGAACGCGCCCGACCGGAAGACGACGCCGGCGGCGTAGCTGATCGACTCTTCGGCGTCCAGCGGCTGGGCCCCCAGGGCGCGGGCGACCGGGTCGGTGGCCGGGAAGGTCGTGATGTCGAACGGGACGCCGTTGATGAAGTTGGTCGAAGTGGTCGCGAAGTACTGCTGCTGCAGCGAGGGTGCGCGGAAGCCGTTCTGGATCGAGCCGCGGATGGCGAAGGCGTCGTTGACATCGTAGCGCAGCGCAACCTTGCCGGTGACCGTCTCACCGAAGTCCGAGTAGTGCTCGAAGCGGATCGCGCCCGAGGCCAGCAGCTTCTCGGTGACGTTGGCTTCCAGATCGACGTAAGCGCCGACCGAGGTGCGGTGCTTGTCGACCTCGTTGGCCGGACGGAAACCCGGGAAGACCTGGGCGCCCGACGCGGTCGGCGCGCCGTTCAGCAGCGCGCCGCCGTTGCGGTACGAGTCGGGCTCGCCGGCGAAGATCTCATAGCCCTCGCGACGCAGCTCGACGCCGGCCGCCACGTTGAGCGGCGACGACAGGCCCACATCGAAGGTGCGCACGGCCGAGATGTTGCCGACCAGTTGATCGTACGCGAATCCGCCGGCGTCGAAGACCGTCTTGCTGGTCGGGCCCAGCGACCGGTTCAGCGTGTTGCGGATGGTGAAGTCCATCTTGTTGCGGCCGTAGACCAGCGAGGTGTCCATGTCCCACTCGCCCAACTTCCATTCGACGCCGCCGGCCACCGACAGATCGGTCACCTCGGGGTTGATCAGGGGCAGGAAGCCATCGGGGTAGATCGCCGTGATGTTCCGATCGTCAAGGGCGCGACGGAAGAAGCCGGCCGAGAGCGAGTCGCGGTTCTGGTAGCTGGCCCAGCCGTACAGCTTGGTGGTGTCGGACACGTCGTAGCCGGCGTTGGCGAAGATGGTCCACTGCTCGAGGTCGGGTTCGCCGAACCAGGCGTTGTAGCGATTGAACGTGGCCTCGCGCGGGTCGAACGCGCCCGTCGCCGAATACTGCCGGCGCCAGTCGGGCGCGGTTCGGATCGTCTTCTTCTGGTCGAGGTATTCCGCCCCGACCGTGAAGTGGCCGGCTTCGCCGAGCGGCAGGCCGACCCAGCCGTTCAGGTTGATCGTCTCGCCGTCATGGCGGGTGTAGTTGGCCTTGTCGGCGACGGTGTAGTTCGCGCCGGCCGGCGGTGCGTCCACCAGAGTCTTCACGCGCGTCAGGCGTTCGCCGTAGCTGGCGGTGATATTGCCGCCCTCGCGGGCCTCGCGCAGGCGCACGTTGATCACGCCGGCGATGGCGTCCGAGCCGTACTGGGCCGAGGCGCCGTCCCGCAGCACTTCGATCGACTGCACCATGGACGAGGGGATGGTGTTCATATCGACGGCGGACGAGCCGCGGCCGATCGTGCCGTTGATGTTGACCAGCGAGGCCGAGTGGCGACGCTTGGAGTTGACCAGGACCAGGGTCTGATCGGGGGCCAGACCCCGCAGGGTCGCCGGGCGGATGGTGTCGGTGCCGTCGGCGAGGCCGGGACGGGGGAAATTGAACGAGGGCAGGGCGACCGAGAGCGCCTGGTTCACCTCGGTGATCCCGGACTTGGTCAGTTCGGCGCCGCCGATGACATCGACGGGCGCAGCCGTCTGCAGCGCCGAGCGGTTGGCGACGCGGGTGCCGGTGACGATGACTTCGCCGACCTCGGACTCGGAGGCCTGGGCGTAGGCCGTGTCGACGGCCAGCAGGCTCGCGACGGAGGCCGCGGCAAAGAGTAGGTGACGTTGGCGCATATAGCTCCCCTGGAGTGGCGGCCGGGTGGTGCAGTCCCCGGGCCTCGATCAGGTGAAGCTAGGAAGCCTCGGTTTTGACGGAAATGACAATATTGCAACAGCGCAAAACAAACGGCGCGGAACCAGGGGTTCCGCGCCGTCAGTCGTCTCGTGCCGTCAGGACCCCTTAGGAGTCGTAGCCGGACATCTCGTGCGAGCCAGCACCGCCTTCGAGCATGTCGGCGGCAGCCAGTTCGGCGGCCTCCCGCTCTTCCTCGAACTGGGCGTTGATCACGTTCTCGCCGCGCGCCTGGCGCTCGGCTTCGTCCTGGCTGCGCGCGATGTTCAGAGTGACGGTGATCGTCACTTCCGAGTGCAGGCGCACCTTCACTTCGTGCAGGCCGAGCGTCTTGATCGGCTTGTCCAGCACGACCATCGAGCGTTCGATCTTGCCGCCTTCGGCGTTCACCGCATCGGCCACGTCGCGACCCGCAACCGAACCGTAGAGCTGACCGCTCTCGCCGGCCTGGCGGATCATGACGTAGGACGTGCCGTCCAGCTTTTCGCCGGCCTTGCCGGCGGCTTCCTTGGCCTTCGCGTTGCGAACTTCGATCTCGGCGCGCTGCGCCTCGAACACCTTGAGGTTCGCCGCGTTGGCGCGAAGCGCTTTCTGGCGGGGCAGCAGGAAGTTGCGGGCGTAGCCGTCCTTCACGGTGACGACGTCACCCAGGACGCCCCAGCCTTCGAGCCGTTCGAGCAGAATGACTTTCATCTGAGCCTCTCCCTTACTTCACGACGTAGGGGAGCAGCGCCAGGAAGCGGGCGCGCTTGATGGCCTTGGCCAGCTCGCGTTGCTTCTTGGCGGAGACCGCGGTGATGCGGCTCGGCACGATCTTGCCGCGCTCGGAGACGTAGCGCTGGAGCAGCTTCACGTCCTTGTAGTCGATCTTCGGGGCGTTGGCGCCGGAGAACGGGCAGACCTTGCGGCGGCGGAAGAACGGACGGCGAGCGCCACCCGCGGAAGCGCCGGCGGCAGGGGCCGTGGAGGTTTCGTCAGTCATGTGATGAGCCTCCCTTTCTTAGAATTGCGGGGCGTCGTCGCGGCGTTCGCGGTCGCGATCGCGGCGGGCGAGGATCGGCGAAAGCTCGAGATCGAGCTCATCGACGCGAACGGTCATGTAGCGCAGCACGTCTTCGTTGATCGACAGCTGGCGTTCCATTTCCTTCACGATGTCGGCCGGGGCGTCGATCGCGAGCAGGGAATAGTGACCCTTGCGGTTCTTCTTGATCCGGTAGGTGAGGTTGCGAAGGCCCCAGTACTCGATCTTCGCGACGTTGCCGCCGCCTTCCTCGATGAGGTGCTTCAGCTGATCGTTGAGGGCTTCGGCCTGTTGCGGCGAGATATCCTGCCGCGAGATAACGACGTGCTCGTAGAGCGCCATGTTTTCCTTCTTCCGTTGTGGAAGGCGGCGCGGCCGGCAAGCGGAAGTCCGCCGGCTACGATGGATCCCAGGCCACGAGTGATTTCGCGAGGGACCGCCTTCCGTGAAGAGGCGCGCTCATAGGGGAAAAGGACCGAATGAGCAAGGCGTTTCGCCACTTGCTGCAACAGCGGCGCGCCGCAATCGTGACAGTGCGTGGGAGGATTCGAAATGCGCTTCTGGCCGGCCGTCGCTTTGGCGGGACTTGTTCTGGCCGGTGCGACGCCGGCTCTCGCCGAACCCTCGCCTCGCGCCTTGGACCTCGCAAGACGCTATGCCCGGGCGATCAACTTCGAGGCGCAGATGGCGGCCATCATGGACAATATGGTGCCCGCGATGGTGGAGCAAAAGCTGCGTGAGAAGGGGGAGACGCTACCAACGGAAATGAAGGCGGCGATCGGGAAGGTCGGTGCGTCTACCGCACGCGAAATCTCTCCGCGGATGCTCGACGCGATGATCCCGGTCATCGCGGAAGTCTTCACCGAGGCCGAAATGCAGGCGGCGATCGAGTACTACGAGAGCCCGCTTGGTCGGTCGCTGTTGGCAAAGACGCCAATCTTCACTGCGCGGCTCGCGCCCACCCTGACGGCCCTCACCCCCGAAATCGAGAAAGCGTTCGAAACGAACCTCTGCCGCGAAATCGGGGGTTGCGAAGAGTAGCGGACTACTTCTTGGCCTTCCAGGCCTTCACGGCGCCCAGCGTCTCGCTCACGTGTTGGGTCGGGTTCATCTCGGAGTGCACGTGCAGGATCTGGCCCGAGGGCGAGATCACGTACGAGGTGCGGTTCGAGATGCCCGCCGGGAGGGTCGCGTCGTACTCCTTGGCGACCTTGGCGCCCGGGTCGGCGGCGACCGGGAACTTGCCCGAGCACTTGTCGGTTTCGGCCGAGATGCGCTGGAGCTGGTCCAGCTTGCCGGCGGTGACGCCGACCACCGTGGCGCCATTGGCCGCGAACTGGGGCATCGCGTCGGCGAACATCTTGGCTTCGATGTTGCACCCGGCGGTGTCGGCGGCCGGGAAGAAGTAGAGCACCACGGGCCCCTTCTTGCGGGCTTCGGCCAACGAGAAGGTCAGCGCCTTGCCGGCCTGGAAGCCCTGGAGGGTGAAGTCGGGCGCCTTGGCCCCTTCCTTCAGCGCGGCGAGAGCCGGGGTGGCGGCGAGCGCGGCGACGGCCGCGAGCAAGGCGAGACGGGTCATGGCTCGAAGATCCTTCGGTAGCGGCAGGCAGGGAGGTCTATCTCACCTACTCTAGAGAAAGGCTCAGTTGTAGTCGACGCTCACGGTGAGGATGCCCGAGTAGGATCCCACGGGGGTTGTCGGCGTGATCGAAAAGTTGCCCCCGACCGCGAAGTCGTAGGTCCCGGCGGCGCCCAGGTTTCCCGACAAACGGGGCGTGGCCTGGGCGTTGCTGGTGACGTTGACGCTCAACGTGTTCGCGTTGGAGGTCATCTGGATCGTCGTGGGAATGGTCAGCGACACCTGCTGCCCGCCTTCGCCCGAGATCGTGAAGGCGCCGCGCGTGGGCGCCGGCGTCGGATAGGCGAAGGCGTTGCCGCTCACGGTGCGGGCCCCGTTGCTGGGGTTGAGGCTGATCGTGCTGCTGCCGCCGGTCGGGAGCTGAATGCGGCCGAAGTTCAGGTCGCCGGTCTTGGCCAGCGACAGGGAGCGGTAGGCGGTGACCTTTCCCTTGTCGGCGTCGCCCGCCAGCGTCGCTCCGCCGGGATCGACCGCGTAGACATAGAAGCCATTCTCACCCAGGCCGCTAGGCAGGCCGGAGTCGTCGCCGGCCACGGGGAAATCGGCGCCCACGAAGAACGTCCTGACGGTATTGTTCCCCACGGGGGCCAGGGTGAACTGCAGCG
Source organism: Phenylobacterium sp. (assembly GCF_965284355.1). Classification (NCBI taxonomy): domain Bacteria; kingdom Pseudomonadati; phylum Pseudomonadota; class Alphaproteobacteria; order Caulobacterales; family Caulobacteraceae; genus Phenylobacterium; species Phenylobacterium sp. The sequence goes on along the minus strand of NZ_OZ260078.1, from coordinate 371,084 downwards.
GGTTGGAGCCTGTCGGGCCCGAAACCAGGCTGGCGGTGCCCATGCTGACGTTGAAGGCGGTGAACGCCCGCGCCCGCCCCGACAAGGTCCCGATCACGCCGACGCGCATCATGACGTTGTTGTTGATGCAGGCGTTGTCGACCCCACGGGACGGACGGCACGACACATCGACCTGCACTCGGGCGCTGCCGCCGGTGAGGCGACGGCCCGCGCCGCTGACCACGCTGACGGCGCCTGACGCGGGATCGACGCGGAAGACGGTGTCGCCGGTGACGGCGGCGCCGACCGAGCCCAGTTCCATCGGCCCGGTGACGTTGACCGTCCACGTCGCGGCGGCCGCCGCGAGGGGTAGCGCCCAGGCTGCGATCAGCGCGACGAGGAGGGGGCGGATCATCGCGGCCCGCCCTCGGCGGCGGCGACAGTCGTATCGGCCAGCGGCGGATCGAACCGCACCTGGACGACCGCGTCGGGCGCCATGTCCCCGTCGCCCTGGATGTCGATGGTCGCGCCGTCTTCCAGCCGCATGCGCAGCTTTGCGGCCTGGAGCGGATCCAGCTGGACGCGCCAGCCGCCGACCGGCACGGCATCGAACATCGCCGAGCCGTCGAACTCGGTGACGCTGTCGATGGGCGGCGAGCCCGGCCGCACCAACTGGACCCGCACCGAAGCCAGACCCACGCGCTGGCCGTCGTCGCGCAGCAGTTCGACCTTGACCATCACGCCGCCCGTAGGACGCATCGGATAGTCGACCCGCGCCGTGCGGCCCGGCCGCGGCCGCAGTTGGACCTTTGTCGGCGGCGCGGCGACCGAGGGGTTGTCCAGCTTCTCCAGGTTCACATCCATGTAGGCGGTGGGGCCGGCGCCGAGGCCGGTGACGAGGACGCGACCATCCCGCCCCGTGACCGCCCCGCGCGCCGCGCCGTCCAGGGCGACGTTGGGAGCCGGCGACTCGCTGGCCTGACGGATTCCGTCGCCGTTCTCGTCCAGGAAGGCGTTGAACAGCACCGAGCCGCCCGAGCCCGGTCCGGTGCGCAGGATATTGTATCGGCCGCGTTCGGGGTCGTAGCCCAGGCCAAAGCTCCATTGCGCAGCGACGCGCCAGTCCGCGTCGGTGTTGTCGTACTCGCCGGTCAGGGCGAAGTCGCCATAGCGCGTGGCGTAGATGCTCGACGCGACGACATTCCAGTCATGGGTGTTGTCCAACGGCTGGCCCACGCCGAATCGCAGCGACCATGTGTCGGACAGCCGCCGGTCGACCGTCAGGCTGAGGAAGCGCGCCTTGAAGTCGGGCAGGACATCGTAATCCAGCGAGGTTCGCACCTGCCATTTGTAGCTGCGGAACGTCGAGGCGGTGACGTAGCCCTTGAGCGTCTCGTCGGTCGCCGCCGGCCGCATGTGGCGACGCTCGTACTCCAGGCCGGCCGACAGCAGGACCGCGCCGATGCCCGACGAGGCCCGCGCGGCGGCGATCATGTCGTACGATCGGCCTTCGTAGTTGTTGGTCAGCACGCGCATCGAGACCGGAACGATGCGGCCGCGCAGGTTGACGTTGGAGTCCACGGTCAACTCGCTGCGGCGTTCGACGCGATAGCGGGCGTCGAAGGACAGGTTCGTCTCGTCGATGAAGCCGTCGCGGTACTCGGCGTGGCGCAGGACCGCCGAGAGCGGCCCGAACTGGCCGGCCGCGCCCACCGAGACGCCCGCGCCGCCGTCACCGTTCCAGGCGGCGTCCAGCTGGGTGGCCAATCCGAAGAGCGACGTGCGCCCCCCCAGGCTGTAGACGCCGAGCGCGCCGCCGCCTGGCTGGGGGATGCGCGCGGCGCCGGCCGTGAGGCTGATCAGGTCGGTCAGGCCGTAGTTCACAGACACCACAGCGCGGACGCCGTTGTTCGCAAACAGGGCCGGGTCGCCGATCAGCGGACGGCTCGTGCGGCGCGGCCGAAGCAGCGGCGTATCCTGCTCGACGATGCCGAACGCCATCTGCGCCTCGCCGCGCCGCAGCAGGGCGGCGCCGACATTCACGACCTGAATCTCTTCGAGACGCTCGCCGCGCGGCCCATAGGTCACCACGCGCACCACGTTGATGCCGGGCGAGAGCGGGATGTCCAGGAACTCGTAGCGGCCGTTGATGGCCTGGTTGGTGCTGTTGCGCAGCACGTCGTTCACATAGAGCTCGACGTCATAGCCGGGAGGAAGCTCGCCGCGCAGGTCGATCCGGTTGAAGACGCTGGTCTGCTCCAGGGGCGCGGTCGAGAAGGCGAAGCCGGCCCCGGCCACGCTGCGCGCGCCCATGGTGAGGGCCGGTGTGTAGACGTCGCCGGCGCTAACCTCGCGGGCCCGAAACGGCCCCAGCATGTCGCCCTCCAGCGAGCGTCGCTGGAGCATGACCCGGGCGTTGGTGGCGCGCCCTTCCTCGTCAGAACCAAGGTAGCCCTGAAGGTTCGACCAGAAGAGGTCGCCCGCGAAGCGCAGGTCGTAGCGGAACGTGCTGCTGTTGCCGCCCGATTGGAATCCGCCGTCCAGTACGACGTCGAGGCCCGGGGGGCTGAAGAAGGCATAGGGCTCGGCGACCTGCAGCGTCGCCTCGTTGTTCTGGCCCGGCTGTCCCTGGTCGGGCCGGCGCGCCTGGCGTTCCAGTCGGGCCTGGACGGGGAATTTCTCGGACGCCCGCATCCGCAGGGTCAGCTCGTCGTCGGCGACCTCGATGGTCAGGCCCAGCAGCTTCTGCACCACGGACGTCCGGATATAGATCTCGGTCGGCGTGACGGCGGCGTCGCGTTCGCCGATAGTGACGTCGCGGCCGCCGGCGCGGGCGACGCCCGCGTTCAGATCCACCAGCAGCGGCGTGCGCGCCTGGCCCAGGCGGCCGGTGATGCGTCGCTCGACCGGCGCCACGTCGATGTCGGCCTCAAGCAGGCGCGCGAGTTCCCCGACCGGGATCAGCGGGTCGCTGGCGAGGCCATAGGCGCCCAGGCCTTCCGTGAGGGTGACGCCGTCGATCGTCGCCGAGAACAGCAGCAGGCTGCCTGGATCGAGCGTGGCGTAGGTGCGGACCGCGGCCGGCGGCGAGGCAGGCGCGGGCTCGGCCGCCAGCGCGGGTGGTCCGAGCACAAGGAAAGCGGCCGCCAGGGGCGCCGCGCAGCTAGAGCGCGACCTTGGCAAGGACCTTCCCCGGTGACGTGTCGTCGTCCGTGAAGGTCACCTCCAGCCGCTCGCCGGGAGCCGGCGCTCGGCTAAGTGGGATCCGGACAGCCCGGCGTGCGACTTCAGGATAGACGCCGACCCCCCGCGCCACCCCAAGCGGCTCGGCGCCCTTCGGCGCGCCGGCCACACGCACTTCGAAATTGCCATACACAGAACTGGCGCCGCCCCTGACGATATCGAGGGCGACCACGGCGAACTTGCGGGCCGGCGTACGCCCGTCGCCGGGTGTATCGCCGTATTCCAGCCGCGCGCCTTCCAGCGTCGCGCCCACCTGGGCGTCGGCGGGGCGCACGATCAGCGGGATCGACAGGCCGTACACGGCGGTAATCTGAAAGCGCAGTTCGCTGGGCGCGCCGCCGGCGGCCGCGGACTCGGCTGTCACACCGGTGTCGGACGGCGGCAGTGTGGTGACCGTCAGGTGGCTGCGATGCTCGCCTGCTGCAGAATCCGGGAGGGTGGAGAGGCGGACGCGCACCGTCTGCGGGCGGCCTGGCTGCAGGGTCACCCTGCGGGGCGAGACCTGCAGGAGTTCGCGGGCCGACTTGAGCGCTGCGGCGGCGGCCTTCACATCGTCTCGTCTCTCCGCCTCGGTCACCGGGGCGATCTGGCCATCGGGCAACATCACGCGGTCGACGATCGCGATGTCCACGGTCACCGGACCCACGCCCTGGTTCAGCAGGTAGACGGTCCCGTTACGCCGGTTGCGGTCGAACGTCAGGCGCTTGGGTGTGATGTTGAGGAAGGCGCTGACCGAGGGCGCAGCCGCGACGGGCTGGGCGACCACGGGACCGGCCAGGGCGCTCGCCGACAGCGCGAGAGCCAGGGCGATGGCCGGACGCATCAGTTGTACTGGACCACGACCATGAGCGCCTGCGTCGAGGCGACCGCGGGATTCCGCGCCACGTCGATGCTGGCGGCGGCGCTGCCGGGCAGGTCGCCGCCGACGATCAGGCCGTCCAGGGACTGAAGCGCGTCAGGAGTGTAGCTGGTCCGCACGATGTAGCCGCGGCCCGGACCGGCGCTGACGACTTCGAAGCCTGTCGGCGCGGTCTCGCCCAATTCGTCCTGGCGCTGGATCACCAGGCGCGCATTGGCGGGCATCATCATCGCCATGCCCATGGATGGGATGCGGCCCACGAAGCGCGCGCCGTCGGCGGAGCCCGTGACGCTGGGCAACGCGGCCGGCCAGATCAGCCGCAGCATGGCCGGATCCAGGATTGTCGCCTGGGCCTGCGCGCGCGCGTCCGCGGCCACCGCGGGCGTGGCGGCGACGAACGCGACGGCGATGGCGGCGGCTCGGATCATGCCCGGGAAACCTGCAGGCCGGTTGACCGGCCCCCGATCAGTTGAAGTCGACGGTGACGCTCAGCGTACCGTTGTATGTGTTAACGGCCGTCGTCGGCGAGATGTCAAAGTGGCCGCCGATGAACAGGTCGTCCTGGCCCGAGCCGGGCAGGGTGTTCAGCGTTCCGCTGGCGGCGACGGGGCTTTCCGAGCCAATACCCGTGAGGTTCGCGCCGGCGGTCGGGAAGGCCAGCGTGTTGTTGGTCACCGTATAGGTCTGACCGGCGGTTCCGGTGATCCGGAAGGTCGCGGCGGCGGCCTGTCCCGAGGTGGGAATGAACGCATTGCCACCGCCCGACAGCGTGGGCGTCGCGGCGCTCGACGCCGCTGACGCGACAGTGACCGTGTTCGAGCCGGTGGTCGGTTTCGCGATTGATCCGAATTGCAGAGCGCGGGTGGCGGTTACCTGGTTCGGCGAGACGATGTTGGCCTGCGCGGTGGTGTTGCCGCTCACCGGAGCGGCGTTGGCCGAGAGCGCGGCGGCGCTGGCGGCGGCCAGAGCGAAGATGGCGATACGGAGCTTCATTCGGCACTCCCGACTTGTTCTATGCGCGGCCCCGGCCAACCCGAGGTGACAAATATTCCCCTGTCCGGGGAAAAGTAGAGCGAGATGGCGCCGGAGGTTGTGGCGCTAGCCTTTACCATCCGTTAGCCATACGGCGTGCGTAGAACCGCGTCCATTCACTGTCAAGTTGGCGAGGCTCCAACTCGGGGGCGGTCAATTGTCGAGCTCTATGGGCTGACTAGCCTCAGGTCTCAGACCTGGAGTATTCATTCCGTGAAGGACTGGCGAAGAAGAGCCGCAGGTCGAGATGGCGCCCGCTCCAGGCGAATCCCGTGGCTGTCCTTGCCATCCCGGCGCAGTATCGAACCGCAGACTTGGCATGGAACCTGCCGTTCCCCTGGAGTGGGGGCGTTGCCTGCGCCACGCCGTGCGCGGTCCTACCTGTGCGTCTCGCAAAGACGCCGGCTGACGGAGTAGAGATGGCGGAGGGCGGCTGGCCCATCCCGACCGGGTTCCTGCCCGAGGACGAGCGCACGGTCCGCGCGCTTGAGGACATGCGCGCGATCCTGGCGCGCCTTGAGGCTCGGCTGGGGGGCGGGGAGGCCGACACCCTCCCGGCTTCGACAGTCCAGTCGCTGATCGGGGCGCTGAACGCCCTGGCGCAACGCCTCGCGCGGTCCGAGTCCCAGTCGCAGGAGCGGATCGACCAGCTCCTGGCCGCGCTGGCTGCGCTCTCGGCCCGACTCGACGCCGAGGCTGCCGGTCATGCCGCAGCGCTCGAGGCGCTGGACGCGGCGCAGGCCGTTCGAGACCCAGGGCCAGTGCGCGCCGTACTGGTTGCGGCTTCGGCGCTGGCGGCGCTGGCGGTGACCGGCGCTGTCGCAGTGGTCGCGGCCAGGCCTGAGGCCTTGCCCGCGATCGTCGTCGAAGGACTTCGGATTCACCGCCCGGCGCTCCCGTTGCGCCCCGGGCTGACCCCGCAAGAGGGGTCGGCCAGCTCGGCCGCAGCGGTTTCGGGCGCGCCAAGGGCCCCGACGGCCGCTCCAGCGTCGAAGGACTCGTTCGCAGCCGTCCAGGCGGCCCTGGCCCGCGGTGAGACCGCTGCGCTTCCACGGCTCACAGCTCTCGCCGAGGCGGGGGACCCCGACGCGCAGCTGCATCTGGCCAGTCTCTATGAGGCCGCAAAGGCAGGGCTCCCGCGGGACCTTGCGGCCGCAAGGCTCTGGACCCGGCGAGCCGCCGGCGGCGGCAGTCGCGTCGCCATGCACAACCTTGGGCTCTTCCTGACGGAGGGCGACGGTGGACCCCGCGACGTCGAGGAAGCCGCGGCCTGGTTCCGGCGCGCCGCCGAGCGCGGCGTGGTCGACAGCCAGTTCAATCTCGGCGTGCTGTACGAGTCCGGGCGGGGCGTGTCGCGCAATCTGCGTGAAGCCTACCGTTGGTTCTCCATCGCCGCGAACGCCGGTGATCTGGCCGCCCGAGAGAAGCAGGTGGAGCTGGCTGGCCGACTGTCGGCCGCCGAGCGCGCCGGGCTCGATCGGGACACCGGCGCGTTCCAGCCCGGCCCGGCTCCCGCAGCGGCTCGCGACCCTGACCCTCTTGTGCCGCCGGCGACGACGCTGGCAGAAACCCAGACGCTGCTCGCGCGGCAAGGCTACTATGTCGGGCCCGCCGACGGCGTGGTGACGCCGCAGCTCAGAGCCGCCGCGGCTGCCTACCTTCGCGATCACCCCGAGCTGGCGCGTCGGCCCTAGGTTTCCGAACGGTCGCGTCGTCCGCTAGCCGTTGGGCTTTACCAGGATCTTCACGTGCGCTTCCGGGTCGCCGAGCGCGGTGAAGGCGCCTGCGACGCCGCCCAGGTCGACCGATCCGGTCACCAGGCCCTCTACATCGATGATCCCGTCGGCCAACTGGCGCAGGGTCAGAGCGAATTCGTCGGGCGTGTAGCCGAACACGAAGGTGAGTTCGATCTCCTTGGTGATGGCGATCGAGGGCTCGATCTTGTCGGTCTCCATGCAGACGCCCGCGACGACGATCTGCGCGCCGGCCGGCGCGGCCTCGATCAACGACTGAAGGACGCCCGGAGAGCCCACGCATTCGAACACCACCGGCTGGGCGATGGTGTTGCCCATCATCCGCATCATGGACTGGGCGGCGCGGCTGCGCGGCACGCCCAGGGAGTCCCAGCGCTCGTGCGGGTTCTCGACTGCGGGGTCGACGACAATGTCGGCGCCCAGCTTCTCGGCGGCGGCGCGGCGGCGCGGGGAGAAGTCTGCGGCGATGATCGGACCGTGACCTTTGGCCTTAAGACCGGCGATCACCGCCAGGCCCACCGGACCGCAGCCGACGACGAGGGAGACCGACTTCGGCTCGAGTTTCGCCTTGGCGACCGCGTGAGCCCCGACCGCGAAGGGCTCGGTGAGGGCCGCCTTGTCAGTGGGCAGACCGTTGGGGACCTCCAGGATCATCGCTTCGGTCAGCAGCATCCGCTCCGCGAAGCCGCCGGGCAGACGGTTGGAGAAGCCCAGGGCCTCCATGCCGGCGCCGTGCAGGGTCACGGGCACGCTGACCACACGGGTTCCGGCCTTCAGGGTCTTGGGCGAGCCAGGACCATGATCCAGGATCTCGGCGCAGAACTCGTGGCCGAACACCGTGTCGGCGGCCGGATCGAACCCGTTATCGGGCGCGCCGGCGCGACGCGACAGGTCGATCATGTGCTCCATGTGATGCAGGGCATGCAGGTCGGACCCGCAGATGCCGCACGCCAGGGTCTTCACCAGGACCTGGCCGGCGCCGGGGGTGAGGTCGGCGATCTCGTCGCAGACGAGGCGCTTATCCCGTCGGATCACAGCTTTCATGAATTAACTCCCCAACTCGTCATTCTTGTCTGCGCTGCCTCTATCCCCTAACCCTCGCGCCTCGGACTCACTAGGAGCGGGATCGCATGACCCTCGCCTTTCTCTTCCCCGGACAAGGCAGTCAGGCCGTCGGCATGGGCCAAGACTTAGCTGATGCCTTCGCTTCCGCCCGGGAAGTCTTCCAGGAAGTGGACGAGGCGCTAGGCCAAAAGCTGTCGGCCCTGATGAAGGGTGGTCCCGAGGACCAACTCACCCTGACCGAGAACGCCCAGCCGGCTCTGATGGCCGTCAGCGTGGCGGTGATGCGGACGCTGGAGAAGGATTTCGGCGTCGCCGTCGAGAAGGCCGCCTTCGTCGCCGGTCACAGCCTGGGTGAGTATTCGGCGCTGGCGTCGGCGGGCGCCATCAGCCTGTCGGATACCGCGCGCCTGCTGAAGCTGCGCGGTCAGGCCATGCAGCGCGCCGTGCCGGTCGGGCAGGGCGCCATGGCCTCGCTGATCGGCCCCAAGACCGACCTCGCCCTGGCCGAAGAGGCCGCCAAGGCGGGCTCCGAGGTGGGCGTCTGCGTCGTGGCTAACGACAACAACAACGGCAACGTCGTTATCTCGGGCGACAGAGCCGCGGTCGACCGCGCTATCGAGAAGGCCAAGGAACTCGGCGCGCGCGCCATTCCGCTGAACGTCTCCGCGCCGTTCCACTGCCCGCTCATGCAGCCGGCGGCCGACGAGATGGCCGAGGCGCTCGCGTCGGCGACCATCGTCAGCCCGCGGGCCCCGTTGGTCGCGAATGTGACGGCACAGGCCACCAACGATCCCGAGGCGATCCGCTGGATGCTGGTGGAGCAGGTCACGGGTCGGGTGCGTTGGCGCGAGAGCATGCTCTGGATGGCCGAAACCGGCGGCGTCACGCGGTTCGCCGAGGCCGGCGCCGGCAAGGTGTTGTCGGGGATGGCCAAGCGCATCGCTCCCGACGTCGAGGCTGTGCCGCTCAACGGCCCGGCCGACCTTGAAGCCTTCGCCAAGTCGTTCTGAGAGGCAGCATGTTCGACCTTACCGGCAAGACCGCTCTCGTCACCGGCGCCACCGGGGGCATCGGGGCCGAGATCGCAAAGACCCTGCACGCCCGCGGGGCCAATGTGGTGCTTTCGGGCACCCGCGAGGCGGTGCTGCAGGAGCTGGCCGCCAGCCTCAAGGCGCGTGCGGCCGTGGCTCCGGCGAACCTCTCCGATTCGGCCGCCGTGGATGGCCTGATCGAGGCCGCCGAGAAGGCCGCCGGGGCGCCGCTGGACATCCTGGTGGCCAACGCCGGCATCACCAAGGACGGCCTTCTGATGCGCATGAAGGACGAGGACTGGGAGACCGTGATCAAGGTCAACCTGGAGAGCTATTTCCGGCTCAGCCGGGCCGCCATGCGCGGTATGATGAAGCGCCGCTTCGGCCGCATCATCGGCATCACCTCGGTGGTCGGCGTCATGGGCAATCCCGGCCAGGCCAACTACGCTGCCTCCAAGGCTGGAATGATCGGGTTTTCCAAGGCCTTGGCCCAGGAAGTCGCCAGTCGTGGCATCACCGTGAACTGCGTCGCCCCGGGCTTCATCGAGAGCCCCATGACCGACGGGCTGAACGATGCGCAGAAGGAAGCCATCCTGAGCAAGATCCCCTCTGGTCGGCTGGGCTCGGGGGGTGACGTGGCCGCCGCATGCGCCTATCTGGCGTCTGACGAAGCGGGATATGTCACCGGCCAGACGCTGCATGTGAACGGCGGCATGGTGATGATCTGACTTTCGCCCGTTGCGGGGAACGTGCTAACCGCCCCGCGGATTTGAACGCCCAAGCGGCAGTTGACTTCACCGTCGCCGTCGCCGATGCAATGACCTGACTAACCCCTGAGGGACCCTACGAATGTCCGACGTCCTTGAACGCGTCCGCAAGATTGTCATTGAGCATCTCGATGCGGATCCCGAAAAGGTGACCGAAAAGGCCAGCTTTATCGACGACCTGGGCGCCGACAGCCTCGACAACGTCGAGCTGGTCATGGCGTTCGAGGAAGAGTTCGATATCGAGATTCCGGATGACGCCGCCGAGCACATCCAGACGGTCGGCGACGCGGTGAAGTTCATCGCCGAGCGACTGGGCGCCTAACAGCCCCCGCGCGCGACCTAGAATCGTTTCAAAGAGCCGCCGCGTCCCTAGGGTAGAACCTCGAGGCGCGGCGGTTCGCTTTTGAGGCCAGCACATGCGTCGAGTCGTCGTCACCGGCATCGGTCTCCTGACCCCGCTGGGGCAGGGCCGGGAACTGACCTGGAAGAGGATCCTGGCGGGCACGTCCGGGGCCAACGCGATCACCGCGTTCGACACCACCGACTACGCCTGCAAGATCGCCTGCGAAGTGCCGCGGGTCGACGGTCGCGGCGGCGGCGGCCCGGATATCGAGGGCAGCTTCGACCCCGACCAGACCATGTCGGCCAAGGATCGCCGGCGGGTCGACGACTTCATCCTCTACGGCGTCGCTGCGGCCGATGAGGCCGTGAAGGACGCCGGCTGGCTGCCCGAGGACGACGAAGGGCGCGAGCGCACCGGCGTTCTGCTGGGCTCCGGCATCGGCGGCCTGGGCACGATCGCCGAGACGGCCATCGAGCTGCACGAGCGTGGCCCGCGCAAGGTCAGCCCGTTCTTCATCCCCTCGGCCCTGATCAACCTGATCTCGGGCCAGGTCTCGATCCGCTACGGCTACAAGGGTCCCAACCACGCGGTGGTGACGGCGTGCGCCACGGGCGCCCACGCCATCGGCGACGCGGCCCGGCTGATCAAGTACGGCGACGCCGACGTGATGATCTGCGGCGGCGCCGAGGCCAGCGTGGTCCCGGTCGGCATCGCCGGCTTCATCGCCTGCCGCGCCATGGCCACCGCCTTCAACGACACGCCCGAGAAGGGCAGCCGGCCCTACGACAAGGACCGCGACGGCTTCGTCATGGGCGAGGGCGCGGCCGTCCTGGTCCTCGAAGAGCTGGAGCACGCCAAGGCCCGCGGCGCGAAGATCTACGCCGAAGTCGCGGGCTATGGCCTGTCGGGCGACGCCTATCACATCACCGCCCCCAGCGAGGACGGCGACGGCGGCTTCCGCGCCATGACCGCGGCGCTCAAGGATAGCGGCCTGAAGGCCGCCGACATCGACTACGTCAACGCGCACGGCACTTCGACCATGGCCGACGGCATCGAACTGGGCGCCGTCGAGCGGCTGCTGGGCAGTTCGGCGCCGGGCAAGACCATGTCGTCGACCAAGTCGATGACGGGCCACCTGCTGGGCGCCGCCGGCGCGCTGGAGGCGGCCTTTGCGATCCTGGCGATCCGCGACCAGGTCGCGCCGCCGACGATCAACCTCGACAACCCCGACGTTGAGACGGTCCTCGACCTCGTGCCGCACAAGGCCAAGCCGATGAAGATCGACGTCGCCATGTCGAACAGCTTCGGTTTCGGCGGCACCAACGCCTGCGTGATCTTCAAGAAGTACGCGTGACGCCGGACGCGGCCCCCGGTCTCGCCATCGCAAGGCGGAGGAGGGGCCGATGAGCCGCCGGCGCAAGGTGGCGTTCCGTGGCGGGGCCGCCGCAGCCGGCGTTGCGCTGCTGCTGGCCCTGGCGGCGGTGTGGAGCTTTGCCGGCCCGGGGCCCAAAGCGAGGGACGGCGAGGTGACCGCCGTCGTGCTCGAGCGCGGCGCGGGCGTCGGGCGCATCTCCGAGACCCTGAAGGACGCGGGCGTCATCTCCTCGGCCGGGCTGTTCAACCTGGCCGCCCGGCTGACCGGCTCGGCGAGCCAGTTGAAGGCCGGCGAGTACGAGATCGCCTCGGGCGCCTCGATGGCTTCGGTGCTGGCCGACGTGCGCGCCGGGCGCGTCGTGCGCCGGTTGGTCACCATTCCGGAAGGCTGGACCAGCGGCATGGTGGCGGACGCCCTGAACCGCGAGGTGGTGCTGACCGGAGACGTCGCCGAGCCGCCCGAGGGTTCGATCCTGCCCGACAGCTACGAGATCCAGCGCGGCGAGACGCGCGAGGCGGTGATCCGGCGCATGCAGGCGGCCCACGACGAGGTGATGGCCGAGCTGTGGCCCAAGCGACAGCCGGGCCTCCCGTACTCGACCCAGGCCGAGGCGGTGACCCTGGCCTCAATCGTCGAGAAGGAGACCAGCGTGGCGTCCGAGCGGCCGCGGGTGGCGGCGATCTTCGTCAACCGGCTGCGCAAGGGCATGCTGCTGCAGACCGACCCCACGATCATCTACGGCCTTACCAAGGGGCGGCCGCTGGGCCGCGGCATCCGCGCCTCGGAACTGGCCGCCGACAGCCCGTGGAACAGCTACAAGGTCGCCGGCCTGCCGCCCGGGCCGATCGCCAACCCGGGGCGCGCCTCGCTGGAGGCGGTGCTGAACCCGCCCTCGACCAACGAGCTCTTCTTCGTCGCCGACGGCACGGGCGGGCACGCCTTCGCCGAGACCTACGAAGAGCACCAGCGCAACGTCGCGCGCTGGCGCCAGATCGAACGCGAACGGGCCGGGCGATGAGAGCCGGCGCTGTGGCGCGTCAGCGCCGCTTTGATTCAACCACGAACCACACGAACCACACGAACAGGATCGGCGCCGGCGCGCCGAGATCGGAAGGAGCGCGCTGATGCCGATATCCGGGATGACGGGGTTCGGGCGGGCCGAGGGGGCGCTGGGGGCGTGGACCTGGGCGGTCGAGGCGCGCAGCGTCAACGGGCGCAACATGGACGTCCGGTTTCGGGGGCCGCCGGGGTTCGACGGGCTGGAGCGGGCGGCGCGCGAGGGCGCCCAGAGCCGGTTCCAGCGCGGACAGGTGACCGTGGGCGTGCAGGCCAAGCGCAGCGAGGGCGCCGGCTCGGTGCGGGTGAACGTCGCGCAGCTGGAGCGCTTCCTGGAGATCGGAAGTCCGTTCGTGTCCGCGGGCCGTGTCGCGCCGGCCCGGCTGGACGGCCTGCTGGCGCTGCGCGGCGTGATCGAGGCCGACGACGCGGGGCTGGATCCCGAAGCGCAGGCCGAGCTGGAGGCCGCTATGGCCGCCTCGATCGGCGTGGCGCTGGACGGCCTGTTTGCTGCGCGCCGCCAGGAGGGCGCGGCGCTGCTGCCGGTGCTCTGCGGGCAGGTGGACCGCATCGGCGAGCTGTCGGACCAGGCCCACGCCATCGCCGCCGATCAGCCCGCCGCCATCAAGGCCCGCTTTGAGGCGCGGCTGAAGGAGCTGGCGGGCGAGGCGGCCACCGAGGAGCGCATCGTCCAGGAAGCCGCCGCCATGGCCGTGAAGGCCGACGTCCGCGAGGAGATCGACCGGCTGAACGGGCATGTCGACGCCGCCCGCACTCTGCTGGCGAGCGACGCGGCGGTCGGCCGCCGGCTGGATTTCCTGACCCAGGAGTTCATGCGCGAGGCCAACACGCTGTGCTCGAAGAGCCAGCTGGGCGCCCTGACCACCGTGGGCCTGGACCTGAAGGCCACCATCGAGCAGTTCCGCGAACAAGTGCAGAATGTGGAGTGAGGCGCCGTAGGCGCTTGATTCAACCACGGAAAACACGGAAGACACGGAATGGTCACGGTCAGGGTTCGGCCGCTGCTGCAGTCAGTCTTCTTCTGTGTTTTCCGTGTTTTCCGTGGTTTTCTTGAGCCGCAAGGCGGCTCTACTTGGGGGTGTGGGTGAGTCCGTCGGACGATCATTCGAAGCCGTGGGAAACCACGCGGCGCGGGCTGTTGTTGCTGGTGTCGAGCCCGGCGGGGGCGGGGAAGACATCGCTGACGCGCACCCTGGTGGCCGACTATGACAGCCTGATCCTCTCGATCTCGGCCACCACGCGCGCGCCGCGTCCGGGCGAGGAAGAGGGGCGCGAGTACTTCTTCAAGACGCGCGAGCAGTTCGAGGCGATGATCGGGCGCGGCGAGCTGCTGGAGTACGCCACCGTCAACGGCAACTACTACGGCACGCCCCGCGCGCCGGTGGATGCCGCCCTGGACGCCGGCCACGACGTAATCTTCGACATCGACTGGCAGGGCGCCCAGCAGGTGGCCGAGAAGACCCCGAACGACGCGGTCCGCGTCTTCATCCTGCCGCCCTCCTGGGGCGACCTGGAGCGGCGCCTGAAGGCCCGCGCCCAGGACTCGGAACAGATCATGGAGCAGCGTCTGCGCCTGGGTCAGCTCGAGATCCAGCACTGGGGCAGCTACGACTACGTCATCGTGAACAAGAACTTCGACCGCGCCTATGCCGACCTGCAGCACATCTACCGCGCGGAGCGCATGAAGCCGGGTCGGAATGTGTGGCTGCCGGGGTTTGTGGCGGACCTGCTGGCCGAGGCGGCGGGGGAGCATGACCCGTCTGGTGCGCCCCCGCGGACGACGATGCTGCGGCCGGTGCAGAAGTAGGGGGCGGGCGAGCGCCTGATTGCTCGAACCAAGCTGCGAATTTCGGCGAGTTTCGAGGATAGGCGCGCCTGGCGTCCAACCGACAAGACTCCCACACCACTGCGCCTGCCGACAGACCGCTGACAGCCACCCGCTCGGCTGCGGCTCGCTCGAACGTCTCCAGAAACGCCCGGTGCGTCCGCCGTTCAGACACTCCTCTCCTCCGGTTTTCGCAGACCCCCGAAAGGGGGAGGCGGGCGGACGCGCGGGCCGGGTAGCTGAGGGGCATGACACCTTTGTCCCGTGCGCTTCGCCTCGCCCCCGCCGCCCATCTGGCTGTTCTCGCCGCCGCAATGCTGGCGGCGCAGCCGGCATTCGCGATCGACTTCCGCGGTGATGGCCCGACGATTTGGGTGGAACGGTCTGCACGGCTGATTGCGGCGGCCAAGTCCCAGGTCACATCGCGGGACCAGTTCAACGCCAACATGAAAGAGGCCTGCAGCGGCGTTGGCGGCGAGCTGCTCAAGATCGGGGGCTCAGCGCCGATCTGGGCCGCCGAGGGGCATCGCGCCTTCTGCCGCAGCGTCGACGGGTTCACCGGCTCGCCCTTCGTCAAGGACCCCTGCGGCGAACTGAAGAAGGCCGTCGGCTACTACGGCAAGGCCAGGGCCGAGGACCATCCGGCCGACGTGGTCAAGGCGGCGGGATCGCTGATCAAGGTCGCTGATGTGATGCGCGAGCTCAACGCCGACCGGCGCCGGTGCAAGTGAGGCGCGGGATGACCATGACCCGGATCGCCAACATCCTTCGGCGCGCGACCGCGACCGCGATCGCAGCCTTGACCGCGTCGGTCGCGGCCTTCCCCGCCATGGCGCAGGCGCCCGCGCGCGACGGCGCGGCGGTCGCGGACCTGGAAACGGGATGCCGGAAGAAGGACGGAGACAGCTGCCTCGCGTTGGGGGTCAGGCTGCTGGAGGGCGCGCCGTCGGCGGAGACCCGCGAGAGGGCGGTGGAGATCCTGCTGCAGGGCTGCGAGCACATGTCCGGCGCGGCGTGCGGCAAGGCCGCCGCCAATCTGGCCGCGCCGGGCGCGACGCCCGACTGGCCACGCATGGCCAAGCTCTTCGATCGCGGCTGCGGCCTGCAGGACTCCTGGTCGTGCCAGACAGGGGCGATGATCTACTACGTCGGCTCGGGCGTGACGAAGGACTGGGTCCGGGCGCGCAGCATGTTCACCGCGGGCTGCGGCGGGTCGGGCGACCTGGTCGCAAAGGCCTGCCGGTACGCCGGGACGATGTATGTGGCGGGTCAGGGCGGCGACAAGAGTGAAGACATCGCCAAGCTGATGTTTAAGCGGGCATGCGACAAGCGGGACGCCGCCAGCTGCAAGGTCCTGAACCTTCCCACGCCGGAGTAGGGGGACTTCGGAAGGGGATCCGGAGATTTTGGGACACGATACCTATCCTCGGGCGCTGGCTTCGGCGGCGCGCAGGACGCCCCGGCGGCCATGCGGGTCGCTATCCGAAGACCAGGAGGCCGGCTCCAATGAGGGTGGCGGTCTGGGGGCCGGTCATGTCCAGCATGCGGCCAGGGGTGTCGGCGGCGGGCCGCTCAAAGCCAAACAAAAATCCCGGCGCCAGCTCTTGAAAACCTTCGGCGCGACACAACGTCAAGCTTCTGGCCCGGGCCCCTCTGGCGGTCCTTCCTGACCGTGATGTCGGGCCGCTCTGCGGAGCTGGGCCATTCCTCCCGTCTCCGCACCGAAAAACGGAGGACGGACATGATCAATCACTCTCGTATCTGGAGTTGGGCGGGCGCCACCCTGCTGGCCCTGAGCCTGGTCGCGCTCTGGGTCTGGCCCAAGTTCGTGGGCGTGGACATCCACCCGATCTTCGGCTGGGCCGAGGCCCAGACCGGCATCGCATGGCTGGAGCCCAACGCGCGCTACGTCGTGGGCGCCATCGCCGGCCTGCTGGCCATCGTGCTCATCGTGCCGAAGACCCGCGTCTGGGGCGCCGTCGGCGCGCTGACGCTCTCCACCGTGTTCATCGTCGCCCATCTGACGCCTTGGCTGGGCTGGAACATTCCCAACTACGGCCCGCTGATGGAGGCGCTCGCGGCTGGCCGTACGGCCGCAGAGATCGAGGCTATGGGCCTGAAGGGCGACCGCGGCGCGCACCTGAGCCTGGCGCTCATCAATGCGGGCCTCGCCATGGTGGTGCTCGCGGCCGACCGGATCCGCGAGGGGAAGGGCAACCGCCGCAACTACCGGCCCTTTGAACTGGCCACGTAAGGGCGGGGCCCTCCGCGGCCAGGCTAACGGACTCGAGAAGCCGCCCCGGCTCCCGCCGGGGCGGCGATGCCATGTGGGATTGTCGGAGACACGATACCTATCCGCGGGCGCTTGCCTGGCGGCGCAACTCGGAAAGGGACAGCTCCCCGATCGTGCGCGTTTGAGTTGCGACCGGTGCTTTGTATTAATCTAGGCTCCCCGCAAAGGCGAGGATTGAATATGAATTCCCCATCCAGGGGAACTGTTAAGCATTCGATCAGATGAATTCCCCACATAGGGGAACTTCTAAGCCTCGATTACTCATTATGTGCCCTGCCATCGTTGACGGTGATGCTCACGTCTCCCTACCTCGATCCAGGACCCGGGGGGACCGGCGTCGCCTGAGCAGGGATATTCTCAATGAAGACCAAGTCCATTCTGGCCGCTGCGACAGTCGCTGCGGCGCTGGCGCTGGGGGGGACGCAGGCCAATGCCGGCGTCGTGCTCAGCGAAGACTTCAACTCTTCGGCGTTTCTCGGCGCCGGCTGGTCGTTCCCCCACTTCAGCGATCGCTGGGAGAACACCCAGTATCACTACCCCGCGGCCTCGGCGAACGGTTGGACCGTGACCGGCAACGGCGTTTTCGTGGCCAGCAACCTGGACGACCCCAACGGCGACCAGGCCATTCTGCTCAACGAGGGCGCCAATTCGAAGATCAGCCACGCGCTGACCAACCTCATCGCGGGTGAGACCTACAACGTCAGCTTCCTGTACTGGGGCGACAACATCACGGGCGGCGACTGGTCGCTGTTCGCCGACGTCGGCGCCGCCAACTACGCCTCGATCACCGGCGTCGACCTGGCCGCGGGCACGAACCCCGGAACGACGCACAACTTCAGCTTCGTCGCGACCGGCAGCAGCACGACCCTGTCGTTCTCCGAGTTCTCCGACTCCGGCGCCTCGCCGATCATCGACAACGTCCTGGTCACGGGGCCGACCGCGGCGGCGGTGCCCGAGCCGGCCACGTGGGCCCTGATGATCGGCGGCTTCGGCCTAGCCGGCGCCACGCTGCGGCGTCGCCGGGCCGTCGTGGCCTGATTTCGGCCCAGAGCGATCCAATGGAAAGCCCCGGCTCCGCGCCGGGGCTTTCTGCTTTTGGGCTGAAGACGGATCGGCTGTGGCGGGCGCGGCCCGCCGGACGCCGTCAGCACAGTTGAGGACTTCCACCGCAGAGGTCGCGGGCTCTTGCGGATGCGACAGCCGGGTGACACCGCTTGGGTGTCGGGGCGCCATGCCCCCAAAGCCGCAAAGCGGGCATTGGCGAGGACTGAGATGGCGAGACGAAACGTGGCCCAGGCGGTCCTGCGGGTTCTGCTTGGGTTGGTCTACCTGGCGGCGGGTGTGGCGCACCTGCGGTCGCCGGGCGTCTTCCTGAGTATCACGCCCGCGTGGGTGCCTTGGCCCGAGTTCGTGATCGCCGCGACGGGGGTGGCCGAGGTGCTGGGCGCGGTTGCGCTGGTGGGCGTGAGGCCGCTGCGGCGGGCCGCTGCGATTGGGTTGGCGCTGTATGCGGTGTGTGTCTATCCGGCCAACATCAAGCATGCGCTGGACGCTATCGCGGCGCACGGGGCCGACGCCTGGTGGCCGTATCATGCGCCGCGGCTGGCGTTTCAGCCGGTGTTCGTGTGGTGGGCGCTGTTCGCCGGCGGGGTGATCGACTGGCCCCTGCGAAGACGCCCGGCTGTGGCGGCTGGCGGCTAATCGGGGCGAGCCCTTCCGGCCGCGTTTCCCCTCCCGACGGGAGGGGGACGCAGCCATTCGGCCGCTAGAACAGCCCCGCGCGCTGGGCGATGACGACCGCGGCGATGATCAGGATCAGGGCCTGGATGATCATGCCGAAGGGCGAGGGCAGCGGCAGCTTCTGGACGGCCCAGGCGATGAGGGCGGCCACGATCAGAACGATCACGGCGAAGATCAGGATGGACATGGTGTTGAGCCTTGGCTGTGGGGTCGCGAGGAGCAGCTAAAGCGGACGGCATAGCTTTGGGTTCCCGTGGCCGGCCCGATGCGGATTGACGGCGGGGCGGCGCAAGCCTTCTCTGGCGGCGGGCGCGGCCCGGGAGAGGCGCGCGCGGGTCGGGGGACTTCGATGACCATCGAGCTGAAGATGCTGGCCTGGACGCTGGTCCTGGCCTTCGTGCAGATCCTGCTGTTCGACGTGGCGCGGACGCGCCAGTACGGGCTGAAGTGGAACACCGGGCCGCGGGACGAGGCGATGCCGCCGTTGTCGGCGCACGCCGAGCGGCTGAGCCGGGCGCAGGCCAACCTGTTCGAGACGCTGCCGCTATTCGCCGGCTTCGTGCTGGTGGCTCATGTGGCCGGGATCAGCACGACGATGACCGTGCTGGGCGCGCAGATCTATTTCTGGGGTCGGGTGGCCTATGTGCCGTTCTACGCCTTCGGGGTGCGCAACCTGCGCTCGCTGGTCTGGCTGGTCAGCCTGGCCGGGCTGATCATGATCGCCGCCGCCGTGCTCACCGCGCCCTAGCGACGCGCCGGGGTCACGACGCCTCGAAGTTGTCGGAGGTTTCGTGCTCCACGCCGTCCTGGGAGACGATGACCAGGCGGTAGCCCAGGATCGCGGCTTCGCGCGCGAGGCGTTGGCGCGCCGTCAGGTCGTGGCGATCCCAGGTCACCTTCGCGAGGCGCAGGGGCCGCCGACGGTCGCCGGAAGGATGGAGCGGCATTGTGGCCTCCTCGAGGGCGAGGGGTCCTGACTGCGCCCGGTCGCCCGCGGCCGCCTTGATCGTCATCAAGCCCAGATCCTGGACGGCGGGGGCTGAAGGCGTGTCTGCTGGCGGCAAATGGAGAACGGGGCGATGAAGCGATTCCTGGCGGGACTGGCCGGCGCGGCGGCGATGTGGAGCGGATCGGCGCTCGCGGCTCCGGCGGACGACGCGGCCGTCGTGGCCCAGGTGGAGCGGTTCTTCGGGGCGATGAAGGCCAAGGATGTCGCCGCCCTGCAGGCGATCCTGCTGCCCGATGCGATGCTGACCTCACAGCGGGTGCGGCCCGAGGGGACGACGCTGGCCCGCTTCCCCGGCCAGGCGTGGGCGGCCGATATCGTGAAGGCGCCCGACATCGAGGAACGGATGTGGGACCCTGTGGTGATGCGCCGGGGCCGGATCGCGATGGTCTGGGCGCCCTACGAGTTCCTGCGGGACGGCAAGGTCACCCACTGCGGCGTGGATGTGTTCGACCTCGTACAGGGGGACGACGGCGGCTGGCGCATCGCGCACCTGATGTGGACCCAGGAGCCGCAGGGCTGCGCCGAACTGAAGGCGGCGCGCAATGCGCCCCTAAAGAAGACGCCACTGTGATTGACCGATCAAGGATTGCAGTAGCTACTACGCGAGCCTGTTGCGGAGAGATTTGCCCGCAATAGTAGCGTGGTGGGGGTGAGGGGAGCGCTGCAGATGCCATTGCCATTCGAACAGCGGATGGAGGCGGCTCGCTTCCTCCACGAGTCCTACAGCGCCGAACGCAATGTGCATCTCGGCCTCTGCCTTGTGTCGTCCCTTGGGCTGCTCTGGTTCGGCTATCAGTTGTTGGACAACGACACGTCGCTGAACGCGATGGTCTCCATGTTCGGGCCGGCCGGCCTGATTGCCGTGTCGCAGGGGCGGGTGCTCTTTCTGTGGACCGAGACCGCCAAGTTGCTCCGGGAGGGCTAAGGATGTCGACCGACGATCCGCAGGCGCTGGCGATCCGGCGCAACTCGCGGCGCGCGGCGTTGCTCAGCCTCGTGGGTGGGGCCGTGATCCTGGCCGCGTTCGCTGGCAGCGCATTGCAGCTTCAGAACCTCGCGAAGGCCGAAGCGGAGCAGGCCGCGCGCGTGGGTGCGCTCCGGAAGGAGGAGGCCCAATTGCTGGCGAGCATCGCGGCGCAGAAGCGGGCGCTGCTCGAAGAAAAGGCCGTTACCAAGCAGGCCTATGAGGAGATCGCCAAGGGCGACACGCGTGGCGCGCAGCAGACACTCGCGGAGGCGCAGCGGGTGAGCACGCCGCGGGTCTACTTTCAAGTGAGGTCGGCCGGGCAGGCGGAGGTCTATCGACGATGCGCAAGTGTGCTAAGGGCCGGCGGCGCTCGCGTACCGCCCTACGAAGTCGTGCAGCGGGGTCCGGCGCAGAATGAGGTCCGCTACTTCCATCAGGACGAAGCGACCGAGGCCGAGCAACTGGCGCAGACGGTTCGAGCGTGCCTGGGTGGCCCCGTGCGCCTTTCGTACGTCGGTGCCTATGCAAATGTGAACGCCCTCCACTTCGAGGTTTGGCTCGCACCCTGAGCGGTTGGTCGATCAAAGCCGCGGCGCGCCGGAGGCCGGCGCGCCGCAAGTCTGAACTCAGTCATCGCGGGTGGAACGGGTCAGCCGACGAGGCGGATGGCCGGGATTTCGGTCTCGAAGGACGGTGGCGGGGTGTGCGGCCGGTCGGCCGATATCTGCGGCCGGGGCACGGTCGGGTAGCCGATGATGTCCTTCAGCGGCGGGTAGGCGGTCAGGGCATGCGAGGCGAGCTTGCCGCTCATGGCCGCCCCTTCGAAGCTGCCGACATTGAGGCCGGTGTAGATCCAGTCGCCCGCAAGGACGAGGTTGGAATAGCCCGAACCCCAGGCTTCGAGGCGGTAGTCGACGCTGCCCGGGGGTGAGGAGACGTATCGCTCGGTGGGGTCGATATTGGCGCGCCAGAACTGGCTGTCGAAGCGCTGGACGCCCTGAGCGTTGGGGTTCTGGGTGTCGACCAGGAGGCTGAAGTCCAGACCCATCGGGTCGCCCAGGCCATTGGCGGCGCGGACGGTGGCCTTGGGCAGCATCGTGCCGATCGTGGTCTGAAGATACTGGATCGACTGGGCCTTCACCCGCTCGGCGGCGCGGCGCGGATAGTCCGTGTCGGTGAAGGGCGGCGGCGGCTCGTAGTCGGCCATCAGCCCGCAGAAATACCAGATGGCGCGCGGCTGGTTGTCGGCCGGCCAGCTTTCCCACTTGAGCAGCCCGGGGAAATTGCCGTTGCCGTTGGGCGGGCAGAAGTAGGTGCCCGAGATGGCCAGCTCGTTGCCGATCAGCGGCTCGGCCCAGCCCATCTCGTACATGTCCTTCGACAGCCAGATCTGCATGGCCTGGGTGGTCAGGGCGGGGAGGTTGTCGACCATGCCCTTCCAGGCTGGCGAATGGTCGACGAGTTCCTTGCACAGGTACGGGATCGCCCCTACCGAGATGGCGAAGACGATCTGGTCGAAGCCCTCGCCCTTGGAGAGGACTTTCTTCTCCTTCAGATACGGGAATTCGGCCGTGGGCCAGCCGCACCAGTAGGACTCGAGGTCGACATCGAGGAGGCGCAGGTACTCGCCCTCGTTCAGCTGGTCGTACAGCGGACGGCGCGGCCAGGAGGGCAGGCCCTTGACGTCGATGAGCGGCTGGTAGCCGCGCTCGGGGTGCTTGAGCGTCGCCTGGACGGTGAACTCGATCTCCTGGACCGAGGTCTTGTCGTGGCTGAGCACCAGGTTTTCGACCTTGTGGAAGAACTCGAACTTCACGCCGCGGCGCTTGAGCACCTCGTAGACCGGGGCGACGACGGTCTCGCCGGTGCCCGCTGCGAAGCTCCAGATCAGCGAACCCATGTAGGCGGCCCCGCGAAGCGTCCAGTCGAGGTAGCAGCCGGCGCCCATGACCGCGGCGCGCGAGGTGTCGCCGTCGGGGCTCTGGTAGCAGATGTTGACCGTCGAGAGCGGGACCGGCGAGGCCAGGGTCTCGGGCGCGATGCCGTGACGGGTGAGCCAGTCGCTCCAGTTCTCGCGGTCGAGATCGTCGTAGCCCTTGACCTGCACGTTGTCGGTCAGGGCGCCGATGATGACGGTGGCGTAGAAGTCCAGCGTGATCAGGGCCCGGCGCAGGTCGGTCTGCTTGTCGGCCAGCTTGGGCGCGAGGGTGTCGACCAGCCGCGCGGCGCCCGCCACAAGGCTGCGGATGGTGGTGAGTTCCCCGACCAGCGGGTGGTCCGGACCCTCGCTGAGCGGGACCTCGAGCGAGGCCTTGGCCCGGCTCATGATGCGCTGGATGCCGCCCTCGATGAAGCCGGGGAGGTCTGCTGTCGACTCCAGCGTCTTCAGCGTCTCCTCGATGATCGCCGCGATCGCCGTGGGGACGCCCTGGTAGTAGCTGCCGTCGGTGGGCGGGATGTCGTTCGGGGGCAGGCGCGCGGGCCACGGGATCAGGCCGCCGTCACGGTACTCCCAAGACATGGTGAAGTCCGAGGGGATGAAGGCTTCCTCGAAGGTCGCCAGGGGCATCCCGGGCTTGCGGCCGAGCTCCTCGTAGACCTCGGACATCATCGGCAGGGCGTTGAAGTAGCTGCCCATGAAGCCGTGGATGCCGTGCTCCTCGATGCGTTCGTCGGCGCCTCGCGAGGACGCGCACTTGCCGCCAAGGCGCCAGCCGAGTTGGTAGACCGTGATGTCGAAATGCTTCTGCCAGTCGGGCAGGCTGGTCATCTGGAGCGCTGTCGAAAGCGCGCCCATGCCGCCGCCCAGGATCGCCACCTTCTGTGGCGCGGTCGATTGGGTCATGATGTGTTCCGCGACGTTCCGTCGCGGTCCCGCCTAGGTTGTTGACCTAGACACCTTGCCACCCAGCCTTTTGTAGATGCTTAACGAGGCGGTCCAGATCTTCGCTTCTTGCGAACGGATGGCCGGTCTTCAGGGCTTCGAGCGAGTAGGGCGGGGTATTCCGCTGCTCGCGTCCGGCCCGGGATTTCGCCAGGCGGTCGGCGTGGTCGACGGCGCGGCGGGCCTGATCCAGGTCGCCCGCGCCCGCGTATGCCGCCGCGAGAAGGTAGTGCAGCGGGAAGCGCTCGGCGCCCCGCGCGCAGGCGTCGGCCGCGTCCTGCGCTGCGCGCTCGTAGTCGCCGGCCACGAAGTTGGCGATCGCCTTGCTGCGGAACCACAGCCAGCTGTGAGGATCGTTGGGGCTGGCGGCGATGGCCCGCTCGGAGAATGCGATCGCATCCTGCGACTGGCCTTCGAAGGCCAGCAGACGGCCCATCTCGCCCGACGCGGCGGCCAGGTAAGGGTTGAGCTCGAGCGCGCGGCGCTGCTCGGCCTTGGCCTCGGTCAACCGGTTCATCAGCGAGAAGACGACGCCCAGCGTGTAATGGGCGAAGGCGTCGGACTGGCCGGCGGAAACGGCCTTCAGCGCGATGCGGTGCGCCTCCGCGATCGCGGCGGGGGGATCTTCCGACGCGCCCACCCAGACGCCATAGAGCTTGCAGTGCGCCAGGATCGCCAGGGCCGACACGTCGTCCGGCTCGAGCTGCAGCGCCTGTTCCAGGAAACCCTCGGCTTTGCGCACGTCCTCGGCGGTGGAGCGCCAGAAGTGGCGGCGGCCGCGGACGAAAAGCTGCCAGAACTGAAGGCTTCGCTCGGGCGTGAGCAGCGCATGGCTCTCTTCCCGTTCGAGGACGGCGGGCTCTATGGCGCCGATGATCGACCTGGTGATCTCGTCCAGCATCGAGAACATGTCGGCCATGGGCCGGTCGAAGCGGGCCGACCAGGCGCTGGTCTCATCGACGCCCTGGATGAGATCGACCGAGACACGGACCTGACCGCCCAGGCTGCGGACCTTGCCGTCGAGGACGTAGTCGACGCCCAAGCGCGCGGAGATGGCGCCCGGCGGATGACCGACGACATCGGACGTCAGCAGCGCCTGACGGGGCGTGACCGCCAACAGCGGCGATTTCGCGAGCCCCGCGGTCAGCTCGTCAGCCAGGGCCTCGGCGAACCAGGCCTGCTCCTCGTCGCCGGGGGGGTGGGTGAACTCCAGAACCACGATGCGGGGCCGATCGCGGCCGGCGGCGCGCGGCGGCTCGGGCGCGGCGGACGAAGACGCGCGGGGTGCGACGGGCGCGCCCACGCCCAAACCGTCTGCGGCCAGCCGGTAGCCGACGCGGGGGATCGTCTCCACCGCAAAGGCGCCGCCGGTGCGGGTGGCGAGTTTGCGCAGCTTCATCATCACCAGGGTGATGGCGTCTTCGCCGACCACGCGGCCGTCCCAGCACCTCTCGATGAGATCGTCGCGGCTGACCACCGCGCCCTCGGCGTTCGCGAGCGTGACCAGAACCTGCATCACCCGGGGCTGCAGCACTTCGCGACCATGCGGCGACACGACCTCGCGCGTCGGGGGACGCACTTCCATGTCGCCCAGCCTGAATGCGGCCTGATGGGCCAGCTGCATCGTCGTCAGATCCCCATGATCGCGGCGAGAGCCGGCAGGCCGCGACGGCCCCCGGATTCGGCCGCGCCCTCAACCTAGTTGCGCCTGACCCGCCAACCAAGCGCCAAAGATCGGATTCTGCTCGGGGAAAGATCGGGTGGGGTCCCTGTCGAATCCGGCGGTTGGGTGGTGATCTATCCTTCGGTTCTGACTGCTTCCGAGGCGTGGGTTGCCCGACAACCTGCTCGCGTCTCCGGCCGGCGTCTCGTCCCGATCCCGCAGGGTGCGCGGAAACGGACAACGTCCTGGTCGAAGGCGGAAGGAGCTGATCGCGGGGCTCCGTGCGGGTTTCGGCCCGTTACGGTGTGTCTGTTCTGGTGGCCCGGGGGGGCCAGCAGGGCGGACAGACCATCCCAGCGAGGCCTCGGTTCCTTGAACCGCAGGCGTTTCACAGCCCCCGACCTCGGCCGGGTCGGGGGCTGTTTTTTCGTTTTCGGGCCAACGGTTCATTCCTTGGCCCGGGACCTGGGCGTGAAGCTGGGCTATGGCCGCGCCGTGAAACCAGCCCACCCCCTGGACCGGCCGATTCTGGCCATGCTGACAGGCGCGCGGCAGGCCCAGCTTGGGATCGTGCGCGGCGGTGCGCGCCGGCTGGACCCGGCGTATGGGGTCTTCGCGGTCCTGATCGGTGAGACCCCGGAGAGCCGGGCGGCCCTGGGCGCGATGGTGCGTGAGATGGGCGATGTCGCGCTGGTCGAGCCGCAGGCGCCGCCTACGATCCCAGGGACGCGGGTCGTGTCGCAGGATATGGCCTGGCAGATGATCGCGGACGCGCCGGTCGCGGCCGCGCCGGCGGCCGAAACCGACATACTGGACCTGGGGCCGGCCAATGCAGCCGAGATGCTGGCCCTGGCCACGCTGACCCGGCCGGGGCCATTCATAGCCCGGACGGCCGAGCTGGGCGACTTCGTGGGCGTGAAGGTGGACGGGCGACTGGTCGCCATGGCCGGCGAGCGGATGAAGCCCGACGGAATGACGGAGGTGAGCGGCGTCTGCACCGATCCAGACCATCGCGGGCGCGGCTACGCCGCAGCGTTGATGCGCGTGGTGATGGGGCGCATCCGGGCAAGGGGAGAGATTCCGTTTCTGCACGCCTACGCGGCCAACACCGGCGCGATCGCGATCTATGAAAGGCTGGGGTTCCGGTTCCGGCGGGAGTTGGTGATGACCCGTCTGACGGCGGCATGACGCCTAGTCCGGCGCAGGCAGCTGTGTGCGGGGGCGGCTGGTCCAGGCGGCCCCGCAGGCCGCGGCGATGACGGCGGCGAGGCCGCCCAGCTGCGACAGCGCCAGGGTCTCGTGCAACAGCAGCAGGCCGAAGAGGGCGCCGTGGGCCGGCTCGAGGCTGGTGAGGACCGCGAAGGTTTTCGCGGGCAGCCGGTTCAGCGCGTACATCTCGAGCGTGAACGGGATTGCTGTAGAGACCAGAGCCACCAGCAGCGCCCAGGGCAGGAGGTCGAGGCGCAGCAGCTCGGCGCCCGCCTGGGCCACGCCGAACGGCAGGATGACCAGCGCGGCGATGGCCACGGCAAGCGGCGCCGTGCCCCGTCCGAAGGCCCGGGTCGCCGTCTGGCCCCAGACGATGTAGGCGGCCCATGACGCCGCGGCGCAGAGCGCCCAGAAGACGCCCAGCAGGTCGAGCCCGGTCCCGGCGCTCATGTCGTGGCCGACCAGGCCCCAGACGCCAGCGGCGGCCAACGCCGTCCAGATCAGGTCGGCCGCGCGGCGCGAGCCGGCGATGGCGACGCCCAGCGGCCCCAGGAACTGCAGCGCGATCGCCACACCCTGCGGCAGCCGGCCCAGCGCGAGGTAGAAGAAGAGGACCGCGCCGGCGGTAGCCAGCCCCAGGCCGAGAAGCGGCAGCACCGGCGCCCGGGCGGGCCAGCTGCGCCAGGGCCGGGTGACCGCCAGCAGCATCAGCGCGCCCAGGATGATCCGCAGCGTCGCCGTGCCCTGGGCCCCCAGGACCGGAAACAGCGACTTGGCCATCGAGGCGCCGCCCTGGAATGCGGCTGTCGCGACCAGCACCGCGGCGATGGGCAGCAGGATGGCGAGCGTCGCGGCGCGGGGGGGGGCTGGCGGGCAAGGGGTCCTCCGAAGGAGACCGGCTACAGGGAGTCGGCCCCTGGGGGCGAAGGGACCAGTTGCGGCGGCGCGGACAGACCGCCGCGCGCGCGACTACCCCTCGTCGCCGGTCTCGTCGCCGACGGCGGCGGCGACCAGGTCGCGCCAGGTGGGGTCAGTGTCATCGACAAGGTCGACGTCTTCCAGCAGCGCAACGGCGCCCTCGCCGTCGGGCAGGATCAGGCCCAGGACCTCCATCGTCTCGCCCTCATCGCTGTCGTGGGCCTCGGCCTGGACGGCGATGGCGGCCTGGTCGCCGTCTTCGCTCCACCAGATCACCGGCTGAGGCAGGGGCATGTCGATCGGCCGGCCGTTCTGGGTGTCGGCCAGCGAGAAGATGGCCCGGCGGGCCTGGACGTCGTCGAGCGTGGCCAGGGCACCGGTGAAGGCCGGCAGGCGGTCCCAGTCGTCGGCGTCAAAGCCGCCGCCGGGCTCGGCGTCGGAGGGAAATGTGCTCATGCGCAGGGCATGAGCGAGAAGCGCGTGCGCCGCAAGTCCGGAGCCGCAGGGCGCGCGGCTTGCCCGCGCCCTGCGGTCCTTGCCGCGGCTAGGACATCACCACCAGAACCACGCGACGGTTCTGAGCGCGGCCGTCCGGCGTTTCGTTCGGCGCCACCGGGCTCTCTTCGCCGTACGAGATGGTGCTGAGCCGGTTCAGGGCGACGCCGTGGACGTTGAGATAGCGCCGCACCGCCTCGGCCCGGCTCTCGCCCAGCTTGGTGTTGTAGTCTGGGTCGCCGCTGGCGTCGGTGTGACCCTGGATCTCGACGTAGACGTTCCGGTTCTCGGCCTTCAGCTTTTCGACGAAGGCGGCGAGGCGGGCCTCACCCTCCGGCGACAGCTCGGCCTTATTGAGGGCGAACTTCACCGCGTCGTCCTGCAGGACCATCTGGTACAGGAACTTGCCCTCGGCGAGCTTACCGGCGGCCGTGGCGCGGTCGAGGGCGTCCCTGGCCGTGCCTTCGACGGCGGCGACGCGTGGCTCGACGGCGTCGACCCGCGCGTTCACGATACCCGCCTGTTCGCGGGCGTACTTTTTGGTGGCGCAGCCGGTCGTTGCGGCCCCCGCCGCGATCAGCGCCACCCCGATGAGCAGGCTCTTGCGAGCACCCATGCTTGTCTTCTCCGTTGCAGGTCTCTCACCCCCGTGAGCCGCCTTTCCGGTCAGGCTTCCAGCGTGGGGCAAACGCCGAAGGCGCGATTTGGTGGCAGGGTCGGGGGTGCGGCAGGGCGCCGCAGGGCTGCACGGGGTGAACGCGACGGGCTGTGGCCGCGTTGTCCGACGACAGATATGATCAACCCATGGCGGTCGCATTCACGCGCGAGGAAGACTACGAGGCTCAGGCGGCGGACCTGCCGGATCGGCCGATCTCGGCGCATGCCAACCTGGTCACCGCGACCGGGCTGGCCGCGATCGAGGCCGAGCTGGCGGCGGCGCGCGAGGCCTATGCGCGGGCGCAGACCGACGGGGGCATCAGCGCCGACCGCACGGCCATGGCCCGGGCGACGCGGGACCTGCGCTACTGGGGTTCGCGGCGGGCCAGCGCTCAGCTGACCGAGCCCGAGCCGCAGGACGGCGTGGTGCAGTTCGGCCGCACGGTCGAGATCGAGCGCGAGGACGGGCGGCGCCAGAGCTTCCGCATCGTCGGCGAGGACGAGGCCGACCCGGCGCAGGGGAGCGTGTCCTACGTCTCGCCGCTGGCGCGGGCCCTGATGGGCAAGGTCGTTGGCGACGTCGCCATGGTGGGCGGCGGCGAGGTCGAGGTGGTGGCGGTGCGGTAACGCGCGGCCCAACCTCTCAGATCGTCATGGTCGGGCCTGTCCCACGGCCAACCAGAAACACCATCCTCAACAGAAGAGACCGCAGCGTCGCCGCCGCGGCCTCTTGGGAAACGCCTCGTGTCCGGGTCGCCGGGACAGGCCTCGCGATGACGTTCAGAGGATGAGTGTCACTGGCTCGAGCCCGCCGCGGCGGGCTTGGCCTTGGCGGCTTCGGCCTTGGCCGCTCTTCCGCGCGGGCCCCGGCCAGGATGCCGGGCAGGGCGTAGTTGCCCTCGTGGCAGGCGTATTCGTAGATCACGCCCACGCCCATCGGAGAGAACTCGTACTCTCCGCCCCACGGCTTTTCCCAGATCGTCGGGTCTTCGACCGTGAAGGCGTAGTGGAGGCGGTTCTTGCCGGCGCGGGTGAACCGTTCTGTGACCTTGAGGTCCTTCCACGCGCCCATGAAGTGCTGGTTGGCGGGGATGTGCGTGGTCTCGACCACCAGGGTGTCGCCCTCCCACCAGCCGATGGAGTCGCCCATGTAGGGGCGGACGTCGTCGGTGCGGTGCTTGGAGTTGAGGCGCACGATCCGCAGGTCGTGGATCATCTCCACCTCGATCAGCACCGAGTCGCCGGTCTGAACGATCTGATAGTTGTTGTTGTAGAAGCCGTTGGGGAACATCGGCGGGCCGGCGTTGCGGCCGAAGCTCATGATGCAGCGCTCGCCCAGCGAACGGGATTCGTAGCTCTCGAACGAGCCCATGCCCCCGCCGAAGCGCGGCGCCGGCGGCGCGCCGGCCTTGCGGGCCGGAGGCTGCCCGTTGGGCGTGGTGATCAGCGAGGTCCGCGGCTCGCCGTTCACGCGCATCACGTGGCTGCCCGGGTCGAGCCAGCCGCGGTTGTAGCCGCCCACGTCGCCGCCGGCGGCGGCGAATTCGGGGCGGATGTTGGCGCCGGGGGGCGTCTTGGGCGCCTCGGCCGGCGCGTTGGGATCGGTGTCCTCGTTGCCTTCCTCCACCTCGGCGGCGGCGCTGGACTCCATCTCCTTGACCTGCTCGGGCGTGTAGTTGAGCTGGTCCTTGAACTGGGGCCGCCGGGTCAGCGGGGTGAGCGTGGCGTTGCTCCAGAAGCCGGAGAGGTCGGGCTGGTTGAAGGCGTTGCGCGGGGCCTTGTAGGGCGCGGCGGCGGCCTTGGCCGGGGCCTTCTCGGCCGCCGCGGCCGTGATCGGAGCGGCGGCGACGCCGGCCAGCAACAGAGTTCCAAGAGCGGCGATGACGGCGCGTTGCAAGTTTCGACTCCCCAGTTCCCGCCGCGCTTCAGCGTGGCTGCATACCGATTTTACGATCGGCGGTTCGACGCGCAACTAACCCCTGGTCATTGCGCTGCTGTTTCAGAATTGAAGGCGCGGTAGGTTTGCGCCCAGTGGAGGACACGATGGCCGAGTCTGACGATGCGCCACCCGGCGAAACCCCGATGCAGAAGGCGCTGCGCCTGAAAAAGGCGGCGCAGGCCGGACGGGGCGGGCCGCCCGGGCGAGGCGCCCTGGAGGGCGAACGCACCGCCGCGGCGCGCTCGCAGTCGAAATCCAAGCCCTGGATGAAGAAGTAGTATGCGCCGAGTGGCGCTGCTGCTGCCGCTGGCGCTGGCCGGGTGTTCGCCTGGATCCGCCCCCACGGCCGCAGCGCCTGAGCGGTCGACTCCCTGGATCACCTATGTCTGCGCGGATGGGCGGACGTTCCAGGCTCTGTACCCGGACGCCAACACGGCGCGGGTCCGGCTGGCGGGGCGCGAGCACACGCTGAAGATCGCCGTGTCGGGCAGCGGAGCGCGCTATGCGGGCGACGGCCTGCAGTGGTGGAACCGCGGGCCCGAGGGACTGCTGGCCACGCTGGAGCCGGACGAAAAGATCGCGGGCGCGCCAGGGGTCAGTTGCTACGAGCCCGGCAAGGGCCCTGTGGAGCCGCCGGCCCCCGGGACGCCGGGCGGCCTGCCCGATGATCGCACGCCGCTGAGCGAGGGCCCGGCCGCCACGGGCAGCGGGCAGGCGGCGGCTCGGGTGGTCGAGACCTATTTCGCACTTGTGGAAAGCGGCCGGAGCGCCGAGGCGGCCAGGCTGCGCCGCGACGGGCAGGTGTTCGACGTGAGGCCGTACGCGCGGCTGAACGCCCAGGTGGGCGGACCGCGGCGCGTGCAGGGGGCCGCAGGGTCGCTCTACGTGGACGTTCCGGTCGTGCTGTACGGCCGGCTCGTCTCCGGGGCCGAGTACCACGCCTCGGGCAAGGCCACGCTGCGGCGGGTGAACGATGTGCCGGGCGCGACGCCCGAGCAAAGGGAATGGCGGATCGAGACGATCGAAGTGACGCCGGCGCCGTAAGCTAGTGCTTCACGACCCATTGGCTGACGTACGCGTGGGTGGCCCGGACCAGCTTCGGCGGGCCCGAGAAGTAGAATTCGCTGCCGAACATGGTCTTGCGTTCGCGCCACGTGACGGCGCCGGTGTCCTCGGCCTGGAGGACCGAGCGCAGTTTGGCGGACATGCCGTTGGGCACAAAGGCCACGTACGTCGCTTCGGGCATCGCAAAACACTCCCACTTAGCCCCTTGGACGGGCAACAGATGGTGAGTCCTTAACGACACCAAGCGTGGCCGCGCGTCGCAGGCTGGACAAGCTGTGGACAGGCGGGCGAGGTGGCGGCCCTTGAAGCCTGGAGGCCTGCCCGTGCGCCTGATTCCCCTGACCCTCGCGCTGTCTTTGCTGGCGGGCGCAGCGTGGGCCGACGAGACGGCCGACTGGAAGGCGCAGGCGGCGCGGATCAGCATCGTCCGGGACGACTGGGGGATCGCCCACATCAAGGGCAAGACGGACGCCGACGCGGTGTTCGGGATGGCCTATGCCCAGGCGGAGGACGACTTCAACCGCGTCGAGATGAACTACCTGACCAGCCTGGGCCGGGTGGCCGAGGCAGAAGGCGCGAAGGCGGTCTGGCAGGACCTGCGGATGCGGCTGTTCATTGACCCAGCCGACCTGCAGGCGAAGTACCGCGAGAGCCCGGCCTGGCTGCGCGCGCTGATGGACAGCTGGGCCGACGGCCTGAACTACTACCTGGCGACCCATCCGCAGACGAAGCCCAAGGTGCTGACCCGGTTCGAGCCGTGGATGGCGCTGTCGTTCACCGAGGGCAGCATCGGCGGCGATATCGAACGCATCTCGCTGAGCGAGTTGGAGGCCTTCTACGGCGGCACGCGGACCGCGGCCCTGCCGGAGTTCGCGTTCAAGGACCCGCCGGGGTCGAACGGCATCGCCCTGGCGCCGAAGGTGACCAAGGACGGCCACGCGCTGCTGCTGATCAACCCGCACACCTCGTTCTTCTTCCGCTCGGAGCTGCAGGTGACGAGCGACGAGGGGCTGAACGCCTATGGGGCCGTCACCTGGGGCCAGTTCTTCATCTACCAGGGCTTCAACGAGAAGGCGGGCTGGATGCACACCTCCAGCGGCGTCGACGTGGTGGACGAGTTCGCCGAGACGATCGTGCGCACGCCGGGCAGCCTGATGTACCGCTATGGGCGCGAGGCGCGGCCGGTGACGGTGAAGGATGTGACGATCCGGGTGCGGGGCGCCGACGGGTCCATGGGCAGCCGGACCTTCACCACCTATCGCACACATCACGGGCCCATCGTGCGGGCCGAGGGCGACAAGTGGATCGCCACAGCGCTGATGTTCAAGCCCATCGAGGCGCTGCAGCAGTCGTTCCTGCGGACCAAGGCCACCGACCTGACGGGCTTCCTGAAGGTGGCCGAGCTGAAGGCCAATTCCTCGAACAATACGCTGTACGCCGACGCCCAGGGCCAGACGGCCTACCTGCACCCGCAGTTCATCCCGAAGCGCGACGACCGGTTCGACTACACCAAGGTGGTGGACGGCGCAGATCCGGCGACGGACTGGCAGGGGCTGCATGCGCTGTCCGAGGCGCCGACGGTGATCGATCCCAAGGCGGGGTGGGCCTACAACTCGAACAACTGGCCCTATTCCGCGGCGGGCGCCGACAGCCCGAAGCGCGAGGCGTTCCCGAAGTACATGGACACCGCCGGCGAGACCCCGCGGGGGCTGCATGCGATCCGGGTGCTGGAGGGCAAGAGCGGCTTCACGATGGAGGGACTGAGGGCGGCGGCCTATGACCCGGACCTGCCGGCCTTCGACCGCCTGATCCCCAAGCTTTCCGCCGCGTACGACCTGGCCTCGCCGGACCAGAAGACCGCGTTGGCTGGCCAGATGGCGGCGCTGAAGGCGTGGGACCGGCGCTGGGGCAGGGATTCCACCGAGACGTCGCTTGCCGTGTTCTGGGCCGAGGCGCTTTGGTCCAAGTCTGCGCCGGGGGCGAAGGTCGCCGGGATGACCGTGTACGAGTACATGGTCGAGAAGAGCCCGGCGTCCGATCGGATCGCGGCGCTGGAGGAGGCTTCGGCGCGTCTCGTGGCCGACTTCGGCAGCTGGAAGACTCCTTGGGGCGAGATCAACCGCTTCCAGCGGCTGGACGGCGCCATCGTGCAAACGTTCCGGGACGACGGCCCCAGCGTGGCCGTGCCGTTCACCGCCGGCACCTGGGGCTCGCTCGCGTCGTTCGCCTCGCGTCGCTATCCCGGCACGAAGCGCTACTACGGGACCAGCGGGAACAGCTTCGTGGCCGTGGTCGAGTTCGGGCCGAAGGTGAAGGCGATGGCGATCAGCGCCGGCGGCGAAAGCGGCGACCCGGACTCGAAGCACTTCAACGACCAGGCCGAACGCTACGCGAAGGCCGCCTTCCGCCACGTCTACTTCTATCCGGAGCAACTGAGGGGCCACGTCGAGCGGACGTACCGACCGGGAGAGTAGTGTTCGCTTCAGGGGGCTGGCGACCCCTGCGTGCGGCTGTGAGCCGCAGGCCATTCTACTGATTGCGTAAGACAAAGTCAGCGTTTGAGCCCGATGTTGATGTTCGATGTATTTGGAACTGTCGACATTTCTGGCGCGTGGGAAGCGGGCCTCCCGGCGCTTTGCCGGCGGGACCTGACCAGCCATGCGCAGATGGCTCGACAGATTGGAGTGGCGGTTCTCCAGCGGCGTTCTCGGCCTGGCGATCGCCGCCGCCCTGATCGTCTTCGCGGCCTGCGGGGTGCTGGTCTATTACGCCAGCGTTTCGGTCGATCGCATCACCGAGGTCCGTGAAACCCGGTTGATGGAGCGTTCCGTCGTCCGGCGCCTCGCGCGCCTGAAGGACGACGTCGTCTCAGTCGCCGTCTGGACCGAGGCCTACGACAAGACCGCGCGGCGGTTCGACCGCGACTTCGCCCAGGTCAACTACACTGACTACTTCTTCGATTACCTCCGGCACGACGTGACGCTGGTGGTCGATGCGCAGGACCGGTTGGTCTATGGCGCGGCCGCCGGCGCGGAGGTCGATCCCCGGACGCTCGGCGACCTGATGGCCGCCTCCAAAGCGCTGCGGGCCGTGGTGCGATCGGAAGAGGCGCTGCGCCACCAGCGGGAGCCCGCGTCGCGGGGGTTCGCCCGGGCTGCGACGGCGGAGGCCGCGGTGCGGGCCGGCAGCAAGGTCTACCTCCTGGCGGCGTCGACAATCGTGCCCGAAGTGGAGGATGCAAAGCCGCTGCTGCCGGGCCACGAAGCGATCGTGCTGTCCGGCATCGAGGTCGATGCGGGCTATCTCCAGGAACTGGATGAAGACCTCGGCCTGCGTGAGGCCCGGCTGACCCCGCCAGATACCGCGGCGCGTCCGGCCGTGCGGTTGGCGGACGCCGATGGGCGCGCGGTCGGAGCGTTGGCCTGGACGCCAGAGCACCCCGGGCGAGGCGTCTATGCCGAGGCGAAGTGGGCGATCCTGGGCCTGGGGCTGGTGGTGCTGGCCGCTGTCGCGCTGGTGATCCATCGTCTGTGGCGGATGGCGCGGCAGGTGACGCAGGCGCGCGACCAGGCCGAGGCCGGGGATCGGGCGAAATCGGATTTCATCGCCAACATGAGTCACGAGATCCGAACGCCCCTGAACGGCGTCCTGGGGATGGCCCAGGCGATGGAAGGGTTTGAGCTGAGCCCGGACCAGCGAGGGCGCCTGCGGGTGATCCGTGAGTCGGGGCGCACCCTGTTGGCGCTGCTCAATGACGTGCTGGACCTTTCGAAGCTGGAAGCCGGCAAGCTGCAGATGTCCGCGACGACCTTCCGGATGGATGACGAGCTGACCGCGGTGACCGACATCTTCCGCGATCTCGCGACCGAGAAGGGTCTCGACCTGCGGGGCAGCGTGGACCCAGAGGCGGCCGGCTATTGGTCCGGCGACGCGTTCCGAATTCGTCAGGTCCTGACCAACCTCATCGCGAACGCCGTGAAGTTCACCGAGGCCGGAGCCGTGACGGTCTCGGCCGAACCGACTTCAAGCGGCGTACGATTCCAGGTCCGCGATACGGGGATCGGCTTCGATCCCGCGAGCGCGCACGAGCTGTTCCGAAAGTTCGAACAGGCCGACGCGTCGACCACCCGACGTTACGGTGGCACTGGACTCGGGCTGTCGATCTGTCAGGCGCTGGTCGAGTTGATGGGCGGAACGATCTCGGCGAGCGGCCGGCCGGGCGAGGGCGCGTGCTTCACGGTCGAGCTGCCCCTCATTCGCGTCGCCGCTCCGGCTTCGAGCCCCCGGCCAGCGGACGAGGCTGCGCCTGCGCCGGACCGGCCGCTGCGCATCCTGGCGGCCGAGGACAACGTCACGAACCGGATGGTGCTGAAGGCCCTGATCGACCCGCTCGACGCCGAACTGACCCTGGCATGCAACGGGCTCGAGGCGGTTCAGGCGTTCGCCGCGGAGCGCTTCGACGTGGTGCTGATGGATGTGCAGATGCCCGTGATGAACGGACTGGACGCCACGCGCGAAATCCGCCGGCTGGAAGCCGAGTGGGGGCGAACGCCAACGCCTGTGCTGGCGCTGACCGCCAATGTGATGAGCCACCAGCTGGAGCAATACCTGGCCGTCGGCATGGACGGCCACATCGCAAAACCTCTGGATGTGGCGGCGCTCTACGCGGCGCTTGAGGAAGCGCTGGGGCGAGCGGACAGGGAACTGGCGGCGTAGTCCCGTCCCTGACGCGCCCGTCGTTGCGCAGCGCGCTCTAGTCGCGAAGTTGGTTCGGCTTGCGGCCCTTGGGCGGACCGCGACGGTCGCCGCCGGGCGGCGGGCCGCGTCGGGGACCGTCGTGGCGAGGACCGTCGCCGCGCGGGCCCGAAGGACGCGGACCCGAGGGACGGGGGCCGGCGGGGCCAGGAGGCGCCGAGGGGTTGATGCGCAGTTCGCCGGAGTCGGCGGCGGCGCGGATGGCTTCGCCGAACCGGGCTTCGACCTCGCTGGAGATCTGGAATTTCGTCTCATGATCGAAGATGCGGATCAGCCCGATCTCCTTCTTCGTCACGTGGCCCAAGCGGCAGATCAGCGGGACCAGCCACTTCGGGTCGGCGTTCTTGGAGCGGCCGATGGGCAGGCGGTACCAGGCGCCGTCGGCGGATTCGATCTGGGCCTGCCGCTCGGGCCGCAGCGGGCGGGGCTCACCGCCGCGATCGGGCAGCATCTCTTCCGGCGCCGGCAGGCGCGAGCGGTAGAGGCGCACCAGGGCGGCGGCCACGGCTTCCGGGCTGCGGTCGGCCAGCAGGCGCTGGGCCAGCTCAAGGTCCTCAGGCGAGGGGGCTTCGTTGAGTAGCGGATCCTCGAGCATCCGGACCTGGTCCTTGGCGCGGATTTCCTCGGGCAGCGGCGGGCCCGACCATTCGGCGTCGACGCCGGCCACCTGCAGCAGGCGCTCGGCGATGCGGCGCTTCGAGTGCGGGACCATGACGACGGACACGCCCTTCTTGCCCGCCCGGCCGGTGCGGCCGCTGCGGTGGAGGAGGCCGGCGGTGTTGGCCGGCAG
The DNA here is from genome assembly GCF_965284355.1 of Phenylobacterium sp. Lineage (NCBI taxonomy): Bacteria > Pseudomonadati > Pseudomonadota > Alphaproteobacteria > Caulobacterales > Caulobacteraceae > Phenylobacterium > Phenylobacterium sp. The sequence goes on along the minus strand of NZ_OZ260078.1, from coordinate 334,350 downwards.
GTCGGCGTGGATCACCAGGCCCAGGTCGGGCAGGTCGAGGCCGCGGGCGGCGACGTCGGTGGCGATGCAGGCGCGCGCATGGCCGTCGCGCAGGGCCTGGAGCGCGTCGGAACGCTCCTTCTGGCTCAGCTCGCCCGACAGCTGCACGACCGAGAAGCCGCGCTCACGCAGGGCGGCGTGCATGTGGCGGACGCGCTCGCGGGTGGCGCAGAAGATCAGCGCGCCGGGGCTTTCGAAGTAGCGCAGCACGTTGACGATCGCTGTTTCCATCTCGGTCGGGGCGATGCGGACGGCGCGGTAGGCGATGTCGCCGTGGGCCTCGTCACGGCGCAGGGTGTCGATGCGGTGGGCGTCGCGTTGATAGCGCTTGGCCAGCGAGGCGATCTCGCGGGCGATGGTGGCCGAGAACAGGAAGGTGCGGCGCTCGGCGGGCGAGGAGTCGAGGATCGCCTCGAGGTCCTCGCGGAAGCCCATGTCGAGCATCTCGTCGGCCTCGTCGAGGACGACGACCTTGAGTGCGGAGAGATCAAGGTTGCCGCGCTCCAGGTGGTCGCGCAGTCGCCCGGGCGTGCCGACGACGATGTGGGCGCCGGCGTTCAGCGCGCGCTGCTCGGCGCGCGGGTCCATGCCGCCCACACAGGTGGCGATGCGGGCCTGGGCGTCGGCGTAAAGCCAGGTGAGCTCGCGGGCGACCTGTTGGGCCAACTCGCGGGTCGGGGCGATGCAGAGCGCCAGCGGCGCCTCGGCGCGGCCGAACGCCTCGGCCTCGCCCAATAGGGTGTCGGCGGCCCCCAGCCCGAAGGCCACCGTCTTGCCCGATCCGGTCTGGGCCGAGACCAGCAGGTCGCGGCCGGCGGGGGCTTCGAGCACGGCGGCCTGGACCGGCGTCGGCTCATTGTAGCCGTGCGCGGCGAGCGCGCGGGCCAGGGCGGGATGGGTGGCGGGAAATGGCATGATAGGGACGTCCAATAGCGCGGCGGACAGCGCCTGGCGTCAGGAGTCTGTTCGGAGTGGGAGATTCGCCACCGGACGTGGCGCGAGTGACGGGACTCGAACCCGCGACCTCCGGCGTGACAGGCCGGCGCTCTAACCAACTGAGCTACACCCGCGCAAGGCCGTCCGGCGCTGCGAAGGCGGCTCTCATATGGGCGGGCCGGAATCGTGTCAACGGGAGAGTTGGGGCGCGGGCGGTTGGCCGCACCGGAAAGCGCTCACGCCGCCCGGCGCACCAGCTTGGGCGGGGGTGGGACCTTGGCGGCTTCTTCGAGGAGCCAGGCGCGGAACTGGGCGACGGCGGGCTTGGATCGGCGGGGCGGGGTGAGGAACCAGAACCTGGATGGCGTGGAGGCGAATCCCAGGGGCGCGGCCAGCCGGCCGGCGGCGACGTCGGCGGCGACGTAGACCCAGGGGGTTAGGCCCACGCCCAGGCCCGCGGCGGCGGCCTCCAGCGTGTAGAAGATGTGCTCGAACTCCTGGGTGTCGGGCGGCGTCGGGAGCTGGACGCCGGAGTGGTGCTCCCACTCGTCCCAGGCGGTCTGGCGGGTGCCGGTGGTGAGGCGGGTGAGGCCTTCGAGGCCGGTGGGGCCGGCGCCGACGAGGTCGGGCGCCACGACGGGGCCGTGGAAGTTCTCCAGGAAGGGGACGGCCTCGGCGCCGACGATGGGGGCGGTCTCGTTCACGCGGATGGCGGCGTCGAAGCGGTCGCGGTGGAAGTCCACCGGCGCATACGACTCGGTGACCTTCACGCGGACGGCCGGATAGCGGGCGTGGAAGGCCGACAGGCGCGGGATCAGCCAGCGGATCGCAAGCGTGCCGACGCAGGACAAGTGCAGCTCGACGTGCTGGTCGCCGCGGATCTCGGTGAGGGCGGCTTCCATCTGGTCGAAGCTGGCGGAGAGCGCGTGGGCCAGACGGGCGCCGGCCTCGGTGAGCTTCAGGCGATGACGAGGCCCTTCCGTGAGGTCGAGGCCCAACGCCGTTTCCAGGCTGCGGATCTGGCGACTGATGGCGCCGTGCGTGACGCAGAGCTCGTCGGCGGCGGTCGTCATCTGGCCCCGGCGGGCGAAGGCCTCGAAGGCGCGCAGCGCGGTCAGCGAGGGCAGATGTCGCTTTTCCAAGGGTCTGCTTCCTGTGAACTCAGCTCACAAGAACACCGCCGATATATCGTTTCCTCGAGCGCGACAATCCGATGATGTTGCCGGGCGTCGCAAGGAAGCCCCTTCGCCCATGACCGACGCCAGTTCGACCTTCGCTCACGCCCCGCCTGTGAGATTCCGGCCCTATGCGCCGGAGCCGCTCGAGCGCGATCCCGGGCTCCTTCCCATGCTGTTCAACCCGCGCATCTCGCGGAACATGTTGGCAGCCCTGCCTCGGGAAGCGTTCGAGCGGTCCTATCGGCGGGTCAGGGTGCTGAACCTCACCTATCACGGGATCAACGACCCCGAGGCGATCAAGCGGGTGTTCCTGGACAACGCGCAGAACTACCGGCGGCCCAGCATGATCCGGAAGATGCTGCAGCCCATCATCGGCGACAGCCTGCTGAACACCGAGCAGGACGCGTGGCGTTCGCAGCGACGTCTCATGGCGCCCACCTTCGCGCCGCACGCCGTCGAGGCGGCGATGCCGCTGTTCGCCCGCCTTGCCGAGCGCAGCTGCGATCGTACGCCCGGCGACGGGGGCGTTGTCGACATGGCGGCCGAGGCGACGCGCGCGACCCTGGAGGTGATCGACGAGGCCCTGTTCTCGGGTCAGACGGGGATGCCCTTCGGCGAGACGTCGGATCACGTCCGCGACCTGTTGGCCGGAACAGCCGAGATGCGGCTCAGCATGCTGCTGGGGCTGCAGGAGCTCGACATGGGCGGGGGCCAGCGCCGGGCCCGGCGCGCCCGGCGCCTCCTGATCGAACGGATGGGCCAGTTCATCCGCAACCGGGCGAGCGCGTCTGATGCGCCGGACGACTTCATTACACGGCTTTATAGGGCCTTCGCGGCCGAGCATCCGCAGGAGGAGGCGATCCAGCTGACGCTGGACAACGCCATGACCTTCTTCGTGGCCGGGCACGAGACCACGGCCAACGGACTCGCGTGGGCGCTTTACCTGCTGGCCGGCGATCCTCAGGCCCAGGGGTGGGCGCGGGACGAGGCCATGGCGGCCTGGCGCGAGGGCGATCCTGCGCAGGTGATCGAGCGGCTGCCCTACCTGAAGATGGTCTGGGAAGAGACGCTGCGACTCTATTCGCCGATCCACCGGATCGACCGCGAGGCGATGGCCGACGACGAACTGTGCGGTCAGACGATCCGGAAGGGCGACATGATCACCGTCTGGCCGTGGGTGCTGCACCGTCACAGGACGCTGTGGGACGAGCCCGACCTGTTCAATCCCGAGAACTTCGACCCCGAGGCGAAGGCGGGGCGGCATCGCTATCAGTATATCCCGTTCGGCGCGGGGCCGCGAATCTGCATCGGCATGGGCTTCGCGCAAACAGAGGCCCTGATCATTCTCTCGCGCTGGCTGGCGGCGTTCCGGTTTGGGCCCGCGCCCGGCCGCAGGGTGGAGCCCGTGGCCGACGTCACATTGCGGCCTCAAGGCGGAATGCCGCTGTTGGTCGATCGTATCTGAGGCGCCTTCTGGCGTGTAGATGCGACGCATTCGCAGCGCCGTGGGGGCGCGTCATTTCGCGTCGCACAAGGCCTGTTTGAAACGCCATTGCGATCGGTCTAGAAGGGCGCCGCGACTCCCGCCGGAGACTCCATGGAAGCCTATTTCAAAGAGTACCTGCCGATCGTGATCTTCCTGGGGATCGCGGCGGTTCTGGGCATTATCTTCATCGTGTTCGCGAGCGTGCTCGCGCCGAAGTCTCCCGATCCGGAGAAGCTCTCATCCTACGAATGCGGCTTCAACGCCTTCGACGACGCGCGGATGAAGTTCGACGTCCGCTTCTACCTGGTCTCGATCCTCTTCATCATCTTCGACCTGGAAGTCGCGTTCCTGTTCCCGTGGGCGGTTTCGCTGATGAAGCTGCCGGCGGATGTGGCGATCTTCTCGTTCTGGTCGATGATGACCTTCCTGGGCGTCCTGACCGTGGGCTTCATCTACGAGTGGAAGAAGGGAGCCCTGGAATGGGAGTGATCGTTCCCCCCGGTTCCAATGCGGGTTCGGGCGCCGTTCCGGCGCTGTCGGCCGGCCGCAGCACCGTCGAGGGCTACGACCCCCAAAAGCACGACCCGTTCTTCGATGGCGTGTCGCAGCGCCTGGCCGACAAGGGCTTCGTGACCGCCAGCGTCGATGACCTGATCACCTGGGCGCGCACCGGCTCGCTGATGTGGATGACCTTCGGCCTGGCCTGCTGCGCGGTCGAGATGATGCAGGCCTCGATGCCGCGCTACGACCTGGAGCGCTATGGCTTCGCGCCGCGCGCCAGCCCGCGACAGAGCGACGTCATGATCGTGGCCGGCACGCTGGTGAACAAGATGGCGCCCGCGCTGCGCAAGGTCTACGACCAGATGCCCGATCCGCGGTACGTGATCTCGATGGGCAGCTGCGCCAACGGCGGCGGCTACTACTACTTCAGCTATTCGACCGTGCGCGGCTGCGACCGGATCGTGCCGGTGGACGTCTATGTGCCCGGCTGCCCGCCGACCGCCGAGGCGCTGGTGTACGGGATCCTGCAGCTGCAGAAGAAGATCCGCCGGACGGGGACCATCATCCGATGAGCTGGCCCGCTTCGGACGCCGACCTGGGCAAGCTCGGCAAGACCATCGTCAAGGACGCCAAGGGTGTCATCACCGGCGCCAACGTGGCGTTCGGCGAACTGAACCTGAAGGCGCCGGCGGCAAAGATCGTCGAGGCGTTGACCTACCTGCGCGACGTGCAGGGCTTCCACCAGCTCATCGACCTGTGCGGCGTGGACTATCCCGAGCGGCCGCTGCGGTTCGACGTGGTCTACCACTTGCTGTCGATGACGAAGAACCTGCGGGTCCGGATCAACGTGCAGACTGACGAGGACACCCCGGTGCCGTCGGTCACGGGCGTGTTCGTGTCGGCCGACTGGTTCGAGCGCGAGGCGTTCGACATGTACGGCATCTTCTTCGACGGGCACCCAGACCTGCGCCGGATCCTAACCGACTACGGCTTCCACGGCCATCCGCTGCGGAAGGATTTCCCGATGACCGGCTACGTCGAGGTCCGCTACGACGAAGAGCTGAAGCGGGTGGTCTATGAGCCCGTGAAATCGGTCGAGTGGCGCAATTGGGACTTCCTGAGCCCGTGGGAAGGCGCGGAGAAGGGCTTCGCCGCGATGCTGCCGGGCGACGAAAAGGGCGGCAAGTGATGGCCGACGACAACACGCCTGTGACCCCAACCGGCGCCGAGACGCCCGTCCGCAAGTTCAACATCAACTTCGGGCCGCAGCACCCCGCGGCGCACGGCGTGTTGCGCCTGGTGCTGGAGCTGGACGGCGAAGTGGTCGAGCGGGTCGACCCGCACATCGGCCTGCTGCACCGGGGCACCGAGAAGCTGATGGAGGCGCGGCCCTATCAGCAGACGATCCCGTACATGGACCGCCTCGACTACGTGGCGCCCATGAACCAGGAGCACGCGTACTGCCTGGCGATCGAGAAGCTGCTGCAGATCGAGGCGCCGCGTCGTGCGCTGCTGATCCGCACGCTTTACGACGAGATCGGCCGCATCCTGAACCACCTGCTGAACGTCACGACCCAGGCGATGGACGTCGGCGCGCTCACGCCGCCCCTGTGGGGCTTTGAAGAGCGCGAGAAGCTGATGGTGTTCTACGAGCGCGCGTCGGGCGCCCGGATGCACGCCAACTACTATCGCGTGGGCGGCGTCCGCCAGGACCTGCCCGAGGCGCTGGTGCGCGACATCTCGGACTGGTGCGACCACTTCCCGAAGGTCTGCGACGATCTGGAAGGCCTGTTCGGGAACAACCGCATCTTCAAGATCCGCAACGTCGATATCGGCGTGGTCTCGAAGGGAGAGGCGATCGCGCGCTCGTTCTCGGGCGTGATGGTGCGGGGTTCGGGCATCGCTTGGGACCTGCGGCGCGCCCAGCCCTATGCCGCCTACAACGACATGGAGTTCGATGTTCCGGTCGGCGTGAACGGCGACTGCTACGACCGCTACCTCTGCCGCATGCAGGAGATGCGCGAGTCGACCAAGATCATGAAGCAGTGCTGCGAGGCGCTGCTGAAGACGCCGGGTCCGGTGCTGGTCGAGGACAACAAGATCGCCGCGCCGCGCCGGGGCGAGATGAAGCGCTCGATGGAAGCGCTGATCCATCACTTCAAGCTGTTCACCGAGGGCTACCGCACGCCGCCGGGCGAGGTCTACGCCGCCGTCGAGGCGCCTAAGGGCGAGTTTGGAGTCTATTTGGTCAGCGACGGCACGAACAAGCCGTATCGGGCCAAGATCCGTGCGCCGGGCTATCCGCACCTGATGGCGATGGATTGGCTGAACCGCGGGCACATGCTGGCCGACGTCTCGGCCATCCTGGGCTCGCTGGACATCGTGTTCGGGGAGATCGACCGGTGAGCGCCAGCGTGTCCCTTTCCAACGCCGACCTCGTGGCGGGCCAGCTTGAGGCCTACAACGCCCAGGACCTGGATGCCTTCTGCGCCTTCTACGCCGACGACGCCGTGCTGGGCGCCTATGGCGGCGACACGCTCGCGGTAGGTCTGGCGGCGATCCGCGAGCGTCATCGCAAGCTCTTCGCCGATTTCCCGCAGAACCATGCGCGCCTCGTGCACCGCGCCATCGTCGGCGGTCACGTGGTCGACCACGAGGACGTCAGCCGCGCGCCCGGCGGCGAAGCCTTCCAGGTTTGCGCCGTCTATTCCTTCGCGGGGGGCAAGATCGCCCGCGTGGACTTTGTGAAGTGAGGCCCGCGTGAGCGTCCGTCGTCTTTCGCCGGTCCAGCCGGCCAGCTTCGAGTTCACCCCGGCGACCCTGAAGGCCGCCAAGGTGTGGATGGCGAACTTTCCGCCCGGAAAGCAGCAGTCGGCGGTCGTGCCGTGCCTGTGGCTGGTACAGAAGCAGGAGGGCTGGATTTCCGAGCCCGCGATCCGGGCCGTGGCCGAGCTCCTCGGCATGCCGGTGATCCGCGTGCTGGAGGTGGCCACCTTCTACACGATGTTCATGTTGGAGCCGGTCGGCACGCATGCGCTGGTCCAGGTCTGCGGCACGACGCCGTGCCAGACCCGCGGCTCGGAAGCTCTGATGGCTGTCTGCAAGCGCCGGATCGGCGCCCAGAACCACAAGAGCGCCGACGGCAAGTTCTACTGGCAGGAAGTCGAGTGCCTGGGCGCCTGCTCGAACGCTCCGATGGCGGCGATCAACGACTACTACTACGAGGACCTGACGCCCGAGACGTTCGAGGCGCTGCTCGATGAGTTCGCGGCGGGCAAGACGCCCAAGCCCGGCTCGGCCATCGGCCGTCAGGGCTCGGCGCCCGAGGGTGGGCCGCTGACCCTGACTGACAAAAAGCTCTACGACGGCTCGCTGGGCAAGAAGATCAAGATCCCGAACCTGCCGCCGAAGGCGCCCAAGACCAAGGCTCCGGCATGAGCCCGAGTCTCGCCCTGATCGAGGCCAATCGCCCGGTCTCGCTGGCCGACGGCGCGGCGGCGCAGATCTGCTTTGTCGCGGGCCTGATGGGTCCGGCGGCTTCTATCGTTTCATCCGCGCGTGAGCGCGCGAACAGGGGAAGCTAAACGTGGTTGGCATCCTGGCCGACAAGGACCGCATCTTCCTGAACCTCTACGGCGTCCACGACTGGACCCTGGACGGTGCGAAGGCGCGCGGCGCGTGGAACGGGACGGCCGACATCGTCGCCCAGACGCCGGAATGGATCTGCGACCAGATCAAGGCCTCGGGCCTGCGCGGCCGCGGCGGCGCCGGCTTCGCCACCGGCCTGAAGTGGACCTTCATGCCCAAGCAGGAGAGCGAGCGTCCGCACTACCTGCTGGTCAACGCCGACGAGTCCGAGCCCGGCGCGTGCAAGGACCGCGACATCCTGCGCAATGACCCGCACCTGCTGATCGAAGGCTGCGTGATCGCGTGCAAGGCCATGCGCTCGCATCAGGCGTACATCTACATCCGCGGCGAATACGTGCACGAGCGCGAGCGCCTGCTGGCCGCCATCAAGCAGGCCTATGACGCCAAGCTGCTCGGGAAGGGCAGTGTGCTGGGCTACGACGTCGACGTCGGCGTGCAGCATGGCGGCGGCGCCTACATCTGCGGCGACGAGACCGCGCTCATGGAAAGCTTCGAGGGCAAGAAGGGCCAGCCGCGCCTGAAGCCGCCGTTCCCGGCGGGCGCCGGCATCTACGGCTGCCCGACGACGGTGAACAACGTCGAGACCATCGCGGTCGTCGGCACGATCCTGCGCCGCGGCGGCGACTGGTTTGCGGGTTTCGGCACCGAGAAGTCGACCGGCACCAAGCTGTTCGCGGGCTCGGGCCACCTGAACAAGCCTTGCGTCGTGGAGGATGCGGTCGGCATCAGCGTGAAGCAGCTGATCGAGGACCACTTCGGCGGCGTGCGGGGCGGCTGGGGCAACCTGAAGGCCGTGATCCCGGGCGGGATCTCGGTGCGGATGATCCCCGCCGACCAGTGCGAAGAGGCCGTCATGACCTACGAGGACCTGGCGTCCCGCGGGTCGGGCCTCGGCACCGGCACCATGATCGTGTTCGACAAGGACGCCGACCTGGTGAAGGCGATCGCGCGGGCGGCCTACTTCTACAAGCACGAGAGCTGCGGCCAGTGCACGCCGTGCCGCGAAGGCACCGGCTGGATGTGGCGGGTCATGGAGCGGATGGTCACCGGCGAAGCCGAGATGTCCGAGATCGATCTGCTGCTGGACGTGGCCTCCCAGGTGGAGGGTCACACGATCTGCGGCCTCGGCGACGCCGCCGCGTGGCCGATCCAGGGCCTGTTCCGACACTTCCGCCACGAGGTGGAGGACCGCATCAACACCTACCGCGCGCGCAAGGGCTCGTATGCCGGCGCCACCATCGCGGCGGAGTAGACGACCATGCCTATCGCCAAAGTCGACGGGGTCGAGGTCGAGTTCGAAGCCGGGATGAACGTCCTGCAGGTGGCTGAGCTCGCCGGCAAGGAGATCCCGCGGTTCTGCTACCACGAGCGCCTGAGCATCGCCGGCAACTGCCGCATGTGCCTGGTCGAGGTGAAGCCCGGCCCGCCGAAGCCGCAGGCGTCGTGCGCGCTGCCGGCCGCCGAAGGCCAGGAGATCTTCACCGACACGCCGATGGTGCGGAAGGCGCGCCACGGTGTGATGGAATTCCTGCTGATCAACCACCCGCTGGATTGCCCGATCTGCGACCAGGGCGGCGAGTGCGACCTGCAGGACCAGGCCATGGGCTATGGCCGCGACGACAGCCGCTACGCCGACAACAAGCGGGCCGTCGAAGAGAAGTACATGGGACCGTTGATCAAGACGGTCATGACCCGCTGCATCCAGTGCACGCGCTGCGTCCGCTTCATCACCGAAGTGGCCGGCGTGCCGGACATCGGTCTCATCTCTCGCGGCGAAGACGTTGAAATCACGACCTATCTCGACAAGGCCGTGGCCTCGGAACTGTCGGCCAACGTGATCGACCTGTGCCCGGTGGGTGCGCTGACGTCCAAGCCGTACGCGTTCAACGCGCGGCCATGGGAGCTGAAGAAGACCGAGAGCGTCGACGTGATGGACGCGCTGGGCTCGGCGATCCGCGTCGATGCGCGCGGGCCGGCGGTGCTGCGCGTGCTGCCGCGCACCCACGAGGCGGTCAACGAGGAGTGGATCTCGGACAAGACCCGCTATGCGGTGGACGGGCTGAGCCGGCAGCGCCTGGACCGGCCCTTCATCCGCGAGAACGGAAAGCTGCGCGCCGCGACGTGGGCCGAGGCGTTCGACGCTGTGGCGTACAAGATCCAGGCCACGACCCCGGACCGCATCGGCGTGATCGCCGGCGACCTGCAGGACGCCGAGTCGATGAAGGCGGCCAAGGATCTGTTCGGCGGCGTGGGCGTCGCCAGCCTGGACTGCCGTCAGGACGGCATGGTGCTGGGCGGCGGCGCACGCGAGAGCTGGCTGTTCAACTCGTCGATCCAAGGCATTGAAAACGCCGACTATGTTTTAATCGTCGGAGCAAATCCGAGGCTGGAAGCGCCGGTGCTGAACGCCCGGCTGCGCAAGCGCTGGATGGCGGGCGCGCTGCAGGTGGGTCTCGTGGGCGAAGCGGCCGACCTGACCTACGAGTACGCCTATTTCGGGTCCGGCGCTTCAGCGCTGAACGGGATCGCCAAGGCCAAGGGCGAATTCGTCACCGGGCTGAAAGCCGCCAAGAACCCCGCGATCATCGTGGGCGCCGGGGCCTTGAACCGTCCCGACAGCGCCGCGGTGCTGCAGGCGGCAGCGTCGCTCGCCAAGACCTTCGGCATGACCTGGAACGTCCTGCACTCGGCCGCGAGCCGGGTGGGCGGCCTGGACCTCGGCTTCGTACCCGGCGAAGGCGGCAAGACGGCGGTCGAGCTGGTTCAGAAGGGCGGCGCCGACGTGTTGGTCCTGCTGGGCGCCGACGAGATCGACCTGTCGCAGACCGACGCCTTCGTCGTCTACCTGGGCACTCACGGCGACGCCGGGGCGCACCGCGCCGACGTCATCCTGCCGGGGGCGGCCTACACCGAGAAGAACGGCCTCTATGTGAACACCGAGGGCCGGGTGCAGATGGGCTTCCGCGCCGTGTTCCCGAAGGGCGAGGCAAAGGAAGACTGGGCGATCCTGCGGGCGCTGTCGGAACGCCTGGGCCACAAGCTGCCGTACGACAGCCTGGACCAGCTGCGCGCCAAGCTGTTCGCCGATCATCCGACCTTCGGCCGCATCGACTATGTGCCCGACGCCCCGCCGGCCGTGGACTACGCGGCCCTGGGCCAGAAGGGGACGCTGTCGGACGCGCCGTTCGTGAGCGCCGTGAAGAGCTTCTACCTTTCGAACCCCATCGCGCGCGCCAGCACGACGATGGCCGAATGCGCCTCGCTCGCCTCGGGCGGCGCGGCCAAGATCGCAGCGGAGTAGGGGCGTGGCGGAATTCTGGAGCTCCCCGATCGGCTGGACGATCATCACGGTGGCCCACATCCTGGCCGTCACCGTCGTCCTGCTGCTGACGATCGCTTTCATCATCTACGGCGACCGCAAGATCTTCGCGGGCGTGCAGGCGCGGAAGGGCCCCAACGTGGTGGGTCCGTTCGGCCTGCTGCAGTCCTTCGCCGACCTGGGCAAGTTCCTGATCAAGGAGCTGGTCATCCCCGCGGGCGCCGACAAGGCGGTCTATCTGCTGGCCCCCCTGATCAGCGTGACCCTGGCGCTGGGCGCCTGGGCGGTGATGCCGATCGCGCCCGGCTGGGCGGTCTCGGACATCAACGTCGGCATCCTCTACCTGTTCGCCGTCAGCTCGATGGGCGTCTACGGCATCATTATGGGCGGGTGGGCTTCGAACTCGAAGTACCCGTTCCTGGGCTCGCTGCGCTCGGCCGCGCAGATGGTCAGCTACGAAGTCTCGATCGGCTTCGTGATCATCACCGTGATCCTGCTGGCCGGGACCATGAACCTGAACCAGATCACCGAGGCGCAGTCCGGGTGGTTCTGGAACTGGTACATGTTCGGTGGCGGGCTGCACAATCTGCCCCTGATCCTGATCATGTTCCCCATGGGCGTGATCTTCTTCATCTCGGGCCTGGCGGAGACGAACCGTCCGCCGTTCGACCTTCCCGAGGCGGAATCCGAACTCGTCGCCGGCTATGCCGTGGAATACGGCTCCACGCCGTACATGCTGTTCTACCTGGCCGAGACCGCGAACATCGTGCTGATGAGCGGCCTGATGGCGGTGCTGTTCCTGGGCGGCTGGAACACGGGCATCGCGCCCGTCGAAGAATTCCTCGCGACGTCGGCGCCGGCCTGGGTGGCGAGCCTGGTGGGCCTGCTGGTCTACGCCGGGAAGACCTTCTTCGTGTTCTTCATGAACGCGATGGTCCGCTCGATCGTGCCTCGCTACCGCTATGACCAGCTGATGCGCCTGGGCTGGAAGGTGTTCCTGCCGACCTCGCTGGTGGCCGTAGTCGTGGTGGCGGGCTGGCGGGTCTACACGGGGCTGCCGTCGTGAAGGCGCTGGTCCTCATGGCCGCGCTGGCCCTGACCGCCTGCGCCAGCGGCGCGGGCTTCGGCAACGCGGGCGGCATCGCGACCTATGACGACCTCAAGAAGGCGCAGCAGGCCTGCGCCGCCAAGGGGGGTTCGCTGAAGCTGCAGAAGAACGGCGACCCGCAATTCCTCGACGACTACGCCTGCGAGAAGAAGTGATGCTGAACCGGATCGGACAGGCGCTCAAAGGCGCGGCGCTGATGGACTTCATCGGGGCCTTCGGGCTCGGCATGAAGTACATGGTCGCGCCGAAGAAGACCGTGCAGTACCCGCACGAGCGCAACCCGCAGAGCCCGCGCTTCCGCGGCGAGCACGCCCTGCGCCGCTATCCCAACGGGGAAGAGCGCTGCATCGCCTGCAAGCTGTGCGAGGCCATCTGTCCGGCGCAGGCGATCACGATCGAGGCCGAGCCCCGGGCCGACGGCAGCCGCCGGACGACCCGCTACGACATCGACATGGTGAAGTGCATCTACTGCGGCCTGTGCCAGGAGGCCTGCCCAGTGGACGCCATCGTGGAAGGCCCGAACCTGGAGTTCGCGGTCGAGACGCGGGAAGAGCTCTACTACGACAAGGCGCGGCTGCTGGATAACGGCGACCGTTGGGAACGCGAGATCGCGAAGAATCTGGAACTGGACGCGCCGTACCGATAAGCAGTCGGCGCGATTCCGGCGCCGGTTTTGACGTGTAATTCGAGGGAAGTCAGAGAGCCGAAATGGCCCTACAGGCGATCGCATTCTACCTGATGGCAGCCGTGACCATTGCGTCCGGGTTCTGCGTGGTTTCGGCCCGCAACCCGGTGCACTCGGTCCTTTGGCTGATCCTGGCCTTCTTCTCGGCCGCCGGACTGTTCGTGCTCATGGGTGCGGAATTCCTGGCGATGCTGCTGGTGGTGGTCTACGTGGGCGCCGTCGCGGTGCTCTTCCTGTTCGTCGTCATGATGCTGGACGTCGACTTCGCGGCGCTGCGGCAGGGCTTCGCCCGCTACATGCCGCTGGGCCTGCTGATCGCGGGCTTCCTGGCCGCCGAGATGGTGGTGGTGGCGACGACGGTGGCGGGCCGCGGGGCGGCCAAGGACAGCGCCGGGCCGATGGCCTCGGGCGCGACGCCGGACGTCACGAACGCCGAGGCGATCGGGCGGGTGCTCTACACCGACTATGTCTACTTCTTCCAGGCGGCCGGCCTGGTGCTGCTGGTGGCGATGATCGGCGCGATCGTGCTGACCCTGCGCCACAAGCCGGGCGTCCGCCGTCAGGTCATCATGGACCAGGTGCTGCGCACGCCGAAGACCGGCATGAAGCTCGCAAACCCGAAGCCCGGGCAGGGGATCGACCAATGACCATCGGCCTCGAGCACTACCTCGCGGTCGCCGCGATCCTGTTCACGATCGGGGTGTTCGGCATCTTCGTGAACCGCAAGAACATCATCGTCATCCTGATGTCGGTGGAGCTGATCCTGCTCGCCGTGAACATCAACCTGGTGGCCTTCTCGGTCTATCTGGGGAACGTGGTGGGGCAGATCTTCGCCATGTTCGTGCTGACCGTCGCCGCCGCCGAGGCGGCCGTGGGTCTGGCCATCCTCGTCACCTTCTTCCGCAACCGCGGCGACATCGCCGTGGACGACGCCTCGATGATGAAGGGCTGATCGCGCCGTGAACGCAGAAACCCTCGTCACCATCATCCTGTTCGGCCCGCTGATCGGCGCGGTCGTCGCGGGCCTGTTCGGAAAGCGCATCGGCGATACGTTGTCGATGGGCGTCACCACGGGCTTCCTGTTCCTGTCGGCCATCCTGTCGTGGGTGGTGTTCAGCCAGTGGACCTGGGGCGGCCTGCAGCCGTTCACGCACGTCTACGCGCCGTTCATCCATGTGGGTGACTTCGTCTCGAACTGGGCGTTCCGGTTCGACGGCCTGTCGGCGGTGATGCTGGTGGTGGTGACCACCGTCTCGTCGCTCGTGCACCTCTATTCCTGGGGGTACATGGCCGAGGATCCGAGCAAGCCGCGGTTCTTCGCCTACCTGTCGCTGTTCACCTTCGCGATGCTGGCGCTAATCAGCGCCGCCGACTTCATGCAGCTGTTCTTCGGCTGGGAAGGCGTGGGCCTGGCGTCGTATCTGCTGATCGGCTTCTGGCACCACAAAGCCAGTGCCAACGCCGCCTCGATCAAGGCCTTCGTGGTCAACCGCGTGGGCGACTTCGGCTTCGCGCTGGGGATCATGACGGTCTACTGGGCCTTCGGGACGATCACGTTCCAGGACCTGTTCCCGCTGATCCAAGCCTCGGTCGGCAAGGGCTGGGACTTCGCGGGCGGCCACTTCTCGCTGATCGACCTGGCGTGCGCGCTGCTGTTCGTGGGCGCCATGGGCAAGTCGGCGCAGTTCTTCCTGCACACCTGGCTGCCCGACGCCATGGAAGGCCCGACGCCGGTGTCGGCGCTGATCCACGCGGCCACCATGGTGACCGCCGGCGTCTACATGGTCTGCCTGCTGTCGCCGATGTTCGAGTACGCCCCGGTGGCGAAGAACATCGTGACGGTGATCGGGGCGGTCACCGCGCTGTTCGCCGCGACCGTCGGCCTGACCCAGAACGACATCAAGCGGGTGATCGCCTATTCGACCTGCTCGCAGTTGGGCTACATGTTCTTCGCCGCCGGCGTGGGCGCGTACCAGGCGGCGATGTTCCACCTGTTCACGCACGCCTTCTTCAAGGCGCTGCTGTTCTTGGGCGCCGGCTCGGTGATCCACGGCATGGCGCACGAACAGGACATGCGGCGTTACGGGGCGCTGTTCAAATACCTACCGATTACCGGCTGGGTCATGGTGTTCGGCACGATCGCGATCACGGGCCTGGGCATCCCGTTCCTCGACCTGGGCTTCGCCGGCTTCTACTCGAAGGACGCCATCATCCACGCCGCGTACGCCGCGGGCGGGGCCGGGCATCCGATGGGCTACTTCGCCTTCTTCATCGGGATCCTGGTGGCCGGCCTGACCGCCTTCTACTCCTGGCGCGTGGCCTTCTTCACGTTCAACGGCCATGCCCGCTGGACGTCGGAGGACCTGGAGCACCACTGGCACAACCGCGACCATGCGCATGACGATCATGCCCATGGCGCGCACGACGATCACGCCCACGCCGCGGCCCCGGCCCATGCCGAGACCCACTCCGAGCCGGATCACGGCCACGGCCATGAGCACAAGCCGCACGAGAGCCCCTGGACCATGCGGATCCCGCTGCTGGTCCTGTCGGTAGGGGCCATCGCGGCCGGCTTCGTGTTCCACCATCAGTTCATCGGCGAGCACAACGCCGATTTCTGGAAGGGCGCCATCTTCAACCTGCCCACCGAGCATCACGGCGGCGGGCACGACTTCCCGCTCTGGGTCGTCCTGGCGCCGATCGTGGTGTCGGTCACCGGCCTCCTGGTCGCGGCCTATATGTACATCTGGCGTGAGGGCCTGGGCGCGAAGCTCGCGGCCAACAACGGCATTCTCTACGTCTTCTTCTACAACAAGTGGTTCTTCGACGAGCTCTACCAGGCCACCTTCGTCCGCGGGGCGAAGTTCCTGGGCGACCTGTTTTGGAAGGGCGGCGACCAGAAGATCATCGACGGCCTCGGCCCCGATGGGGTCTCGGCGCTCTCGGTGCAGGTGGGCAAGGGCGCCGGCCGGCTGCAGTCCGGCTACGTCTACCACTACGCCTTCGTCATGCTCCTGGGTGTCGCGGGTCTGCTGACCTACGCGCTCTGGGCCTGGAACGCCTGAGGGACCTATGCCGCTTCTTTCCCTCATCACCTACGCCCCGCTGGTCGGGGTCGCCGGGATCCTGATCCTGCGCGCCTTCGCCAACGACGAGGCCCGGGGCGTCGAGGCGACCCGATGGATCGCCTTCGTGACCACGCTGGCGACCCTGGCGCTCTCGGTGCTGTTGGTCGCCCAGTTCGACGCGAGCAACCCCGGCTTCCAGTTCGTGGAAGAGGCGCCGTGGTTCGCCGGCCTGCACTACCGGATGGGCGTGGACGGGATCTCGGTCCTGTTCGTGCTGCTGACCGCGTTCCTGATGCCGATCTGCATCGCCGCGTCCTGGAAGTCGATCGAGACGCGCGTCCACGAATACATGGTCGCGTTCCTGATCCTCGAGACCCTGGTGATCGGCGTGTTCTGCGCGCTGGACCTGGTGGTTTTCTACATCTTCTTCGAGTTCGGCCTGGTCCCGATGTTCCTGATCATCGGCATCTGGGGCGGCGCGCGGCGGGTGTACGCGGCCTTCAAGTTCTTCCTCTACACGCTGCTGGGCTCGGTTCTGATGCTCGCGGCGATCCTGTTCATGATCGGGACTTCGGGCACCAGCTCGATCCCTGAACTCATGCAGTACGGCTTCTCGCCGCAAGCCCAGACCTGGCTGTGGCTGGCCTTCTTCGCCTCGTTCGCGGTGAAGATGCCCATGTGGCCGGTGCACACCTGGCTACCCGACGCCCACGTCGAGGCGCCCACGGCGGGCTCGGTCTTCCTGGCCGGCATCCTGCTGAAGATGGGCGGCTATGGTTTCATGCGGTTCTCGCTGCCGATGTTCCCGGACGCGTCGCACCAGTTCACGCCGCTGATCTTCGCGCTGTCGGTGATCGCGGTGATCTACACCTCGCTGGTCGCCTTCCGGCAGACCGACGTGAAGAAGCTGATTGCCTACTCGTCGGTGGCGCACATGGGCCTCGTGACCATGGGCATCTTCTCGGGCAACGCCGAGGGCGAGCAGGGCGCGATCTACCAGATGCTGAGCCACGGGGTGATCTCGGGCGCGCTCTTCCTCTGTGTCGGCGTCATCTACGACCGCATGCACACCCGCGAGATCAAGTTCTACGGGGGGCTGGTGCAGCGGATGCCGTGGTACGCGGCGGTGTTCCTGCTGTTCACCATGGGCAACGTCGGCCTGCCGGGAACCAGCGGCTTCGTCGGCGAGATCCTGTCGATGACCGGCGTCTACCAGGTGTCGACCTGGACGGCGATCCTGGCAGCGACGGGCGTGATCCTCTCGGCGGTCTACATGCTGACGCTGTACCGTAGCGTGGTGTTCGGCACGATCGAGAACCCCAAGCTTCAGACCATCACCGACCTGGAGTGGCGCGAGGTGGCGATCTTCACGCCGCTGATCATCGCCACCCTCTGGATGGGCGTGCAGCCCAATATCGTGTTCAACCTGACTGACGCCTCGGTCGACCAGCTCGTGCGGGTCTATCAGGCGGCGATTGGCGGGTAGGGGCCTTAGATGACCATCTCCGCCAACCTGGCGCTCGCCTATCCTGAGATCATCCTGGCCGTGGGGGCGCTGGCGCTCCTGGTCCTAGGCGCGTTCATGCCGAAGCAGACGAGCCTCGTCGCCACGGGCGGTGTCGCGGTGCTGCTGGCCGCTGCGGTGGCCTCGGCCACCCAGCCGTTCGGCGTCGCCTTCGGCGGCGGCCTGATCGCCGATGCGGCGGCGACCTTCGCCAAGGTCGCGATATATGTGGCCTCGGCCGTCGCGATCCCGCTGGGCCAGCCCTGGTTCGAACGCCGTGGCGTCAAGACCTTCGAATTCCCGGTGCTGATCCTGCTGTCGGCCCTGGGGATGGGCATGATGGCCTCGTCCGGCGACCTGATTTCGCTGTACGTCGGCGTCGAGCTGAGCTCGCTGGCGCTGTACGTGCTGGCGGCGATGCACCGCGACAACGCCAAGGCGTCGGAAGCGGGCCTGAAATACTTCGTGCTGGGCGCGCTGTCGTCGGGCCTGCTGTTGTACGGGGCCAGCCTGGTCTACGGCTTCGCCGGCTCGACGCTGTACACCGAGATCGCAAAGGCGGCGGGCGCCGAGGCCAATACCGGGCTGCTGTTCGGACTGATCTTCGTGATCTGCGGCCTGGCGTTCAAGGTTTCGGCCGCGCCGTTCCACATGTGGACGCCCGACGTCTATGAAGGCGCGCCGACCCCGGTCGTGGCGTTCTTCGCGGCCGCGCCCAAGCTGGCGGCCATGGTGCTGTTCGCCCGGGTGCTGGCCGACGGCTTCACCGACGCGGTGGGCCAGTGGCAGCAGGTGCTGGTGGCTCTGGCGCTCATATCGGTGGCCGTGGGCGCGTTCGGCGGCCTAGTGCAGAAGAACCTCAAGCGCCTGTGGGCTTACTCGTCGATCGCCAACATCGGCTACGCGGTGCTGGGCCTGGCGTCGGGCACGTCTGAAGGCGTGCAGGCGATGCTGGTGTTCATGATCCTCTACATGGTGGACGTGACCGGCTTCTTCGCCTGCCTGGCCGCTCTGTCGCGCCAGGGCAAGGCCATGGAGACCATCGACGACATGGCGGGCCTGGTGAAGGAACGCCGGGGCCTGGCGCTGGCCATGACGGTGTTCTCGCTGTCGGCGCTGGGCCTGCCGCCGTTCTCGGGCTTCTGGGCCAAGTACGTGGTCTTCAAGGCCGCCATCGACGCCGGCCTCTGGGGCCCGGCGGTCATCGGCCTCGTGGGCTCGGTCGTGGCCGCGTTCTACTACCTGCGCCTGATCAAGGTCATGTGGTTCGACGGCAGCGCCGGCGCCACCGACAAGCCGCCGATGGAAGCCAGGGCCATCGGGCTGACCGCCGCCGTGTTCGCCTTCCCGGTCGTGCTGGTCGCGATCACCTGGCTGAACCCGCTGGCGGCGCGCGCCGCCCAGGCGCTGGGACTGGCCTAGCGGTTGGCGGCCCACCCACCGATCGAGGCCTACGACGAACTCGACTCCACGAACGCCGAGGCGCGTCGGCGCGCTGAAGCGGGCGAGGGCGGTCCGGTCTGGATCACCGCGGCGCTGCAGACCGCCGGGCGCGGCCGGCGCGGTCGGGCCTGGTCGACCCAGCGCGGCAACTTGGCCGCCACCTTGCTCACTCTGACCGATCGCCCGCCGGCGGAAGCCGCGCAGCTGTCGTTCGTGGCCGCCCTGGCGGCCTGCGACCTGGCCGACACCTGCCTGGGTCCCGGGGCGGCGCGCCTGAAGTGGCCGAACGACGTGATGGTGCACGGCAAGAAGGCGGTCGGCATACTGGTGGAGTCCGGCAGCCGCGCCGATGGGCGCCTGTGGCTGGCGGTCGGCATTGGCGTAAATCTGGCGCATGCGCCGCAGGACGTCGATCGCCCCGCCGCGGCCTTCGCGGAATACATGCCGGGGTCCCCGCCGCAGCCGATGGATGCCCTGCCGGTGCTGGCGACCGCGTTCGAGCGCTGGCGGACCGCCTGGGTCACTCAGGGCTTTCCGCCGATCGCTGCCGGCTGGTCCGCGCGGGCGACGGGCCTCGGCCAACGCTGCGAGGCCAGGCTGCCCAAACGCACGCTCAGCGGCGTGGCGGAGGGGCTCGATCCCGACGGCGCGTTGCGGCTACGGCTGGACGACGGCGGGCTGGAGCGGATAACCGCTGGCGACGTGTTCTTCGGAGAGGCGTGAGATGCTGCTGGCGATCGAACAAGGCAACACCAACACGCTCTTCGCCGTGCACGATGGCGAGCGTTGGATGGCGCAATGGCGGGCGGGGACCGACAGCACCCGCACGGCCGACGAGTACGCCGTGTGGCTCTCGCAGTTGCTGGGCATGGCCGGTCTGGCGCTGGGCGCCTTCGACGGCTGCATCATATCGAGCGTGGTGCCGCAGTCGATCTTCAACCTGCGCAACCTGGCGCGGCGATACCTGCATGTCGAACCGCTGGTGATTGGCGAGAACGTCGACCTGGGCATCGCCGTGCGCATCGACAAGCCGTCCGAGGCGGGCGCCGACCGCCTGGTGAACGCCGTGGGCGCGCACGCGATCTATCCCGGCGACCTGATCGTGATCGACAGCGGCACGGCGACGACGTTCGACATCATCTCCGCCGACGGCGGGTTCGAGGGCGGCGTGATCGCGCCCGGGATCAACCTTTCGATGGAGGCGTTGCATAGCGCGGCGGCCAAGCTCCCGCGGGTCGCCATCCAAAAGCCCCAGCGCGTGGTGGGCACCGATACGGTGGGCGCCATGCAATCGGGCGTATTCTGGGGGTACATCGGACTGATCGAAGGCCTGATCTCGCGCATCAAGGCCGAGCGATCTGAGAAACTCACCGTGGTGGCGACCGGCGGAGTGGCCTCGCTGTTCCACGGCGCGACCCTGTCGATCGACCACTTCGACCCTGACCTCACTATCCGTGGCATGCTGGAAATCTGGCGGCGGAACGCAAAGAAAGCCTGATGGCGAAATCCAAGAGCGACGAGCTCGTCTTCCTGCCCCTGGGCGGGTCGAACGAGATCGGAATGAACTTCAACCTGTACGGCTTCGGGCCGGCGCACGGCCGAAAGTGGATCGTCGTCGACCTGGGGGTGACGTTCGGGGACCAGACGACGCCGGGCGTCGAGGTGATTCTGCCCGACCCGACCTACATCGAAGAGTATGCCGACCGCATCCTGGGGATCGTGTTGACCCACGCCCACGAGGACCATATCGGCGCGGTGGCGCACCTGTGGCCACGCATGAAGGCGCCCGTCTACGCGACGCCGTTTACCGCCTTCATCCTGCGCGAGAAGCTGCGCGAGGCCGACCTGCTGGACGAGGTGGACATCACCGAGGTGCCGTTGGGCGGGACCATCGAGCTGGGGCCGTTCAAGCTGGAGCTGATCACGCTCACCCACTCGATCCCCGAACCGAACGGGCTGGCGATCAAGACCCCGCTGGGCACGATCCTGCACACCGGCGACTGGAAGATCGATCCCGATCCGCTGCTGGGCGACGTCACCGATGCGGCCGCCATCCGCAAGCTGGGCGACGAGGGCGTCCTGGCGATGGTCTGTGACTCGACCAACGTCTTCGTGGACGGCCACGCCGGGTCCGAGGCCGACGTGCGGGTGGCGCTGACCAATCTGATCGGCGGGCTGAAAGGCAAGGTGGCGGTGGCCTGCTTCGCCTCGAACGTGGCGCGCATGGACAGTGTGATCCGCGCGGCCGAGGCCAACGGACGTCGCGTCTGCCTGGCCGGGCGCTCGATGCACCGCATGGCCGCCGCGGCGAAGTCGGTCGGGCTGATGACCGATATCCAGCCGTTCCTGGACGACACCCAGGCCAAGCATCTGGCGGAGGACGCCGTGCTGTACCTCTGCACCGGCAGCCAGGGCGAGCCTCGGGCGGCGCTGGCGCGGATCGCCGACGGCACCCACCCTCACGTGAAGCTGGGGGCGGGCGACAGCGTCGTGTTCTCCAGCCGTGTGATCCCGGGCAATGAGATCCCGATCCGCAACCTGCAGAACAAGCTGACCGAACGCGGCGTGCGCCTTTACACCGAGCGCGACCACCCGGGGATTCACGTGAGCGGTCACCCGTGCCGCGACGAACTGGCGGAGATGTACAGCTGGGCGCGTCCGCAGATCGCGGTGCCCACCCACGGCGAGCGCCGCCACCTGATGGAGCACGCCGCGTTCGCCCGCGACCTGCAGGTGCCGCAACAGGTGACGCCGCGCAACGGCGACATGGTTCGCCTGGCGCCCGGACGGGCCGAGATCATCGACGAGGTGCATTCTGGGCGCCTGTTCGTGGACGCCGGCGTGCTGACGCCCGAGAACGGCGACGCCCTGCGCGAGCGGCGGCATGCGGCGTTCAACGGCATCGTCGCGGTCTCGGTCGCGATGGACGGCCGCAACCGGATCGTCAGCGGGCCGCAGGTGCGCGCGCTGGGTCTGCCGGCCGACGACGAGAATGCGATGGACGACATCCTGGACGAACTGGCCGACGAGGCCGAAGCCGCGCTGAAGCGCTTGAAGGGCGACCAGTTCGAGCTGGACGACGATGTCGAGATGGCGATCACGCGGGCGGTGAAGAAAGCCTGCCAACGGATCTGGGGCCGGCGCCCCGTGGTCGAGACCACCGTGCTGCGGATCTAGCCAACTCGTCTCCGCCGGGATCAGCGGAGATGTTTGGGGGGGCAGGCCAACCCCAGCCCGTCGATCTCGGCCATCTCCCCGGCGCTGTACGGACCATCCGCCTCGGCCGCGACGCACATGGCCAGTTCGGCGCGGTTCTTTACGCCCAGCACCAGGGTGTCGATGTTGGGCATCGTCAGGGCGTAGCGGTGCGCCACATAGGCCGGGTCCTGGCCCCAGCGGGCGCAGAGCTCACGGAACGGGGCGGCGCGGGCGTAGTCGGCGTTGTCCGGGCTGTTGGGGCGCAGTTCGCGGTCAACGGCCAGTGTGAGGGCGCCGGCCTGCACCGCGCGGATGCCCATGATCCCGCAGCCGGCGGCCTTGGCGGTGGCCGCGATCTCGCGGGCCCGTTCGGGCTCGGCATAGCGGCGCAGGGCGCCCGCGCTGTCCATCAGGTTGGCGATGGCCTGGACCGCGTCCGGGCGCGGCGTGTGGCCGATGGCCCGTAGCACGTCGGAGGGCACGCCGATGCCGGTGATGCCCCAGGCGTCGATCTTCCCCTGCGCCTTGAGCCGCTCGAAGGCCGGGATCACTTCGTTCACGTAGAGCGACCACGCCGTGCCCATCTGGTCGCGACGGTCATTGCCATGGGCGTAGACGAAGTCGTCGGCGTGGATGTTGGAGTGCAGGAAGAACAGGTCCACCCGCTCCAGCCGCATGGCCTTGAGACTGGCGTCCAGCGATGCTGTCAGGCCGGGCCCGATCTTCGCGGCCTCGGGTGATCCGATGGCGCACTTGGTGGTGAACTTCAGGTGCTGGGGCGGGCGGCCCTCGAACGCCAGGCCCATGTTGTCCTCGCAGGCGCCGTACATCGGGGCTGAGTCGATCACCGTGATCCCGGCCTCGACGGCGGCGTGCAGGGTGGCGATGGCCTCGTCGCGGCTGGTTTCGCCCCAGATCTGGCCGATGCCGCCACCGCCCAGGGTCAGCCGGCTGACGTCGCCCAGAGGGCCCAGCGTGGCGGTGTGCATCGTCTCTCTCCCGTGTTTGACGAAGGCTAGCATGGCCGACGTCCCTTGCGGGGTCTTCGAACACCCGGTTTGATGCCCTGTGGCGAGATGCGGAAACCGCGCCGTCGACGGGCAGGGAGAGACGCCGACCATGACCGCCTACCAGGGTGTGCGTATCGCCGACTTCAGTCAGGGCATGGCGGGGCCCATGGCGGCCATGCTGCTGGGCGACTTCGCCGCGGAGGTCATCAAGGTGGAGCCGCCCGGCGGCGACCGTCGCAAGGACCACCCCGGCTATCTGGCCTGGAATCGCAACAAGCAGTTTGTGACCCTGGATCTCGAGACACCGGACGGCATGTCGGCGGCGCGGGCGCTGATCGCCGGGGCGGACGTGGCGCTGTTCGATTTCGCGCCCAGCCGCATGGCGGCGCTGGGCCTGGATGGCGCGAGCCTGACGGCGGCGCATCCGGGCCTGATCCATGCGTGGATGCCGCCCTATGGGACCGAGGGCCGGTGGAGCGAACTGCCGCCGCATCACAGCCTGCTGACCGCGCTGACCGGGATGCCGTTCCGCCAGGGCGCCTGGGAGGACCAGCCGGTCCACATGATCCTGCCCATCGCCTGGTCGTCGCAGGCGGTGCTGGGGGCGACGGCGATCGGCGCGGCGCTGCTGGAGCGGAGCCGGAGCGGGCGAGGCCAGGCGGTCACTGTCAGCGGGCTGCACGGGGCCGCCGAGTGCGCGCCGCCGATGCGTTTCGAGAACCTCGAGCCCCTGCCGCGGGGCATCCCTCCGGGCGCCAACCCGCGCTACCGCCTCTACAAGTGCGCCGACGGGGAGTGGTTCTTCCTGGGCACCCTGTTCACCAACTTCTATCGCAAGGCGTTTGAGGCCCTGGAACTGGGCGACCTGTTTGACATTCTGGAGCAGGACATGCTGGGCGCCCGCGAGATGCTGATCGGCATCTTCGAGACGCGGCCCCGCGACGAATGGCTGGAACTGCTGAAGGCGCACGACGTGCCGTGTGCGCCCGTCGGGCGCCGGGAGGCCTGGTTCGCCGGCCCGATCGTCGCCGAGGCCGGAATGCGGATGACCTTCGATCATCCCGATCTGGGGCCTGTGGCCATGCCCGCGCCGCCGGCGCGGCTGAGCGCGACGCCCGCCACGATCGCCGGACTGCCAAAGCCCGCCCCGGGGCTGCCGGCCTGGCCCGCGAAGACTCCCGCGGCGACAGGCGACGCCCCGACGGCCGCGCCGCTGGCGGGCATCAAGGTGCTGAACCTGGGCACCGTGATCGCCGGGGCCTACGCCGGGGCCTTGCTCGCCAACCTGGGCGCCGAGGTGATCAAGATCGAGGGGCCCGAGGCCGATCCCTTCCGATCCGATGGCTCGCAGTTCCTGGTCTATAACCGCGGCGTCCGGGGGCTGGGCCTGGACCTCAAGCAGCCCGCCGCGCGCGAGGTGTTCCTCGAGATGGTCCGCTCAGCGGACGTGGTGATCGACAACTATCGGCTGGGCGTGCGCGACCGGCTGGGCATCGGGTATTCAGCGCTGAAAGCGATCAACCCGCGGATCATCTCGTGCTCTATCAACGCCTACGGCGACACCGGACCATGGGCGGCGCTACCGGGGTTCGATCCGCTGATGCAGGCCGAAGGCGGGATGATGGCCGCTCAGGGCGGGGACGACGACCCGATCCTCTACACCATCGCCGTCAACGATATCGCCACCGCCGCCGTCGTCGCCTGTTCGGTCGTGGCGGCGCTGAACGCCCGCGCACGGACGGGGGAGGGGCAGGAGATCGTCTCCAGCCTGCTGGCCCAGAGCCTGCTCTATCAACTGGGCGAGGTGGTGGACTTCGCGGGGCGTCCGCCGAACGACAAGGGCGGCCGGGACTGCCTGGGTCGCACCGCGCTGTACCGGTACTATCCCTGCGCCGACGGCTGGCTGGCGCTGGCCTGCGAAAGCGAGGCCGAGGCGCTGGGCGTAGGGCGGGTGCTGGGCCTGGAACTCGGGGCGGCCGAGCTGGCTGCGCCGCGCGACGGGGACCTAACGGGACGGATTGAGGCCGCGCTGGCAAGCCGCAAGCGGGATGCCACCGTTGACGCCCTCCTGGCCGCAGGCGTGGCCGCTGCGCCAGTGCGGCGGTTCGAGGAGGCCCTGCGGGACCCCTGGCTCTGGGACAATGGCCACATGGCCCCCTGGACTCATCCGCGTCTGGGCCCGGCAGTCAGCGCGCGCACCTACAGCGACTTCAGCCGAACCCCCTCCGGCTTCACCCTGCCGACGCCAGACCTGGGCGAACACACCCGCCAGGTGCTGGCGGACTACGGTGTGGCCGTGGCGCGCGTCGAAGGGTTGCTGGCGACAGGGGCGGCGTTTGTGACCCCGTCAGTCTGACGACAGGATCTGCCGCGTCATGGTCGCGACGATCCAGCGATGCACCGCGCGGATCGAGGGCAGGCGGGCGATGTCGCGGTGGACGATGAGCCACGGCTGACGGGTGGGCATGCCCCGCGGTCCTGGAACTTCCACGAGGCCGGGTTCCCGCGCTCCGAACATCATCGGCAAGGTCGCGATGCCCGCGCCCGCCAGGGTCGCCGTGATCAAGGCGCGCGTGCTGGCCGTGCGCAGGGCCAGGGCGCCCGACAGGCCCTGCTCCCGCAGCCATTCCAGCTCCGGGATCCGGCCGTAGCTCTCGTCGTAGCCCAGCAGGCGCTCGCGACGCAGGTCGATGGCGGCCGGGTCGCGCCCGTCAAGGTAGGACGGCGCGGCGTAGAAGCCGCTGCGAATCTCGGGGAGCCGGCGGCCGATGAGGCTGGCCCCTTCCGGCCGCGACATGCGCACCGCCAGGTCGGCGTCCCGTCCGGCCAGGCTGACCAATCCCGCCTGGGACTGCAACTGAACCGGAATCTCGGGGTGCCCGGCCCAAAGTTGCGGCAGCGCCGGGGCCAGGATGTCCGACACCACCAGTTCGGTCGCGGAGATGCGGACGGGGATCACGGTGTCGCCCGACCGCAGCGCCTCGGCGGCGCGTGAGACGCGGGCGATCTGGTCCGCCAGCGGGACGCCCAGCGCCGCCAGCCGTTCGCCCTGTGCCGTCAGTCGGACCCCGTCGGCGCGGCGATCCACCAGGCTGAGGCCGGTGGCGATCTCCAGCGCCTCGATGCGCCGCGACACGGTCGAGACCGCGACGCCGCGGCGCTTGGCGGCCGCGCTGAGCGTGCCGGCCTGTCCCAGGGCCACCAGATCGGCGAGGTCGCGCGGGTCGAACATGGTGGCTCATTGTATTGCAGAAATCGAAAGCCGTCTTCCGATCTTGCAAGTTCAAGCGTGGCGGTTCGAGGCCTAGCGTTCATGGAGGCTTCTCAAGGAGACCCCATGTTTCGCATGACCATTGCCGCCGCCAGCCTTGTTCTGGCGATCTCGACGGCCGGCGCAGCGCTCGCCCAGCCCGTCGCCGTCGTCGTCGAAATCAAGACCCCACCGCCGATCACCCGGCCGATCCTGGAAGGCGAGTTCCGCAAGGCCGCGCCGACCTACCAGAAGATCCCGGGCCTCATCCGGAAGTACTTCACGGTCACCGGCGACACCTTCGGCGGCATTTATCTGTGGAAGGACCGGGCCGCCGCCGAGGCGTGGTTCTCGGACACCTGGCGCGCGCGAGCGAAGGCCACCTACGGCAGCGAGCCCACGGTGTCGTACTACGACGCGCCCATGATCATCGAAGGCGCCAACATCGGCGGCGCGCCCTGATGCGGCAATTGACGTTCCTGGCGCCCGGACGGTTCGAGTGGCGCGACGTACCGGCGCCCCGCGTCGCCGGACCCCGCGAAGCCGTGGTGCGGCCTCTGGCCGTCGCCCGATGCGATCTGGACCTCTACATCGCGACGGGGGTGGTGCCCTTTCGCGGCCCCTTCGCGTTTGGTCATGAGGCGATCGCCGAGGTGGTGGATGCGGGCGAGGCCGCCGGCGTCGCACCCGGAGATCGGGTCGTGGTCCCGTTCCAGATTTCGTGCGGCCAGTGTGTCAGCTGCCGGCGAGGCTTCACCGCATCGTGCGACACCGTGCCGAAATATGCGGCCTATGGATTGGCAAGGAACGGCGCGCAGGAGTTCGGTGGCGCCCTGTCGGATCTGATGCTGGTTCCGTTCGCGGACCACATGCTGGTGCCGCTGCCTGCGGGGCTCGACCCGGTGGCCGCGGCAAGCGCCTGCGACAACATCGCGGATGGATGGCGCGGCGTGGCTTCGCACCTCAGGACGCGCCCGGGCGCCTCGGTGCTGGTGGTCGGGGGGCTGGCCCAGAGCGTAGGCCTCTACGCCGCCGGGTGCGCTGTCGCGCTTGGGGCGGGGCGGGTGCTCTATCTCGACGACAATGAGGGAAACCAGAAGCGCGCCGAGGCGCTGGGGGCGGTCGCCGAACCCTTGGGGCTGGGCGAGGGCCGTGTGCCGGACGAACAGTTCGAGATCGTCGTGGAGGCCGCTGGACATGCCGCGGGCCTGGGGTTCGCCGTCGAGTCGTGCGCGCCCAACGGCGTCGTCACCAGCGTCTCGATCCACCTGGGTGCGACGACCCCGTTCCCGTTGGGCGGCGCGTACTACAAGGGGCTCACGTTCCACACCAGCCGGGTCAGCTCGCGCCACGTGCTTCCGGATGTGCTGGCCTGCCTGGCGTGCGGCGGACTGCATCCCGAGCATGTGACCCACCGGGTGGCGGGCTTCGACGAGGCGGCGGAGGTCATGGCCGACCCGGGGCCCAAGATCGTGTTTACGCCCGACGCATGATCCTGCTCCTGTGACGCAAGGTGATCTCGCTGTTTGCGCCGGCCCGGCGTATACGCAGCCCATGATCGGGAAACTGAACCACGTGGGCGTCGCCACGCCCTCCATCGAGCAGTCGGTCGCGCTGTACCGCGACGTGCTGGGCGCCACGAAGATCGGCGAGAAGTTCGCTATGCCCGAGCAGGGCGTGTGGGTCTGTTTCGTCGACCTGCCCAACAGCCAGATCGAGCTGATCGAGCCGCACGGCGACGCCTCGCCGCTGAAGGGGTTCCTCGAGAAGAACCCGGCCGGCGGCCAGCATCACATCTGCTTCGAGGTCGAGGACATCGAGGCGGCCCGCGACGACATGCAGGCCAAGGGCGCCACGGTGCTGAACGGCGGCAAGCCGCGGATCGGCGCGCATGGCACGCCGGTGATCTTCGTTCACCCCAAGAACATGGGCGGCGTGCTCGTCGAACTCATGGAAACTCCGAAAAAGGCCCACTGATGAGCGCCTTCACGTCGGTTGCGATGTTCCTCACCATCTGGTGGACGGTGCTGTTCGCGGTGCTGCCCTGGGGCACGGTCACGCATGCCGAGGCCGGCATCGACAAGGGCGACGGCGGCGACCCCGGCGCGCCGGTGGATCCCAAGCTGAAGCAGAAATTCCTGATCACGACCGGCATTTCGATTGTGGTGTTCGGGATCGTCTGGCTGGTGGTCTGGAGCGGCGTCATCAAGCTGCCGAGCCTGCCCAGCGGGTACTAACGGAACCTCTGCCGTAGTGCGGCGTTCGAACGCCGTGGACGCACCTGATCCGTCACATCGTTGCCAAGGTTCTCCCGGCAAGGCTATCAGGGCCGCCTTGCTGACCTGACGGGAATCCCATGCGCCTTTCGCGATACTTCATGCCCACGCTTCGCGAGGCGCCTGCCGACGCGCAGATCGTCTCGCACCAGCTGATGCTGCGGGCCGGGATGATCCGCCAGGAGGCGGCCGGCATCTACGCCTGGCTGCCGCTGGGCCTGAAGGTGCTGAAGAAGATCGAGCAGGTCGTGCGCGAGGAGATGAACCGCGCCGGCGCCGTCGAGATCCTGATGCCGACCCTGCAGCTGGCCGACCTGTGGCGCGAGAGCGGCCGCTACGAGGCCTATGGCGACGAGATGCTGCGCGTCAAGGACCGCCACGAGCGCGACCTGTTGTACGGGCCCACGGCGGAAGAGGTCGTGACCGACATCTTCCGGAGCTATGTGAAGTCCTACAAGGACTTGCCGAAGAATCTTTACAACATCCAGTGGAAGTTCCGCGACGAGCGCCGGCCGCGGTTCGGGGTGATGCGCGGCCGCGAGTTCCTGATGAAGGACGCCTACAGCTTCGACATCGACGAGGCGGCGGCGCGCCGGGCCTACAACCGGATGTTCCTGGCCTATCTGAACGTCTATGCGCGGCTGGGCCTGAAGGCGATCCCGGTGCGGGCCGATACGGGCCCGATCGGCGGCGACCTGAGCCACGAGTTCATCATCCTGGCTGACACCGGCGAGAGCGAGGTGTTCGCGCACCGCGACCTGGTCGAGATGGGCGCGCCCGGTCCCGACATCGACTGGGACGGCGATCTGCAGCCGCTGGTCGACCAGCGCACGGCGCTCTACGCCGCCTCGGACGAGATGCACGACAAGGCGGCCTACGAGGCGCTGCCCGAAGACAAGCGGATGACCGCCCGCGGCATCGAAGTGGGCCACATCTTCTACTTCGGCGAAAAGTACTCGGCCCCTATGGGCGCCAAGGTCACCGGGCCCGATGGCAAGGACGTGCCTGTCCAGATGGGTTCGTACGGCGTGGGCGTTTCGCGCCTGGTCGGCGGGATCATCGAGGCCAGTCACGACGCCTCGGGCATCATCTGGCCCGACAGCGTGGCGCCCTTCGGCGCGGCGGTGCTGAACCTGCGGGTCGGCGACGCCGGCTGCGATGAGGTCTGCGAGACCGCCTACAAGGCGCTCAGCGATGCGGGTCTCGACCCGCTGTACGACGACCGCGACGACCGGCCGGGGGCGAAGTTCGCCGCCACCGACCTCGTGGGCATTCCCTGGCAGCTGATCGTGGGCCCGAAGAGCGTGGCCGAGGGCGTGGTGGAACTGAAGCGCCGCGCCACCGGCGAGCGCCAGACCGTCTCGCTGGACGCAGCGCTCAAGGCGATCATCGGGTGAGTGAGCGCGCCGCCGTGACCGGCGGGCGGGCCCCGCCGTTCGGGCTCTGGGAACGCATGCTGGCGAGCCGCTACCTGCGGGCCAAGCGGACTCAGGGCGGCGTGGCGCTGATTTCCGTCATCTCCTTCATCGGGATCATGCTGGCGGTGGCGACGCTGATCATCGTGATGTCGGTGATGAACGGCTTCCGCAGCGAGCTGCTGGGCCGGATCCTGGGCTTCCAGGGGCATGTGTTCGTCACCGGCGGGGTCCTGGACGGGCCGGCGCGCGACGCCGCCGCAGCGCGCATCCTCAAAGTGCCGGGCGTCACGCAGGCGGCCGCGATCATCGAGGCCCAGGCCATCGCCATCGGGCCCAGTCAGATCACCGGCGCCCTGGTGCGCGGCATCGGGCCCAAGGACCTGGCCGACACCAAGCTGGTCTCGGGCAACATCACGGCAGGCTCGCTGCGCAGCTTCGGGCAGGGCGAGTATGGGGGCGATGTCGTGATCCTGGGCGCGCGGTTGGCGCAGCAGCTGGGCGTGGCGCCCGGCGACACGGTCACCCTGATCTCGCCGGCCGGCGGCGCCACGGCCTTCGGCGGCACGCCGTTGCAGAAGACCTACACGGTGGGCGCGACCTTCCAGGTGGGCATGAGCCAGTTCGACCAAGCCTACATCTACATGCCGCTGACGCAGGCCCAGTTGTTCTTCGATCGCGAGGACACCGCCGACGCCATCGAAGTGCGGGTGAAGGATCCCGATCACGCCGCGCGGATGAAGGTGGAGATCAGCAAGGCGGCCGGACCGGCGGCGTTGGTCAACGACTGGACGACCCGCGACGCTTCATTCTGGGGCGCGCTGCAGGTCGAACGTAGCGTGATGCGACTGATCCTGATGCTGCTGGTCGCCATTGCGGCGATGAACATCATCTCGGGCCTGGTGATGCTGGTGAAGAACAAGGGCCGCGACATCGCGATCCTGCGCACCATCGGGGCGGGGCAGGGGTCCATCCTGCGCATCTTCTTCATGGCCGGCGCCAGCATTGGGGCCTTTGGCACGCTGGCGGGCCTGGCGGTGGGCGTCGTGTTCTGCCTGAACATCGACCCGATCCAGACGGCGGTGGAGTACGTGACCGGCCAGGCTGTGTTCTCTTCCGACGTCTACTATCTGTCGCGCGTGCCGGCGAAGGTGGACTGGCTCGAGGTGCTGGTGATCGTGTCATGGGCGCTGGGCATGAGCTTCCTGGCCACCCTGCCGCCGGCCTGGCGGGCCTCGCGCCTCGATCCGGTGGAGGCGCTCCGCTATGAGTGAGCCGGTGCTTTCCATCCGGGGCCTGCGACGCACCTATGTGACCGCGGCGGGCGAACTGCCGGTGCTGAAGGGTGTCGACCTGGACGTCCAGCCAGGCGAGATCGTCGGCCTGATCGGGCCGTCGGGCTCGGGCAAGTCCAGCCTGCTGCATGCGGCCGGCCTGCTGGAGCACGCCGACGACGGGCGGATCTCGATCCAGGGGCGCGACTGCACCGACCTTAGCGATCGGGAACGCAGTCACGTGCGGCTGGGCGCCATCGGCTTCGTCTACCAGTTCCACCACCTGCTGCCGGAATTCTCGGCGCTGGATAACGTGGCCCTGCCGATGATGATCGCGGGCGTCTCGCAGAAGACGGCGCGGGAGCGGGCGGGCTCGATCCTGGGTGACCTGGGCCTCCGGGAGCGCGTCCAGCACCAGCCGGCGCAGCTGTCGGGCGGCGAACAGCAGCGGGTGGCGATCGCCCGGGCGCTCGCCAATGCGCCGCGCCTGCTGCTGGCCGACGAGCCGACGGGCAACCTTGATCCGACGACCTCGGGCGCGGTGTTCGACAGCCTCTACGGCCTGGCCCGCAAGACGGGCGTTGCGGCGGTCGTGGCAACCCACAACCTGGAACTCGCGAGCCATATGGACCGGGTCCTGGCCCTGCGGGATGGGCACTTGGAGCCGTGGACTCGACCGGTCGGGGTCTGATCCACAACGCCTGGCTCGTCATGGTGGGTGGACACAGGCTTGGCCTGACTTAGGCTGCTCCGAATTCGGGGGAGTTCATCCATGCGCCTGTTCGCCGCTGCGGCCGTCGCCGCGCTCTGCCTTGCCGGTCCGGCGATGGCGCAGACCGTCACCGTGATCCATGCCGGGGGCTTGCTGGACAAGCCGGGGCAGGCGGCCAAGGGGCCGTCCACGATCGTCGTCCGTGACGGAAAGGTGGCCTCGGTCCAGGCTGGCTATGCCGATCCACCCGCCGGCGCGCGGGTGGTCGACCTGAAGGACCAGTTCGTGCTGCCCGGCCTGATCGACATGCACGTCCACATCTTCAGCGACGACGACAAGATGAAGGCGCGGATCGAGGGGGCGAACCGCGACATCGAGGACAACTTCGTCATCGGCGTCGACAACGCGCGGCGCACGCTGGAGGCGGGCTTCACGACGATTCGCGACCTCGGCAGCGATATCCGCAGCGTCACGGCGCTGCGCGACGGGATCAACAACGGGCTGCTGGCGGGGCCCACCATCGTGCCGGCCGGCCGCGCCATCGCCATCCGCTCCGGCCACGCCGACCCGTCGAACAACCTGAACCGCGACATGGCGGACGCGGCGCTGGCCAAGGCCGAGAATGTCTGCAACGGCGCCGACGACTGCCGCCGTGCGGTGCGCTCGCAGATCAGCCAGGGCGCCGAGGTGATCAAGTTCACGGCCACCGGCGGGGTAAATTCCAACGTCGCCGGCGGGCTGGGCCGCCAGATGTTCGACGACGAGATGAAGGCCATCGTCGACACGGCCCACATGTTCGGTCGCAAGGTGGCCGCCCACGCGCACGGGACCGACGGGATCGAGGCGGCGCTGCGGGCCGGTGTCGACTCCATCGAGCACGGCACCTTCGGCACGCCTGAGACCGATGCGCTGTTCAAGAAGACCGGCGCCTGGTTCGTGCCCACCATGCTGGCCCCCCAGGCGGCGCTGGCGCAGGCGCGGGCCGGGTCACGCAGCAAGAACACCCTGGACAAGGCCGAGATCGCGGCGAAGGCGGCGATGGACAACCACCGGCGGGCGATCGCCTCGGGCGCCAAGATCGCTTTCGGCACCGACACCGGCGTCTCGTCGCACGGCGACAACGGCAAGGAGTTCGCCCTGATGGTCCAGGCGGGCATGACGCCGGCCCAGGCGATCAAGGCCGCCACCGTCGATGCGGCCGAACTCCTGGGACGCAGCGAGGCCCTGGGCTCCCTCGAACCCGGAAAGGACGCCGACCTGATCGCCGTGACCAAGAGCCCGCTCGCGGACGTCACCGAGCTCGAGCGTCCGACGTTCGTGATGCGCCGCGGCGTAGTCCACAAGCTGGGCGGCCAGCGCCAACCGTTCCCACCGGCTGGGCGACCCTAGGCGGGGCCGAGGAAATCTCAGCGCGGCTCGGCTCCGGGGGCGGGCCGCTCTTGGGCGACGGTCGCCACGAGATCGAAGACGTCGTCGGAGAGCGAAGTCTCGAAGGTCGCACGGATTTCGATCACATACGCGCCGCGCCGCGTGAACCACAGCCCCTGACCCACGCCGTCCTGGTCGATCCACGTCTGGCCGCTACGGATCATCCCGTTTCGTAGAGGTCGGAAGCCGGGCGTGGCCCGTTTCACGCCCGATTCCTGCTGCATCGCGCGCGTCGCCGCGGCAAAGCGCTTGCGGTCGTCCTGGGCGTCCGGAATGTGGCTCACGAACATCGAGATGCGACTGTCCTCGACGTCGTACCGGCACCCGAGATCGAGCCCGACGTCTCCAGGCTCCAGGATGCTCATGACAGTCAGCTCGAACTGTCCCACCGCGGCGGGGCAGACTTCCTGCGAGCCGCGAAGCTTCATCGCGCCGCCCGCGACCCCCTGGAAGAAGGTCCCGTCCGGGCCATAGAGGTAGGCGTTGGCGGGACCGCTTAGGGCGTTCAGCTGATAGAGCTGGGCCTGGATCCCCGTCGCCGTGGGCAGGAGTACGCTCGCGGCCTGCCCTTCGCCATTGTAGGCGCCGAACGGGTGGAGGCGACCGCTCATAGCCGCTTCGACGTCGTCTGCGACCTGCTTCGACCCGGGCGCCGCGGCGTAGATCCGCAGGAAGAAGAGATCGCTCGCGTCGTTCGCCTTGGCGACGAGATAGTAGGCCGCGGGCCGGATGAGTTGAGCCGCGGGCGACGGCGAACCCGCCCACGCTCGGGCATCTTCCAGGTTGACGCCCTGGGTCACCATGAAGCTGTCGGGCCGTTCGGACGACGTCACGTGGTAGGCCAGATTGGGCCGCGTGCGCGTGTGGATCTGCCAGACCATGCCCTCGGCTTCGAAGCTGGCGACCTGGCACGCCGCAACGCCGGGATTGTTCTTCGTGGCCGCGGCTGCAGCGCCGACCGTCAGATGCATCGCTGCGGAGACGGCGAGGCGATCGTCCTCGGACAACTCATCCGGAAGCGGGACGACGGATGCGGCGGCGAGCGGGGGTGGTCCGCACGGCGCAGCCGCGTGGGCGTCGGTGGGCGTCAAGCCATAGGCGGCGAGCGCCAGCGACACAGCCAGCGAGGCCCACGATTCCGACATGTATGTCCCCGTTCGCAAATCCACCGGGGATTGTACCGCTTGACGGTGAGAACAAAAGAGGAATAAGAACGAAGGCGGAACGCGCCCACAGGTTCTCCACAGGCGCTCAACAACGGGATGCCGAAGATGGTTCGTCTGGCTCGGGAATCGCTGGCCTTTGCCTCTGTCGCCAGCTTTGTCTGGATGGTGTGTTCGGTGGCGGGTCTTGTGACCTGACCGCCATGCGGATGGGGGATGTGGCCTTGGCAGGGGGAAGCGACGAAGGGTTCGTCCACCTCCGGGTCCGGTCCGCCTATTCGCTTCTGGAAGGCGCCATCAAGGCCGACAAGATCGGCGCGTTGGCCAAGGGCGATGGGATGCCGGCCGTGGGGCTGGCCGATCGGGCCAATCTGTTCGGCGCTCTGGAATTCTCTGTCGCTACCAAGGGCGAGGGCGTGCAGCCGATCATCGGCTGCGCGCTGCCGGTGAGCGGGATCGGCGAGGCGCTGCCCGAGCGCTGGGCCAAGACCCCCACGGTCATGCTGATCGCGCAGAACGAGCGCGGCTATCTCAACCTCTGCGACCTGTCCTCCATCGCGTACCTCGAGATCGACGCCAGCGAGGAGCCGCATGTTCCCTGGGCGAAGGTCTGCGAACTGAGCGAGGGCCTGATCCTGCTCTCGGGCGGGCCCGACGGTCCGGTCGACCACCTGTTCGCCGCGGGCAAGGTCGATGAGGGCCGCGCGGTGCTGACCGAGATGAAGCGGGTGTTCGTCGACCGCTTCTACGCCGAGCTGCAACGGCACGGCTCGCCCAGCGAGCCCGCCGCCGAGGCTGGGCTGGTCGGCTTCGCCTATGAGGAGGACGTCCCCCTCGTCGCCACCAACGACGTCTATTTCAAGAACGCCCAGGCCTATGCGGCGCACGATGTGCTGCTCTGCATCGCCGATGGCGCCTTCGTGGGGCAGGACGAGCGGCGGCGGGTTACGCCAGAGCACGGCTTCAAGTCGGCAGCCGAAATGCGGGCGCTGTTCTCCGACTTGCCCGAGGCCTGCGACAACACCCTGGATATCGCCAGGCGCTGCGCCTTCATGGTCAACAAGCGCGACCCGCTGCTGCCGCGCTTCCCGGGCAGCGACGGGCGCACGGAAAACGAGGAACTGGCGCACCAGGCGCGGGAAGGCCTGAAGCTGCGGATCGCCGCCGGCCGCGCCAACTGCTTCCCGGTCGCCGACTACGAGGCCCGCCTGGAGCGCGAGATCCAGGTGATCACCCAGATGGGGTTCCCCGGCTACTTCCTCATCGTGTCGGACTTCATCAAGTGGGCGAAGGCCCGCGGCATTCCAGTGGGCCCTGGACGGGGGTCGGGCGCCGGCTCCCTGGTGGCCTACTCGCTGACCATCACCGACCTCGATCCGCTGCAGTACGGGCTGCTGTTCGAGCGCTTCCTGAACCCCGAACGCGTGTCGATGCCCGACTTCGACATCGACTTCTGCCAGGAGCGTCGCGAGGAGGTGATCTCCTACGTGCAGCAGCGCTACGGCCGTGACCGGGTCGCCCAGATCATCACCTTCGGCACGCTGCAGGCCCGGGCCGTGCTGCGGGATGTGGGACGCGTGCTTCAGCTGCCGCTGGGCCAGGTGGACCGGCTGGCCAAGATGGTGCCGGCCAATCCCGCCAACCCGGTGACGCTGGCCCAGGCCATCGAGATCGAGCCGCGCCTCAAGGAAGAGCGCAAGCGCGACGAGGCGGTGGCTCGGCTGCTGGAGATTTCGCTGCAGCTTGAGGGCCTCTACCGCAACGCCTCGACCCACGCCGCCGGCGTCGTGATCGGCGACCGTCCGCTGACCCAGCTGACGCCGCTCTACCGCGATCCGCGTTCCGAGCTGCCCGCGACCCAGTTCAACATGAAGTGGGTCGAGAGCGCTGGCCTGGTGAAGTTCGACTTCCTCGGGCTGAAGACGCTCACCGTGATCGACCGGGCGGTGAAGTACCTCGAGAAGCGCGGCTCGGCCGTGGACATGGCCGCGCTGCCGCTGGACGATGGCCCGGCCTACGAGCTGATGAGCAACGCCCAGACCATCGGGGTCTTTCAGCTCGAAGGGCAGGGGATGCGCGACACCCTGCGGCAGCTGCGGCCCGGGTCGATCGAGGACGTCACCGCCATCGTGTCGCTGTACCGCCCGGGGCCGATGGACAACATCCCGGCCTTCGTCGACTGCAAGTTCGGCCGCCGCGAGATCGACTACCTGCACCCGATGCTGGAGGGGGTCCTGAAGGAGACCTACGGCATCATCGTCTACCAGGAGCAGGTGATGCAGATCGCCCAGATCCTGGCCGGCTACAGCCTGGGCGAAGCGGACCTTCTGCGCCGCGCCATGGGCAAGAAGAAGAAGGAGGAGATGGAGCTCCAGCGCGCCCGCTTCGTCTCGGGCGCCGAGGCCAAGGGCGTGCCGGGCGCGCAGGCCGGCTCGATCTTCGACCTGGTCGACAAGTTCGCCGGCTACGGCTTCAACAAGTCGCACGCCGCCGCCTACGCGGTCGTCAGCTACCAGACCGCCTGGTTGAAGGCGAACGCGCCGGTCGAGTTCTTCGCCGCCTCGATGAGCCTCGATATCGCGAACACCGACAAGCTCTCGGTGTTCTATCAGGACGCCAAGCGCTTCGGCGTGAAGATCCGGCCGCCCTGCGTGAACCGCTCGATGGCCGATTTCGACGTGGAGGACGGCGAGGTGCTCTACGCCCTGGGCGCCATCCGCAACGTCGGCATGCAGGCCATGGAGCACGTGGTGCAGGTGCGCCGCGAGGGCGGCCCGTTCCGCGACATCTTCGATTTCGTCGAGCGGGTCGACCCGCGGCAGGTCAACAAGCGCACCTTCGAGACGCTCGCGCGCGCCGGCGCATTCGACAACATTCACCCCAACCGCGCCCAGCTGATGGCCGCGGCCGAGATCCTGCTGGGCGTGAGCCAGAGCGTGGCGGCCCAGCGGGAGTCAGACCAGGGCGGCCTGTTCGGCGACTCTAACGCCGACCTGATCCAGGCCCAGCGCAACAAGATGCCGCGCACCGATCCGTGGACGCCGACCGAGCGCCTGGACGAGGAGCTGGCGGCCGTAGGCTTCTACCTGTCCGGTCACCCGCTGGACGACATGGTCGAGGCGTTGCGCCGAAAGCGGACCGACCTGCTGACCGACGCCATCGCCAAGGCCCTCGGCGGCGCCGAGGCGCTGCGGATGGCGGGCGTGGTGCGTCGCAAGCAGGAGCGTCCGTCGCGCTCGGGCGAGAAGTTCGCCTTCGTCACCTTCTCGGACCCCACCGGGGAGTATGAGGTGCTGTTTCCGCCCGAGAGCCTGAAGAAGTGCCGCGACTTCCTCGAGCCCGGCAAGGCGGTGGCGCTCAGGGTGCGGGCCAAGGCCAGCGACGGCGAGGTTCGCTTCTTCGGCGATGACGTCGAACCCGTGGAGAAGGCGATCGAGAACGTGGTCGCGGGCCTGCGCGTCCACGTCTCGCCCAATGCCGAGATCGAGGCGATCAAGAAGCGCCTGGGCGTCACGAACAGCCGGGGCGGGGAGGTGCTGCTGACCACCCAGCTGGGCGCCGGCCGCGAGGTCGAGCTGAAGCTGCCTGGCCGTTTCACCCTGGACGGCGCCGTGCGCGGTGCAATCAAGACCGCGCCAGGCGTGGTCTTCGTCGAGGATCTGTGATCGCGCGGGCCGCCTTTGCGCGTCAATCCGGCCGGCGGCTACGACTTTAGTCCTAAGACCTATGGCCAATTTTCGCTGCCACGCCCGGGTGTCACCCTGGAGGCTGTGAGAGGCCGGCCGCTTTCGGTCTCCGAAGGGAGTTTCCGATGACTGTGGTCCGCATGGCCTCCGTCGCCGCCGCGATTGTGCTGATGGGCGGCTCCTCAGCCCACGCCGCGAAGTTCGTGTTCGATATCCAGATGACGTCGCAGACGAACTGCAACGCGGTCGACTGCATCGCGGACGATCGCTTCGTTCCCTACAGCCACAAGCTGACGATCGACTTCACGCCGGCGCGGCGGCTCGACAACACGACGATCAACTCCCAAGGCGAGGTGCTCCGCATCGTTTCGCTGCTGGGCCCGGCCACGGGGGGGCCGCCGGATGCGGACCTCCTGGCGCTGAGCGGCGTGGACGGCGACCAGGTCCGGTATCGGGTGTTCGCGACCCAGGTAGACGTCGGCGTTCCCCCGTACCGGGGTGACTCCCAGGCCTTCATCAGCAGCAACGGCGGCCGCGTCTTCGACACGGATCCGGGCGTCGTGAGGCAGGACGGCTACTACTTTTCCCTCTCGACGCTGCCGGTGCGACAGACCTTTCTGCCGTACGGCGGCCTTACAACCACCAACGACCTCTACGTGATGCTGCGCGGTCTCGACGCCAACGGCGGCTTCGAAGTGATGGGCGGCGTGAGCCACGATGACTACGCGTTCAATCCTGAGACAGGCGAGATGCTGCGCGACGACAGCTACTCGGTGGCGCGACGCGGCACGGCCAGGCTCAATGTCGCCGAAAGCGTCGTTCCCGAGCCGGGGACCTGGGCGTTGCTGATCCTGGGCTTCGGCGCGATCGGGATGGCGTTGCGGCGGCGCCCGGTCATCATGGCCTGAGGCGTACGCCGGAACCTCGCGCGGGGTCTGCGGGGCCGATGCGTCGCCATGGCCGGGCATCTTTAGCTCGCGCCAAGGCCAAGCTCGTGCTTCTCTGACGGGAGAAATCGGGGAGCGCGCTGTGAAGTTGATCGCACTTGTCACCGTCGTCGCGGCGCTGGCCGCCGGGCCAACCCTGGCCCAAGGCACGTTCAACAGCGGCAGGAAGCCCGCGACGGGCTTCGGGGCGCCGTCGTCCTCCGCGCCGCGGCCGTCCTATGGCGTCGAGGCCCACCAGCCCCCATCAGGCAGCGCCAGAACCTATGGGACCCCGCCGTCCGCCGGGGGCGGGTTCAAGTCGTACGAGCCGTACAAGTCGAGCTCGGTCTATGCGAGCCCGAAGCCGTCGACGTCGGGCGCCAAGCCCTGCGAGACCAGCGTCTACGTCAACGCCTGCGACAAGCGCCGCTGAGCTTCGCAGTCGGCGGTCCGAAGGCCGCCGGATCAACTTTCTGCGCGCGACCCGCCCGCGATGGGGCGGCTTGATTTTCTGGCGCTTTCCCCCTACATGCGCCGCTCCAATCCACACGCGGGTGTGCGGGCCTGGCAGGGAGACATCCTGTTCAGTCCGTTCCGGTCCTCCCCAGGGAGGGTTTGCCCGCGGCGGTTCAACCGGAAGAAAGACGAGATACAGACGATGGCTCTGCCTGAAATTTCCATGCGCCAGATGCTCGAGAGCGGCGCCCACTTCGGCCACCAGACGCACCGCTGGAACCCGAAGATGGACAAGTACATCTTCGGTTCGCGCTCCAACATCCACATTATCGACCTGTCGCAGTCGATTCCGCTGCTGCACCAGGCGCTGGTGAAGGTGCGTGAAGTCGCCGCCGGCGGCGGCCGCATCCTGTTCGTGGGCACGAAGCGTCAGGCGTCCGAGCCGATCGCGACCGCCGCGAAGCGTTGCGCCCAGTACTACGTGAACCACCGCTGGCTGGGCGGCACGCTCACCAACTGGCGCACCGTGTCGGGCTCGATCGCGCGCCTGCGCGAAACCGACTCGCTGGTTTCCGGCGACGGCCAGGGCCGCTCGAAGAAGGAGCTGCTGCAGCTGACGCGCGAGCGCGACAAGCTGGAGCTGTCGCTGGGCGGCATCAAGGACATGGGCGGCATCCCCGACCTGATGTTCGTGATCGACACCAACAAGGAAGCGATCGCGATCCAGGAAGCCCGGAAGCTGAACATCCCGGTCATCGCCATCCTCGACACCAACTGCAACCCGGACGGCATCACCTATCCGATCCCGGGCAACGACGACGCCGCGCGCGCCATCCAGCTGTACTGCGACCTGATGGCCGACGCGATCCTGGACGGCCTCGCGGCCGGCCAGTCGGCGGCGGGTGTCGACCTGGGCGCCTCGGTGGCCCCGATCGAGCCCACGCTGGCCCGTGAACTGACGCCGGAAGTCGCGGCTGAGCCCGCGGTGTCGGCGCCGGAAGCGGCGGCTCTCGAAGCCGAGATGACCGCGGCCGCCGAGCCGGATACCACCGCCGCGGAGGCCGTGACGGCCGACGCCCAGGTGGAAGGCGGCGCTCCCGCGGCGAGCGAAGAACAAGCGGGCTAAGGCGCCTCCGGGCGTCTGGCTGTCACAAAACCCTGACGACGGGCCCTCACATGGGGGTCCGTCGTGATTCAAAGACCTAAGAGGAGCTGACCATGGCGGAAATCACCGCTGCGCTGGTCAAGGACCTGCGCGAAAAATCCGGCGTTGGCATGATGGACTGCAAGAAAGCCTTGCAGGAAAACAACGGCGATATCGAAGCGTCGATGGACTGGCTGCGCACCAAGGGCCTGGCCAAGGCCGCCAAGAAGGCCGACCGCGCTGCCGCTGAAGGCCTCGTGGCCGGCAAGATCGGCGCCGACGGCAAGACCGGCGTGCTGGTCGAGTTCAACGCTGAAACCGACTTCGTGGCCAAGAACGACCAGTTCCAACAAGCCGCCCGCGACTTCGCGGACGTGGCGCTGGCGGTCGGCGGCGATGTGGCCGCGATCTCGGCCGCCAAGACGGCCAAGGGCGAAGTGGTCTCGGACGTGGTCACCAACCTGATCGCGACCATCGGCGAGAACATGCAGCTGCGCCGCGCGGCCAAGCTGTCGGTCGATGCGGGCGCCGTCTCGCTCTATCTGCACAACAAGCAGGGCGACGATGTCGCCAAGCTGGCGGTGCTGGTGGCGCTGGAAGGTGCGGGCGACCAGGCGACCCTGGCCGAAGTGGCGCGCAAGATCGCGCTCCACGTGGCTGGCACGCCTACGCCGCCGCTGGCCCTGAACGCCAGTGAGCTGGACCCGGAAGTCGTCTCGAAGGAGCGCGAAATCCAGGTGCAGATGGCGATGGAGTCGGGCAAGCCGAAGGAAATCGCCGAGAAGATGGTCGAGGGCCGGATCCGGAAATGGCAGGAAGAGGTCGTGCTTCTGGCGCAGCCCTTCGTCATGAACCCGGACCAGACCATCGAGCAGCTGGTCTCCGAGACGGCCAAGGAGGTCGGCTCGCCGGTGACGGTGAAAGGCTTCGTGCGTCTCGCCCTGGGCGAAGGCGTGGAAAAAAAAGCTGACGACTTCGCCGCCGAAGTGGCCTCGATGACCGGCCAGGCCTAAACCGCCTGACGTGACCCAAAAGAGGGCGCGGTACGTTCGACGTACCGCGCCCTTCCTGTATGTTCCCCCGACACGTCGCCAGGATTCCGCCCGCATGCCCGTACAGCCGCGCCACAAACGCATCCTCCTGAAGCTGTCGGGGGAGGCCGGCGTCGGCGGCGACAAGTTCGGGATCGATCCCGCCACCCTGGCCGCCGTGGCCGACGAAATCGCCCAGGTCGCGCGCGCCGGCGTGCAGATCTGCGTGGTCGTGGGCGGCGGCAACTTCTTCCGCGGGGCCGCTCTGGCCGAGGCCGGGATGGAACGGGCCAGCGCCGACTACATGGGCATGCTGGCCACCATCATGAACGCGCTGGCGCTGCAGTCGTCGCTTGAGAAGGTGGGCGTGTTCACCCGCGTGCAGTCAGCGATCCCGATGGAGGCGGTCTGCGAGCCCTACATCCGTCGCCGTGCCGTCCGGCACCTGGAAAAGGGCCGGGTGGTGATCTTCGCCGCGGGCGTTGGCGCGCCCTTCTTCACGACCGACTCGGGCGCCGCCCTGCGCGCCGCCGAGATGGGCTGCGAGGCCCTCTACAAGGGCACCAGCGTCGATGGCGTCTACACCGCCGACCCCAAGAAGGACCCCAGCGCCCAGCGTTACGAGACGCTGAGCTACCAGGACGTCCTGGCCAAGAATCTGAAGGTCATGGACCCGTCCGCGGTCAGCCTCATGCGCGACAATCACATCCCGATCGTGGTCTTCGACATCCGCGAACGGGGCAATCTGCTCAAGGTGCTCAACGGAGAAGGCGTCTTCACGACGATCGCCTAGCCGCTACAGTCCAATTCCAAGACAAGACGACGGAGACGCCGCCATGGCCACCACCGAGAAGCCCGTGATCTCGAAGTACAAGGATCGCATGGATAAGGCGGTCGCGGCGCTGCAGGACGAGTTCGGCTCGCTGCGGACCGGCCGCGCCTCGTCCAGCCTCCTGGATCAGATCCGCGTCGACGCCTACGGATCGCAGACGCCGCTGAATCAGGTGGGCGCGATCAGCGTTCCGGAACCGCGGATGATCACCATCAACGTCTGGGACCGCGCACTGGTCGTGTCGGTCGAGAAGGCCATCCGCGCTTCCGACCTGGGGCTCAACCCCGTGGTCGACGGCACCACCCTGCGCCTGCCGATTCCGCCACTCACGGAAGATCGTCGAAGGGACCTGGTGAAGCTGGCCGGCAAGTATGCCGAGCAGCAGCGGGTGGCGATCCGCAACGTGCGTCGCGACGCCAACGACGACTGCCGCAAGGCCCAGAAGGACGGCGTCATCTCCCAGGACGAGGAGAAGCGCATGGAGACCGAGGTGCAGAAGATCACCGACGAAGCCATCAAGCGCGTGGACGAAGCCTTGAAAACCAAAGAACAAGAGATCATGCAGGTTTGATCTCGTAGGATCGCGTTTCCCGATGGCCGCCGCCGACAATCCAGCGATTTCGGACCGTCCCGAGGGGCGGCCTCTGCACGTGGCGGTCGTCATGGACGGCAACGGCCGCTGGGCGAAGCAACGCAGTCTGCCGCGGCCCCTGGGCCACCGCGCCGGCGTCGAAGCGCTGCGCCGCACCGTGTCTGCGGCGCCCAAGCTCGGGATCGGCTGGCTCACGGTCTTCGGCTTCTCGACCGAGAATTGGAGCCGTCCGGCCGCCGAGGTCGCCGAACTCATGGCGCTGCCGAAGCGCTACTTCGAGACCGATCTGGACCGGCTGAACCGCGAGGGCGTCCGCGTGCGGGTGATCGGCCGCCGCGAGGGTTTGTCGCGCGAACTGGTGCGACTGATCGAGGACGCCCAGGCCCGGACGGCGGACAACACCGCCTTCCATCTGGATATCGCCTTCAACTACGGCGGCCAGGCCGACATCGCCGAGGCGGCCCGCCGCTTCGCCGCAGACGTCGCGGCCGGCCGGCGCAAGCCCGAGGACCTGGACGAGGGGATGTTCGCGGGGCTGCTGGCCACTGCGGGTTCGCCGCCGCCGGACATCATCGTGCGCCCCAGCGGAGAACAGCGCCTTTCGAACTTCCTCCTCTGGGAGGCGGCATACGCGGAACTGGTTTTCCAGGACGTACTCTGGCCCGACTATGGCGAAGAGCACCTCCGAGCCGCCCTGACCGAATTCGCGGCCCGTGACCGGCGCTATGGCGCAATCGTTGCCGATGACGTCCTCGCCGCCGGTTAAGCGGTTTGACTGGACCAACCTTGGCCTGCGCGTCGCGTCGGCCGCGGTGTTGGGACCGGCCGTGCTGGCGGCGGCCTGGTTTGGCGGCTGGCCCTATCTCGTAGTCATCGCGGTCGGCGTGGCCTTGCTGGCCATTGAGTGGGGCGGCATGAGCGCGCCCGTAGCGCCCACGCGGGTCGCGGCGGCTGTCGCGGCGGCTGTTCTTATAGCTGTTTTCGTGGGTTA
Source organism: Phenylobacterium sp. (assembly GCF_965284355.1). NCBI lineage: Bacteria > Pseudomonadati > Pseudomonadota > Alphaproteobacteria > Caulobacterales > Caulobacteraceae > Phenylobacterium > Phenylobacterium sp. The sequence continues at coordinate 290,051 of NZ_OZ260078.1, read as the reverse complement.
CCGCGGCGACTTCATCTGGGCGTGGGGCGCGATCCTCCTGAGCGCAGGCGCAGCCGCCATCATCGCGCGCGGCATCGCCGAGCGGCCCGCCGACACGGCCTACGGCGTGCTCTACATCGCGCCCGCCGCGCTCTGCCTCGTGTGGCTGCGTTCCACGAACCAGGGGCATTGGTGGACGATGATGCTGTTCGCGGCGACCTGGGCGGCGGATATCGGCGCATTCGCTGTCGGCAGCACGCTCAAGGGGCCCAAGCTGTGGCCGCGCTTCTCGCCCAACAAGACCTGGTCCGGGTTCGTGGGCGGCCTGGCGGCCGCGACGGGGGCAGGGGCCCTGATGGCGGCTCTGCCGGCGTTCCAGCTCAACGTCTTCGCGGCGGGCTTCATCGGGCTGGCCGTCGGCCTTGCGACCATGGCCGGCGACCTCTGGGAATCGGCGCTGAAGCGGCGGTTCGGCGTCAAGGATTCCGGGGACCTGATCCCGGGGCATGGCGGTCTGCTGGACCGCGTCGACGGCCTGATGTTCGCCGTCGTGGTCATGGCCGCGCTGCGGCTCGCCAATCACTGGGGATGGGGACATTGAACCTGCCACGCAAGGTCAGCGTCCTGGGCTCCACGGGATCGATCGGGGTGTCGACCCTCGACCTGTTCGAGCAGGCGGGCGTCGACATCGAGGTGATCGGCCTGACCGCCGGGCGCAACGTGGCGCGGCTGGCCGAGCAGGCGCTGCGCTGGCGACCGCAGGTGGCGGTGATCCAGGACGAGTCGCTGCTGCCGGAGCTGCGTGAACGGCTGAAGGGCTCGGGTATCCGCAGCGAAGCGGGGGACCAGGCGGTCGCCGACGTGGCCGCGGCGGACGCCCAGTGGGTGATGTCGGCGATCGTTGGATTTGCAGGCCTGGCGCCCACGTTGGCGGCGGCCAGGGCCGGCGCGGTGGTCGCGCTCGCCAACAAGGAAAGCCTTGTCTGCGCCGGGCCGTCTCTGCTTCGGACGGCGAAGCTGGCGGGCGGCGCGGTGATTCCGGTCGACTCGGAGCACTCGGCGATCTTCCAGGTGCTGGATCCAGCGCTCGCCGAGTCGGTGTCGCGACTGATCCTGACCTCGTCAGGCGGCCCCTTCCGCAACGCCACGCGTGAGGAGATGGCCAACGCCACGCTGGAGCAGGCCCTGGCGCACCCGAATTTCTCGATGGGCGCCAAAATCTCGATCGATTCCGCGACGATGATGAACAAGGGCCTGGAGGTTATCGAGGCGGCCTACCTGTTCTCCATGCCTCCGGAACGGATCGAAGTCCTGGTTCACCCGCAACAGATCATCCACAGCATGGTGGAATACGCCGACGGCTCGACGCTGGCCCAGCTGGGGCCGCCCGACATGCGGCCGCCGATCGCGTGCGCCTTCGCCTGGCCCGACCGACTGTCGTGGCCTGCGCCGAAGCTCGACCTGGTGACGGCCGGCCCGCTGACCTTCCAGCATCCCGACCCAGCCAAGTTCCCGGCGCTTTCCATCGCCAAGCAGGCGCTGCAAGCGGGTGGCCAGGCCCCGGCGGCGATGAATGCGGCCAACGAGCGCGCCGTTTCGGCTTTCCTTGACCGGCGCATCCGCTTTCTGGATATCCCCAACGTGGTCGCGGAAACTCTCGAGCGAATGGACCGAACGGCCGACCTCTCCACACTCAACGACGCCGTGGAGAGCGCGAGACAAACCGACGCCGCGGCCCGGCGCGTTGCGGATGAGGTCGTGGGCGACCTCGCCGCAGCCTAGGAGTAGAAGCTCCCGATGCAGTTTCTCCAGAACGTCTTCCTCGCGGTCATACCGTTCCTGCTCGTCCTGGGCGTGGTGGTGACCGTTCACGAGCTGGGGCATTTCCTGGCGGCCAAGGCGCTGGGCACCAAGATCGACCGGTTCTCGATCGGGTTCGGGCGCGCGATCGCGGCCTGGACCGACAAGTCCGGCGTCGAGTGGCGGCTGGGCTGGGCGCCGATCGGCGGCTACGTCCGGTTCGCCGGCGACGACAACGCCGCCAGCATCCCGGACGCCGAAGACTTGAAGACCATGCGCCGTGACCTGATCGAGCAGGGCAGGGGCGCCGAGATCTCGCGCTACTTCCACTTCAAGCCCATCTGGCAGCGGGCGATCATCGTGGCGGCCGGGCCGATCGCGAACTTCCTGCTGGCCATCGCCATCTTCGCCAGCCTGCTGATGGCGCTGGGCGAGTGGGTGGTGCCGGCGCGAATCGCCGTGGTGGAGCCCAACACCGCGGCCGCAGCCGCCGGCTTCAGACCGGGCGACACGATCATCAGCGCCGCAGGCCGCAAGATCAGCCGCTTCGACGACATCAAGGAAGTGGTCGCCGTCCGGGCCAATGTGCCGACGCCGTTCGTCGTCGAGCGCGACGGCCGCCAGGTGACGCTGGTGGCGACGCCGCGCTGGCGGGTGTCTCAGGATGCCGTCGCGGGCACCCAGAAGCTGGGCTCGCTGGGCATCCGCCCGGCGCAGCAGCCGTCCGACTTCATCCAGGTCCGCTACAACCCGATCGAGGCGGTCGCCCGCGGGACCGAGAGGACGTGGCGCACGCTGGAGACCACGATCTACTACCTGGGCCGGATGATCACCGGCCAGGTCCATGCCGACGAGCTGCGCGGCCCACTGGGCATCGCCACGGTGACCAAGAACGTCGCCCAGCTGGGCGCCGACGGTTCGAGCGGGCCCCTCGACACGGTTGTGCGCGCCAGCCTCAACCTGCTGCAGTTGGCGGCCCTGATCTCGGTGAGCATCGGCTTCATGAACCTGCTGCCCGTACCCGTCCTCGATGGCGGCCATCTGATGTTCTATGCGTACGAAGCCGTGGCCCGGCGCCCTCTTGCCGCCAAGGTTCAGGCGGCAGGGTACCGCGTGGGCCTTGCGCTCGTTCTCGGATTGATGTTGTTCGCGACCTGGAACGATTTGCAGCGCTTGAATGTGTTCAATCTGTTCGGCGGCCTATTCTCCTAGGCCTGCTCGTCCCTCAAACGGCTGATTCGATGCTTAGAAACCGCGTACCCTGCGCCGCGATCGCCTCCGGCCTTGCCCTCCTGTTGGGCTCGACCGCTCTCGTCGCCGTGCCCGGTGTGGCGGCCGCCCAACAGATCCAGGGCGGCGTCGTGCAGCGCATCCTGGTTCAGGGCAACGAGCGCATCGAGCAATCGACCGTCGTGTCGTACCTGCCGGTGTCTCCGGGCGAGCAGATCGATTCGGCTCGCGCCGACCTGGCGCTGAAGGCGCTGTTCCGGACCGACCTGTTCTCGGACGTGAAGATCGACTTCCAGAACGGCGACCTGATCATCACCGTGGTCGAGAATCCGATCATCAACCGGGTTATTTTCGAGGGCAACTCGGGCCTCAAGGAAGACAAGCTGCGTGACGAGGTGACCGTGCGCCCGCGCGGCATCTTCACCCGCGCCAAGGTTCAGGGCGACGTATCGCGGATCGTCGAGCTCTACCGCCGTTCCGGCCGGATCTCGGCCACTGTGACGCCGCAGATCATCGAGCTGCCTCAGAAGCGCGTCGACCTGATCTTCAAGATCGACGAAGGCCCCAAGAGCGGCATCCTCTCGGTCAACTTCCTGGGCAACAAGGCGTTCGGCGACAACGACCTGCGCGACGTCGTGGTCACCGAGGAGACGCGTTGGTTCAAGTTCTTCTCGAACAACGCCAACTACGATCCCGACCGGCTCGAGTACGACAAGGAGCAGCTGCGCAAGCACTATCGCAACCGCGGCTACTACGACTTCCGGGTCTCGTCGGCCGTCGCCGAGCTGGCGCCCGACAAGAACGGCTTCGTCGTCACCTACACGCTCGATGAAGGTCCCCGGTACAAGTTCGGCAAGATCGCCGTCGAGACCGAGCTGCAGAAGCTGGACAAGGACGTCCTGGTCTCGCTGGTGCCCATCCGCAGCGGCGGGACGTACCAGGACGAGGCCATCGAGCAGTCCACCGATGCGCTGACGTTCGCCGCCGGCGCCGCGGGCTTCGCCTTCGTGGATGTCCGTCCGCGCTACACCCCCGACCGCGAAAAGGGCGTCGTCGACGTCACCTTCCAGGTCGCCGAGGGCCCGCGTGTCTACGTCGACCGCATCGATATCGTCGGCAACACCCAGACCCTGGACTACGTGATCCGCCGCGAGATGAGCGTGGTCGAGGGCGACGCCTACAACCGCGCTCTGGTCGATCGCTCCAAGCGCCAGATCCGCTCGCTGGGCTTCTTCAAGGAAGTCGACATCACCGAAGTGCCGGGCTCGGCGCCCGACCGCACCGCCCTGCAGGTGAAGGTGGAAGAGCAACCGACGGGCGAACTGTCGTTCTCGGCCGGCTATTCGTCGGTGGACCAGCTGGTGCTGGACCTGGGAATCACACAGCGCAACTTCCGCGGCCGTGGTCAGGACGTCCGCGCCCGCGTGTCGGTGGGCTCGCTGCGCCAGCAGCTGGACTTCTCGTTCACCGAGCCGCGCTTCCTGCAGCGCGACGTGTCAGCCGGCGTCGATCTCTACGGCTACCGCTACGACCTGTCGGAGTTCTCCGCCTACAAGACCACGACCTACGGCACCACGCTGCGCGCCAACTTCCCGCTCAGCATCGATAGCCGCGGGGCCGTGCGATACACCCTGCGGTCCGACGACATTGAGATCGACAACGCGCTCTGCGATCCCTCCCTGGGCGGCGGCTTCTCCTCGGCGTTGTGCGACCAGGTCGGCACGTTCGTGACCTCTTTGATCGGCTATGGCGCGCGCCTCGACCGGCGGAACGACTACCTGAACCCGACGCGCGGCTTCTACATCGACTTCAACCAGGACCTCGCCGGCCTGGGGGGCGACGTGAACTTCGTCCGCACCGATCTGGAAGCGGCGTGGTTCCATGGCTTCACCAAGGACTTCATCCTGTCCGTGACCGGCTCGACCGGGTACGTGCTGGGCTGGGCCGGCGACAGCGTTCGGATCAACGATCGCTACTATCGCGGCGGTCTGACCTTCCGCGGCTTCGAAACGGCCGGCATCGGGCCCCGCGAAAGCAGCGCCTTCCGCGCCGATGCCCTGGGCGGCAAACTGTACGCCATCAGCACGGTCGAACTGACGGTTCCGACCTTCCTGCCCGAGCAGTACGGGATAAAGGCGGCGCTGTTCTCGGACGTCGGCACGCTGGGCAAGCTGGACAAGGAAGACAAGCTCTACCGCGCCGGCGACGTCGATTGCCTGAACCCCAGTATCGTCAGCCCGACGGATCCGACCCAGACGATCCCGAACCTGGCCGTGCCAGGCACCCGCAATACCTGTATCCGTGACGACCTTTCCCTGCGCGCCTCGGCAGGCGTCAGCGTCTTCTGGAAGTCGCCCATGGGTCCGATCCGCTTCGACTTCAGCCGCGTTTTGGCCAAGGAAGACTACGACAAGACCGAGACCTTCCGGTTCTCCACCTCAACCAGGTTCTAGGAAACATGACCTTCAAGACTTTTGCCGCGGCCGGTACCGCCGTGGCCCTGGCGCTCACGGGCGCGACGGCCTTCGCTCAAGCCCCCGGCGCGGCGCCTGCGCCCGCTACGACCGCCCAGCCGGCGATGACCCACGGGGCCGCCGTCCCCGGCGTCTGCGTGGTCTCGGTGGACGCCGCGATCGTGAGCTCCACGGTCGGCAAGAACGCCCAGCAGCGTCTGCAGCAGATCGCTACCCAGGTGAACGCCGAACTGCAGGGTGAGCGCACCGCGATCCAGAACGACGCCAAGGCTCTCGAGGGCCAGCGCAACACGCTGGACGCCAACACGCTGGAACAGCGCGCGGCGACCCTCCAGGTCCGGGACAATGCGTGGCAGCGCAAAGCCCAGCAGCGCGAACGCGAACTGCAGGTGACCCAGCAGAAGGTGCGTGAGCGCCTGGGCCAGGAAGTCTCGCCGCTGCTGCGTACGGTCTATCAGCAGAAGCAGTGCTCGGTGCTGCTCGACGGCGCCGTGGTCTTCGCCAATCCGGCGATGGACCTCACGCCCCAGCTGGTCACGGCGCTGAACGCCAAGATCACCCAGTTCACGATCGAGCGTGAGCGCCTGGATCAGCCGGCCCCGGCGGCGGCCCCGGCCGCGGCGGCGGCTCCGCGCCGATAAGCACGACGCGCGGGTCGAGTCCGACTAGAAGGCTCGAGTCATGCCCGATCCGCGCTTCTTCGAAGACCTGGGCCCGGTCCCGCTGGGCGAGCTCGCGCGCCTGACAGGCGCCGAGCTCTCCAGCGAGGCTGAGCGCCTCATCAGCCGCGTCGCCGTCCTGGCCCACGCCGGACCTGACAGCATCACCTTCCTGAATGACCGCAGGTACGCGGCCGAACTTGCGCGCGCGCGGCCGGGCGCCTGTTTCCTGCCGCGCGACGCGGCGGATTTGGCGCCGGAAGGCTGCGTGGTGCTCATCGTCGCCAATCCGCAGGCCGCCTATGCCCTGGCCGCTGCGCGCCTGCACCGCCCGCGCCTGGGGGGCAGTCAGCCCGTGGCCGCGGACGCACGGCTCGAAGAAGGCGTCGTGTTGGGGGCAGGAGCCGTCGTCGGGCCTGCTGCGCAGATCGGGCGCGGCACGAAGATCGGCGCGAACGCCGTGATCGGTCCAGGCGTAGCCATCGGACGCGACTGTGACATCGCCCCCAATGTGACGGTCGGCTTCGCCCTGATCGGCGATCGGGTAAAGATCCTGGCCGGCGCCCGCATCGGCGAGCCGGGCTTCGGCGCCACCGTGGGCTCCAAGGGGCTGATCGACATCCCACAGCTGGGCCGCGTGATCATCCAGGACGGCGTCACGATCGGGGCCAATACGACTATCGATCGTGGGGCGTTCGACGACACGGTGATCGGCGAGAACACCAAGATCGACAACCTGGTGCAGATCGCACACAACGTCCGGGTGGGACGCAACTGCGTCCTGGCCGCCCACACCGGCATCTCCGGCAGCGTGACGATCGGCGATGGCGCCCAGTTTGGCGGCCAGGCCGGCGTGGCCGACCACATCGTCATCGGAACCGGCGCCCGCGTCGCCGGCGCGGCGGGGGTCATGAAGGACATTCCGGACGGCGAGACCTGGGGCGGCGTGCCGGCGCGCCCGCTCCGAAACTGGTTCAAGGAAACGGCGTGGCTGGCGCGCATGGCGCACCGCCGGGGGGGACAGGACAAATGACGCGCAAGGCGCCGGTGGGGGCCGACCCCACTACCATCGACATCACCGAGATCCTTCAGCGGATCCCGCACCGCTATCCGATGCTGCTCGTGGACCGGTGCGAGGAGTACAAGCCGCACGAGAGCATCGTCGGCATCAAGTGCGTGACGGTGAACGAGCCCTTCTTCCAGGGGCATTTCCCCAACTATCCGGTGATGCCGGGCGTGCTGCTGATCGAGGCCATGGCCCAGACCGGCGCGATCCTGATGTCGAAGTCGCTCGAGGTGGATACGGCCGGCAAGGCGATCTTCTTCATGAGCGCCGACAACTGCCGCTTCCGCCAGCCCGTGCGGCCGGGCGACGTGGTGCGGATGGCCGTGAAGGTGGTGCGCCACCGGGGCGATATTTTCAAGTTCGCGGGCCAGTGCCTGGTGGGCGACAAGGTCGCCGCCGAGTGCGAGTTCGCCGCCATGGTGGTGGAGACCTGATCCCTTGGCCGTAGAAGTTCACCCGACCGCCCTGGTCGCCAAAGGGGCCCAGCTGGCCGATGGCGTCAGCATCGGCCCCTACTGCATCATCGGCGAGCACGTCGAGATCGGCGCACGCACCCAGGTGCTGGCTCACGTCGTCATCGAGAACCGCACGCGGATCGGCGAGGATTGCTCAATCCGCAACTTCTCGAACCTGGGCGGCCCGCCGCACCACACGGGGTACAAGGGCGAGCCCACCGAACTCATCATCGGCGACCGGAACAAGATCTGGGAGCATGTGACGATGCACATCGGCGGCCCGGGCGGCGAGGGCGTCACGCGGGTGGGCGACGACGGCATGTACATGGCCACCAGCCACGTCGGGCACGACTGCATCGTCGGCGACAACGTGATCCTGGCCCACTCGGCGACCCTGGGCGGTCACGTGGTGGTGGGCGACTTCGTGATGGTGAGCGGCCTGGCCGCCGTTCACCAGTACTGCCGGGTGGGCCGCTACTCGTTCATCGGCGGCCTGGCGGCGGTGACCAAGGACGTGATCCCCTACGGCATGGTCTGGGGCAATCACGCCCATCTCGAGGGGCTGAACCTCGTGGGTCTGAAACGCCGCAACTTCAGCCGCGAGACGATCAGCGAGCTGCGCTCGGCCTATCGCCTGATGTTCGCCGAGGAAGGCACGTTCCAGGAGCGGATCGACGACACCGAGACGGCGTTCGGCAAGAGCGCGCCGGTGATGGAGATCATCGACTTCATCCGCGCCGACGCCAGCCGGCCGCTCTGCCTCCCGGAGCGCGAGGTCTGATGCTCAAGCTCGGCCTCATCGCCGGGGGCGGGGGGCTGCCGGTCGAGATCGCCGAGCACTGCCAACGGTCCGGCCGTCCGCTGTTTGTGGTGCGGTTGAAAGGGTTCGCCGGCGATGCGCTCGCGCCCTATGCCGGGGCCGAGGTCGGCATCGCCGAACTGGGCAAGTGCATCAAGGTGCTGAAGCGCGCGGGCTGTCAGGCGATCTGTCTGGCGGGAAACGTGGCGCGTCCCGATTTCACCAGCCTCGTGCCGGACCTGCGCGGGCTGACCCTGCTGCCCAAGGTGATCGCCACGGCCCGCAAGGGTGATGACGCTCTGCTGCGCCTGCTGGTCACCGAGTTCGAGAAGGAAGGCTTCGCCGTCGAAGGCGCGCACGACGTCATGGACGACCTGACCCTGGGTGCGGGGCCTTTGGGCCGCCACACGCCCGGCGAGGAGACCCTGGGCGATGCTCTGAAGGCGCTGGACGTGGCGCGCGCCATCGGACGGCTGGACGTCGGGCAGGCCGCCGTCGTCTCTCGGGGCCTAGTGCTGGCGGTCGAGGCTCAGGAGGGGACGGACGCCATGCTGTCGCGGGTGGCCGAGTTGCCGGCCCACCTGCGCGGTAAGCCGGGGGCTGGCCTGGGCGTGCTGGCGAAGGCGCCAAAGCCGATCCAGGAGACGCGGGTCGACCTGCCGACCATCGGGCTGGCCACCATCCACGGCGTGGCCCGGGCAGGATTGGCCGGGATCGTGGGGGAGGCGGGACGGCTCCTCGTGCTGGATCGGGAAGAGACCATCGCGCTCGCCGACGAGTTGGGCGTCTTCATCCTGGGCGTCGAGCGTCCCGCCGAATGAACACGCGCCCACTCACCGTGATGCTGGTGGCGGCGGAAGCGTCGGGCGACGACCGTGGCGCGGGGCTCGCCCGTGCGCTGAAGCGCAAGTTGGGCGATGGCAACGTACGGCTGGTGGGCGTCGGCGGTTCGCGCATGGCGGCCGAGGGCGTCGAGAGCCCGTTCGACATCGCCGAGCTCTCGATATTCGGCCTGACCGAGGGCCTCATGGCCTATCGCAAGGTTGTGCAGCGCGCCGACGAGACCGCGGCGCTGGCGGCGCGCGAGCGGCCTGACCTGGCGGTGCTGATCGACTCGTGGGGCTTCACCCTGCGGGTGGCACAGCGGCTGCGACGCCAGGCGCCGAAGCTGCCGCTCGTGAAGTACGTGGCCCCCCAGGTGTGGGCCTCGCGACCCGGGCGGGCCAGGACCGCGGCGGAGGCGTTCGACCTGCTGCTCACCATTCACGCCTTTGACGCGCCGCTGTTTGAACGAGAAGGCCTGCAGACGGTGTTCGTGGGCGACGCGACACTCGCCATCGACTTCAGCGAGGCCGACCCCGGCCGCCTACGCGCCTTGATTGGGGCGGGGGCGGACGACTCGATCCTGCTGGTCCTACCGGGCAGCCGCCCCAGCGAGATCCAGCGGATCCTGCCCGTCTTCGAGGACGCTGTGGCGATCCTGAAGGCCGCGAGGCCGGACCTGCAGGTGGTGATCCCGGCCGCACCCACGGTGGCCGAGACGGTGAAGACTCAGGTCGCGGGCTGGCGCCATCGGGCGCACGTGGTGGAGGGCGAGCGCGCCAAGCGTGACGCCATGAAGGCGGCGACGGTCGCGCTGGCCTGTTCGGGGACCGTGACGACTGAGCTGGCGCTGGCGGGCTGTCCGATGGTGGTCGCCTACCGCCTGGCGCCGGTGACCTACGCCGTGCTGAAGCTGCTGATCCGTACGAAGTACGTGACGCTGTTCAACATCGCCGCGCAGGATTTCGTGGCGCCCGAGATGATCCAGGCGGATTGCAACGGGCCGGCTCTGGCACGCGAGGTTGCGCTGCGTCTCGACGACGCCCCGCTGCGCGCCCGGCAGGTCGAACGCCAGTCCGAAGCGCTGCTCAAGATGGGCCGCGGCGGCCCCGATCCCAACGATGCGGCGGCCGACGCGGTGATCGCGATGGCGACACGCTAAGGCACGATCTGCGGGCCAAACGAAAAGGGCCGGACCCTTGGGTCCGGCCCTGATGCGTTAGGGGCTGCGGCGATCAGCGCTTGTCGATCGCCGTGTAGCTGCGCAGCGGCGCGCCCGTATAGATCTGGCGCGGACGGCCGATCTTTTGCGACGGATCCTCGATCATTTCCTTCCACTGCGAGATCCAGCCCACCGTCCGGGCCAGGGCGAACAGCACGGTGAACATCTCGGGCGGGAAGCCCAGGGCGCGCAGCGTGATGCCCGAGTAGAAGTCGACGTTCGGGTAGAGCTTGCGCTCGATGAAGAACTCGTCGTTGAGCGCGATCTTCTCCAGCTCCATCGCCACCTGCAGGAGCGGGTCATTCTCGGCGCCCACTTCCTTCAGCACCTGGTGGCAGGCCTGCTGCATCACCTTCGCGCGCGGGTCGTAGTTCTTGTAGACCCGGTGGCCGAAGCCCATGAGCAGATAGCGGCGGTCCTTCACGCCCTGAACGAATTCGGGGATCCGATCGACCGTCCCGATCTCCTTCAGCATGTTGAGCGCTTCTTCGTTCGCGCCGCCGTGCTTTGGGCCCCACAGCGAGGCGATGCCCGCCGCGATGCAGGCGAACGGGTTGGCGCCCGACGAACCGGCGAGGCGGACGGTCGAGGTCGACGCGTTCTGCTCGTGGTCGGCGTGCAGGATGAAGATGCGGTCCATGGCCTTGGTCAGGACCGGGTTGGGCTTCCAGTCCTCGGCCGGAACCGAGAAGCACATGCGCAGGAAGTTCTCGGCGTAGGACAGGTCGTTGCGCGGGTACACGAACGGCTGGCCGCGCGAGTACTTGAAGGCCCGCGCCGCGATCGTCGGCATCTTGGCGATCAGCCGGTGCGCCGAGATCATCCGTTGTTCCGGATCATCGATATCGGTGCTGTCGTGGTAGAACGCCGACATCGCGCCGACCGCGCCGCACATGATCGCCATCGGGTGAGCATCCCGACGGAAGCCCTGGAAAAAGCGGTCGAACTGCTCATGCACCATGGTGTGGTACGTGATGTTCTTGTCGAACTCGGCAAACTCCGAGGCGCTGGGCAGTTCGCCGTGCAGCAGCAGGTAGCAGACCTCGAGGAAGCTGGACTTCTCGGCCAGTTCATCGATCGGGTAGCCGCGATGCAGCAGGACGCCCTTGTCGCCGTCGATGAAGGTGATCTTGCTTTCGCAGGACGCCGTCGACGTGAAGCCCGGATCGTAGGTGAAGACGTCCGCCGCGCCGTACAGCTTGCGGATGTCGATCACCGGCGGGCCGTCGGTACCCGTCAGCACCGGGAGCTCGACCGATTTTCCGCCGAATTCGAACTTCGCCGTGTCGCCCATAAGACCCCCTTCGCGCCTGCGATATGAAACACTTGTTGGGCGATTATACCTTTTACGCGGAGAGCGAAAGCGCGTCGTCGATGCGGCCCAGACTCTCGTCGCGGCCCAGCGCCGTCATGGCTCCGGCGAGGTCCGGCGCCGGCGCGCCGCCCGAGAGAATGGCGCGCAGCTGCGGGCCGAACTTGCCCATCCCGACCCCTTCGGACTCGGCGAACTGGCGCAGTCCCGCCTCGAGTCCCGGGACGCTCCAGTCGGACACATTTGCGAGAGCCGCGCGCAGGCGCGAGATCCGGCCGTGCAGGTCGGCGTCGGCCAGCTGCTCACGCGCCTTCTCGGGCAGGCCCAGAGGTCGGGTCTTTAGGACGAACAGAACCGCGTCGGCCAGCTCCAGGGTGGTCTTGGCGCCGTCGCGCACGAAGGGGATGGTCCGCGCGATCAGCGCCTCATCGCCCTGCTTCACCGCAACGTCGCGGCTCTTCAGGATCTTGATCACCAGGTCCGCGAGGCGAACCGGGTCGGCCTGCCGGATGTAGTGGTTGTTGAGGTGATTGAGCTTGGCCCAGTCCAGACGGGCCGGGGCGCTGACCACGTCGATGATGTCGAACCAGGCGATCGCCTGTTCGTCCGAGAAGATCTCGTCGTCGCCATGGCCCCAGCCCAGCTTGGCCAGATAGTTGCGCATGGTCTCGGGCAGGTAGCCCATATCGTCGAACTCGGTCAGCGCCTGGGCGCCGTGACGCTTCGAGAGCTTGCCGCCGTCCGGGCCGTGGATCATCGGCAGGTGCGCCCAGACCGGGATGTCCCAGTCCAGCGCCTGGTAGATGATCGTCTGGCGCGCGGCGTTGTTCAGGTGGTCGTCGCCGCGGATCACATGGGTGATGCCCATGTCATGGTCGTCGACGACGACGGCCAGGTTGTAGGTGGGGTTTCCGTCCGAACGCAGCAGGATCAGGTCGTCGAGCGTCGTGTTCTGGAAGGTCACGTCGCCCTTGATGGCGTCGCGGACGATGGTCTCGCCGTCGAGGGGGCACTTGAGACGCACGGCATAGGGCCGGTCGGGCCAGGTCGACGGATCCGCGTCGCGCCAGGGCGAACGGACGACGCGGCCGGCGGCGCGGGCGGCCTCACGCTCGGCGTCGAGCTCCTCGGCGGTCAAGTAGTCGCGATAGGCCTGACCGCGCTCCAGCAGTTCAGCCACGGCCTCGCGATGGCGGTCGGCGCGCTGGAACTGGAACACCGCCGGCTCGTCGGTCTCGAGGCCCAGCCACTTGAGACCCTCGAAGATCACGTCCACGGCGGCTTCGGTCGAGCGCTCGCGGTCGGTGTCTTCGACGCGCAACAGGAACGCGCCGCCGCGGTGACGCGCGTATAGGTAGTTGAACAGGGCGGTGCGCGCCGTGCCAATGTGCATCATGCCGGTGGGCGACGGGGCGATCCGGGTACGAACGGGGCGATCAGTCATAGAGGGCGTGGGCGAACTCGAGGGGAATGGGAACCGCGCGGCCAGCGTCGCGGCGGCGCCTCTTAGCACGCGGAATCGGCCCCGGCCTAATCTGACACCTCCGAGTTTGCGACGGATCGGGGCGTGGCTGACCGATCAGGCCGACGCACAGATCGAGCGGTGGACACTGTGGACGCCAGTGGCGCTGGGGTGCGGCTGCGCGGCGTACTTCGGCCTGATGCGCGAGCCGCAGGCGTGGGTGGCGTGGGCGCTGCTGCCGGTCGTGGCGGCGCTGCTGGTCGCCACGCGGTGGAGCGTCACACGGGCGATGACGATGGGCCTGGTGCTGGCGGCCTGCGCCGTCGGCAGCTTCATCGTGGCGAAGCTGCGGGCCGAGGCGGTCAAGGCGCCGGTGGCCCGGGCCGGCGCGCGACCGCAGCCGGTCGAGGCCTGGGTGGTCGATATCGCGCAACCGGGGGAGGGCGGCCAGCGGCTGTTGCTGGCCCCGATCCGGGTGGGCGATTGGGACGCCCAGACGACGCCGATCCGGATGCGCGTCACGCTGCGGCCCGGGACGCCGCTGCCGCGGCCGGGAGAGGTGGTGAGTCTCCTGGCGATTGTGAACCCGCCGCCGCCGCCGGCCAGCCCGGGCAGCTACGACTTCGCCCGGGACGCCTACTTCGAGAGTGTCGGCGGCGTCGGCCTGGCGTTGCGGGCGCCACGCGTGACGACGCCGGAGAACCAAGCGCCCTGGCGGCTCAGGCTGACCATGTGGGTGAACGCCCAGCGCTGGGCGCTGACCGAGAAGATCGTGGCGGCCCTGGGTCCCGAGACCGGCGGGCTGGCGGCGGCGATGACCACGGGTCACGAGGCGTTCATCCCGAAAGAGCAGGTGGAGAACCTGCGGGCTGCGGGCCTCGCGCACATCATCTCGATCAGCGGCCTGCACATGGCCATCGTGGGCGGCTTCGCGTTCGCTGCCGCGCGGCTTCTGGTGGCGGCCTGGCCATGGCTGGCGCTCCGGGTCTCGGGCAAGAAGGTGGCCGCGCTGGTGGGGCTGGCGGCGGTGGGTGGGTATCTGGTGCTGTCAGGCGCGCCGCCGCCGGCCGAGCGGGCCGCGATCACCGCGGCGGTGGCGTTCGGGGCGATCCTGGCCGACCGGCAGGCGATCAGCCTGCATGCGCTGGCGCTGGCGGCCATGGGCGTGCTGCTGCTGCAGCCCGAGGCCGTGACCGAGCCGGGGTTCCAGATGAGCTTTGCCGCGACCGCCGCGCTGGTCGCCCTGGCCGAGGTCTGGCCGCGGCCGGTGAAGGAGATCGAGGTCCCCTGGTGGATCCGCTGGCCGCAGGCGGCGATGACCTGGACGGCGGCGAGCCTGGCGGTGAGCTTCGTGGCGGGCCTGGCCACGGGGCCTTTCGCGATCCAGCACTTCAACCGCGTCTCGACTTGGGGCCTGTTCGCCAACCTCGTCGTCGCGCCGATCTCGTCGTTCCTGATGATGCCGGGCCTGGCGCTGGGCGCGGCGCTCACGCCATTCGGCCTGGGGCAGGCGCCGCTGGAGGTGGCGGGGTGGTCGATCGGGTTGATGAACCAGGTGGCGGCGACTGCGGCCGGCGCGCCAGCGGCGCAGGTGGTGATCCCCAGCGCGCCGGACTGGGTGCTGCCGGCCAGCTTCCTCGGACTGCTGTTCGTCTGCCTGTGGCGCGGGCCGTTCCGGTGGGCTGGCCTGCCGTTGGCGCTGGCGATCCTGTGGGCGCCCCGGCCTGCGGCTCCGGATGTGTGGGTGAGCGCCGACGGGGCGGCGGTGGCGGTTCGGGAGGGGCGTGAGAGCGTCCTGCTGCGGCCCGATGTGAAGCTGTTCGGCGCTGAGTTGTGGTCGCGGCGACGCGGGCTGACGCCGGTGATCAGCGAGCCCGAGCGGGACGCGCGGTTCCAGTGCGACCGGTGGAGCTGCCTGGCGAAGGCCGAGGCTCCGGTGAAGTTGGCGGCGGCGTGGAACCTGAAGCGGCCGTTGAAGGCGGGCAGGTTGGAGGCGCTCTGCACGGGAGCTGACGTGGTGATCCTGCGGAACAGCTTCAAGCCGGAGAGTTGCGCGGCGCCGCTGGTGCTGACGGGGGCCGACTTCGCGGCGGGCGGCTCGGCCGAGCTCTATCGGCAGGGCGGCGGCTGGCGGATCGTCTGGGCGCAGGACCAGCGGGGGCGGCGGCCGTGGACCTGGGGGTATGACCCGCGATGATGTTCGCCAGGCCGCTGCGCGAGCGGGTCCGGTCGGGCGAGATCACCACCAGCGTGCGGATCTGGCTGACGCCGCGGGTGAAGGTGGGCGGGCGCTACCGGCTGCTGGACGGGTTCATCGAGGTGACGCGCCTGCGGGAAGTGGACCTGGACGACGTCACCGAGGCCATGGCGCGGGAGGGCGGGTTCGAGAGCCTGGAGGCGCTCATGAAAACCGCCCGCCACGGGCGTGGCGAGCGGGTCTTCATCGTCGATTTCGTATGGGTCAGTGGTAGCGGCGGATGAGGCCGACCAGCTTGCCCTGCACGGCCACCTGGTCAGGGCCGAAGATGCGGGTCTCGTAGGCGGGGTTGGCGGCTTCGAGGGCGATGGACGCGCCCTTCTTGCGCAGGCGCTTGAGGGTGGCTTCCTCGCCGTTGACCAGGGCGACCACGATGTCGCCCGAGACGGCGCTGTCGGTGCGCTTGATGACCACGAAGTCGCCGTCGAGGATGCCGGCGTTGATCATCGAGTCGCCGGCGATCTCGAGGACGAAGTGCTCGCCCGCGCCCAGGATGCTCTCAGGCACCGGCATGCGGTCGCGTTCCTGCTGGATCGCCTCGATCGGCGTGCCGGCGGCGATCTTGCCGAGGATCGGCAGTTCGCGGCTGTCGTTGGCGGCGACCGCGACCGCGGAGCCGGCCTCGACCAGCTGGGGTTTGAACGGGGCCCGACCCTTGGGCGGGGCGGCGGCGGTGGCCTGCTGCGGCAGCTTCACCACTTCCAGCGCCCGGGCGCGGTGGGGAAGGCGGCGAAGGAAACCGCGCTCTTCCAGGGCGGTGATCAGCCGGTGGATGCCGGACTTGGAGGCCAGATCGAGGGCCTCCTTCATCTCGTCGAACGACGGTGAGACGCCCGATTCCTTGATCCGCTCGTGGATGAACATGAGCAACTCATGCTGCTTGCGGGTAAGCATTTCAGGACCTCGCAGAACAAACCGCCAACTTCTGTCGATGTTCTCTAGGTGTTCCGCGTTAATGTCAAGTTACACCTAGGCCCACTGAAATCGTTGCGGTTTTTCTCATGTAGAGCCGACTCAGCCCAGCAGGGCGCGAGTCGCCGCGGTGACGTCGGCCTGGCGCATCAGGCTCTCGCCGACCAGCATGGCGCGGGCGCCGGAGGCCTCGAGGCGAGCGGCGTCGGCGGCGGTGAACAGGCCGCTCTCGGTGACCAGCAGGGCGTTCGCCGGCGCGAGCGCGGCGAGGCGCTCGGTGATCGCGAGGTCGACGGTGAAGGTCCGCAGGTCACGGTTGTTCACCCCGACGAGGTCGGCGCCCAGCCGTCCGGCGCGGGCCATCTCGGCCTCGTCATGCACCTCGACCAGCGCGTCCATGCCGTGGGCGCGGGCCTCGGCCATCAGGTCGGCGGCCAGCGCGTCGTCCACCATCGCCAGGATCACCAGAATGGCGTCGGCGCCCAGCGCGCGGCTCTCGGCCACCTGCCACGGGTCGACCAGGAACTCCTTGCGGATACAGGGCAGCGAGACGGCGCCGCGGGCGGCGGTGAGGTAGCTGTCGGCGCCCTGGAAGCTGGGCGTGTCGGTGAGCACCGACAGGCACGCCGCGCCGCCGGCTTCGTAGGCGCGGGCCAGTGCCGGCGGATGGAAGTCCGCGCGGATCAGGCCCTTGGACGGCGAGGCCTTCTTGATCTCGGCGATCAGGGCCAGGCGGCCGGGGCCGTGGGCGCGCTCCAGGGCGGCGCGGAAGCCGCGCGGCGCGCTGACGCCGGCCGTGGAGATCGCGGGGCGGGCGGCCTTCCGCTCTGCGACCTCGTCACGCTTATAGGCAGCGATCTTCTCGAGAATATCGGCCATCAGGAGTCCAGCGACCGCGGCGCGATCTCGACCAGCTTGTCGAGTGAGGCCTGGGCGCGGCCGTCGTCGATGACCCGGGCCGCCAGTTCGACGCCTTCGCGGAGGGTCTCGACCTTGTCGCCGACCAGGAAGGCGGCGGCGGAATTCAGCAGGACGATGTCGCGGTAGGGGCCGGGCTTGCCCTTCAGCAGGTCGCGGAGCGCCACGGCGTTCTCGGCCGGCGTGCCGCCGGTGAGGTCGGCCAGCGCGGCGCGCGGCAGGCCCACGGCTTCGGGCGTCACGGTGAAGAGGCGGACCTGGCCTTCGCGATACTCGGCGACGCTGGACTCGCCGGTCGTCGTCATCTCGTCCATGCCGCCGCCGTGGACCACCCAGGCGCGCTCCGAGCCCAGGGCGCCCAGCACCTGGGCCAACGGGGCCACCCAGCGCTCGGCGAAGACGCCCACGACCTGGCGCTTGGCGCCGGCGGGGTTCGTCAGCGGGCCCAGCAGGTTGAAGATCGTGCGGAAGCCCAGCTCGCTGCGGATCGGGGAGACGTGGCGCATGGCGCCGTGGTGCGACTGGGCGAACAGGAAGCAGATGCCGGCTTCATCCAGCGCCTTGAACTGGCGCTCGGGCCCGGCGTCGATGGCCACGCCCAGTTCCGACAGCACGTCGGCGGCGCCCGACTTCGAGGAGAGCGCCCGGTTGCCGTGCTTGGCGACCTTGAGGCCGCCGCCGGCCGCCACGAAGCCCACGGCGGTCGAGATGTTGTAGGTGTGCTGGCCGTCGCCGCCGGTGCCGCAGACGTCGATCGTGGGGTAGGGCGGCTCGATATGGATGGCCGCCTTGCGCATGGCCCGCGCGCACGCGGTGATCTCGCCCATGGTCTCGCCGCGCATGCGCATGGCGGTGAGCGCCGCGCCCACCTGCGCCGGGGTCGGCTCGCCGCGCAGGCAGGCGGCGAAGAAGTCGCCGGCGTCCTCCTCCGACAGCGTGCCGCCGTCGGCGAGGCGCATCAGCAGGGGCTTGAAGGCGGCGGACATGAAGGCTGACCGGCGGCGGTCAGATCTGCGCCAGGCGCTTCACGCCGGCCAGGTCGAGGAAGTTGCCCAAGAGTTCGTGGCCGCATTCGGTGGCGATGCTCTCGGGGTGGAACTGCACGCCGTGGATCGGCCGGGTCCGATGCTGGACGCCCATGATCTCGCCGTCCTCGGTGCGGGCGGTGACCTCGAGAACCTGCGGCAGAACGTCCTTTTCCACCGACAGGCTGTGATAACGCGTCGCCGTGAAAGGGTTCTTCAAGCCTTTGAAGACACCCGTGTCGGTGTGATGGATAAGGCTGGTTTTCCCATGCATCAGGGCGCGGGCGCGGACGACCTCGCCGCCGAACGCCTGGCCGATGGCCTGGTGGCCCAGGCAGACGCCGAGGATCGGCAGGGATTCCGGCGCCTCGCCGATGAGCTGGAGACAGATGCCGGCTTCGTTCGGGGTGCATGGTCCCGGGCTGAGCAGGACGGCCTCCGGCCGAAGACCCAACGCCTCGTGGACGGAGATCGCATCATTGCGATGGACAACCGTCTCCGCCCCCAACTCGTTCAGGTAGTGGACGAGGTTGTAGGTGAAGCTGTCGTAGTTATCGACGACGAGGATCATTGGGGTTCCATAGACGATTTCCAGCCGAAGTGGACTCCGCTTCGGCGTGCGCCGTCGTCAAATAAGGGTTCCAGGGACGCTTTCGAAGGGAATGCGCCATGGGGCTTTGCGGCGGAAGGCGCCTGGCGGGATGCTGCGGACATGTCCATGAGCGATTCGGCTCTCGATCCCCGGGAAGTGGCGCGCGCGCGTTCGCTGTTGAAGAGCCCTGTGCGTCGGGATCCGATGTGGCCGGCGCTGCTGGCGGCCACGGCGCTGGCGGTGACGTCGGTCGTGTTCGCCACGGTGATGGTGCTGGCCCCGCCGGTGCAGACCGAACACACGGCCCAGGGCGCGCCGGAGTAAGGGGCGGGCGACGCCCTGCGCGCCGCAGGCGCTGTCATGATCTGAACCACGAAATACACGAAATACACGAACAGGCACGAGGCGGCCCGCGGGCGGCGGGAGCCGGCTCGCTTTCGTGTATTTCGTGGTTTGGATTGAGGGCGCTTCGCGCGGGCGGCGCGTCAGCCGGAGGGGCGCCAGGGCGGTTTCGCGGGACGCGCCGAGGTGTGATCCGTGGCCATGGGCCGCAGGCCGGCGGTGAAGGCGCGGGCGGCGGCGTTGCCGGCGGCGATATCTTCGGGTGTGGCGGGCTCGGGGTCGGGGAAGAAGGTGGGGTCCGGCAGATCCCGCCAGCGTTGGGCGTAGTCGTCGGGGAGGCCCAGGGCCTTGCAGACGCGGCGGATGACGGCGTCGACGTCGTCCACGATCCAGTCGGGCTTCTCGTTCCAGTCGTCCACTTCGCGGTCGAAGCGGTGACACCAGTCGGTGTGGAGCTGCTCGTCGCCATCCGCGGCGGCGGAGATCACCCGCTCGACGGCGTCCTGCACCTGCGCGGTGCGCTCATCGACGGCCTGGTCATGGAGATCTCGTGCGGAACGGCGCGGCGCCTCGCGTTCGGCCTTGGCGCGGTCGGCCCTCAGCTTGCTGAGCAGGGCGAGCGTCTGGCGCAGCGAACGGGTCAGGCGGGTGTAGGCGCGGGCCAGGTCGGAGAGTTCGGCCGTGTCTTCGGTGGCGAGCGCCTTCTGCTGCACATGGCGGGCGAAGGCGAAGTCCATGCGGGCCGTCTGGGCCAGCAGCTGGTCCTCTTCGAAGATGTCGGGCGCGGGCTCGGACATGATCGCGAGTGGAACACGGCCCTACGACAAAAGCGGTCGTAGGTGGGTTTTTCGTTCGCACTTTCTTGGATCGTCATGGCCGGGCTTGTCCCGGCCACCCAGAAGCGCCGCCGTTTCCGGAGAGGGCGCGGGCGGGGAGTACGGTGCGCCTTGCTGCGCGCGCCTCGTATCTGGGTGGCCGGGACAGGCCCGGCCATGACGTTCTCCGGGGGGGTGAAGCGCGTGGCGCCCAAACCGGGATGACAGGGCTTGAGCGGCGGGCCAACTTGGCGACAAAGAGCGTGAGGGCAGGTTGTGAAGCGGGTTCTGTTGGGGGTCGGGGCGGTGGCGCTGCTGGTCGGCGCGGCGTGCGCGCAGGAGGCGGCCAAGCCGCAGGACACCGAACAGTGGGCGCCGAAACCGCCCGTGGTGACGCCGGGCGCGACGGATGCGGCGGCGCCCTCGGACGCCGTCGTCCTGTTCGACGGCAAGGACCTGAGCGAATGGGTCTCGACCCGCGACAAGGGACCGGCCGGGTGGAAGGTGGAGGGCGGGCTGCTGACCGTGAACAAGCTCAGCGGCAACATCGAAACCAAGCGGTCGTTCCGGAACTATCAGCTGCACCTGGAGTGGCGCGTGCCGGCCGGGACGACCGGGTCGGGGCAGGCGCGGGGCAACAGCGGGGTGTTCCTGGCGTCGACCGGCGGCGGCGACAACGGCTACGAGATCCAGATCCTCGACAGCTTCGAGAACGAGACCTACGTCAACGGGCAGGCGGCCAGCATCTACAAGCAGGCCCCGCCGCTGGCGAACGCCATGCGCAGGCCCGGCGAGTGGCAGACCTACGACGTGATCTGGACGGCGCCCGTGTTCGATGCGGCGGGGAAGGTGACGTCTCCGGCGCGGGTGACCGCAATCCACAACGGCGTGGTGGTGCAGAACAATTTCGTCCTGACCGGCGAGACCCGCTACATCGGCAAGCCGCAATACAAGTCCCACGGCGCCTCGCCGATCAAGCTGCAGGCGCATGGGGATCCCAGCCCGGCGATCAGCTTCCGGAACATCTGGGTGAGGGAATTGCCGTAGCTATCTCTGGGAGATTTAGAGTCAGTCGACGGTCCCGCATCGGCGAACTCTGACGTCTGGGATGCGGTTCGCTCGTGCCATGTTATAGGCAGGCAATGCTGGAGACAGTCGACGCCCTTGGCCTGAAGTTTTACGTCCTTCCAAACGATGACACGATCAGCGCGGCGCTTCGTGACAGCGGAGAGTTTGCCAAGCCGGAATCCGATCTAATCCGAGACTACATGACCGCCGTCGGGCATGGCGTCTTGATCGATGTTGGCGCCAATTTGGGCGCGATTAGCTTGCCAGTCGCCAAAGCATGCCCCCAGTCGATGATCCTGGCGATCGAGGCCAATCGCAGCATGGCCGGGGTCCTGGTGGCTAATGTTCACCTCAATGGCCTCGGGAACGTCGAAGTCTATCACGCAGCTGCTGGCAGGGATCGCGGTCTCACTCGATTCCCCGATCCGACCCTCCAGTCCTCCGGCAACCTGGGCGCCATCCACGCACAAACGCCGGTGCGGCGCATGACACCGACGCGCCTCCTCAAGCTTGACGAGTTCGCGACGGCGGATGTGCGCTTCGTCAAAATCGACGTGGAAGGGCATGAGCCTGACGTGCTGCGGGGCGCGAGCCGTCTTCTCAACGAGGTTCGTCCCGTCTTCTTGATCGAGGCAAATCCAAGCGGCCCCCGTCGCGCGGAATCTGCCCAGATCTTGCTCGATGCAGGTTATGAATTGTTCTGGTTCTTTGCGCCCTTCCGCACTCCAACGTCAGAGCGGCGGGTGCCATCCGCGAACGATGACGGAGACATGA
Source organism: Phenylobacterium sp. (assembly GCF_965284355.1). Taxonomy (NCBI): domain Bacteria; kingdom Pseudomonadati; phylum Pseudomonadota; class Alphaproteobacteria; order Caulobacterales; family Caulobacteraceae; genus Phenylobacterium; species Phenylobacterium sp. The sequence continues at coordinate 268,068 of NZ_OZ260078.1, read as the reverse complement.
ATTACCTGGCTTTGCCGCCGGGGGTTCCGCGGCTCTGGGACCTTCCTCGCGCTCACACGGCTGAGGACGAGCGCCCCGCTGGGTTCAGGTCCTACCCCTACATGGCGAGATACGGCTTCTAGCGTCCGATCAGCGGTTCGCCGATCCATCCATAACTCCGCCTAGCCGCCTACACGAACCGCCAGGCCTCCACGGCCGCGTCTCTCAGCGCGCGGGCTTTGTGCAGGGTTTCGTCGTACTCCGCGTCCGGGTCGCTGTCGGCCACGACGCCGCCGCCGGCCTGGACGTACATGGTCCCGTCCTTGAACAGGGCCGTGCGCAGGATGATGCAGGTGTCGACCGAGCCGTCCGAGCCGAAGTAGCCCGCCGCGCCGGCGTAGCCGATGCCGCGCTTCTCGATCTCGAGTTCGTCGATGATTTCCATGGCCCGGACCTTGGGCGCGCCCGAGAGCGTGCCGGCGGGGAGGGCGGCCATGACCACGTCCACCGGGTCCAGGCCGTCGGGCGCGTCGCCCTCGACGTTGGAGACCAGGTGCATGACGCGGGCGTAGCGCTCGACGAAGAAGCTGTCGGTGACCCGGACGCGGGGCCTGCGGGTGGGCTGCGGCGGCTCGTTGGCGCCCGCCTGCTTCAGCATGGCGACGCGGCCGACGTCGTTGCGGCCCAGGTCGAGCAGCATCAGGTGCTCGGCGCGCTCCTTGGGGTCGTTGATCAGCTCTTCCTCGAGGCGGCGGTCCTCCTCGGGCGTCGCGCCGCGCGGACGGGTGCCGGCGATCGGGCGGATGGTGATCTTGCCGTCCCGCAGGCGGACCAGGATCTCAGGGCTGGAGCCCGCCAGCTGGAAGTCGCCGAAGTTCAGGAAGAACAGGAACGGCGAGGGGTTGGAGCGGCGCAGCGAGCGGTACAGCGCGAACGGGTCGTGCGCGAAGGGCGCGCGGAAGCGGTGGCTGGGCACTACCTGGAAGATGTCGCCGGCGCGGATGTAGTCCTTCGCCCGCTCGACGATGGCCCGGTAGTCCTCGCGGCTGACCGGGGTGGTGAAGCGGTCGGGCTCGGGCTGGGCGTCGCCCTTCAGCGGCGGCGCGGGCTTGCGGAAATCCGCGGCCACGGCCTGCAGGCGCGCCTGGGCGGCGGCGTAGGCGTCGGCGGCCGATGAACCGCCCGGGCGGACGGGCGTGACCAGCAGGATCTCCTGGGCGATGGCGTCGAAGATCGCGATGATCGAGGGCCGCGCCAGGACGCCGTCGGGCAGGCCCAGCGGGTCGGGATTGATGTCGGGCAGCTTCTCGACCAGCCGGATCGTGTCGTAGCCCAGCGCGCCGAACACGCCGGCGGCCATGGGCGGCAGGCCCGGTGGCAGCTCGATACGCGAGGCGGCCAGCAGGTCGCGCAAGGAGTCCAGTGCGCCGCCGTTCTGGGCGGTGAAGCGGCCCGCCGCGATGTCGGCGCCGGTGGCGATCTCGGCCTGGTCGCCGCGGCAGCGCCAGACGAGGTCAGGGTTCAGGGTGATGATCGAATAGCGGGCGCGGAAGGCCCCGCCCTCGACCGACTCGAAGAGGAAGGCGTACGGCTTGCCGTGGCCGATCTTCAGGAAGGCCGAGACCGGAGTTTCCAGGTCGTCGATCAGGCGGGTCCAGACGACCTGGGGCGCGCCGGCTTCGTAGGACGATCGAAAGGCGTCGAACGGAGGCTCGGACGTCACTTCTTCTTCTCCGCCGCGGCCCCGGCCTTCGCCTCGGGCTTGAGGGGCTCGAAGCCGATGGCCGCGCGGGCGCGGTCACGGTCGACCTTCACCTTCAGCTTGCTGCGCGCATAGGTCTGGGCGGCTTCGCCCATCTCGCGGAACAGCACCTGGGAGAGCTCGGGGCGGGCCATCTCGGACAGGCGCGCGGCCGTGGGGCCGCCCTCCATGCGGATGTTGTCCACGCGGCCGACGACGATCCCGTTCGGGGCGCCGGCGGTCCAGACCTCGCCGGGCTTGGCGGCCAGCGCGCGGCCGATGACTTCGCGGCCCAGGGCCTGCTGCTGCTGGGCGGTCTGGCGGGTCAGCCCCGGCACGCGGCTGACGGTGAGGCCGGCCGAGGCGGCGACGGCCTCGAGGGTCTCGCCCTTGCGGATGCGCTCGCTCAGGCCCGCGGCCTTGGCTTCGAGGGCCCGGACCAGCTCACGCTGGATCCAGAACTGGGTGACCATCGGGCGGACCTCGGCCAGCGGCGGCACATGGGCGGCCACGACGCGGTCGACCTTCACGGCGAAATAGGCGCCGTCGCCCAGGTCGGTGATGTCGCTCTCGGCGCCGGTGGGCAGGGCGAAGGCGGTCTCGAGGATCTTGGGCGGCAGGCCCTGCAGCTGGCGGCCCTGGGCGTCGACGCCCTGCGCCGAGATCGGGCCCAGCGGGGTGACCGTGACGCCGGCCTTCTTGGCGGCCGAGGCGAGGTCGCCGCCGGCCTTGATGGCGTCGTCGAACGCCTGGGTCTGGGCGTAGACTTTCTCGGCGACCATGTCCTTGCGGATCTCGGCTTCGAGCATCGGACGGGCTTCGTCCAGGCTGACTTCGCGGCCGGGGGTGATCGCATTCACGCGGACGACGGCCAGGCCCAGGTCGCCCTGGACGGTCGCGGGCTGGCCGGCGGGCAGGCGGAAGGCGGCCTGGCCGACCTTGCGGTCGCTGATCGCCGACATCGGCTTGGCGTCGTAGACGACCGCGTCCACGCCCAGCGACTTGGCGACGGCCGCCGGGGCCTCGCCGCGGGCCAGGCGGGCGGTGACCTGCTGGGCCGACGCCTGGTCCTTCACGGGGATCTGCACGAGGCTGCGGACCTCAGGCGTCGAGAGCGTGTCCTTGCGGAACTGGTAGCGCTTCTGCAGCTCGGCCGGGTCGATCGGGGCCGAGGCCTGGGCCTGGACCCCGGCGGGCGTGAACAGCACGACCGACAGGACGCGGGTCTCGGGGACGGTCAGGCGGTCCTTGTTCTCGTTGATGACGCTCTGCAGCTGGGCGTCAGTGGGCGCCGCCGGGGTCGGCACGCTGCTGGGGGCGAGGGTCACGAAGGCGAGGTCGCGGGCTTCCAGGCCGTAGATGGCGGCCAGGGCGCCGTAGCTGCGCGGGGCGGAGAGGCCGTTCTGAACCGCGACGGCCCAGTGCTGGGTCGCCATCTGGTCGCGCAGGCCCGCGTCGAAGTTCTCGGGCGTCATGCCGTTTTCACGCAGGCGCGCCTCGAAGGTCTTCTTGTCGAACTTGCCGGTGATGGGGTCGAAGAAGGCCTGGATCTTCTGAATCTGGTCGAGGATCAGCTTGTCGCCGGGCTTCACGCCGGCCTTCGAGAGCACCTCGGAAAAGGCCTCGCGGGTGGCGACGCCGTTCAGCACCGTGGCGTCGAGGTTGTTCTGCTCGGCGAGCTCGCGGGTGACCTGCTGGCCGCTCTCCTGCTCGATGCGCTTCTTGTAGTTGTCGTACTCGCGCGCGAAGTCCTGAGACGTGAGGACGCGCGAGCCCGCCTTGATCACCTGATCGCCGGTGAACATCGCCGAGCCGCCCTGCTGGGCGCCCCAGCCCACGAAGCTGATCGCCAGGATGATGAGCAGAATCCGGGCGGGCCAGGATTTGGCGAACTGGCGGATGGAAGCGAGCATTCGGGTCCTTTCCCCGCGACACAGCGCGAGCTAGCGGGCCGGTATAGTGGAGGGGGGTTCCGTGGGGCAAGCACGTGACAGCAGCCGCGGCATGGCTTAACCGCGGCGCTCTCTCCTCAAGAGCAAGGGTTCGAGATGACCGCGCCGCAGCCGCTGATCGCCGGGAACTGGAAGATGAACGGGCTGGGAGCCTCGCTGGAGGAGGCCCGCGCCGTCGCCGCGGGCCTGGGCGACGCGCCCGCGCGGGTGGCGATCTGTCCGCCGTCGATCCTGATCCACCGCCTGGCGACCGCCCTGAGCGGGGGGCCGGTCCTGGTCGGCGGGCAGGACCATCACTGGGACGACGCGGGCGCGTTCACGGGCGACGTGTCGGCCGAAATGCTGGCCGACGCCGGCGCGAGCCTGGTGATCCTGGGCCACTCCGAGCGGCGGGCCGGGTATCGCGAGACGGATGAGCTGGTGGCGACGAAGGTGAAGGCGGCGCTCAAGTTCGGCCTGGAGCCCATCGTCTGCGTCGGCGAGACCCTGGACGAGCGCAAGGCGGGCAAGGCGCTGGAGATCGTGACGGGGCAGGTGCGGGGCTCGCTGCCCTCCGAGCTGGCCGGCAAGGCGTTCTCGGTGGCCTACGAGCCGGTCTGGGCGATCGGCACGGGGCTGACGCCCACGACTCCGGAGATCGAAGAGGTCCACCGGGCGATCCGCGCGTCCCTGGTCGAGATGTTCGGCGACGCCGGCAAGCGCGTGCCGATCCTGTACGGCGGCTCGGTGAAGCCCGGCAACTCCGCCGAAATCCTGCACGCCGACGAGGTCGGCGGCGCGCTGGTGGGCGGCGCCTCGCTGAAGGCGGCCGATTTCCTGGGGATCATCCGGGCGCTGTAAGCGCAGGAACCACGAAATACACGAAATACAGGCCGGCATGCTCTCCGGCCGGCCCGATACGCTCCTGCTCGCAGATGAAGTGTTTCGCATTCAGGGCGCCGTGTTCGAAGTGTACCGCGCCAAGGGCGCGGGTTTCCTGGAGGCCGTCTACCAGGAATGCCTGGAGATCGAATTCGAGTTCCGAGGCATTCCACTCCTGGCGCAGCGGCCGCTCCGGCTTGAACACAGAGGGCGAGAACTGCGCACGCGATATGCGCCCGACTTCATCTGCTTCGAGCAGATCATCGTCGAACTGAAGGCCGTGCGCGAAATCGCGCCCGAGCACCGGGCGCAGTTGATCAACTACCTCCGAGCAACAGGTCTCAGGCTCGGCCTGCTCGTCAACTTCGGGTCGCCGAACAAGGCCGAGATCGCGCGGATCGCCCTCTGAGCCTTTCGTGTATTTCGTGTATTTCGTGGTTCCCCAATATCTCTGGCGGGCCCTACCCAGCGCGCCGCGGTAGACGCCGCCTTGTCACGGCAACAGGCCGAAGAGGCGGCAGTCGCGGCGTTCGCCGGCCCGCAGGATGTGGCCCCTGAGCAGGCCCTCCTCGGTGAAGCCTAGTTTCTGGAGCAGGGCTTCGGAGCGGCGGTTGCCCAGGTGCGTGCGCGCGGTCAGCTTGCGGATCCCGCCGCTGGCGGCGAAGGCGACGACCGTGGTCATGGCTTCCAGCGCATAGCCCTGGCCCCAGGCCTCGCGGCCCAGCATGAAGCCCACCTCGGCGCGGCGATGCCACAGGTCGATCTCGGAGAGGTCGCAACTGCCCAGGAAGGCGCCGCCGTCGAGGGTCCGCATCGCCCAGTACAGCGCCCGGCCGGCGGCCATCGCGTCGACCTGGCTCTGGACGATCGTCGCGACGAGGTCGGGATCGTCGACCTCGGGCAGGTCCCAGTAGGCCATGACCTCGGGGTCGCCCATGATCGGGAAGAGGTCATCGGCGTCGCCGGCGAGCAGGGGCTCCAGCCGCAGCCGCTCGGTCTCCAGGATCGGAAGCCGCTCAAAATCGAACATCGTCCACCCAGCCCCGCACCCATTGCCTCCTGGGTGCGACGCACTAGCTATGGCTTTGGCGCGGGCTCGGTGATAGAGCGCGCGCTTCATTTCGGCTGGGTGTGGCCGCCCAGGCTCACCTTGCCCGCACGGGATAGACCGCAATGCTCCTGAACCTCCTGCTCGTGATCGAGGTCATCGTCGCCCTGTTCCTGGTGGTGGTGGTGCTGTTGCAGCGTTCGGAGGGCGGCGGCCTGGTGAGCGGCGGCACGGGCTCGCTGATGTCGGTGCGCGGCGCCGGCGACCTGATGACCCGGATCACCTGGATTCTGGGCGCCACGTTCTTCGTGCTGGGCCTGCTGCTGACCATCGTCGCGGGTCGCGAGCGCGGCTCGGCCTCGGTCGTCGACCGCATGAAGGTCAACGCGATCAACCCCGCCGACCTGAACCGCGAAGTCCCGCAACCTCCGGCCGGCACCGCCCAGCCCGGCCCCGCCGGCTCGGCCCCGGCGCCGCTCCAGGCCCCGACGCCCACGATTCAGAGCCCGTTCGGCCAGCTGCCCGCCGCGCAACCCGCGCCGGCCGCGCCTGCGCCCGCCGAGCCGGCCAAGAAGTAGGAAGAAGCCTGGGGATAGCGGCGAAACGCGCGGCGAACTGTGCCCGAATCACCGCTAATCTGAACGCCCATGGCCCGGTACATCTTCATCACCGGCGGCGTGGTCTCCTCCCTGGGAAAAGGTCTCGCGTCCGCCGCTCTCGGCGCGCTTCTTCAGGCGCGAGGCTACAAGGTCCGCCTTCGTAAGCTCGACCCGTATCTCAACGTGGATCCGGGCACGATGAGCCCGACCCAGCACGGCGAGGTGTTCGTCACCGACGACGGCGCCGAGACCGACCTGGACCTCGGCCACTACGAGCGGTTCACGGGCGTCAACGCCACGCGGGCCGACAACATCACGACCGGCCAGATCTACAAGAAGATCATCGAGAAGGAGCGCCGGGGCGACTACCTGGGCGCGACCGTGCAGGTGATCCCGCATGTGACCGGCGAGATCAAAGACTTCGTGCTGTCGGATCCGGGCGAGGGCGTCGACTTCGTCCTGGTCGAGGTGGGCGGCACGGTGGGCGACATCGAGGGCCTGCCGTTCTTCGAGGCGATCCGCCAGCTGGGCCAGGAGCTGCCCCGCGGCCATGCGTGCTTCATCCACCTGACCCTGCTGCCGTTCATCAAGACGGCGGGCGAGATGAAGACCAAGCCGACGCAGCACTCGGTGAAGGAGCTGCGCTCGATCGGCATCCAGCCCGACATCCTGCTCTGCCGCTGCGAGATGCCGATCCCCGAGAGCGAGCGGAAGAAGCTGGGCCTGTTCTGCAACGTGCGCCCAAGCGCCGTGATCCAGGCGATGGATTCCGACAACATCTATGCCGTGCCGCTGGACTATCACGCCCAAGGCCTGGACGCCGAGGTGCTGGACGTCTTCGGCCTGGCCGAGAAAGCTCCCGCGCCCGACCTGACGAAGTGGCAGGAGATCTCCCACCGCCTGAGCCATCCCGACGGCGAGGTGAACATCGCCATCGTCGGCAAGTACACGGCCCTGACCGACGCCTACAAATCGCTGATTGAGGCGCTGGTCCACGGCGGCGTGGCGAACAACGTCCGCGTGAAGTTCGACTGGATCGAGGGCGAGGTCTTCGAGAAGGAAGAGGCCCTGATCGCCGAGCGGCTGAACAGCGTGCACGGCGTGCTGGTGCCGGGCGCGTTCGGCGAGCGCGGCTCGGAGGGCATGATCCGTTCGGTGCAGTTCGCCCGTGAGCACGAGGTGCCGTACTTCGGCATCTGCTTCGGCATGCAGATGGCGATGATCGAGGCGGCGCGGAACCTGGCCGGCATCAAGCAGGCCTCGTCCACCGAGTTCGGCCCGACGTCCGAGCCCATCGTCGGCCTGATGACAGAGTGGGTGCGCGGCAACGAGAAGGAAGTGCGCTCGGAGGGCGGCGAGCTGGGCGGCACCATGCGGTGCGGCGCCTACGAGGCCGTCCTGACGCCTGGCAGCCGGGTGGCTGAAATCTACGGCGCGTCCAACATCTCGGAACGCCACCGCCACCGGTACGAGGTGAACATCGCCTACCGCGAGGCGATCGAGAAGACGGGCCTGAAGTTCACCGGCCTGTCGCCCGACGGCGTCCTGCCCGAGCTGTGCGAACGATCCGACCACCCCTGGTTCGTGGGCGTCCAGTTCCACCCGGAACTGAAGAGCCGCCCCTTCGACGTCCATCCGCTGTTCCAGAGCTTCGTTGGCGCGGCGAAGGAGCGGAGCCGCCTCGTCTAGGGCGGGCGGATCCTGCGCCACGCCGGCGCCCGACTTTCCGTAGCGGAATGGGTCGCGCCGCCGCATAGTCGGCGGTGGAATCGCAAGGGTCCGACGATGACCGCCAGCGCGAACGCACCGGGGAGGGATGCCGAGGAGTCAACGCGACTGGCTTGCCTGATCGCGGGCTCGCGCTTCGTTCTGCGGACCGTGGCGTCCCGGCGACACACGGGCGGCGGGGACTCGACCGACGCGGTCATCGTGGCGGCCGTGGTCCAGGCGAACGTCAGACGCGCGCTCGACACCGGGGCGTACGATACGTTCGACGAACCGGTGCCAGCGGACCTGAGAGAGCCCGCGTCGGTGCCGATGCTCGCGGCGCGCACGGGCCTGCCCAGGGAAACCGTCCGCCGCCGGCTGGAAGCGCTGGTCGCTCGCAAGCGCTGCGTCCGGTCCTACGGCGGGTACGTCGTTCCTGTGGAACTGATGAGTGGGCCCGAGCGTCGCGCACTGGCCATCGAAGCCTACGAAGCGCTCCGACGGCTTACAGCCGATGTCCAAAGGGCGGGGCTCGATGTCGGCGCCTCCTCGGTCGTGGAGGCGATCCTCCGCCCAATCGATCCGGTCAGTCCCGTTCGCGTGGTCAATCGCGCCACCGCCGCTTTCGCCATCGACTTTCTACGCGAGGTCTCGCGCCTCACCGGAAGCCATGAAGCCGCATTGATCTACCTCGCGCTGCTGGAGGCGGTGAAGTCCGACGGCACGCCACGTCGGCTGACCTTCCTGGGTCTCGCCCAGTCCATGGAAAGGCCCCTCGAGAGCACGAGACGCCGCGCGATGGTGCTGGTCGAGAGGGGCCTCGCCGAGCGTGATGAGGAGGGGTTCAAGGTGCGGCGTGATTTCGCGACCTCCGCGGACGTGCGCGGCCTCGCCGTTTCGTGTGCGAACCATATGCGGGCGATGTATGCGAGCATCGCAAGCGTCGCGGCGGGCGCGTTCAGGACTTAGTCCCGGCCAATCCGCTCCCATTCGGCCTCCAAGACGCGCCAGGCGTGGCGCACGAAGCCGCGGGTCGCCGCCCTGGGCGTACGGCGCCCCTGTTCGCCCATTAGGGGAGACCGAGTTGACAGTCGCCCGTTGAGCTTCGCTGTTAGCCGAACCCCTTCGGCGTACGAGGAGATCAGCCGTGGCGACCTACAACTTCTCGACCATCACGGCGATGCAGGCGATGGCCATCACCGCCGCCGACACGCTGATCCTGGATCAGGGGACGGGCGCGACGACGACCGTGCTGTTCAGCTCGTCGGACGTCACCAGCATCATGGTCGGCGACCGGGTCGTGATGTTCGGGACGGCGATCGCCCAGGCGACCAAGACCTTCACTGATGGCGGCGTGCTGTTCATTGGCGGGCCCGGGAATGACCAGGCGACCACGGGGGCGGGCGGCGACGGCCTGTACGGCGGGGCTTCCGCAGACACCCTGAACGGCGGCGACGGCGTGAACCTGCTGCAGGGCAACCAGGGCAACGACAGCCTGACGGGCGGCGCCGCCTTTGACGTCATCTATGGCGGCCAGGACGATGACCGCATCGTCGTCGGCGCGAGCCCGAACCCGGGCGGGAGCAACTTCGGCCAGGGCAATCGGGGCAACGACACACTCTCGGGCTCCGGGACCGACAACGACACCCTGTTGGGCGGCCAGGGCAACGACGTGATCAACATCACCGACCCCGGCACGCCCCGGGATCTCGGGCTGCTGGACAACCGCCAGGGCTTCTCGGGCGGCGGCAACGACTTCCTGAACGGCAACCTGGGCAACGACACGATCTTCGGCGGCGAGGGCAACGACACCATCCTGGGCGAGGACGGCGACGACTTCCTGCAGGACGGCGGGGGCTCGAACACCCTGATCGGCGGGAACGGCAACGACACGATGATCGCGCGGGCGAACAACACGATCGACGGCGGGGCCGGGAACGACGTCGTGGGCTTCGATGTCGGCCAGTACAACATCCAACTGGGCGACGGCGATGACATGTGTGTCGCGCTGGACCTGGTGGTGGCCGGTTCCGCGACGGTCGATGGCGGCGCCGGCAACGACGAGATCACCGGAACCGGGGGTTCGGATACGATCCTGGGCGGCGTCGGGCTCGACACGATCGACGGCGGGCAGGGGGCCGACACGGTTTCGGGGGGCGCGGGCGCCGATCAGTTCCAGTTCTTCCAGAGCGCGGTTCCGACCACGGCGTCGGGACTGGATCGCATCACCGATTGGGCCAGCGAGGACCGGCTGTTCTTCGCCGACGGCAGCAATGCGCCGGCGGGGGCCGGAACGGCCGGGAACTATGTGGAGTCGACGCAGGCCGACTACGCGGCGGCGCTGAGCTTCGCGAACGGGCAGATCGCGAACGGGCAGAACTATGTGGCCGTGCAGGTGGGCGCCGATGTGATCGTGTTCGCCGACAGCGCCAGCAACAACGGCAGCGCGGATTCGGCGGTCATGCTGGTGGGCCGCACGCTGGCCGACATCGCCTTCGACGATTTCGAGTAGCGTCAGCCGTCCCCCGCCCGCACGCGGCTGGACGCCGCCGCCAGCGAGGGGTCGCCACGGCCGGGCGGCGGACGGCGGGGCAGGGTGACGCCCTCGGCCCGCAACAGGCGGCGCAGGGTGGACGGTTCGGCATAGCCGACCTGATGGGACACGGCCTCGAGGGACGCCCGTGTCGTGGCCATGAGCTCGAGCGCGCGCTCGATCCGCAGCCGCTGCAGGAAGCGGACGGGGGACAGCCCCGTCGCGCTTTCGACGCGCCGGGCGAAGGTCCGCGGCGCCATCCCGACGGCGGCGGACAGGTCTTCGACCCGAATACCCTCATGCAGCCGTGAGCGCGCCCAGCCCTCGGCCTGCGCCACGTGGACATCGCTCGCGGCCAGCAGGCTGATGGCCATGTAGGGCAGCTGCGAGCGGCGCTCGTCTACGACGAGGTAGCGGGCGCAGTCCGCCGCGATGTCGGCGCCGGCGTGTCGGGCCACCAGGGCCAGCATCAGGTCGAGCTGGGCCATCGCGGCCCCCGCCGTGGTCACCGTCCCGTCGCGCACGACCAGGGGCGCGGTGTCCAGGCGCACGTTCGGGAACATCCGGCGGAAGGCGGGGGCCAGCCACCAAGAGGTGGTGGCGCGTCGGCCCTCCAGCAGTCCCGCCCGGGCGACCAGGAACACGCCCGAGCACGACGCCGCGATCTCGGAGCCGCTGGCCGCGGCCTCCGTGAGTGTGCGGCAGGCCGCAACCAGTTCCGGTCTGGCCAGACCCTCGTTCACGGCCGCTTCGCTCGCCAGGGCCAAGCCAGGCACGATCACGAGCCCCGCCGGGCCGCGTGGCGCGGGTTCGTGTACGCCTGCGAAGGCGATGGCGGCCAGGGCTGCGTCCCCCGTCGCGCGGACGGCGAAGGCGGGGTCGCGACGCCGGCCCCGCAGGATGCTATTGGCGGTCGACAGGACCTCGAAGGTGATCGCGACGCTGGAGGGCGAAGCGCCGGCAGGCGTGAGGACGTCCACGATCATCTTGGCCGAAAATCCCTGAAGGGTGTCATTTACGACACTGGCTCGGTCCGGCCGGGAACGCCAGTCTTCGATGAGGATGACGGGGACCGAATGATGACGACGGATCTGATGACCGAGGACGCGCTTGCCGATTTCCAGGCGCGGGACATCACCCTGCAGGAGGCCACGAAGGTCGTTTATGTCTCCGGCGCGGGGCCGGCCGTGATCGTGATGGCCGAGATGCCGGGTATCAGCCCGCATGTGGCCCGCTTCGCCAGATGGGTGCGCGAGGCCAGCTTCACCGTCTACATGCCGTCGCTGTTCGGGCGCGACGGCGCACTGCCGGACGCCGAGACGGCGGGTCAGGTGTTTCGGCGGGCCTGTGTCAGCGCCGAGTTCAGGGCGTTCGGGGCGGGCGTATCCAGCCCGGTCACCGACTGGCTGCGCGCGCTGGCCCGCCTGGCGCACGGGGAATGCGGCGGGCCGGGCGTGGGGGCGATCGGGATGTGCTTCACGGGCAACTTCGCGCTGTCGATGATGCTGGAGCCCGTGATGCTGGCGCCGGTGCTTGCCCAGCCCTCGCTGCCCCTGGACGTCCCCGACGGGCTGGAAATCGCCGACGCGGAGCTGGCCCAGGTGGCGCAGCGGCTGGAGCGCGACGATCTCACGGTGCTGGCCTACCGGTTCGAGGGCGACAGCTTCTGCCGGGCGGAGCGGTTTGCGGCCTATGCGAAGGCGCTGGGGCCGCGGTTCCAGCCGCGCGTGCTGCCCGACAGCGCCGCCAATACCAAGAACCTGCCCCCGTTCTTCGAACGCTTCGTCACGACGCCGCACAGCGTGGTGACCGTCCATCTGATCGACGCCGAGGGTGAGCCCACCTTGGTGGCGCGGGACGAGATCCTCGACTTCTTCCGTCACCGACTCGCGAGCTGACCGATGCGGCAGTGGACCATCGACGCCTTCGCGGCCGGGCCGTTTCTGGGCAACGCCGCCTGTGTCCTGGAGCCGTTCGACCTCTGGCCGCCCGATGCCTGGATGCAGAGTTTGGCGGCGGAGAACGGCGCAGGGGCGACCGGCTACCTTCTGCGGACGGGGGCGGCGAACCGATTCGGCCTGCGCTGGTTCACGCCGGCGACCGAGGTCCCACTGTGCGGGCACGCGACGCTGGCCGCCGCGCATGCGCTTCGGGTGGAGCAGGGCCTCGACGAACCCCAGTTCGCGTTCGAGACGGCGTCCGGCGACCTGATCGCGACCGCCGTCGGCGACGATCGGTACGAGCTCTCGTTCCCCAGACCGGCAGCCCGCCGGATCGCCACGCCGGCAGGCCTCGCTGATGCGCTGGGAGCGAAACCTGCTGAAGTGTGGGCTGGGCCCTACCTGGTGGCGCGCTTCGACGACGCGGGGACGATCGCGCGCCTGGATCCCCGGTACGACGACCTGCGCCGAATCTCGGAAAGGCTGGGGGGCCAGGGCAATGTGGGCGTCGTGGCGCTGGCGACGGAGGGGGCACCTCATGACGTCGTGGATCGCTTCTTCGCCCCGGGCTACGGCCTGCGGGAGGATCCGGCGACCGGCTCGTTCCACGCCATCCTGGTCCCCATCTTCGCCGAACGGCTGCCGTCGCGGCCGATCCGATTCCGGCAGGCCTGTCCCGGCCGAGGGGCGGATTTCGAGGGGCGGCTTGAGGGCGAGCGCGTCGTCTTGCGCGGACGCGCGGTGACGGTCATGGAGAGCCGGCTGCGGACCTCCGCCGGCGCGGGTTCCGATGAGGTCCTGCACCTGACTTGATTGCGCGCGGGGTTTCATGCATAAGCCCCCGCTCACGTGGCGGCCCCCTTATTGGCCGCCGCAACCTTTTTCACGCCCGCGAGATTTCCGATGGCTGTTCCTAAACGCAAAACTTCGCCCTCGCGGCGGAACATGCGCCGCTCGCACCACGCGCTCGGCCCCAACACCTTCCACGAAGACAAGGAAACGGGCGAGCTGAAGCGTCCGCACCACGTCGACCTGAAGACCGGCATGTACAAGGGCCGCCAGGTCCTGACGCCGAAGGAAGACTAAGCGCACCTGTTCTGGACGCTTGTCCCGAGACGCCGGCCGTGAGGCCGGCGTTTTGCGTTTCTGAGCCTACTGCGTGCGGCCGCGGGCCTGCACCTTCTCGCGGCGGGCGGCGACCATCTCGGGGGTGACCTCGCGGTTGTGGACGACCGAGCGCTGGTGCTCGAGCTCCAGGCCTTCCCCCAGAGTGGCGGCGTAGCCGTCGTCGATCATCGCCTTGTAGGTCACCAGCATGTCGGCCTCGATCGAGGCCATCTCGCCGGCGAGCTTCAGAGCCGCGGGCATCAGCTCTTCCGGGGCGACCACCCGGTTCACCAGACCCCAGTCGTAGGCCTGCTGGGCCGAGAGGAAGTTGCCGGTCAGCGACAGCTCCTTGGCGCGGTAGGGGCCGATGCAGCGGCTGAGCTTCTGGGACAGGCCCCAGCCGGGCGTGATGCCGACGCGGGCGTGGGTGTCGGCGAAGCGAGCGTTGGTCGAGCAGAGCAGCACGTCGCAGGCCAGCGCCACCTCGAAGCCGCCGGTGATCGCCACGCCGTTGATCGCCCCGATGATCGGCTTGGAGCACGACAGCACGGCGCGGGCGGGGTTCTCGGCCGGGTCGGTGGCGTTGGCCGCGCCCATGCCCAGCGGGTCGGTGGACAGCTCCTTGAGGTCGAGACCCGCCGTGAAGGCGCGCTCGCCGGCGCCGGTCAGGACGATGACGCGGACGTCGGGGTCGGCGTCCAACTCGGCGATCGCCTGCTGCAGGGCGGCGCGCAGCGCCTTGGACAGGGCGTTCATCGCCTCGGGGCGGTTGAGCGTGACGACGGCGACGCCGTCCGAGGGCTTTTCGACGAGCAGCATGGAATCCTCCGGGATGCGCTCCCGTTGGCCCGACGCCGCAACGTCGGTCAAGGGACGTCGGTCAAGCCGTGGCGCGCAAGGGGGCGGGTTCGTCGAGGGCGTCGCGCAGGCCTGCAAGCCGGGCGCGGCTGACCGGCAGGGGCGGGCCCTCGGCCAGGTGGAGCCGCCAGCGGCTGCCGTCGCGTTCGAGACGCTGGACGTGGGCCAGGTTGGCGATCACCGAGCGGTGGATGCGCAGGAAGCTGGGCGGCAGCTGGGTTTCCAGGGCGTCGAGGCGGGCCGCGTGCAGCAGGGTGCGATCGCCCGTGAGTCGCAGCTCGACGTAGTCGTCGGCGCCGACGATGGCGAGGATGTCCGGGATCGGGACCAGCTGGACGCCGCGAGCCGAAGCGACGGTCAGCCGGTCGGGGCGGCTGGCGGCGCGGGTGAGAGCGGCCTCGCGGGCGGTGTCGTCGCGGCCCAGGCGGACCACCTCGGCGATCAGCAGCGGCAGGACCAGCGCGGCGGCCAGCACAAAGAACGACAGGTCCAGCAGCCAGACCGGCTGCAGTACCCCCATCGTGAGAAAGACGGCCAGCCAGGCCAGGGTAGGTCGCGCGCCGGAGCGGCGGGCAAGGACGCCGCCCAGCGCCGCGACACCGGCCAGGACCACGCCCAGCAGCAGGGCGACGCCGGTCTTGATGTCGAAGCCGGGGATGAACCAGGTCAGCGGCAGGGCGGCGGCGGCGAGTGCGAGCAACTGAGCGCGGCGGCGGGGCAGGAAACGCGAGCCGGCCCAGGAGATCAGCAGGAACGCGAACGCCAGCGACAGCGCCCAGATGCCGACCATTCGGTAGGCGTGGACCGGGTAATCGTAGCGCCAGAGGTGGCGGAGGTTCTCTGCGCCAGCCTGCAGCGCGGCCACGGCCGAGAGCGCCGCCAGGGTGAGGCTAGAGCCCGTGCGGCGCATGGCGTAGATGGCGCCGAAACCGAACGTGGCCGCCGCCAGGGCGCCGGCCGCGACGAAGGTGATCGCCAGCAGGGGCAGCATCGACGGCTGTCGGGCCGCGCCGATGCCCAGCCAGCCGATGGGCGTCGCGAACCTCAGGCCGGCGTGATGGGTCGACAGGCGCACGACCAGTTCGTTGCCCGACGGCCGCCAGAGCGCTTCGGGAATAGGGAAGTCGGCCTGATAGCGGCCGGGACGTTCGGTCTGGGCGGTGGGACCGGGCTGGCCGTTGGCGCCCAGGCGCAGGCCGTTGAACCAGACCTCGGACGACGCCGCGCCGATGGCGAACACCGCCCTGGGATCGCCCGACGCGCGGGGTGGTGTGGCGGCGCGGAGCCAGAGTTCCCGACCCTGCGGATCGATCGCGCCGACAAGGGGCCGGCAGTCGGACAGCCGCGGGCCAGCCGGCGTCGCGACGCCACGACAGACGTCCCAACGGAGCGGCTGCGCCTGCGCGCTCGTGGCGGCGCCGAGGGCGATGAGGACCGCGATCGTGAGCCAGCGCCACATCGCGTCAGTCTACGGCGCCGCTGGCCGAGGCGCGCGTCCATTCACCGATGCGGCGCGTCGTTTGGCCGATGCGCCCAGGCGGAAGGCCGCGGACGGGGGCTTGGATCGACGGATGAGTCATGCACATCTCCACCGTCGCGCCATCCTCGCTGCCGCGGGCCTCGCGATCCCGTCCTGGGGCCTGGCGCAAACCCCGCCCGGCCCGTTTCGCTTCACGGGCTGGCGCGGCGCCGAGACAGACGCCGAGCGGGGCTTTTTCGAGGTTCCCGAGGACCGGCGCGATCCCAGATCCCGGAAGATCCGGCTGACCTATGTGCGGTTCGCCTCGACCGCGTCGAAGCCCGCGCCGCCCATCGTCTACCTGGCGGGCGGACCGGGCGGGACCGCGACGGGCACGATGATGGGGCCCCGGTTCCCGATCCTGCAGGCGTTGCGCGAGCATGCCGACGTGATCGCCTTCGACCAGCGGGGCACGGGGGCCTCGAACCACATCCCGCGCCGGGCGCCGTTCGCCGGCCCACCGCCGACGTTCACGCGGGCCGGGATGACGGCGCAGGTTCGGGACGAGTTCGCCAAGGCCTGGGCCGAGTGGACGGCGGCCGGCGTCGCCATGGCCGGCTACAACACCGAACAGAGCGCCGACGACATCGACGACCTGCGCAGGCATCTGGGCGCCGAGCAGGTCGACCTGTGGGGCATCAGCTATGGCTCGCACCTGGGCTTGTCGGTGTTGAAGCGACACGGGGATCGGGTGCGGCGCGTGGCCCTCGCCAGCCTGGAGGGCCAGGACCAGACGGTGAAGCGCCCCGGGCGGAGCGACCTCTACCTCAAGCGGGTGGACGCCCTGCTGGACGCCGATCCCGCGGTGCGGGCGGCCGTGCCGGACCTGCCGGCCCTGATGCGGCGGGTGCATGCCCGGATGGAAGCCGAGCCCGCCACGTTGCGCGCGACGTTCCGCGGGGCGCCGACCGACGTGCAGGTCGGCGGCTTCGCGGTGCAGCTGCTGGCCGGCAGCCTGATCGCCAACCCCGAGACGCTGGTGAGGCTGCCGGCGCTTTATCGCAAGCTGGACGCCGGCGACCTGTCGGCCGTGGCGCCCTTCGTGGGCCAGATGCTGGGCGGGCTGGGCATCGGCGGGATGCCCGAGACGATGGACCTGGCGTCGGGCATCTCGCGCGCCAAGCTTCGGACGGTGGCGCGCGAGGCGAGGACGGCGGTGCTGGGCGACGCGCTGAATTTCCCGATGCCGCACATGCTGGGCGTCGTGCCGGGCGTGGACCTCGGCGAGGGGTTCCGGGCGCCCATCCGCATCGATCACCCGAGCCTTCTGGTGCAGGGCACGCTGGACGGGCGCACGGTGCTCGAGGAGCAGGCCGAGGTGGCCGCGCAGTTCCGGAACAAGGCGCAGGTGACGGTCGAGAACGCCGGGCACAACGTCTTCGAGGCCCATCCCGAGGTGCAGGCGCTGCTGGTGCGGTTCTTTGCGGGCGAGGCGGTGGCCGACACGAAGCTGAGCCTGCCGCCGCCCAAGTTCAGGCTCTGAGCGCCCTCACTTACCTCGTGGTGAAGGGGCGCTGACCGTTGCCCCTTCGGCGCGGCTTAGGCTAAGGGTCCGGCCCGCCCAGCCAGCCGCCCGAGGGGAGCCCCCATGACCGAGATCGTCGACATCACCGCCCGTGAAATCCTGGATAGCCGGGGCAACCCGACGGTCGAGGTGGACGTGATCCTGGAAGACGGCTCGATGGGCCGCGCGGCCGTGCCCTCCGGCGCCTCGACCGGCGCTCACGAGGCCTCGGAGAAGCGCGACGGCGACAAGACGCGCTACGGCGGCAAGGGCGTGCTGCAGGCCGTCGATGCCGTGAACGGCGAGATCTACGACGCGCTCTCGGGCTCGGACGCCGAGGACCAGCGCCGGATCGACAAGCTGCTGATCGAGCTGGACGGCACGAAGAACAAGGCCCGCCTGGGCGCCAACGCCATCCTGGGCGTCAGCCTGGCGACGGCGAAGGCGGCGGCCAGCTCGGCGGCGCTGCCGCTGTACAAGTACGTGGGCGGCGTGTCGGCGCGGGTGCTGCCGGTGCCGATGATGAACATCATCAACGGCGGCGCGCATGCGGATAACCCGATCGACATCCAGGAGTTCATGATCCTGCCGACGGGGGCGGCGACCTTCGCCGAAGGCCTGCGGACCGGCGCCGAGATCTTCCACGCCCTGAAGGCGCAGCTGAAGGCCGCGGGCCACAACACCAACGTCGGCGACGAAGGCGGCTTCGCCCCCAACATCGGCTCGGCGGAAGCGGCGCTGGAGTTCATCGTGAAGGCGGGCGAGAGCGCCGGCTACAAGGTGGGTCGCGACTTCCACCTGGGCCTGGACGTGGCCTCGACCGAGTTCTTCAAGGACGGCAAGTACGTCATGGAAGGCGAGGGCAAGACGGTCGATCCGGCCGGCATGGTCGCCTACCTGGCCGACCTGGTCGCCAAGTTCCCGATCGTCAGCATCGAGGACGGCTGCGGCGAAGACGACTTCGAGGGCTGGAAGATCCTGACCGACACGCTGGGCGGCAAGGTGCAGCTGGTGGGCGACGACCTGTTCGTGACCAATCCCGAGCGGCTGGGCATGGGCATCGGCAAGGGCCTGGCCAATTCGATCCTGGTGAAGGTCAACCAGATCGGCACGCTGAGCGAGACGCTGGACGCCGTCGATATGGCGCACCGCAACAGCTACACCGCCGTGATGAGCCACCGCTCGGGCGAGACCGAGGACTCCACGATCGCGGACCTCGCGGTGGCCACCAACTGCGGTCAGATCAAGACGGGCTCGCTGGCCCGCTCGGACCGCACGGCCAAGTACAACCAGCTGCTGCGCATCGAGGAAGAGCTGGGCGACCAGGCGATCTATGCAGGGCGTGGTGCGCTGAAGCGGCTGTAGGACTTTCCCTCCCCGTCGGGGAGGGACAGCTCGCGCAGCGAGCACGGTGGGGGAGTCACGATCCTCCCCACCCTCGGCACTTCGGACCACACTTCCCCACCCCGACCGCTTCGCGGTCTGCCCCTCCCCGGAGGGAAGGGAAACGCTCCTTAAGCTTGGTTAGCGCCGCGTTAGGGATTGTGGCGCGACATAGGCCCAGTCCCGTTCGAGAATCGCCGTGCTCGCAAGCCTGCGCCCCTACCTGTCGACCGCCGCCCTGGCGCTGTTGATCTTCTATTTCGCGTACCACGCCTTCACCGGCGAGGGCGGGCTGCTGCAATCGGACAAGCGCGACGCGACCCTGACCGCCAAGGCCCAGGAATTGAAGCGGCTGACGGCCCAGCGGCACGATCTGGAAGTCCGGGCTCAACTCCTGCGTGACAGCAGCCTTTCCGCCGATCTGCTGGAGGAAAGGGCGCGCTCCCTGCTAGGCTTCGCCGACCCAAGGGATTATGTGATCCGGGTGAAGCCTTAGGCCCGGGTCCGCCGGTCCTTCGACATTGAACGATCGATCACACGGAGAGACGCATGGCGCGCGCGCAGACCGGCACGGCTGGTCGACGTAAAGCCAATGGCGCGGAGGGCCCGGCCAAGGCGCCAGCGGCCGCCGCGGCCACGAAGGAAGATCTCCTCGAATACTATCGGCAGATGCTGCTCATCCGCCGCTTCGAGGAGCGCGCGGGCCAGCTCTACGGCATGGGCCTGATCGGCGGCTTCTGCCACCTCTACATCGGCCAGGAAGCCATCGCCGTCGGCTGCGAGGCCGCCAAGCGGCCGGGCGACCAGATGATCACCGGCTATCGCGACCACGGCCACATGCTGGTCTGCGGCATGGACCCGAAAGAGGTCATGGCCGAGCTGACCGGGCGCTCGGGCGGCTCGTCCAAGGGCAAGGGCGGGTCGATGCACATGTTCTCGACCGAGGCGGCGTTCTACGGCGGCCATGGGATCGTGGGCGCCCAGGTGAGCCTGGGCACGGGCCTGGCGTTCGCCAACGCCTACCGCGGCGACGGCAAGGTGTGCTTCGCCTACTACGGCGACGGCGCGGCCAACCAGGGCCAGGTCTACGAGAGCTTCAACATGGCTCAGGTCTGGAAGCTGCCGGTCGTCTACTGCATCGAGAACAACGAGTACGCGATGGGCACCGCCATCGACCGCAGCTCGTCCGAGACCAAGCTCCACAAGCGCGGCATCTCGTTCAACATCCCGGGCGAGGAAGTGGACGGCATGGACGTGCTGGCCGTGAAGGCCGCCGCCGAGCGCGCGGCCGAGCACTGCCGGAGCGGCAAGGGGCCCTACATTCTCGAGCTCAAGACCTACCGCTACCGCGGACACTCGATGAGCGACCCGGCCAAGTACCGGACGCGGGAAGAGGTCGATGAGGTGCGCAAGACCCGCGACCCGATCGACCACTGCGAGGAGCTGCTGGAGAAGAACGGCTGGGCCGACGAGGCGGCGCTGAAGGCCATCGACGCCGAGGTGAAGCGCATCGTCGCCGACGCCGCCGAGTTCGCCCGCACCAGCCCCGAGCCGGATCCGTCCGAGCTCTATACCGACGTCTATACCGAAGCGTGATGGGGGCCTGAGCCGTGACCGACATCCTGATGCCGGCTCTCTCTCCGACCATGGAAGAGGGCACGCTCGCCAAGTGGCACGTGAAGGTGGGCGACGCCGTGAAGAGCGGCGACGTGATCGCCGAGATCGAGACCGACAAGGCCACCATGGAAGTGGAGGCCGTGGACGAGGGCGTGGTCGAGGCCATCCTGGTGCCCGAGGGCACCGAGGAGGTGAAGGTCAACACCGCCATCGCGCGGCTGGCCGGCGAGGGCGGGGCGGCGGCGCCGGCCAAGGCCGCGCCTGAGCCCGAGGCGGCGGTCGATCCCAACCCGCAACCGGCGTCCCGCGGCGAGGCCAAGGGCGATCCCGTGCGCGCCGCGGCGGCGGCTCCGGCCGCGCCGGCCGTAGCGCTGAAGGACCCTGAGCTGCCCGAGGGCGTGAACCTGGTGAAGGTGACCGTCCGCGACGCCCTGCGCGACGCGATGGCCGAGGAGATGCGCGCCAATCCGGACGTCTTCTTGATGGGCGAGGAGGTCGCGCAGTACCAGGGCGCCTACAAGGTGAGCCGCGGCCTGCTGGACGAGTTCGGTCCCAAGCGGGTGATCGACACGCCGATCACCGAGCACGGCTTCGCCGGCATCGGGGTGGGCGCGGCCATGGCGGGCCTGAAGCCGATCGTCGAGTTCATGACGTTCAACTTCGCCATGCAGGCCATTGATCACATTATCAATTCGGCCGCGAAGACGCTCTATATGTCGGGCGGCCAGATCAAGACGTCGATCGTCTTCCGCGGCCCGAACGGCGCGGCTGCCCGGGTCGGCGCCCAGCACAGCCAGGACTATGGCGCGTGGTACGCCCATGTGCCGGGCCTGAAGGTGCTGGCGCCCTATGACGCCGCCGACGCCAAGGGCCTGCTGAAGGCCGCGATCCGCGACCCGAACCCTGTGGTCTTCCTGGAGCACGAGATGCTCTACGGCCAGGAGTTCGACGTGCCCGAGGGCATCGACTGGGTCGTGCCGATCGGCAAGGCCAAGGTCCGCCGCGAGGGGACCGGCGTCACGCTGGTGGCCTACTCGCGCATGGTGGGCTTCTGCCTGCAGGCGGCCGAGGAGCTGGCCAAGGACGGCATCGAGGCTGAGGTGGTCGACCTGCGCACGCTGCGGCCCATGGACATCGGCACGGTCGTCGAGAGCGTGAAGAAGACCAACCGCCTGGTCACGGTCGAGGAAGGCTGGGGCCCGATGGGCGTCGGCGCTGAGGTCTGCGCCAAGGTGACCGAGCTGGCCTTCGACTACCTGGACGCCCCGCCGCTGCGGGTCTGCCAGGAAGACGTGCCGCTGCCCTACGCGGCCAACCTGGAACTGCTGTCCATGCCGTCGGTGGAGCGGATCGTGGCGGCGGCGAAAGCGGTCTCATATCGATGAACGAATTGCACGCACCTCCGCTGGACGAGAAGGAGCGGCCGGTCGAGATGGCGCGCATCTGGATCGCAGCGGAGGAGGGGCGATCTCACATCGCTCTGAACTACGGAATCTTTGAGGCGCGCGAGTTGGAGATCTGGGGGTCGCTTGCGGCAGACCTCATCGCGCATGCTGTTCGCGCCTACCATCAGGATGGTGGGACAGCGACGGCGGCCGAGGCCTTTGCGGCGATAGAGAAGGGGCTGCGAGAACGCCTTTCGGACAACCCGACGATGAGCGGCGACTTCAGCAACAAGGTGCTGATGTGAGCGACAGCCCGTTCCAATGGCGGGCGGGCGGTTGCCACTGCGGCGGGGTGCGCTTCGAGGTGGCCGTGCCGGATCGCGTGGAGGCGCAGAGCTGTAACTGCTCGATGTGCGCCAAGACGGGGTTCGTCCACGTGATCGTGCCGGAGAGCCGCTTCCGGATCACCCGCGGCATCGATCGGCTGGCCGAGTACACATTCAACACGCGTGTGGCGAAGCACCTGTTCTGCTCGGAATGCGGGATCAAGAGCTTCTACCGGCCGCGGTCGAACCCGGACGGCTGGAGCGTCAACGCCCGCTGCCTGGACTCGGTGGAGGGGCTCGAGATCGTCATCGAGGCCTTTGACGGCCAGAATTGGGAAGCCAACGGCGCCAGCCTGGCGCACCTGTCGAGGGAGCCCGCATGAAGCGACTGCATGGGCAATGCCACTGCGGGGCGATGCGCGTCGCCATAGAGGGCGTGGAGGCGACCGAGTTGCCGCTTCGCGCCTGCCAGTGCGGGTTCTGCCGCCGGCACGGCGCGGTCTGGACCAGCCATCCACAGGCGGAAGTCACCTTCATCGGCGCCCAGTTGCACAACTACCGCTTTGGCCACCGCCAGTCGGACTACATGTTCTGCACCGAATGCGGGTGCTGCGTGGGGGCCGCGGTCGAGATCGACGGCGCGCGCTATGCGATCGTGAATGTCACCGGCGTCGACCTGCCGGGCTTTGAAGGTCGCACGCCCGAGCCGATGGTCTTCGACGACGAGACCCCTGAAACGCGTGCGACCCGGCGGAAGGCCCGCTGGTCGCCCGCCGACCTGACCGAACTCCAACCGAGCGCCTAGAGCAATGGGCGGTTCCGGCGAACCGCCCATTGCTCGAGACTCTCGCCTGAGAATAGACCATTCGTCGCTCTGAGCCTGACCCACCTTGGGCGACGAATGATCGGAGAGCCCGGAGACGACATGCCCATCGACGTCCTGATGCCCGCCCTGTCCCCCACCATGGAGGAGGGCACCCTCGCCAAGTGGCACGTGAAGAAGGGCGACACCGTCCGCTCCGGCGACGTGATCGCCGAGATCGAGACCGACAAGGCCACCATGGAGGTGGAGGCAGTCGACGAGGGCGTGGTCGAGGACATCCTGGTGGCGGAGGGGACCGAGGGGGTGAAGGTCAACACCCCGATCGCCCGCCTGGGCGGCGAGGGCGAGGCCGCGCCGGCCCCACAGGCCGAAGCGCCCAAGGCGGCCGAGCCTGCGAAGGCGCCCGAACCGGCCAAGGCCGAGGCGGCCAAGCCCGCTCCGGCCCCGGTGGCGGCAGCGCCTGCGCCCGCCCCCGCCAAGGCGGCGGACGGCGGGCGGATTTTCGCCTCGCCGCTGGCCCGGCGGCTGGCCGAGCAGAAGGGGATCGACCTGGCCGGCGTGGCAGGGTCGGGCCCGCATGGCCGCATCGTGAAGGCGGATATCGACAAGGCTCAGCCCGGCGCGGCCAAGCCTGCGCCTGCCGCGGCTCTGGCCGCCCCGACCGCGGCGCCTGCGGCGGCGGCTGCGCCGCGCGAGCACAAGAGCCTGGAGCAGATGGGTATCGCGCCCGGCAGCTACGACCTCATCCCGCTGGACGGCATGCGCAAGACGGTGGCGCGGCGGATGACCGACAGCTTCCGCGACGTGCCGCACTTCCCGCTGACCATCGACATCGAGATCGACGAGCTGCTGGCGGCGCGCACCAAGATCAACGGGCTGCTCGAGAAATCCGGGGTGAAGGTCTCGGTCAATGACATTGTCATGAAGGCCTGCGCCGTGGCGCTGATGAAGGTGCCCGAGGCCAACGCGTCGTACTCGCCGGAAGGCATCGCGATGCACCACCACGCCGACATCGCGATGGCCGTGGCGATCCCCGGCGGCCTGATCACGCCGATCATCCGCAAGGCCGAGACCAAGGGCCTGGCGCAGATCGCCACCGAGGCCAAGGATCTGGCCGCCCGGGCCCGCGACAAGAAGCTGAAGCCCGAGGAGTTTCAGGGCGGCACGTTCAGCGTCTCGAACCTGGGCATGTTCGGCATCAAGAGCTTCGCCTCGATCATCAACGAGCCGCAGGGCTGCATCATGTCGGTGGGCGCGGGCGAAAAGCGGCCCGTGGTGAAGGGCGACCAGATCGTCATCGCCAACGTCATGAGCGTGACCCTGACCTGCGATCACCGGGTGGTGGACGGCGCGGTCGGCGCCCGCTTCCTGGCGGCTTTCAAGGAGATGCTGGAAGAGCCGCTCCGGATGATCGTCTGAGGACGGATGACCATGGGCAGCATCT
Source organism: Phenylobacterium sp. (assembly GCF_965284355.1). Classification (NCBI taxonomy): domain Bacteria; kingdom Pseudomonadati; phylum Pseudomonadota; class Alphaproteobacteria; order Caulobacterales; family Caulobacteraceae; genus Phenylobacterium; species Phenylobacterium sp. The sequence continues at coordinate 243,742 of NZ_OZ260078.1, read as the reverse complement.
ACGACTTCACGGCCGAGACCATCGACGGGGCGCCGGCGCCGCTCGCGGACTATCGCGACAAGGTGGTGCTGATCGTCAACACGGCCAGCCAGTGCGGCTTCACCCGGCAGTACGCCGGACTGGAGGAGCTGTATCGCAAGCACCGCGACCGCGGCTTCGTGGTCCTGGGCTTCCCCTGCAACCAGTTCGGGGCGCAGGAGCCGGGCGACGAGGAGGAGATCAAGACCTTCTGCTCGCTGACCTACGACGTGGACTTCCCGATGATGCGCAAGATCGACGTGAACGGCCCCAAGGCCCACCCGCTCTACGCCTATCTGAAGGCCGCCAAGAAGGGCGTGCTGGGCACCGAGGGGATCAAGTGGAACTTCACGAAGTTCCTGATCGACCGGAAGGGCCAGGTCGTCGGCCGCTTCGCCCCCACCGTTGAACCCAAGGCGCTCGAGGGCGCGATTGAGAGGCTGCTCTGATGGCCGACGCCTTCGACGTGATCGTGATCGGCTCGGGGCCTGGCGGCTATGTGACCGCCATCCGGGCCAGCCAACTGGGCTTCAAGACCGCCATCGTCGAGCGATCCGAGCTGGGCGGCATCTGCCTGAACTGGGGCTGCATCCCGACCAAGGCGCTGCTGAAGTCGGGCGAGATGTACGAGCATCTGAGCCACATGAAGGACTATGGCCTATCCGTGGAGAAGGCCTCCTTTGACTTCGGCGCGGTGATCCAGCGCTCGCGCAAGGTGGCGGCCCAGCTGAACGCCGGCGTCACCTTCCTGATGAAGAAGCACAAGATCGAGGTGGTCGAGGGCTTCGCCAAGCTGGAGAAGGGCGGGGCCGCGCCGACCGTCGTGGTGGGCGGCCGCAAGCTGACCGCCAAGCATGTGATCGTCGCCACCGGCGCGCGCGCCCGGACGATCCCGGCCATCGGCCTTGAGCCGGACGGCGAGCGGGTCTGGACCTATCGCGAGGCCCTGGTCCCGAAGGCGGCGCCGAAGTCGCTGGTAGTAATCGGCTCGGGCGCCATCGGCATGGAATTCGCCAGCTTCTACAGGGCGCTGGGCTCGGATGTTACAGTGATCGAGATGCTGCCCCGCATCCTGCCCGTCGAGGACGAGGAGGTGTCGAAGGCGGCGCACAAGAGCTTCGAGAGGCGCGGCCTGAAGTTCCGCGTCCCGGCCAACGTGAAGAAGCTCTCGAAGACCAAGACCGGCGTCGCGGTCGACATCGAGGTCGGCGGCAAGGCTGAAACCCTGGAAGCCGACGTCGCCATCGTGGCGGTGGGCATCGTGGGCAACGTCGAGGACATGGGCCTGGAGGCCCTGGGCGTGAAGATCGACCGCACGCACATCGTCACCGATAGCCATGGCGGGACCGGCGTGCCTGGACTCTACGCCATCGGCGACGTGGCGGGGCCGCCCTGGCTGGCGCACAAGGCCAGCCACGAGGGCGTGCACTGCATCGAGCACATCGCGGGCCTGGCGCCCACAAACCTGACCTCGCCGATCCCAGGCTGCACCTACACGACGCCGCAGGTGGCCTCGGTGGGCCTGACCGAGGCCCAGGCCAAGGAACAGGGGCTGGAGCCGAAGGTGGGCCGCTTCCCGTTCAAGGTGAACGGCAAGGCGATCGCCGCGGGCGAGACCGACGGCTTCGTGAAGACCATCTTCGACGGCAAGACCGGCGCGCTGATCGGCGCGCACATGATCGGCCACGAGGTCACCGAGATGATCCAGGGCTATGTGCTGGCCATGACCCTGGAGGCCACCGAGGCCGAGCTGCATGCGACGGTCTATCCGCACCCGACCATGAGCGAGGCGATGCACGAGGCGACCTTGGACGCCTACGGCAAGGTCCTGCACATCTGACCCCCTCCCTTGATGGGGAGGTACAGATCGCGAAGCGATCAGGGTGAGGGAGTCGGGGTCAAGCTCTGGCTCCGCACCCTGGCCCTGACCGCCTCACCCTGGCCGCTGGCGCGGCCTGTCCCTCCCCATCAAGGGAGGGAAGGGTGGACCTTAGGACACCCGCTCGGCGTCGACGATGCGCTGGATCGCCGGGTAGTCGGTCTTGCCGGTGCCGAGGACGGGGATTTCCTGGACCTTGATGATCTTGCGCGGCACGGCCAGCTCGGGCGCGCCGATCTGCTGGGCGTGGGCCAGCAGGGCGGCCGCATCGGCGTCGCGACGGTCGGTCACCAGGATCAGGCGTTCGCCCTTCTTGGGGTCGGGCAGCGCAACCACGGCGTGGCGGCAATCCGGCCAGACGGCGGAGGCCAGATCCTCGGCGGCGGTCAGCGAGACCATCTCGCCGCCCACCTTGGCGAAGCGCTTCACCCGGCCCAGGATCTTCACCCAGTCGTCGTCGGAGAGCGACACCACGTCGCCGGTGTCATGCCAGCCGTCGGGCAGCGGCTCGACGCTGCCGTCGGCCTTCAGGTAGCCCGACATGATGTTGGGCCCACGGACCAGCAGCTTGCCGCCGCCGGGAATGCCCGGGACGGGTTCCAGCTTCGCCTCGATGCCGGGCAGCAGGCCGCCGACGGTGCCGCGACGGTTGTCGGTGGGCTTGTTCACCGCGATCACCGGCGAGGCCTCGGTGGCGCCGTAGCCCTCCAGCAGCGGGATCGGGCCGAACTTCTCGGCGATCAGGTTGTGGGTCTCGTCGCGCACCTTCTCGGCGCCCAGCACCACGAAGGTGAGGCCGCTGAGTTCGCCGGGCTCGGCCGAGCGGGCGTACTGGTTGATGAAGGTGTCGGTGGCGAACAGGACGTTGGCCTTGGTGTCCTTCACCAGCGCCGGGATCTGCTTGATGTGCAGTGGCGAGGGGTACTGGAAGGCCTTCAGCCCCGAGAAGATCGGCAGCAGCGCGCCGCCCGTCAGGCCGAAGCAGTGGAAGATCGGCAGCGGGTTGAAAAACACCCAGTTGGTGTCCAGCGGGATGTGCTGGAGGATCTGGCGGCTGTTGGCGACCAGGTTGGAATGGCTGAGCACCACGCCGCGCGGCGCGCCGAAGCTGCCTGAGGTGAAGAGGATCACGCCGGGCTCGGACGGATCGAGCGGCGTGCGGAACTGTTTGGGCAGCGCGCCCGCGGCCGCGGCGAACAGTTTGTCGGACAGGCCCACCGTCTTCCGGACGTCCTCCAGGTAGACGACGTTGGTCAACGTCTCGAGCGCGTCGATCAGGTCGTGCAGCTTGCCCTGTTCGACGAAGCGATGGGACGTCAGCACCGTCTTGACGCCCGCCAGCTCGCAGGCGGCCTTCAGGTTCCGGATGCCGGCCGTGAAGTTCAGCATGCAGGGCACGCGCCCGAAGGCGTGCAGGGCGAAGAAGGTCACCACGCCGCCCACGCTGGACGGCAGCATGACGCCGACTCGCTCGCCCTTCGTCGTGAAGGCCGCGATCTTCTTGCCGAGGGCGAACGCGCCCCGGATCAGGTCGAGGTAGGAGAGGGGGTTCCGCTCCTGGTCCTCCAGGATCAGCTTCTTTTGCCCGTACTTCCTAGACGCGGCGATCAGCGCATCAAAGACTGTGGACTGCGCCTTGGCGCTGTCGAACGCACGCAAGAGCGGCGCCTCCCAACATTATCGTTCCGCCGACCCTAGCGGCCGGAGCCGGTGCTGAAAAGATCGGTAACGAGGCGTGAGGAAGCTTCGCCGTACAGCCGCGTCAAGGCGGCGGCTTGATCCCCGGGCCCAGAGAGACGATTTAGGGGCATGGCCGTCGTCATCGACACCCTCAACAGCCCGCGCCCGCGCCACCCCGAGAAGCAGAACCGGCCCGACACGCCGATCCTGCGCAAACCCGAGTGGCTGCGCGTCCGCGCGCCGGGCTCGCCCGGCTACAACGCCACCCGCGAGATCGTGAAGGGCCATGGCCTGGTCACGGTGTGCGAGGAGGCCGCCTGCCCGAACATCGGCGAGTGCTGGTCGAAGAGCCACGCCACCATGATGATCATGGGCGAGATCTGCACGCGGGCCTGCGCCTTCTGCAACGTGGCGACCGGGAAGCCCAATGCGCTGGATCCGACCGAGCCGGCGCGCGTCGCCGACGCGGTGGCCAAGATGGGCCTGAAGCACGTGGTCATCACCTCGGTGGACCGGGACGACCTGGCCGACGGCGGCGCGGCGCACTTCGCCGCCGTGGTGCTGGCGATCCGCGGGGCCTCGCCGGGCACGACGGTCGAGATCCTCACCCCGGACTTCCTGCGCAAGCCGCTGTCGGCGGTGCACGAGGTGATCGATTCGCGGCCCGACGTGTTCAACCACAACCTCGAGACCGTCCCGCGGCTGTATCTCTCGATCCGGCCGGGCGCGCGCTACTACAACTCGCTGCGCCTCCTGGAGCGGGTGAAGGAGCGGGATCCGACGCAGTTCACCAAGTCCGGCATCATGGTCGGCCTGGGCGAGGCCAAGGACGAGGTGATGCAGGTCATGGACGACATGCGCTCGGCCGGCGTCGACTTCATCACGATCGGCCAGTACCTGCAGCCCACACGCAAGCACGCGCCGATCGACCGCTTCGTCCACCCCGACGAGTTCAAGGCCTACGAAGAGATCGCCAAGGCCAAGGGCTTCCTGGTGGTCTCGTCCAGCCCGCTGACCCGCTCGTCGCACCACGCCGACGAAGACTTCGCCCGGCTGCAGGAAGCGCGGCGGGCCAAGGAAGCGGCGGCCTAGGTTTGCGCCATCACGTTTCGCGGGTGCTGCCCTACACGCCGGACCAGCTGTTCCAGTTGGTGGGCGATGTGCGGCGCTATCCCGAGTTCGTGCCGTGGATCACATCGATGCGGACGTGGAACCCCCGCACCCTGGCGGACGGGGTCGAGACCCTGGACGCCGAGGCGGGCGTCGGCTTCTCGTTCCTGAAGGAGCGCTTCGCCACCCGGGTCCGGCGCGATGCGATCGCCAGGCAGATCGACGTGAACCTGCTGTCCGGGCCGTTCCGCAAGCTGACCAACAGCTGGCGGTTCCTGGACGATCCGGAGGGAACCCGGATCGAGTTCGACATCGACTTCCAGTTCAAATCGCGGCTGCTGGAGGGCCTGCTGCAGGCCAACTTCCATCACGCCGTGGAGCGGCTCATGGGCTGTTTCGAGGACCGCGCGAAGACGCTCTACGGCTGAGCGCCCAAAGCACGAGGCCGACAGCCAGCACGGCCGCGAGGGGCGGCAGCTCCTTCGTCGCGCCCAGGGCCAGGACGCCGGTGAAGAGGACCGCGGTGAAGAGGGCGATGGGGCCCCGGAACGGCAGCGAGAAGCGCGGCTGCGGCGCATCGGGTCGGCCCGACATGCGCCAGAGCGAGATGCAGCACAGCACATAGCCGGTCAGGCGCGCGGCGGTGGCGATGGTCAGTGCGGTCAGCAGGTCGCTCATCATCGCGAAGCCGAAGCCCAGCACGCTGGAGATGATGATGGCCACGTGCGGGGTGCGCCAGCGCGGATGCACGGCGCCCAGCCATTGCGGCAGCTGGTCCTGCTCCGACAGCGCCAGCAGCATGCGGGGCATGGAGATGGTGATCACCAGGATGGTGCCCACGATCACCGCCACCGCGCCGGCCGAAACCGCGATGGCCCCGGCCGGGCCGAACAGCTGACGCCCCACCTCGGCCAGTGGACGGTCGTTGGCGGCGGGCTGGTCGAGGACGCCCATGCAGACCAGGAGCACCGCGGCATAGGCGAAGGTGACGGCCAGGACGCCGCCGATCAGGGCGGCGGGGACGTCGCGCTGAGGGTCCTGAGCCTCGCCCGCCACGACCGAGCCGCGCTCGAAGCCGGAGTAGGCGAACAGGTAGATCAGCATCGCCTGAGCGAAGGGGATGGCGGTGGGCAGAGGCTGGTCGATAGCCAGGCGCTGGCCCTGGACGAACCAGACCCCGGCGGCGGCGAAGGCGATCACAAAGCCCACCTTCAGGACGATCAGCACATTGCTGGCCCGCGCCGACTGGCGGATGCCCACCAGGACGATGCCGGTCAGCGCGACGCCCAGGGCGGCGATGGTCAGGTAGCGCGGCAGACCGGTCTCCAGCGCCGGAACGAAGCCCGCCAGATACGTCACGAACAGGCTCGACAGCGTGGCCACCGACATCGCCTGGCTGAACCACATCAGCCACCCCACCGCGAAGGCGGGCAGGGCGGGCAGGCCGGCGCGGGCGTAGAGGTAGGGGCCGCCCGTACCGGAAAAGCGGCTGGAGAGATCGGCGAAGCAGAGGATCAGCGGGGTCAGCGCCAGGGCCGCCGCGGCCAGGACGACGAAACTCCACCCGCCCGCAAGGGCGTAGACCTTGGCCGGGGCGGCCAGCATGCCGGCCCCGATCATGGCGTTGAGCACGATCCCGGTGAGATCGCGTCGGCGCAGGGCGCGGAGGAGGGGTGGGGCCTCGCTCAGGTGAGGCGGTCCCGCATCATCTGCAGCGCGGCCTGCACGGCCGCGAGCTGGACGCCCTCGCGGGTCTCTTCCTCGAAGAAGAATTCCTCGTGCACGAGGCGCTGGTTGGTCCGCGCTGTAGCGATATGCACGGTGCCGACCGGCTTCATCGGCGTCCCGCCCCCAGGGCCCGCCACGCCCGTGATCGCGACGGCCAAGTGGGCGTTGGAGGCCTCGAGCGCGCCTTCGGCCATCATTCGCGCCACGGGCTCGGACACGGCGCCCAGGTCGGCGATCAGGTCGCCGGGAACCCCCAGCAGCTCCTGCTTGGCGCGGTTGGAATAGCTGACGAAGCCACGCTCGAACACATCGGACGACCCGGGGATCGAGCAGATCGCGCCGGCCACCAGCCCGCCCGTGCAGCTCTCGGCCGTCACGATGCGGAGGGAACGCTCTCGCGCCTCGTCGATGAGGAGGCGCGCCAGGGTGACGATCTCCAGGTTGAACATCAGCGTGAACGTCCCTCTACTTAAGCCCGACCACAGAGCATTGCTCGTCTCCCCCGATCAAGGCGATTCGATACCCATGACCACGCTTGCCGCCGACGCCTCCGCTCGCCAGGCGCCGCCAGCGCTGTTCGCCGTGACGGTCTTCACGAGCGCAGCGCTGGTCTTTCTGGTGCAGCCCATGGTGGCCAAGCTGGTGCTGCCGCTGCTGGGCGGCAGCCCGTCGGTGTGGAACACCTCGATGGCGTTCTTCCAGCTCGCGCTGCTGGCGGGCTACTTCTACGCCCACCTGCTGCAGCGGCTGCGGTCGGTGCGGGCGCAGGCGATCGCCCACGTCGCGGCGCTGATCGTGGCGGCCATCGCGCTGCCGCTGCGGGTCAGCGAACTGGTCGGTCCGCCCTCGTCCGACTATCCGAACCTGTGGCTGGTCGCGGTGCTGGCGGTCTCGATCGGGGCGCCCTTCGCGATCCTGTCGGCCACGGCGCCGCTGGTGCAGGCCTGGCACGCGCGGACGATCGGGGCCACCGAGGGCAAGGAGCCCTACGTCCTCTACGCCGCCAGCAACCTGGGCAGCCTGATCGCGCTGCTGGCCTATCCGATCGCCGTGGAGCCGCTGACGTCGCTGGTGGGCCAACGCTACGGCTGGAGCGGGGGCTACGCGCTGTTCGTGCTGCTCATCGGCAGCCTGGCGATCGCTGTGTCCCGCGCCCGGTCCGTCGAGCTGAAAACCGCCGAGGCGACCGCGCCGCCGCCCGCCTGGCGCGACCGCCTGGCCTGGGTGGCGCTGGCGGCGATCCCGTCCAGCCTGATGCTTGGGGTGACCACCTACATCACCACAGACGTGGCCTCGGCGCCGTTCCTCTGGGTGGTGCCGCTGGCGCTGTACCTGATCACCTTCATCATCGCGTTCTCGGAGAAGCCGATCATTCGGCTGGAGCTGACGCTGATCCTCCAGGCGGCGGCGCTCGCGGCGTGTGCGGCGCTATTGCCGTTCCGGTCGACGTCGTTCCTGCTGCAGTTCGCGGTCCAGCTGCTGGCGTTCTTCCTGACGACGCTGATGTGCCACCAGCGGCTGGTGGCGCGGCGGCCCGACCCGGCGCACCTGACCGAGTTCTACCTCTGCCTGTCGCTGGGCGGGGTCGTCGGCGGCGCCTTCAACGCCTTCGTGGCGCCGGTGATCTTCAACAACGTCTGGGAGTACCCCATCGTGCTGGCGCTGGCGGTGCTGGCGCGGCCCTGGGGCGGCGGACTGCGCGGCAAGGTTCCGATCGCAACCTGGACGATGCTGGGCATGGGTCTGCTGGCCTCGCTCATCATCCTCGTGGCCGTGAAGGTGATGGGCGCCGGCCTCACCGAGGAGACGGTCGTCGGCAAGTTCGACCAGCGCGAGCTGTTCGACATGGGCATGCGGGTTCTGCTGCTGTGCTCGGTGCTGGCCGCGTTCATGGTGCGCAAGCGGGCGCTGCTGATGTTCGCGATCGTCGCCGTGATGTCCTACGCTTCGGAGGTGGCCGCCGACCGGGTCGACACGCGCAAGACCTGGCGCAGCTTCTTCGGCGTGCTGCGGCAGTCCGAGACCTACGTGGCGGCGCTGGGCGGTCCGGTGAAGATGCTGGCCCATGGCACGACGCTGCACGGCGCCCAGGCGCAGGATCCGGCGCACGCCTGCCGGCCGCTGGTCTACTACACGCCCAACACGCCCATCGGTCAGGTCTTCACCGCCAAGCAGGCCCAGTATCCGAACCTGCGGATCGGGGCCGTCGGCCTCGGGACCGGTTCGGTGGCGGCCTATGTCCGCGAGCGCGACCACCTGTCGTTCTTCGAGATCGACCCGCTGGTGGTGCGGATCTCCAGCGACCCGGTCAACTTCAGCTACACCACCACCTGCGCCAAGAGCCTGGTGGACTACATCATCGGCGATGCGCGCCTGACGGTGGCCAAGCAGCCCGCGGGCAGCTTCGACATCCTGCTGATCGACGCCTTCTCGTCCGACGCCGTACCGGCCCACCTGCTGACGGTGGAGGCGGTCAAAGGCTATCTGACGAAACTGAAGCCCGACGGCGTGCTGATCCTGCACCTGTCCAACCGCAACCTCGATCTGCTGGGGCCGGCCGCGGCCGTGGCCAAGGCGGCCGGCGGCTACGCGGCGATCCAGCAGTACCGGCCGCTGGACACGCCGGAGGCGCGCGGCGCCTGGGAGTCGCCGGAGGACGCGATCATCGTGACGCGGACCCGCGAGGGGCTGAACCCCTTCCGGAACGACGCCCGGTGGGAGCCGACCAATCCGTACAAGGCGCGCCCCTGGACCGACGACTACACCAACCTGGCCGGGTCGCTGGTCGCCAACCTGCGCAACCGGATGAAGCCGGCCGAGGAGTAGCGCCTAGACCGGCGCCTCGATCGCGACGACGGCCTGGGCCATGAGGCCCTCCTCGCGGCCGGTGAAGCCCATGCCCTCGGTCGTGGTGGCCTTCACGCTGACCCGATCGAGCGGCAGGTCCAGAAGCTCGGCCACCCGGGCGCGCATGGCGTCGCGGTGCGGGCGGATCTTGGGTCGCTCGCAGATCAGGGTGACGTCGGCGTTGAGGATGCGGCCGCCGCAGGCCGCCACGCGGCTGACGGCGTGCTTCAGGAACCGGTCGGACGAGGCCCCCTTCCACTGCGGGTCGGAGGGCGGGAAATGCTCGCCGATATCGCCGTCGCCGATCGCGCCCAGGACCGCGTCGGTCAGCGCGTGCAGCGCACAGTCTGCGTCGGAGTGGCCGATCAGGCCCTTGTCGTGCGGGATGGGGACGCCGCAGAGCCAGACGGTGTCGCCGGGACCGAAGCGGTGGGCGTCGATGCCCTGGCCCATGCGCACGATGCGTCGGCCCGCGGCCAGTTGCTCAGCCATCAGGAAGTCCTCGGGATAGGTCAGCTTCATCAGCATCGGATCGCCGGGGATCATGGCGACGCGTCCCCCGGCGCGCTCCATCACCGAGGCGTCGTCGGTGGGCTCCTCGCCCTTGGGCCAGCCGCGGTAGGCGGCCTTCAGGTGCAGCGTCTTGAAGGCCTGAGGCGTCTGGGCGCGCCACAACCCTTCGCGCGACACCGTTTCGGCGACCTGGCCGTCTCCCCGCTTCAGGGTGTCGGGCACGGGCAGGGTGAGGATCGCGCCGTCGGCGTGCTCCAGCGCAGCCAGGAGCGCGTCCACATGGCCGCAGGTGACGAAGGGCCGCGCCGCGTCGTGGATCAAGACCGGCAGCGCCTCCGGGGCGGTGATGGCGACCAGGCCCGCCTGGACGGACTGGGCGCGGGTCTTGCCGCCGACAACCGCCTTCCAACCAGCCAGGCCCGACAGAGCTTCGTCGGCCGCAGCCAGACGATCTTGGGCCACGACGACGACGACCTCCTGTGCGCCGGCGGCCAGGAATCCTTCGACCGACCAGCGCACGATCGGCCGGCCCGCGAGCTGGCGCCAGGCCTTGGGTTCGCCCGGCCCGGCGCGGAGACCTTCGCCTGCGGCGACGACGACAGCTGAAAAAGTCATGGGCCGCATTTACGGAACTGCCGCGGGCCGCGCCAGCTTTCCGGCTTTACGGCGCCGCAGCATTCTGCCTAGAAATACGGCGATGGGGTTGTCTACAAAATGAGCAGTGCGCTCGACATCGGTTGTGTTCGCGTGGGGGGACGGGTCTGGATTGCGCCGATGACTGGCGTGTCCGACCTGCCGTTCCGGCGTGCAGCCAGCCGCCTGGGCGCCTCGTACGTCTCCACCGAGATGGTCGCGTGCGCCGAGCTGGCCCGTGGGCGTCCGGACGTGGTGCGGCGCGCGGCGGTGGGCGAGGGCCTGCCGCTGATGGTGATCCAGCTGGTGGGGCGCGACCCCGCCGCGATCGCCGAGGGCGCGCGGATGGCGCAGACGGCCGGGGCCGAGATCATCGACCTGAACTTCGGCTGTCCGGCCCGAGAGGTCACTGGCGGCCATGGCGGCTCGGCGCTGATGCGCGAGCCCGAGCTTGCGGCGGAACTGATGGCGGCGGCGGTCGAGGCGGTGAGCGTCCCGGTGACGGTCAAGATGCGCCTAGGCTGGGACAACGACTGCCGCAACGCGCCCGAGCTGGCGGCCACGGCCGAAGCCATCGGCGTGAAGGCGGTGACCGTGCACGGCCGCACCCGCTGCCAGTTCTACAAAGGCGCCGCCGACTGGGCCGCGATCCGCCCGGTGAAGGACGCGGTGTCGATCCCGGTGATCGCCAACGGCGACATCGTGGACGGCGCCAGCGCGGCGAAGGCTCTGGAGCTGTCGGGCGCCGACGCGGTGATGGTGGGGCGCGGCGTTTACGGCCGGCCCTGGATCGCCACCCAGATCGAAGCCGAGATGGACGGCCGCGCCTTTGTCGAGCCTCCGTCGGAAGAGCGTCTGGCCATCGCCATCGCCCACCTGCGCGACAGCCTCGAGTTCTACGGCGAACGCCTGGGTCTGCGGATCTTCCGCAAGCACCTGGCCGCCTACATCGAAAACGCCCCCTGGCCCGCGGATCCGCAGGCCCGGCGAGAAGCGAGGTCGGCCCTGTGCCGGCTGGAGGACGCCCAATCGGTGGAGCGGGGACTGTCCGCGCTCTGGCGAACCCCAGACCACAGGCTTGCGGCATGAGTGGAACGACGCGATTGCAGGAAAAGGGGGCCGACGTGGCCGCCCTGAAGGCTGCGGCCTTCGAGCTCTCTCCCGACCCGGCGCTGGTGGTCAGCGCAGACGGCGCGCTGGTGGCGGTGAACGAGGCGGCCGAGGCGCTGTTCGGCCAGGGCCTGGGCCTGCTGGCCAAGGGCCGCTTCCGTGCGGCCCTGCCGCCGGGCTCGGCGCTGGTGTCACTGCTGAATCGGGCGATCGAAGAGGACGCCCGGGTCCGCGAGCGGGGCGTTCAGATCAGCCTGTTCGGCCTGCCGCCCTTCGAGGCCGACGGCGCGGCGGCGCCGCTTGGCGACGGCTCGGTGCTGCTGACCCTGACCGTGAAGAACGGCCTGGGCGTGGACCGCAGCGCGCATGAGGCGGCCGGCCTGCGTTCGCTGGTCGGCCTGGGCCGGATGCTGGCCCATGAGATCAAGAACCCGCTGGCGGGGATCCGCGGCGCCGCCCAGCTGCTGAAGTCCGGGGCCAAGGCCGAGGACGCGCCGCTGGCGCAGCTGATCGTCGACGAGACGGACCGCGTCCGCCGCCTGGTGGACCGGATGGAGGCGTTCTCGGACGACGCCCTGCCGACGCTGACCCCGATCAACATCCACCAGATCCTGGACCGGGTGCGGGCGCTGGCGGCCAATGGCTTCGGCGAGGGCTTGGGGCTGAAGGAACGCTACGACCCTTCATTGCCGCCGGTGATGGGCGATGAGGATCAGCTGATCCAGATCTTCCTGAACCTGGTGAAGAACGCCGCCGAGGCCGCGCACTCGCGCAACGACGGACGTGGCGAGGTCTCGATCCACACCGCCTATCGCCACGGCGTGCGGGTGCGCTCGGCCAAGGGCCAAGCCCTGCGCGGCGCGCCGCTCGAGGTCAGGATCGTCGACAACGGCCCGGGCGTGCCCGAGCACATCCGGGAGAGCCTGTTCCAGCCCTTCGTCACCTCCAAGAACAACGGCGCGGGCCTGGGCCTGGCGCTGGTCGCCAAGCTGGTCGCCGGCCATGGCGGCCTGATCGATTTCGAGTCCGAGCCGGGCCGCACGGTCTTCCGCGTGCTGCTGCCGATCGTGTCCAATGAGGACGTCACTGCATGAACGCGGCTTCCAAGAAGATCCTGATCGCCGACGATGACTCGTCGATCCGGCTGGTGCTCAGCCAGGCGTTTACGAGGCTGGGCTATCAGGTCCGTGCGACCGGCAACGCGACCACCCTGCTGAAATGGGTGACGGACGGCGAGGGCGATCTGGTGGTGACCGACGTGGTCATGCCGGACGAGAACGTCTTCGACGTGCTGCCCCGCATCAAGAAGCACCGGCCCAAGCTGCCCGTCATCGTGATGAGCGCCCAGAACAACCTGATCACCGCGGTCAACGCCGCGGAGGTGGGGGCGTTCGAGTATGTGCCGAAGCCCTTCGACCTGGACGACATGACGTCGGCCGCGCGGCGCGCCCTGGCGCGGCCGGCCGACGCCGAGGCGTCCAAGGCCCAGGCCCGGGCGGTGCGCGACGACCGCCTGCCGCTGATCGGCCGCTCGGGGCCGATGCAGGACGTCTACCGCACGATCGCGCGGCTGGTGGGCGCCGACCTGACGGTGCTGATCACCGGCGAGAGCGGGGCCGGCAAGGAACTCGTCGCCCGCGCGCTGCACGACATGGGCCGTCGGCGCGACGGCAAGTTCGTGGTCATCAACCTGGCCGCCACGCCGCGCGAGCGGGTCGAGACCGAGCTGTTCGGCAAGGACGACACCGACCACGGCAAGCTGATCGACGCGGATGGGGGCACGTTGTTCCTGGACGAGATCGGCGACATGCCGCTGGACGCCCAGACGCGGCTGCTGCGGGTGATCGACGGCTCCGAGCCGACGCTCAACCCCAAGACCAATCGGCGGCCGAACGTGCGGATCATCGCCGCAACGAACCGCGACCTTCGGGCGCTGATCCAGCAGGGGCTGTTCCGCGAGGACCTGTTCTTCCGACTGAACGTGGCGCCGCTGCGCATCCCGCCGCTGCGCGACCGGGCCGAAGACATTCCGGATCTGGCGCGGGCGTTCCTGCTCCGCGCCAACCGCGAGGGGCTGCCGTCCAAGACCATTGACGCCGGCGCGCTGGATCGCCTGAAGCGCCACGCCTGGCCAGGCAACGTGCGCGAGCTCGAGAACCTGATCCGCCGGGTCTGCGCGCTCTACGGCGAGGACCTGATCACCGCCCGCATCATCGAGAAGGAGCTGGCCGACCAGCAGCCCGTCGTGCAGGGCCAGGAGGGTCCGGCGACGCTGTCGCAGCTGGTGGAGCAGAAGCTGGCGGCCTACTTCGCCGACCAGCCCGACGGCATCCCACCGGCCGGCCTCTACGACCGGGTGCTCGAGGAAGTCGAACGGCCGCTCATCCAGCTGACCCTGGGCGCCACCCGCGGCAACCAGGTCCGGGCCGCCGAGATTCTTGGCCTCAACCGCAACACTCTGCGCAAGAAGATCCAGGACCTGGGCGTCGAGATGGCGCGCGGACGGCGATAGACCGACTAAACGGCTCGAAGTCGCAAAGGGCCCGAAAGCGACGCCGTGCAGCACGGCAACATAGCTGTTGATTTTGGAGCACAGGTCCCTAGGCTCCGGCCCCAATGGCGTCGTTTGCGCATCGAGCGTTGGGGCACCCGGCCCTGGTCCGGATCCGGAGCGCCCTCCAGTCGCGGCTGGTCCTGGGCGTCGGCTACGGGATCGCTGCGGCGCTGACGGGCCTTGCGATTCTGCTGGCCTCGTCACCGCCCGAGCAGGGGCCTCTGGGCCCGGCCAGCGGCGTGATCCTCTGGGTCCTCGGTGTCAACCTGCTGCTGATCCTGGGCCTGATCACCTCGGTGGCGCTGCGCCTGCTCGACCTCATCCGGGCGCGGTCGCATGACGCGGGCGCCCGCCTGCACGTGCGGTTCGTCTGGCTGTTCGCGCTGGCCGCGCTGGCGCCGGCTCTGGTGGTGTTCGTGTTCTCCGGCGTGCTGGTCAGCCAGGGGGTCGACAAGTGGTTCAGCCAGCGGGTCAACACCGTCGTCGAGAACTCGGCCACGGTGTTCCGGTCGTACATCGACACCGAACAGCAAGACGTCGCGCGCGACGTCACCGAGATCGCCCAGGTCATCAATCGCGAGGCGCCGGGACTGCAGGGCAAGGCCCGCGGGTTCGACCAGGCGCTTTCGGCCCTGGCGAGCTTCCATGGCTTCCCGGCGATCTATCTCGTCAACAAGCAGAGCCAGGTGATGGCGCGCGCCGAGGGTTCCGGCGCGCCCAAGTTCGAAGCGCTGCCGGCCTCGGCCTATGCCGCGGCCGATCAGGGCGAGATCTATGTCCGCGCCGACGACGTCATCCGCTCGCTCTACCGACTGCCGGACTACGATCAGGTCTATGTCTATGCGGTGCGGCCGCTGGAGCGCGGCGTGGTCGCCAACCTGCGCGAGGCCGAGAGCTCGCTGGTGTCGTACCGCGAGATCCGCGACAGCCGCGCCAAGATCCAGACCATCTTTGCCCTGAGCTATGTGGAGACCGCGCTGCTGGTGCTGGTGGGCGCGGTTTGGCTGGGTCTGGGGGCTGCCAGCACGATCTCGGCGCCGATCGGCCGGCTGGTGCAGGCGGCCGGCAAGGTCGCGGGGGGTGACCTGAGCGCCCGCGTCGACGCCGACAATGATCCCGACGAGATCGCCGTGCTCTCGCGCGCCTTCAACAGCATGACCCACGACCTGCAGGCCCAGCAGGAAGCCCTCCGCCGGGCCGGCGAAGAGGCCGAGGCGCGGCGCCAGTTCATCGAGACGGTGCTGGCCGAGGTGAGCGCGGGCGTCATCGGCCTGGAGCCCGACGGGCGAATTTCGGTCCTGAACCGGCAGGCCGCCGTCCTGCTGGCGCTGGAGAACGACCTTGGACGCGGCCGCAGGCTCGCGGAGGTGGCGCCTGAGTTCGCCGAGCTGGCCGCCGCCGGCCGCAGTGGCGAAGCCGAGGAAGAGATCGACGTGGTGCGCGGCCGCGATTCCCGCCGGCTGCGGGTGCGGGCCAGCCAGAGCGAGGGCGGCCTGGTGCTGACCTTCGATGACGTGACACGCCTGGTGGCCGCCCAGCGCAACGCCGCCTGGCGCGACGTGGCACGGCGCATCGCCCACGAGATCAAGAATCCGCTGACGCCGATCCAGCTGTCGGCCGAGCGGCTGCGGCGCAAGTACCGCAAGGACATTGCGCCGACGGAGCTGGAGATTTTCGACCGCTGCACCGACACCATCATCCGCCAGGTGGGCGACATCGGCCGCATGGTCGACGAGTTCTCGGCCTTCGCTCGGATGCCGGCGCCGAAGTTCGCCAAGCTGGAGGCGGCGGAGTTGTTGCGCGCCGCGGTGTTCGCCCAGCGGGTGGCCAGCGCCGACATCACCGTCGAA
Organism: Phenylobacterium sp.; assembly: GCF_965284355.1. Lineage (NCBI taxonomy): Bacteria > Pseudomonadati > Pseudomonadota > Alphaproteobacteria > Caulobacterales > Caulobacteraceae > Phenylobacterium > Phenylobacterium sp. The sequence goes on along the minus strand of NZ_OZ260078.1, from coordinate 227,820 downwards.
CTCGAGGAGGCGTCGAGCGATGCGGTGCTCTACGCCGACGGCCGGATGATTGGTCAGGCGCTGACCAATGTCCTCAAGAACGCCGCCGAGGCGGTCGAGGGCCGCCGCGCGCATTCGCCCAACGTAAAGGGCAAGATCACCGCCCGCCTTGTGGTCGACGAGGCGGCCGTCGCCTTCGAGGTCGAGGACAACGGCGTGGGCTTGCCGGCCAAGGATCGCGACCGGCTGACCGAACCCTATGTGACGACCCGCGAGAAGGGCACCGGCCTGGGTCTCGCGATCGTGAAGCGGATCCTGGAAGACCATGGCGGCGAGCTGGAGCTGGCCGACGCGCGGAGCGGGCAGGGGGCGCTGGCGATCCTGCGCCTGCCGGCCGCCCCGGCGCAACGCGTCGCAAGCCCGGCCGCGGCCGTACGTACGAGATGAGGTGAAGAATGGCGTCTGACGTTCTTGTGGTCGACGACGAGGCCGACATCCGCGAGCTGGTCGCCGGCATCCTGACCGACGAAGGCTATGACGTGCGCACGGCCAATGACGGCGAAAGCGCACTGGCGGCCATCCGCGCGCGCAAGCCCGCCCTGCTGATCCTGGACATCTGGATGTCCGGGGGCGGCATGGACGGGCTGGAGCTGCTGGACATGGTCAAGGGTCTGGACGGCGACCTGCCGGTCATCATGATCTCGGGCCACGGCAACATCGAAACCGCCGTCAGCGCCATCAAGCGCGGCGCCTACGAGTTCCTGGAAAAGCCGTTCAAGTCGGACCGCCTGATCCTGGTGGTCGAGCGCGCGCTGGAGACGGCGAACCTGAAGCGCGAGAACCGGCGGCTGCGCACCCAGGCCATCGCGCCCGAGGGCCTGCTGGGCAAGTCGATGGCCGCCCAGCAGCTGCGCCAGATGATCGCCAAGCTGGCCGGGGCCAACAGCCGGGTGCTGATCTCAGGACCCGCGGGCGCCGGCAAGGAGACCGTGGCCCGTCTGATCCACGCCGCGAGCTTCCGCGCGCGCAACGAGTTCGTGCCCATCAGCGCCGCGGGCATGACGCCCGAACGCATGGACGTCGAGCTGTTCGGCGAGGAGGGGGCCGACAACCGGCCCGCCAAGATCGGCGTGTTCGAGCGCGCCCACGGCGGCACGCTCTATCTGGACGAGGCGGCCGACATGCCGCGCGAGACCCAGGGGCGCATCCTGCGGGTGCTGGTCGAGCAGCGGTTCCGCCGCGTCGGCGGCGACCAGGATGTGCAGGTGGACGTCCGCGTGATCTCATCGACGTCGAAGGACCTGCGGGAGGAGATCTCGGCCGGCCGCTTCCGGGAGGATCTGTTCCATCGGCTGAACGTGGTGCCGGTGAACGTGCCGGGACTGAGCGAGCGGCGCGAGGACATCCCCGAACTGATCGAAGACTTCATCGAGCGCATCTGCGAGGCCTCGGGCATGTCGCGCCGCAAGCTTTCAGACGACGCGCTGGCGATGCTCCAGGTCCGCGCCTGGCCGGGCAACCTGCGGCAGCTGAAGAACAACGTGGAGCGGATGCTGATCCTGGCCTCGGGCTCCCCCGCCGATCCTATCACCGCCGACATGCTGCCGCCCGAAGCCTCGGTGAACGACAACGCGACCTCGCTGGGGGCCGAGCGGATCATCGCGCTGCCGCTGCGCGAGGCCCGCGAGGTGTTCGAGCGCGAGTATCTGAACGCCCAGATGCTCCGCTTCTCGGGCAATATCTCACGGACCGCAGCCTTCATCGGCATGGAACGATCGGCGCTGCACCGTAAGCTGAAGTCGCTGGGCCTGTCGGGCGCCCGGGCGCTGGAATCCGAAGAGGTCTAGATCGTGTCGCGCATCGCCTATGTGAACGGCCGCTTCGTGCCGAAGGCCGACGCCGTGGTCCACATCGAGGACCGGGGCTACCAGCTGGCCGACGCGGTCTACGAGGTCTGGGCCTTGTTCGACGGCAAGCTGGCTGACCCCGAGGGCCACTTCGCCCGGCTGGAGCGCAGCCTGGGCGAGCTGTCGATCGACATGCCGATGAGCCGTGCGGCGCTGACCGTGGTCCTGAAGGAAGCCGTGCGCCGCAATCGCATCCGCGAGGGCATGGTCTACCTGCAGATCAGCCGCGGCGTGGCGCGCCGCGATCACGCCTTCCCGACCGAACCCGTGGCGCCGGCCGTCGTGGTGACCGTCAGCCGCGTGGACCGGGCCGCAACCGAGGCCCGCGCCGCCAAGGGCGTGGGCGTGGTCACGACGCCCGAGAACCGCTGGGGCCGCTGCGACATCAAGACCGTCGGCCTGCTGCCCAACGCGCTTGCCAAGCAGAAGGCGCGCGAGGCTGGGGCCGTCGAGGCCTGGTTCGTGGATGAGATGGGTCTGGTCACCGAAGGCGCGTCCTCCAACGCCTGGATCGTCGATGGGGACGGCGTCCTGCGCACTCGCGACACGCAGGCCAACATCCTGCGCGGCGTCACCCGTCTGACGCTGCTCGACGTGGCTCGCGAGGCCGGTCTCAAGGTCGAAGAGCGGCCGTTCACGCTGGAAGAGGCGCTGACGGCCCGGGAGGCCTTCATCACGGGCGCCGGCAGTCTTGTGCTCCCCGTCGTGACGGTGGATGGAAAGATGATCGGTGGCGGTTCGCCGGGACCGGTAGCGATGGAGCTCCGGCGCCTCTATATCGAGCGGGCGAAGGCCACAGCGGTCTGACGTGGAAAACCCGCGATTGAAACTGCCGCCATTTGCGGCATAGCCTGAAACTGTGTGTGGGCGGCCTTCCGCCCGATCAAAACGAAAAGGCGGAAAGCCGTGAGTGACAAGAAACAAAACCTGCAGGACACCTTCCTCAACAGCGTGCGGAAGTCCAAGACGCCCCTCACCATCTTCCTGGTGAACGGCGTAAAATTGCAGGGCGTGGTGAGCTGGTTCGACAACTTCTGCGTTCTTCTTCGCAGGGACGGGCAATCGCAGCTCGTCTACAAGCACGCCATCTCCACCATCATGCCGGCTCAGCCCGTGCAGCTTTATGAGCCGGCCGACGACGAGGCCGATTGAGCAGTTCAAAATCCGTAGACCGTGAGGCGCCCGTCCAGGGCGCCCTGGTCATCCATCCGGATCGGGAAGGCCGCGGCTCCGCGCGCCATCCCGAGGCCCGGCTGGAAGAGGCCGCCGGCCTCGCCCGCGCCCTCGATCTCGAGGTGCGTGAGACGATGGTCGTCGTCTTGCGCAAGCTGACGCCCGCCACCCTGTTCGGGTCGGGCAAGGTGCAGGAACTCGCCACCATCGTTGAGGTGGAAGAGCTCGACGTCGTGATCATCGACGACGCGCTGACGCCCGTGCAGCAGCGCAATCTCGAGAAGGCCCTCAAGGCCAAGGTGATCGATCGCACGGGCCTGATCCTCGAGATATTCGCCCGGCGCGCCCGCACGCGGGAGGGGCGGTTGCAGGTCGAACTGGCCCGCCTGACCTACGAGCGGTCCCGGCTGGTCCGCACCTGGACCCACCTGGAGCGTCAGCGCGGGGGGTTCGGGGTCATGGGCGGCCCCGGCGAGACCCAGATCGAGACCGACCGTCGCCTGATCGCCGACAAGATCGGCAAACTGAAGCGCGAACTGGTCGAAGTGCGCCGGACCCGCACGCTGCAGCGTTCGGCCCGTAGGCGGGTGCCGTTCCCCAGCGTGGCGCTGGTGGGCTACACGAACGCCGGCAAGTCGACCCTCTTCAACCGCCTGACCGAGGCCAAGGTGCTGGCCGAGGACATGCTGTTCGCGACCCTGGACCCGACCCTGCGGTCGCTGAAGCTGCCGGATGGCCGGCCGGCGATCCTGTCGGACACCGTGGGCTTCATCTCGGACCTGCCGCACGAACTGGTCGAGGCCTTCCGCGCCACGCTGGAGGAGGTGCGCGAGGCGGATGTGGTGCTGCACGTGCGCGATATCGCCAGCGAAGAGACGGCAGCCCAGGCCGCCGATGTCCGCAGCGTTCTGAAGCGGCTGGAAGTCGACATGGACGAGCGCCGCATCCTGGAGGTCTGGAACAAGGCCGACCTGCTGCCCGACGACCTGCGCGACGAGGTCCTGCGCGACGCCCGCCGCGCCCACCCGCCGGCCGTCGTGGTCTCGGCGGTGACCGGGGAGGGGTGTGCGGCCCTGTTGGCCGCCGTCGCCGGCCTGGTGGACGAGGCGCCGCCGGTGGACGTCGTGACCCCGCCGGGCGAAGGCGCCGCGATCGCCTGGCTCTACAGCCATGGGCGGGTGATCGAGCGTGAGGAGAGCGAGGACGGCGGCGTACGGCTGTCGGTCAGCCTCACGGCGCAGGCCCTGGGGCAGTTCGAGCAGCTGTATCCGCAGGTCTCGGTCGGTCGCTAAGGGCGCGGCGGCGCCAGGAGCCGCTGGCCCGCAAACACGAAGCCGAGCCCAAAGACCACGCCGGCCGCTGTCATCGCGACGGGGTTGGCCACGGCTGAAGCGAGCGCGCCCAAAGCGAAGGCTGCGATCCACGACGCCGGCGCCAGGCGGCCATAGAGCCGTGCTCGCAGCCCGACGATCCCCAGCAGCGCCATCGCGGCGCCGAGCACGCCCGCGCCGACAGGGTAGGCCCAGTCGCCAACGGCGCCCTGTGATCGGATGATGCAGATTCCGATGACCGCGACCGCGAAGGCTGCGAGCCCGGGTCGGCCCAGCCGAGGCGCCTCCAAGCCATAGAGGCCCGTGAGCCCAAGCAGGAGCAGCGCGTCGACCGTGAGGTAGAGTAGGTGGGCTGCGAGGGGCTCAAGACCCTGCGCCAGCGGCGCGGTGATCCGCAGGGCCCCGCCCGCGATGCACGCCGCGCCGGCGAGGTTGCGAGACAGTACGTCGGTCATTGGAAACTCTTGAGGGGATAAGAAGCCCCTCAATGGCCACCGATTTTGCAGTACGCAAATTGCAAAATACAGACGATCGGTGTCAGCCGGCCCGCTCCACCGCCTTCGCCTCGTCCCAGAGGCCGTCCATCTCGGCGAGGTCGGACTGATCCGGCGTCTTGCCGCGTTCCGCAAGTTTCGCTTCGATGTATTTGAAGCGACGAACGAACTTGGCGTTGGTGTAGCGCACGGCGTCCTCGGGATCGACGTCGAGTGTGCGGGCCAGGTTCGCCACGACGAAGAGAACGTCGCCGATCTCATTCCTGGCCTTCTCCAGGTCGCCGGCCTCGATCTCGGCCAGCATTTCGCCGACCTCTTCGTGCAGCTTCTTCACGACATCCTGGACGGTGGGCCAAACGAAGCCGACGCCGGCGGCGCGCTTGGAGAGCTTCACGGCCCGGGTCAGCCCGGGAAGGCCCACGGGCACGTCGTCCAGCAGGCTGGCGGCCTTGCCCTTGCTGGCGCGCTCGGCGGCCTTCAGCTGCTCCCAGCCGGCCTTCTGGGCGTCGAGGTCGGCGTACGTCTCGTCAGCGAAGACGTGGGGATGGCGGCGGACCATCTTGTCGTTGATCGCGCGGACCACGTCGTCGAAGGCGAAGTCGCCGCGCTCCTCGGCCATGCGGGCGTGAAAGACCACCTGGAAGAGCAGGTCGCCCAGCTCGTCCTTCAGGTCGGCCAGGTCGCCGCGCTCGATGGCGTCGGCCACCTCATAGGCTTCCTCCACCGTGTAGGGCGCGATCGTGGCGAAGGTCTGCTCCAGGTCCCAGGGGCAGCCGTCCTCGGGCGACCGCAGCCGCGCCATGATCTCCTTGAGCCGGTCGATGGGCCGCAGATCGGCGGACGGGGCAGGGCGGGGCATGGGGGACTCGGCAGGGCATGAAAACGGCGCGCGGCGATCAGACCGCGCGCCGTGGTTCAGCGCAAGCAATGGACCGGGTGATCAGCGCTTGGCGACTTCCTGGCCGCGGGCCAGGCGCCGGGCGAAGCGGTCGAAGGTCCATTCGGCGTCGTGCCAGATCCAGTTGCCGTAGGCCTGGGTGATGTCGCTCTCGTACCAGCTGTACTTCACCGGCTGTTCGCGGCCGTCGGCGGCCACGATGCGGCCCTCGATGCTGGCGCCGCCGACCCCGAAGCTCTCCATCGACAGGCCGGGCGTATCGCCCAGCTGCTTGAAGGTGGGCCGGTTGGGTTTCACGTCGGTGAGGATCAGCTCGATCCGGGCGCCGTCGTGCGCCGTCGACTTGGCGAGTTCGCTCTCCACCGACTTCCGGAGTTCGGCGGTCAGACGCTCGGCCTCGCGCACCCCGTAGGTCTTGTCGAACTTCTTCTGCAGCTCGGGCCCCACGGTGACACTGACCGAGGCCGGGGCGGCGAGGGCGCTGCCGGCGCTGACGAGGAGTGCGGCGGCCGAGAGGGCGATAAGGCTGCGCATGGGCGGATCTCCGAGGGGGATACAGTACTTACTTAACAGATGGGGCTTCGGATGCACATGACAAGTCGGTGAGCCTGCCGTGGCAAGGGCCTTGGCCGCTAGCGGAGCTGGTAGGTGATGGTCGTCACCACACGCACGCGCTTGAAGACCTGGGAGGACTCGTCGCCGATCTCGTCGCGGCCCAGGATTTCGAACGAGCCCTGCGTAGCCTGGGCGATGCCGCCCAGGTTGGAGTCCGAATCCCGGGCGAACTGCTGAGCGCCGTTGCGGGCGCTGGCCGTGGCCTCGGCGATCATGGGGCCGCGCACGCTGTTCAGCTTGGTGAAGATGTAGGACGGGCCGTTGTAGTCCTGCAGGACGACGCCTTGCCGCACCAGGCCGTCCAGAGCGCGGCTGGTCTGCTGGACGCGATCCACATTCGGCGTCCGCACGATCACGGTCTGGGCGACGCGATAACGGGCGCGGATGTCGCTGGCCTGGTACTCGCGGGCGTACTGGTCGGTGACCTCGAAGCGGCCGAGATCGATTTCCCCGGCGGCGAACCCGCGCTGGGCGAGGAACCGACGCGTGGCCGCCAGGTCGGCGTCCACATCGGCCTGCACCGCCGCCAGGTCATCGCCGGCCGCGGCGAACTTCAGCGCCAGGACCGCCAGGTCGGCCTTGACCTCGCGCTCGGAGACGCCGCGGACCGTGACGTTGCGCGCGCCGACGCGGGCGTTCTCGACGCCCTTGCCGATGAACGCGCCGCCGGCCGCCGCGCCGAGCGCCAGAATGACGGCGCCGGCGACAGCGGGGACGAGTTGGGGTGAGGTCATCAGCTTGAGGCTCCAAGAAGGGACGGCCCATCAAGGCTTGGGTTGGGGCACGCGCAGGGCGGAGCTGTGAAGGCCGTAGTCCAGGCGTGACGATTAGACGCGGGTGTGGCGGACCCGCGCTCAACTTTGACATGTAGTCATACCAGATTGGACCGCCAAAACTACCCGAAATGGGCAGTCCCGTGGCCACTTCTACCCCTGATTTCCACACCGTTAAGGTTCAGGGACGCAACTCTCGCTCGTAAATTCAGAGGGGGCTCTATGGCAATCCGTATCAGTGGGGTTTTGAACCTTTTCGCGACCCTTCTTATCTGCGGTTTTGTTCTGGCGACCGGCGCGGCCGTCTACTCGTTGCTGGAACTCCGGGTCGGTGGTCCGGTCTCAAAGGTGCAATCCGAAGCCCAGACGCTGGTCGCGGATATCCTGCCGCCGCCGCTCTATCTGGTCGAAGCGCTGCTGACCGCGCACCGCGGTCCCGACGAACTGGACAAGCCCAAGGAGCTGGCGGCCACGATCGCCAAGCTGCGCAGCGAATACGATGCGCGACGCGCCTACTGGTCCGAAAACCCGCTGTCTCCCGAAATCCAGGCTGAGCTGGATCGATCTGACGTGGAGGTCCAGAAATTCTGGGCCGTCATGGACAGCCAGTACCTACCGGCCCTGAAGGCGGGGGATGTCGCCGGGCTCGTGAGGTGTATCCGAATTGCGCCTAAGGAAGATTATCAGAAATACGAGACCTATTACGCTGTGGGGCCCCCGAGGCCAACGCCCCCTACGGGCTGAGTCTCGAACCGCTCGCCGAAGCCGGCGATGAGCGGCCGGGCCTTGGTGATCGCCGCCTGGACGGCTGGGAGCTGTAGAGACGCCGTATGGCTCTCGGCGTTGTCCCAGGTTTCGGTGATCCAGATTGCGTCGGGGTTCGTCGGGTCCTTGGCCAGGACGTAGCTGAGGCAGCCCGGCATCGCGCCGGTTCCGTCCAGCAGGATCGCCAGCAGCGCGTCGCGATGGCCAGGCTTGGCCAGCATCTTGCCGATCAGGCCGTACATCGGCTTGTCGGCCGGCGTGTTGGCGACCGCGCCGCCGCCAAGCGCCGCCGCAGCGGTTCCGAGGATCAGTTCGCGTCGTTCCAGCATGGCGCCCAGGCTCGTTCCGTAGAGACAGCATTGCAAGCGTCGTCGGACAGGTCCTCAATCGTGGCTGCGTGAGACGGGCGTCAGACCCGCCGCGCTGGGAGGAAGATGATGGCGCAGTCCGGCGGCGACGCGGACCTGACGCGCGGGGGCTACGGCCTGCTCGTGCTGCTTACCTTTATGAACGTGCTGAACTTCGTGGACCGACAGCTGCTGTCCAGTTTCGCGAACTTCATCGTACCCGACCTGAACCTTACCAACACCGAGTTCGGGCTGCTGACCGGCCTGGTTTTCATCGTCTTCTACGCGGTGGCGGGCGTGTTCATGGGCGCGCTGGCCGACCTGGTGCATCGGCCACGGCTGATCGCCGGGGCGATGTTCGCGTGGAGCGCCCTCACCGCCGCCTCGGGACTGGCCAAGGGCTTTATCGGCCTGGCGATCCCCCGCGTGTTCATCGGCGTGGGCGAGTCGGCTCTGACGCCGACGTCGATGTCGCTGATCGCGGATCGATTTCCCCCAGAGAAACGGGGGTTTGCGTCAGGATTCTACTACATGGGCGTACCCATTGGCGTGGGCGTCAGCCTGCTCATCGCGGGCTTCCTGGGCCCCGCGATCGGCTGGCGGAACTGCTTCTTCATCCTGGGCGCGGTCGGGGCCGTGTTCTCCCTGGTGGTCCTCACCGTGAAGGACCCTCGCCCGAAGCCTGAGATGCACGTCGCCCGTCCCAACATCGGCTCGCTCGTGAAGGTGTTCGTCGGTGCGCTGAAGGCGTCGCCGGCGTTGCAGCTCACCATCCTGGCCGGCGTCTGCGTGCATTTCGTGCTCGGCGCAGCGGCCTTCGACCAGCTTTGGCTGGTGCGCGAACGCGGCTTCGAGAAGGCGGAGATCGCCATCCTCAGCGGCCTGATCTCCTGCGTGGCGGGTGTGGCCGGAAACCTGTTCGGCGGTGTCGCCAGCGATCGCTGGGTGGCCGCGACGGGCCAGAGCCGGCCGATGTTCATGGTCTGGCTGCTGTTGGCGCTGCTGCCGGTGAACCTGACCTACCGCCTGATCGAGCCGGACAGCCCGATCTTCTGGGCGTGCCTGTCGGTAGCCTACTTCCAGCTCGGCGCCTTCTATGGGCCGACGTTCTCGGCGGTGCAGGAACTGTGTCCGCCTCAGGTGCGCGCGACGGTCGTGGCCTTCTACATCATGTCGCTGAACGTCGTGGGCCTGGGTCTGGGCATCACCGGCAGCGGGATCATGGTGGACCAGCTGATCGCCCAGGGCGTGGTCCATCCCTACAGCTGGACGCTGTTCGCGTTTACCTGCCTGTCGGCGCTGGCGATCCCCTGCTACTTCGCCGCCCATCTCGCGGGACGAAAGGCGGCGGCCGCTCCGGCTTAAGGCAGCGCCAGTTCGCCGGCCGCCAGGCGCTGCAGGGTCTCGACGAAGAAGATCGGCTCAGCCGCCTTCACGCGCGCCTCCAGCGTCTCGGCGGTGTCGCCGGCCTGCAGGGGGACGGCGCGGCGGTCGATCTCGGGGCCGTGGTCGTACTCCTCGTCGACCACGTGGATGACGATGGCGCTCTCGGTAAGGCCGGCCGCCACCACGGCCTGATGCACGCGGGCGCCGTACATCCCCTCCCCGCCGAACTGCGGCAGGGGACCCGGATGGATGTTGACGATCCGGCCGGCGTAGCGGGCCAGGGTCACGGGCCCCAGACGGCGCAGGTAGCCTGACATCACGATCAGCTCGACGCCCGCGTCCGACATCGCCCGGGCCAGCGCCGCATCGGCCGTTTCGGGGTCGGTGATTGTGGGAATGGCCAGCGTGTTCAAGCCCTTGGCGGCGGCCCAGTCGAAGGCGGCGCAGCCCTTCTTGTTGCTGACGATCAGCCGCGCCTCGGCGTCCAGGCGTCCGGCCGCGATGGCGTCGACGATGGCCTCGGCGCTGGAACCGTTGCCCGAGGCGAGGAAGCCCAGCTTCAAGGTCACAGCGTGTGCTCGAAGCGCATGCCGTCGTAGGCCGGCTCGACGCCCGCGGGCAGCTCGGCGATGAGCTGCTCGTAGTCCAGGTCGATGTGCATGTTGGTCAGGATCGCGCGCTTGGGCCGGGCGCGTTCGATCCATTCCAGCGCGCGGTCCAGGTGCGCGTGCGTCGGGTGCGGGCGGCGGCGCAGCGCGTCCACGATCCAGACGTCCAGGTCGGCCAGCGCCTCGAACGCCGCGTCGTCCAGGCCCACCACATCGCTGGAATAGGCCACGCCGCCGAACCGGTAACCCACCGAGCGGACACCGCCGTGATCCTGGTCGAAGGTGGTGATCGGGATGGCGCCCGAGGGCCCATCGACGCTCCAGGCCGTCCCGTGCGGCGGGATCCGCTGGCGGTCGCAAATGGCCGGATAGCCGCCCTCGCCTTCGAAGATGTAGCCGAAGCGGCGCATCATGGTGGTGTCGGTGGCCTCGTCCATCCAGCAGGGGATCCGCGACTGCTGGCGCAGGTAGAAGGCCCGCACGTCGTCGAGGCCGTGGACCTGGTCGGCGTGGTCGTGGGTGAGCAGGACGGCGTCGACGCGCTTGACCTCCGCCCGCGCGGTCTGGATGCGCAGCTCGGGCGAGGCGTCGATCAGGGCCGTGGTCTGAGGCCCCTCCCCCAGCCTGCGCACCAGCAAGGAGCAGCGCATCCGGAAGTTCTTGGGATTGGCCGGATCGCAGTCGCCCCAGTCGCCGTCGGCCCGCGGCACCCCGCCCGAAGAGCCGCAGCCCAGGATCGTGACCTCCAGCGTGCCGCTCATGGCCTTGGGATCCGGTCGAACAGGTTGAAGAAGGCGTCCGTGGTCCTGGCGTCGGCCTCGTCCAGCGACCAGCCGCGCACCTCGGCCAGCTTGGCCAGCACGTGGCCGATGTAGGCCGGCTCGTTTCGGCGGCCCCGGTGCGGGACAGGGGCGAGGTAGGGGCAGTCGGTCTCGACGATGATCCGGTCGCCGGGCATCTCGCGGATCACCTCCCTCACGTCCTCCGCGGCCTTGAACGTGGCGATGCCCGAGACCGAGAACCAAGCCCCCATCGCTGCTGCGCGTCGGGCCAGGTCGGCGCCCGAGGTGTAGCAGTGCATCAGCAGGCGGAACGGGCCCCTGGCGTACTCTTCCTCGAGGATCTGGCCCATCACATCGTCCGCCTCGCGGGTGTGGACCACGAGCGGCAGGCCGGTCTCGCGCGCGGCCACCACATGGGCGCGGAACACCTGGGCCTGAACATCCCTCGGGCTGAGGTCGTAGTGGAAGTCGAGGCCGCACTCGCCGATGCCGACGACGCGGGGATCGGCGGCGAGGCGGATCAGGCTTTCGGGCGTGAGATCGGGATCTTCCTTGGCCTCGTGCGGATGCGTGCCGACGGTGCACCAGATGTCGGGCTGGTCGGCCAGCGCGCGCACCTTGTCGAAGTTCGAGAGCCGGTCCGAGATGTTGACCATCAGCTGCACGCCGGCCTCGCGGGCGCGGGCGATCACGGCGTCGCGGTCCTCGTCGAATTGCGGAGCGTGCAGGTTGACGTGGCTGTCGATCAGCATGGTGTCGTAGCTAGGCCCCTCTCAAACCTAGGAACGGGCGGCCTGGCGGAGCTCCGAAAGGGCCGTGAACAGCGCGTCGGCGCGGTCGAGGTTCAGCGCCTCCACCTCGCGCGGAAGGCGCTGGAGCGTCTCCCACGCCTGGGCCCACGGATCAAGCCGGCCGAACCCCTGGCTCGCCCGGTCGACGGAGAGCCTGTGCACGCGGTCGGCGAGACGGTCGAACAGCAGCGCGAACTGGGCCGGCCCCTCCCCGCCCCGGAACTTCTCGGCGATCGACAGGGCCCGGCTCTCGTCCACGCGCGGCAGATCGGCCAGCAGGTCGCGGGCGGCGTCATCCATGGCGAGCGCATTGGAGGCGGCCAGCGACAGCGCCAGGCCCGGTGCGCCGTCGGCCATCTCGGCGAGGCGCTGGGCCTCCTCATGGCCCAGGTCGGTCCGGGCGCTGACGAAGTCGGTCGTGGGCCCGATCCCCAGAGGCTGGAACGCCAACCTGCGGCAGCGCGAGCGAATCGTGGGGAGAAGACGTCCCGGCGAATGAGACGTCATCAACAGCACGCCGCGCGGCGGCGGCTCTTCCAACGTCTTCAGGATGGCGTTGGCGGCGTTGACGTTCAGATCGTCTGCGGCGTCGACGATGGCCACCCTATGCGGCGCGCTGGCCGGCGACTTCGAGAAGAACTCCGCCAGCTTGCGGGCGTCATCGACGGGGATGACCTTGCGCGGCTTGCCGTCGGGGCCTTCCCGCTCCAGCACCAGCAGATCGGGGTGGCTGCGGGCGGCGACCTGGCGGGCGACCGGGTGACCGGGATCGACGCCCAGCACGCCATAGTCGAGGTCGGCGGGGGCCCCCAGGAGCCGACGGGCGGCGCGGTAGGCGAAGGTGGCCTTGCCCACGCCTTCCGGGCCGGTCAGCAGCCAGGCGTGGTGGAGGCGGCCGCGGGCGCGGGCGGCCTCGAAGGCGGCCTCGGCCGGCTCCTGCCCCTGCAGGTCGTACACTTCGCGCGGATGCGGAACCTCGGCGTCAGCCATGGACGGTCAGGCGGCCGGAGACGGCCGACCAGACGGCGGCCTCCACGGCGTCCATCGCCGCCGTGGCGTCGATCAGCGCGCAGCGGCCGGGTTCGCCCGCCGCGATGGCGCGAAAGCCCTCGCGCAGGCGCTCGTGGAAGGCCATGCCCTTGGACTCGAACCGCATCTCGGCGCCGGCCCGGGCATGGGCGCGCTCCAGCCCCACGGCGGCCGGGAGGTCGAACACCAGCGTCAGATCGGGCCGCGTACCCTCGAGGATGTAGGTCTCGAGCGCCGAGATGAACTTCGGGTCCACGCCGCCCGCCGCGCCCTGATAGGCCCGCGTCGAGTCGGCGAAGCGATCGCAGATCACCCAGGCGCCGCGCTCCAGCGCCGGACGGATGACGCGCTCGATGTGATCCCGACGCGCGGCGTACATCAGGAGCGTCTCGGTGGCCGGGCTCCAGCGGTCGGCCGAGCCCTTCAGCACCAGCTCGCGGATGCTCTCGGCGCCGGGCGATCCGCCGGGCTCGCGCGTGGTCACCACCTCGCGGTCCCCGGCCCTCAGCCTTGCGGCCAGCCGACCGACCTGGGTGGATTTCCCGGCCCCCTCGCCGCCTTCGAACGTGATGAACCGACCGCGTGCCACGGGGCCAAATTGGCCGGTTCGGAGGGTTTGTCTACCGCCCAGTCACAGGCGTCAGTAGAGACGGACGACGCGTGCGTCCGTGAAGCCGATCTCCGCGACCCGATCGCGCAGCGCATAGGCCGCCGCCTCGTCGGCCGGCGCGGGCATCACCACCCGGTAGAGCATCATGCCGTCGCGTTCGATGGTCTCGATACTGGCCGCGCCCGCGCCCGAAAGCTGGGCGACCGCGCGCTGAGCGTTCACCTGGCTGGAGAAGGCGGCCGCCTGGATCCTGAGGCCGGGCGTCGCCGTCGCCTGGGCCATGACGACCGGCTGGCCGGACGGCAGCGGGCCCAGCGGGCCGCGGGAGATTTCGGAGCCGGTGACCGGGGGCAGCGACTGGGCGCCGATCGGTTCGCTGCGGGCCATCGCGGCGCGCGGCGCGGGCGCGCCCGAGGCGATCTCCATCAAGGCGTCTGACGACGCGGCCAGCGGGGCCGCCGTCGCGGGGATCGCCGCCGCGCGGGTCGGGAGCGGCTTGGCGCTGGCGTAGCGCAGGCCGTCGGCCGGCCCCAGCAGCGGCGCGGGGCCCACATAGCGGACGCGAACGTTGGCCAGGCCCTGGCGATCGAAGCCCAGTTGGACGGCGGCCTCACGTGAGAGATCGATCAGACGGTTGTCCACGAACGGCCCGCGATCGTTCACCCGAACCACCAGCTTCCGGCCGTTGTCGAGGTTCGTGACCTCGACCATTGACGGCAGCGGCAAGGTCGTATGCGCCGCCGAAACCGCGTTCATGTCGAAGATCTCGCCGTTGGCGGTGGCCTTCATGTGGAAGGCGTCGCCGTACCACGACGCCACGCCGCGCCGGTCGTAGTTCGGATCTTCCTGAGGCACGTACCAGACGCCGCCCACCTCATAGGGCTTGCCCACCTTGCGGACGGCCGCCGTGGCGCCGGGCTTGTTCGAGGCGCTGGGCCCTTGGCTGGGATAGCGCGGTTGCACCGACGCGCACGCCGCGAGCGAACCACCCGCCAGCAGGATGATCGCCAGCCGAACGGTCTGCCCGCTGCGCTTGGAGTTCGCCATGATCGCCTCCGACTCTTCCGCGGAAGGGTCGGCGGGGAACCTTGCAACAGGGTTAACCAGACCTTGCGGAGGCGTCCTGAAGCCCCAGACGGAAAGAGAGCGGCCCCACCGGCGCAATGCCCCGGTGTCTGCCGCTCTCTCTCGTGGTTTTCGCCGCCTATTGGGCGGTCCAGCCCCCATCGACCGGGATCGCCACGCCGGTGATCTGTGCGGCCGCATCGCTGGAGAGGAACGCGGCCAGTTCACCCATCTGCTCGGGCGTCGCGAACTGCTTCGACGGCTGCTTCTCGATCAGCAGCTTTTCGGACGCGGCCTCGATGCTGATGCCCTCGCCGGCGGCGATGGCTTCGATCTGCTTCTGCACCAGCGGCGTATGCACCCAGCCCGGGCAGATGGTGTTGCAGGTGACGCCGGTGCCGGCCGTCTCCAGCGCGATGACCTTGCTCATGCCGACCACGCCATGCTTGGCGGCGACGTAGGCGACCTTGTGCGTGCTGCCGATCAGCCCGTGGACCGAGCCGATATTGATGATCCGGCCAAAGCCCTTCGCCTTCATGTGCGGCAGGGCGGCCTGGGCCCCGAAGAAGACGCCCGAGAGGTTGATCGCGATGATCGCGTTCCAGCGCTCCAGGGGGAAGTCTTCGACGCTCTCCGTGAACTGGATGCCCGCGTTGTTCACCAGGATGTCGACCGAGCCGAAGCTGCTGACGCAGAGGTCGATCATCGCCTTGACTTCGTCGGGCTTGGAGATGTCGGCGCCGCTGTAGACGACCTTGACGCCGTGCTTGGCCTCAAGTTCGGCGCGCGTGGCTTCAATCGCCGCGGCCTCGCCGAAGCCGTTGATCACCAGGTTCGCGCCCTTCGAGGCCAGAACAGTGGCGATACCCAGCCCGATTCCGCTCGTCGAGCCCGTTACGACAGCACTCTTTCCCTTAAGCATCAAAGTCCCCCATTCACAGTTGCAATAGCCGCCTCAAAGGGCTTGTTCGCAGGTGCATTAGATGAAATGTTCGCATGTGCACCCAGTTGATTTGATCATCCTATCTAACGGGACAAGGCGCTTTCTTCTACTGTAAAATCAATGTCATAATGTGGTTTTTGGGGGGCCTGTGGCAACGAAGACCAAGCCGATTTCGCGCGCCTATGTTGCGGGAGCGAACAGCAAGACCGTGAACCTTGCCCTGCAAGGCGGCGGCGCCCATGGCGCCTTTGCCTGGGGGGTTCTGGACCGTCTCCTTGAAGACGGTCGCGTAACCTTCGACGCCGTCAGCGCCACCAGCGCGGGGGCGATGAACGCGACCGTTCTGGGCTATGGCCTGACGATCGGCGGCGCCGACGGAGCCCGCGCGGAACTCGAGAAGTTCTGGAAGAAGATCAGCGACGAGGGCGCCAAGGGGCCGCTTCAGCCGTCGTGGATCGACAAGGTCCTGGACAATCACAGCCTCGACTACAGCCCCATCTTCACGTTCATGGACGTGCTCTCGCGGGTGATGTCGCCGTACGAACTGAATCCGCTGAACGTGAACCCGCTCCGCAAGGTGCTGGAGAGCAGCGTCGATTTCGAGGTCCTGCGCGCCAGCTGTCCGATCAAGCTGTTCCTGTCGGCGACGAATGTCCGCACCGGCAAGGTCAGGATGTTCGAGAACCACGAGATCGGCCCCGACCAGGTGCTGGCCTCAGGCTGCCTGCCGTTCATGTTCCAGACCGTCGAGATCGACGGCGAGGGGTACTGGGACGGCGGCTACATGGGCAACCCAGCCATCTTCCCGCTGATCTACGGCAGCACGACGAACGATGTCGTCATCGTCCACATCAACCCGTTGACTCGTAACGAGATCCCGAAGTCCGCCAAGGACATCATGAACCGGATCAACGAGATCAGCTTCAACTCGAGCCTGATGCGCGAGATGCGCGCCATCGCCTTCGTGAGCCACCTTATCGAGGACGGTCAACTCCAGGACGACAGGCACCGCCGGATGCTGATCCACTCGATCCAGGACGAGGCGTTCATGACCAGCCTGGGCGTGACCAGCAAGCTGAACCCCGAGTGGAGTTTCATGCTCAAGCTGCGTGACGTGGGCCGCGCCTGCGCCAGCAAATGGCTCGACGAGCATTTCGCAGACCTTGGGGTCCGCTCATCGACCGATATCCGTGACGTCTTTCTCTAAATCGTCTGTGGTCAGGGGGCTTGCCGAACGATGACGCCTGAAGAGATTCTAAAACTGCCGTCGATGCCTGCGGCGGCGCCCAGTTATCCGCTGGGGCCCTACCGCTTCATCAATCGCGAGTTCCTGATCATCATCTACGAGACCGATCCCGCGGCCCTGCGCGCCGCGGTGCCTGAGCCGCTGGTGCCCAACACGGACAACCTGGTCTGGTACGAGTGGATCCGGATGCCCGACAGCTCAGGCTTCGGCGACTACACCGAAAGCGGCATCGTCATTCCGTGCACCTTCAACGGTGAGCCGATCAACTACACCGCCCAGATGTATCTCGACGTCGAGCCGCCGATCAGCGCGGGCCGCGAGATCTGGGGCTTCCCCAAGAAGTACGCCCTACCCAAGCTGGAAGTCGCGTCGGACACCCTGACGGGCACGCTGTCGTACGCCGGCCAGACCGTGGCGATGGGGACGATGGCCTACAAGTGGCAGGAAGCGCCCGGCGGCTGTGAGGCGCAGGCCAAGTCGATGACCAAGACGTCGTGCAATCTCAAGATCATTCCCGACGTCGATGGCAGCCCCAAGATCTGCCAGCTGGTCGCCTACAATCTCGAAGACATCACGGTGAAGGGCTGCTGGGTCAGCCCGGCGCGGTTGCAGCTGATCCCGCACGTCAACGCCCCGGTGGCCGACCTGCCGATCCTGCGGGTCGTCGGCGGCAAGCACTACATCAGCGACCTGACCCTGCCCCACGGCCGGGTGCTGTTCGACTACATCAAAGACGCCGCAGCGTAGGGGGGCGGCAGATGAACAAGCAGGATGTGCTGAAGCTGAGCTCGATGCCGCTTCAGAGCCCCACCTACCCGACGGGCCCGTACAAGTTCTTCGAACGCCAGTACATGATCATCTACTACCGCACCGACGCGGCGAAGATCCGGCAGATGCTGCCCGAGCCGCTGCAGCCGGATGGCGATGTCGTCTCGGTGCAGTGGCTCGACCTGCCGGACGGCGAGGGTTTCGGCGCCTACTCCGCGGCGCTGCAGGCCATCCCCTGCACCTTCAAGGGCGAGAAGTGCAACTTCCTGGTCCAGATGTACGTCGACAACTGCCCCCCTCTGGCGGGCGGTCGAGAGATCTGGGGCTACCCGATGAAGTTCGGCATCGCGAAGCTGGAGACGGCGAGCGACACGCTCACCGGCGAGCTGACCTATGCCAAGCAGCACGTCGCCACCGGGACGATGGTCTACAAGCACGGCAGCCCCAGCGACATCGGCGAGGTCGAAGCCATGCTGAAGCGCACCCAGGTGACGCTGAAGCTGATCCCCGACATCGACGGCTCGCCGGCCATCGCGCAACTGGTCGGCATCACCTTCGAGAACATCGTGGTGAAGGGCGCCTGGACCGGAGCCGCGCGGCTCGACCTGGTCGATTCGGTGAACTGCCCCATGGCCGATCTGCCCGTGCTCGAGCAGATGGGCGGTCTCCACCTGGTGACCGACATGACCCTGCCCTACGGCCGGGTTCTGCACGACTACCTGGGCTAGGACTACGCCGCGAGCCGAGTGGCGGATGGGGTGGGATTCGAACCCACGGTGGGCTTTCACCCACGGCGGTTTTCAAGACCGCTGCCTTAAACCACTCGGCCACCCATCCGGAGCGGGGCTTCTAGAACATTCGCAGGTTCGCTTGAACCGCGAATTCAGGCCGGGCGCACTTCAGCTGGCGACCTTTTCCACCTTCTGGGTCAGGCGGGGGCGCGAGTAGGCGTGGCGGGTGAAGCGGATCGTCTCGGGCAGGAACAGGCCGAACGTGGGCTTGTAGTCATAGACCACGTCCGTAACGATCACGCTCTCATTGGCGCCCAGATAGCCGCTGGGCACGCTGGCGGGCGCAGAGCCGGAGTAGTCCTTCTTCGCGGTCCAATCCTGCGACACCGTCCCCGTCGAGTTGGCCGACAGGCTGGTCACCCGCTGCTGCAGGCTCGTGCGCGGAAACGGATGAATGATCGACAGGCTGGCGCTGAGGATGTCCTGCAGGTCGGCGTCGGTCACCGTGCGGCTCTGGGCGGTGATGTCGGCCATCACCGCGGCCATGTGGGCCACGTTCCGCTGCACCTGGTAGACCTGCAGCGCTTCGGCCGCCCCGATGTTCAGAACGAACAGCATCGGGAAGATCAGCGCGAATTCGACGGCGGCGGCCCCCTGTCGGTCGGCCGCCATCCTTTTGAGGAAGCGGGTCAATCGAATGGCTCGTTCTTGAAGGCCGCGCGGGCCGGGATGACGACATTGGTCGGGCCGGTGCGCTCCAGGTTGCCGAGGAACGGCGTAAGCAGCGGCCAGGTGTAGTTGGCCTTCACGATGATGATGTCGCCGGCGCCGCCCTTGTTGAACGTCCCGTCGGGCGCCTGCGCGGCCACCGCGTTGGCGTCGGAGAACTTCGCGTATTTCTTGACGCTGATGATCAGCCGATTGCGGCACGTCGTCAGACCGCCGCCGATGTGGCTGCAGATCTGATCCTCGAAGGCCTGGGCCGAGGTCGCCGCGTCGTCGCGCCCCGTGCGAATACGCCGGGCGGCGTCCAGGACGGCGGCGTCCACGCTCATCATCATCATGCCCAGCATGCCGATCTCCACGAGCGACAGCAGCGCGAAGAACAGCACCGGCGCCACGAAGGCGAACTCGACCGCTGTCGCACCCTGCTCGTCGCGCCGGAAACTGCGCGCGGCCCAAGATCTACGCGGGGAGCGAAACATGGCGTCAGAGTGACGCCGTTCAGCAAACAATACGTCGGCAAGAATAGTAAACGCGACTTAACGTATTGACCTAAAGGGCCGTTAGCCCTCCTGGCGATATCTCCCTGCCTGACGATCACGACTTCCGTCAGGATGATTGCAATGCGCAGGTCACTTCTCGCCGGATCCCGGCGGCTACTTCGCTCCTTTGACGACCGGGGCAACGTGGCCATCGTGGCGGCGCTGGCCATGGGCCCCATCTGTGTGGCCGGCCTGGGCGCCGCCGACCTTGCCCGCGCCACCAGCGCCAAGTCGCAGCTGCAGGACGCCCTGGACGCCGCAGCCCTCGCCGCGGCGCGCACCAACGCCACCACTGACGCTCAGCTGAAGACCTACGGCGACCGCTATCTGGGCCAGAACCTCAAGCTGGGGACCGACTACCGGCTGGTCGCCTCGAACTTCAAATTCTCGGCGGACGGCAAGGTGCAGGCCACCGCCCAGGTGAGCGTCAACCCCTTCGTGGCCGGCCTGGTCACCGGCGGGCCGATGGCGATCAACGCCTCGACCGAGGTGGTGCGCGCCGACATGAAGGTGGAGATCGCCCTGGTTCTCGACACCACGGGCTCGATGGACGAAGGCAACAAGCTTCGCGACATGAAGGACGCCGCCAAGGCCTTCATCGACAAGATGAAGGACGTGTCGGACAAGCACGTCGAGCCGAACGCCGTGAAGATCTCGCTGGTCCCCTTCGCGAACACCGTGCGCGTCGACGGCACGGCCTTCCGCAACGCGACCTGGGTGGATCAGACCGGGGCCTCGCCGATCAACGACGAGATTTTCACCACCTCGAGCGGCAACCAGCACGCCAACCGGTTTCAGCTGTTCTCGACGCTCGGTGTCACTTGGCGCGGCTGCCTGGAGATGCGGAAGGCTCCCTACGACATTCAGGACGACGCGCCGACAACCGCCACGCCGGTCACGCTGTACACGCCGTTCTTCGCCGTGGACGAACCCGACAGCAAGACCAGCGGCTACGGCGACGACTATGCCAACGACTACATTCCCGACAATTCCAGCAGCTCGAACTGGCGGGTGCGCCAGGGGATGATCAACAAGTACGGTGGCAACAAAAAGGGCTCGATGAGCACCTCGTTCGGCCCCAACGCCGGCTGCGGGGTGTCGATGATCCGTCGTCTGACCACGGACTTCACCGCCTTGAGGGGCTGGGTCGACGGCCTGAACGCCGATGGCAACACCAACATCCCGATCGGCTTGATGTGGGGGTGGAACACGCTGACGCCGCACGCGCCGTTCAGCGACGGCTCGGCGTACGGCGAGCCGAAGACCAAGAAGGTCATCGTGCTGATGACCGACGGCGAGAACACCATCTCGCAGCGCGACACGCCCAACGACGGCAGCTACGCGGCCACCGGCTACATATGGCAAGGCCGCGTGCTGAAGTCGAACAATACGCCGCTTCAGCAAGGCGCCTCGAAGGCCGACCGGACGGCAGCGCTCGACTCTCGCCTCAGCAAGCTGTGCGACAACATCAAGGCCAAGCAGATCGAGATCTATACGATCCGAGTGGAGGTCGACACCGGCACCAGCGACCTCCTAAAGAACTGCGCCTCGGGCCGGGACTACTTCTATGACGTGCAGAGTTCGGGAACCCTGACGCAGGTGTTCGAGAGCGTGGCCGGCCAGATCGCCGCCTTGCATCTCTCGCGCTAGAGCGCGGTCTAGACGGGCTTCAACGGCTCGGGATCGCCGGGGGGCGGCTCCATGACGATGGGGTCGCCTGCCCTCACCTCGCCGCCCTGAAGGACCACGGCCATCACGCCGGCCTTGCGGATCGGCTCGCCATTGGGGCCGCGCCCCAGACAGGCCGCCATCAGGCCGGGCTTGAGCGCGTCCAGCTGGGTGCAGGGATTGCGCAGGCCGGTCACCTCGACGATCGCATCAGCCCCCAGCCGCAACCGCGCGCCGCGCGAAAGGCCCAGCAGGTCGACCCCGCGCGTCGTGATGTTCTCGCCCATGAGACCCGGCGTCATCCGATAGCCCTGGGACGCCAGCTCGTCGTGCAGTTCGGCGTGGATCAGATGGACCTGACGCAGGTTGAGCAGGTCGGGATTATGGCGGGCGCGGCTGCGGTGCTTCACCTTCGTCCCGTAGTGGGCATCACCCTCGACGCCATGCCCTTCGACCAGGCGGATCATCAGCTGATTGGGCTTGTCGACGCCGTGCCCGGCCTTGCGGCTGACGGCCACGACACTCGCTTGCGGAGGTTTCATGGGAGCCTTGCTAGCGATCCGCTCGGTCGGTGGCCAGCCCTGGGCCAGATGAGAGGGTTGGTGTATGCGGCGGACATGACGGAGATCCTGGTCGACGCCCGGGGACATCGCTGCCCTGTCCCGACGCTGCGCCTGCGCAGGGCGCTGGAGGCTGCGCCGCCGGGAGCGCGGATCCGGCTTCTGGCCGACGATCCTCTTGCCCGCATCGACGTGCCCCACTTCGCCGCCGACGCGGGCGCCGAGGTGCTCGAGGTGGCGGATGCGGACGGGGCGCTCAGCTTCCTGGTGGCGCGCCGCTAGGTCGGGTGCTCCGACGCCAGGGGCACGCGGCGGCTGTGGGCCGCCAGCTCAACCTCGGTCGCCAGAGCGCCGCCGAAGAAGATCGCGTTCACGTTCCACGACAGCCAGATCAGGAAGATGACGACGGTCGCGACCGAGCCATAGGTCGCGCCCAGCTGCACGATCTGCTCGACGTAAATCCCCAGCCCCCAGGACGCAAAGATGCAGAGCCCGGCCGCCACGGCCCCGCCCAGCAGGGAGGCGCGCCATTCCACGGGCTCGCGCGACATCGCCCAACGGTAGATCAACGTCATCCCGAGGGTCATCCCGACACTGGCCCAGGTCCACTCGCTGTAGAGCCACAGCGTGCCCCGCAGAGGACGCAGGTCCAGGGTCTCGCCCAGGATGCGGAAGGTGAAGAAGACGGCCGACAGGGCCCCGAGCGCGCCCATCGCCGCGATGAGCACCGCCAGCGCCAGCAGGTTGAACCCCACGAAGCCGCGCGGCTTGTCCTCGTCGTGAATGAACGACAGGCCGGCGAGCAGAGCCTTGAACCCCCGATGCGACGCGTAGCCCCCGATGAACAGCGCCAGGCCGCTCTGGACCGATACGGCGGTGGGCGGCGCCTGGGACAGGCGGATCAGCTCGCTCTGGAAGATCAGGCGCGCCGCATCGGGCATGACCTGGGCCAGCGCCTCGCCCTGCTGCGCCACCAACGCGGGATCGGACAGGATCGAGTAGACGCCCATCAGGATGGCGATGGCCGGGAAGATCGCCAGCATCACGAAGAACGAGACGCCGCCGTTGTAGAGCATGACGTCGCGTCCCCACAGGCGGGTCAGCGACTTGCCCAGGACGATCAGGCTGATCCGCAGGGCCATCAGGGGATCGAAATCCCGGGCCCGAAGGCGGGTGATCAGCTTGGGAAGTCTCATACGGGCGGTCTGTCCGGGCCGACTCGGCGCTAAAGGGGCCGCCCCATACCATAACGGCGCGCCGCCTGGGTTAGTAGGCAGCGCGCCGCCGATGGGCGTGTCGTTCCATCCGGGTCGTCCGCCGCTTCGAGGGACGGGAGAGCGCGACGTCCGATCCGAGCGTCAATATCGCGCCGAGCGGCTGAACCCAGGCTGAACGGCGCTTTCAGACAAACGACTGTTATGGCTCAGCTTACGCGAGGGCCCCGGCCGCCTTCAGCGCCCCGATATCATCCGCCGAGAAGCCCCAGTCGCTGAGCGCTTCCTGGTCGTGCGCCCCGATCGACGGCGGCGGGCCCTGAATCTTGCCTGGCGTCGCCGAGAAGCGGGGCGCAGGCGCCGGCTGGATCACGCCGCCAACCTCGACGAAGGTCTCGCGCGCCACGTTGTGCGGATGCTTGGGCGCCTCGTCCAGATCGAGAACCGGGCCGAAGCACACGTCGGTGCCGCCCATGATCTCGTCCCATTCGGCCTGGGTCTTCTGGGCGATCACGTGCGCCAGCTTCTCGCGGAGGCCATCCCAGGCGCCGCGGTCCATCTGCCGCTGGAATTCCGGGTCGTTGATACCGGTCTTCTCCAGAAGCAGCGCATAGAACTGGGGCTCGATCGAGCCGATCGAAATCCACTTCCCGTCGCTGCATTGGTAGGTGTCGTAGAAGTGCGCGCCGCCGTCGAGCAGGTTGGAGCGCCGCTCTTCTTTCCAGCCGCCGGCCGCCTTGAACCCGTAGAACATCGCCATCAGCGAGGCCGCGCCGTCGCTCATGGCGCAGTCCACGACCTGCCCCTGCCCTGTCTCCCGCGCCTTGATCACGCCGGCCAGGACGCCAAAGGCGAGGTAGAGCGCGCCGCCGCCGAAATCGCCGACGAGGTTGAGCGGCGGGATGGGCTTGTCCTTGGTGCCGATCGCGTGGAGCGCGCCCGAAATGGCGATGTAATTCATGTCGTGACCGGCGGCCTGGGCGTATGTGCCGGTCTGGCCCCACCCGGTCATGCGGCCGAACACGAGCCTGGGGTTCCGCTTCAGCGCCACCTCGGGGCCGAGGCCCAGGCGCTCCATCACGCCGGGGCGGAAACCCTCGATGATGGCGTCGGCCTGCTCCATCAGCTTGAGGCAGGCCTCGACCGATTCCGGCTTCTTGAGATCGAGCGCCACCGAGCGACGGCCACGGCTGGTGATGTCGCTGGGCGCGCCGCGGCCCTGGCCCTTGCGGTCCACCCGGACCACGTCGGCGCCCAGGTCCGAGAGCAGCATGCCGCAGAACGGGCCCGGCCCGATGCCCGCGAACTCAACGATTTTCAGGCCGGTAAGCGGTCCCTGACGCATCCATGTCTCCCTGGTCTTTGGCGGAATCTAGCCGCCTTGCCGCTCGGTCAGCCAAGCCGCTGGATCAACCGCCGCCCGGCAGCGACTGACCGTCGTCTATGGTGATGACGCTGCCGGTGATCGCCTTGGCGCCCGGCCCCGCCAGCATCAGGAAGGCCTCGTCCAGGTCGTGCGCATCCATGAGCCGGCGGCGTGGGAAGCCTTTCAGCTGCTTCTGCCCGCCCTCGGTGGGCCACCAGGTGTCGTTGATGGCGGTCTCGATGTAGCCCGGGCACAGCGCATTCACCGCCAGGCCCTTGCGGGCCCATTCGCGCGCCATGCTGCGGGTCAGCATCGCCACCGCCGCCTTCGAACCGCAGTACGCCGACAGGCCCGGCAGGACCGTATGGCTGGCGATCGAGCCGATATTCACGATCCGCCCCTCGATCCCGGCGGCGATCATCCGCCTGGCCGCCTCGCGCGCCGCAAAGTACGTCCCCCGGACGTTCACCGCGAACGTGGCGTCGAAATCCTCGATCGACAGGTCCAGGGCCAACCCCTCGCCGCCCACGCCGGCATTGTTGACCAGGATATTGATCGGGCCCAGCTGGGCGGCGGCCGCATCCAGCGCCGGGCCGATGGCTTCGGCCTGGGCGACGTCCAGAGACAGGGCGATGGCCTTGCCGCCCGCGGCGCAGATCTCGTCGGCGAGGGCCGAAATCTTGTCGACCCGACGCGCCGTGATCGCCACCGAGGCGCCCCGTCGAGCCAGCAGGCGTGCGAAGTGCGCGCCCAGTCCTCCGCTCGCGCCCGTGATGAACGCGACGCTTCCCTTCAGATCTGCAGTCAAAGACCAACCTCCCCGTGCGACAAGAAACCCTTCTGCAACCTGACCCGAGGTATGGGAAGACCTTCGGGCCGGGCGCGATTCCATGCTCTGGATCGTACCGGCGCAATTGGATGGGGATATGACGGCAGGGGTCCAGGCGCGGGTTCTGATTTTGGCGCGCGACGATTCCACGGCTGGTCCTCTGGCCGAGGGGCTCGATCGCCTGGGCTGGCGCACGGTCACGGCGCGGACCGAGGCGGCGGCCTGCGCCGCGTTGGCCGACCTTCAGATCCAGGCCGCCATCGTCGATATCGCCGGCGTCGAGGGCGCCCCTGAAGGGATCGCCGAACGTCTGCGCGCGTCCTGCGCGCCGCGGCGTCTCCCGGTGCTTGCCATGGGTTCGCCCGACCCCCTGCTGCGCGACCGCGGCTACGACCTGACCCTGACGGGCCCGCTGCATCCCGCGCAGGCTGCGATGCGCCTGGAATCCCTCGTGCGCACCTCCGTCGCCGAGGAGGAGTTCGAGGTCCGGATCGAGACCTTCTCCGAGCGCGGGCACGTGCTCGACGCGCCCTCCAGCGACCCCACGCCCTTCCGGGTGCTGGCGATCGGCGAGCCGGCGCCGCAGTTCCTGGCCCTGTCCAACGCTCTGGCCCAGAACGGCGCGGAGGTCGTGGGGGCCTTCACCGCCTTCACGGCGTTCGACTACCTGCACGAGAAGCCGTTCGACGCCGTGGTGCTCTGGGCCGGCGACAATCCGCACGAGGCGCTCTCGATCGCGGCCGGCCTGCGCCGCAACACGCGCCTCTACCACACACCCGCCCTGCTCTACATGCGCGCCGAATCGGCGGTGACGGCCTCGGAGGCCTTCCATCGCGGTATCTCGGACGTGGCCTCGCCCGACACGCCGGAAGCCGAAACCGCGGTGCGCGTTGTAGAGCTGGCCCGGGCCTTTCGGCGGCAGAAGTCGGTGCGGACCGCGCTGGAACAGGCGCGCAACTCGGGCCTGATGGACGCCGCGACGGGTCTTTTCACCCGCGACCTCTTCGCCAGCCACCTGATGCGGCTGGCCCGCAGCGCCCGCGAGCGCAACCGCCCCTTGAGCGTCTGCATGCTGAAGGTCTCGGAGAAGGCCGAGCTGAAGGCGCCCCGCGCCGGCGGCTGGGTGGCCCGCGCCGTGCCGCAGATCGGCTCGATGATCGGCCGGCTGGTCCGTGTGGAAGACACCGCCGCGCGCCTTGCGCCTGAGGTGTTCGCACTGGCCCTCCCCGCGACGCCGCTCCACGCCGCGCGCGCCGCCGGCGAGCGAATCGCCGCCGTCATCGGCTGCACCGCCTTCGAAGCCGGCCAGGGCGCCACGCCCTTCGTCGTCGAGTTCGACCTGGGGGTCGCCGAGGTGGCGTCGCCCGAAAGTGTGGGGTACGCCTTGGAGCAGGCGGCCGCGATGGCGCACTCACTCAAGGCGAGCTGATGCTTCAGATCTCTCCCGGAGCCCTGCCGAAAGGCTCCGAGACCTGGTCCTACCTGATCCCCCTCCTCATCATCGGCCTCGTGATCCTGCGCAACGCGCGGGCGCGAACGCTCAAGGTTGAGCGCCTGTGGATCTCGCCCGCAATCCTGATGACGCTGACCATTGCGGTGTTCGCGACGAACCCCCCGCCGGGGCCGCTGGGGGTCGGGATCGACATCCTGGCCGTCGGCCTGGGCGCCCTGCTGGGCTGGTGGCGCGGCCGCGCCAGCCGCTTCACGATCGACCCCGCAACTCATGTCGTGACCAGCCGCGTCTCGCCGGTGGGCATGCTGCTGATCCTCGGGATTTTCGGCCTTCGCTACATCCTGCGCAGCGTGCTGGGCAGTGAGGCATCCGTCCTGCACCTGACGGCGGCCGAGATCACCGACAGCTTCCTGCTGCTGGCCGTCGGCGTGGTCACCACGCAGCGCCTGGAGTGGTGGATCCGCGCGCGCCGGATGATCGCCGAGGCGAAAGCGACAGCGGGCTAGCTAGCGCCCGACTCCGCGCGGCGCGGGCGGCTTCATCGCCTCCAGAGATCGGCTCTTCTCACCCAGCCGGTCGCTGCAGTCCTTGATCAGGTCGTTGTAGCTGGCGGGCGGGATGACCCGCGCCTCGCGCTTCACGGCGTCGGAGAGATCGAGGCCCGGCGTGCGGCCCTCGATACGGCCCGCATAGAAGAACATGCCCAGCGCGCCCCAGGACTTGTACTGCTCATTGCGGCTCATCACGGCCATGCCGATGAAGCAGCGAACATCCTGCCGGTTCGCCTCGCGCACCGCGTCTTCCTCGGCGGCGGCCACGACAGGCGTCGCGGCGAGCAAGCTCGCCGCCAGTAGAAGCATCTTCATCGTCTCCCCCCGTCATCTGTAGCGACGTGGGTTCAAGGATGCGCCGACGAACAGCGTTGCGCCAGAGCTCTACTTCTTGGCGGCGGCCGGCCTGGCAGACGCCGCGAGGCGTTGATTGACGGCGTTGAGCTCCTGGCCCCGGGCATTGATATCGTTGGAGCAGCGCTGCAGTTCGATCTTCGCCTGCTGAGGCGACATCTTGGCCGCCTCGGCCTTGACGATCGCCTCGATGCGGGACACCGCGCCACGCCCCGAAAGCCGGCCTGTGTAGAAGATCACGCCCTTCGCGCCCTGCTCCTTCACCTTCGGATCGCGGGCCACGACCTGCATGACCATCAGGCAGCGCACGTCGGCCTGGTCGGCGGTCAGCGGGGCCTGGGCCGCGGCGGGGCCGACGCCCCCGACCAGCGCAGCGGTCAGGGCGAGCAGGGACACAACACGGCGCATCGGCGCATTCCTTTTCAGAGCTAAGCGGCCAGCCTGGCCAGCTCGGCGAGCACTTTCTCGGCGGCATCGAGGCGCTGTTTGGGCGTTTCCCATTCGCCTTTGACCACCACCTTGTTGTCCGGCCGAAGCCGCCAGGCGATCTGGTTCTTCGCCAGGAAGGCGACCAGGTTTCCCGGATTCTTGAAGACGTCGTTCCGGAAGCTCACCACAGCGCCCTTCGGCCCGACGTCGATCTTTGCGACGTTGGCCTCGCGGCACAGGCCCTTGATCGCCACCACCTTGAGCAGCTGGTCGGCCTCGGGCGGCAGCGGGCCGAAGCGGTCGATGAGTTCGGCGGCCAGGGCCTCGCGGTCCTGCGCCTTCTCGGCCTCTGAGAGGCGGCGGTAAAGCGACAGACGGACCGTGAGATCCGGCACATAGTCGTCCGGGATGAGCACGGCGGCGCCGGTATTGATCTGCGGAGACCAGCCGCGGTCGGGGACTTCGCCAGCGTCGACCAGGGCCTTCAGCTCGTTGACCGCATCCTCCAGCATCTGCTGATACAGCTCGACGCCGATCTCGCGGATGTGGCCCGACTGTTCCTCGCCCAGCAGGTTGCCGCCGCCGCGCTGGTCCAGGTCGTGGCTGGCCAGCTGGAAGCCGGCGCCCAGGCTGTCCAGCGACTGCAGCACCTTCAGTCGCTTCTCGGCCGACAACGTGATCTGCTTTTCGGCCGGCGTTGTCAGGTAGGCGTAGGCCCGCGCCTTCGAGCGTCCCACCCGGCCCCGCAGCTGGTACATCTGAGCCAGGCCGAACATGTCGGCGCGGTGGATGATCATGGTGTTGGCGGTCGGGATATCCAGGCCGCTCTCGACGATCGTCGTCGACAGCAGGACGTCGTACTGGCCGTCGTAAAAGGCGGTCATCACCTCTTCGAGCTGGGTCGGGGCCATCTGGCCGTGGCCCACCACGAACTTCACCTCGGGCACCTGCTCGCGGATGAACCGCTCGAGATCGGGCAGGTCGCTGATGCGGGGGCACACGAAGTAGGCCTGGCCGCCGCGGTACTTCTCGCGCAGCAACGCCTCGCGGATGACGACCGGGTCCCAGGGCGTGATGTAGGTGCGCACCGCCAGACGGTCGACCGGCGGGGTGGCGATGATCGACATTTCCCGGATGCCCGAGAGCGACATCTGCAGCGTGCGCGGGATCGGCGTGGCGGTGAGCGTCAGCATGTGCACGTCGGCGCGAAGCTCTTTGAGCTTCTCCTTGTGCTTGACCCCGAAGTGCTGCTCCTCGTCGACGATCACCAGGCCCAGATTCTTGAAGCTGACTTGCTGCGAGAGCACCGCGTGGGTCCCGATGACGATCTCGACCTCGCCCTTCGAAAGGCCGTCACGAGTCTCGGCCTGCTCCTTGGCAGGCACCAGGCGAGACAGACGGCGCACCCGAACCGGCCACCCTTCGAACCGTTCGGAGAAGGTCTTGTAGTGCTGGCGCGCCAACAGCGTCGTCGGCGCCACGATCGCCACCTGCTGGCCGCTCATGGCCACCACGAAGGCGGCGCGCAGGGCGACTTCGGTCTTGCCGAAGCCCACGTCGCCGCAGATCAGGCGATCCATCGGCCGTCCGGCGCCCAGGTCTTCCAGCACGTCGCCGATGGCGTTGAGTTGGTCCTCGGTCTCCTCGTAGGGGAAGCGGGCGCAAAACTCGTCGAAGAGGCCGCTGGGCGGCTCGACCGGGTCGGTGCTCTTGGTGGCGCGTTCGGCGGCGATGCGAATGAGGCCGCCGGCCATCTCGCGCAGCCGTTCCTTCGCCTTGGCCTTGCGCGCCTGCCACGCCGCGCCGCCCAGGCGGTCGAGCTGCACGCCCTCGCTGTCGGCGCCGTAGCGAGTGAGCAGGTCGATGTTCTCGACCGGCAGGTACAGCTTGGCCTCGCCGCCGTACTGCAACTCCAGGGTGTCGTGCGGCGCGCCCTGGACGTCGAGGGTCTTCAGGCCCTCGTAGCGGCCGATGCCATGGTCGATGTGGACGACCAGGTCGCCGGGCGTCAGCGCCGAGGCTTCGGCCAGGAAGTTCGCGGCCCGCCGGCGCTTGCGCGGGCGCGCCAGTCGGTCGCCCAGGATGTCGGTCTCGGAGATGACCGCCAGCGTGTCGGTCTCGAAGCCGGCGTCGAGCGGCAGGACGACGCGCTGCGGCTTCTTGGGATCGGCCGCTTTTGCGGCGTCCCAGTAGGGCGCGAGCGGCAGGGTCTTCAGGCCATGGTCGGCCAGCATATGGCTGAGCCGGTCGGACGAGCCGTCGGACCACGAGGCGAACAGCACGCGCTTGCCGTCGGCCGAGATATTGTTGGCGTGATCGACCGTGGCCTCGAACAGGTTGACGCTGTCGAGCTTCCGCTCCGCCGAGAAGTTGCGCCCGGCCCGCGCGCCCATGTCGACAACGGCCTCGCCTTCGGCCTCGTTGAACGCTGAGAACCGGCGGACGGGCCGAACCTTCAGCTGCTCGTCCCATTCGGCCGCGTCGAGGTAGAGTCGCGAGGGCTCCAGCGGATGGTAGTGCGACTTCCGTTCGGTGTTGGCCCGGGCGTCGTAGGCGTCTTCCACCATCGCCAGCCGCTCGTCACGGGCGTCGCGGGCCAGGTGATCCAGGGCGATGGCGGTCTTGGCGGGCAGGTAGTCGAACAGCGTCGCCAGGTCCGCATAGAACAGCGGCAGGTAGTGCTCCATGCCCGCGCGGCGACCGCCTTCGGAGATGGTGTCGTATAGCGGATCGCCGCCCGGCGCGCCGAACGTCTCCAGATAGCCGGTGCGGAAGCGGCTCACCGCCTCTTTGTCGAGCAACGCCTCGCTGACCGGCAGCAGCGAGATCTCGCGAAGCTGCTTCGTCGAGCGCTGAGTTTCGGGATCGAAGGCGCGGATGCTTTCCAGCGTGTCGCCGAACAGGTCCAGACGCACCGGCTCATCGGCCGAGGACGGGTAGACGTCGATCACCCCGCCGCGAATGGCGAACTCGCCTTTCTCCGACACGGTGGAGGCGCGGCTGTAGCCGTTGACGGCGAAATAGCGTTCGACCTCGGCGATATCGACCGAGTTGCCCACCTTGGCCGAGTAGCTAGCGCGCTGGACCGCGACCTTGGGGGGCACACGCTGAATCAGGGCAGGCACGGTGGTGATCAGAAGGCGCGGCTTGTCGTCCAGCCCCTGCCCCAGCCGCGACAGCGTCGCCATGCGCTGCGCGGCGACCCCGGCCGAGGGGCCGATCCGGTCGTACGGCAGGCAGTCCCACCCCGGAAACGTCAGCACCTCGACGCCCTGGCCGAAGAAGGCGAAGGCGTCGGCGAAAGCCGACAGGCGCGCGGCGTCGCGGGCCACGAACACCGACAGGCCTTTGCGCGCCTTGATCAGGTCGGCCATCACCAGGGCGTCGAACCCCTCGGGCGCGCCCACCAGATCGAGGCGGCCGGGATCGTCGGCCACCCGGCGCATCAGGGCCGGGCCAGAGGGCCGATTGCCGTCAGCCACCGGCCTGACCCTTGGGGGAAATGCCCTTGTAGGCCTGATCGCGGAAGGCCTTGAGTTTATTCATCAACGGGCCATCGTACTCGGCGGGGGTCGGCTCGCGCTCAAGGATCCAGCCGTAGAGATCCTGGTCCGGCACGTCGAGCAGTCCCTCGAACCAGTCGAGTTCGTCGGGCGCGAACGTCGAGACGTGCAGATCCGCGAACGGCCCCAGAATGAGGTCCGCTTCCCTGAAGCCTCGGCGCCATGCGCGCAGCTTCAGTTTCTTAAGGCGTGCTTCGTCGGTGCTCATTCGGAGACGAGCGCATATAGGGCCCCCGGCGCCGGCGCGCCAGCGGAACTCGTCAGGTCGGCGGCGCGGCGGCCCTTGTCGCGGTTGCAAAGGCGGGACCGTAGATCACCTGCTCCTTGCGAAGTGCGTCGATGTGATCCTTAAGCGCCTTGTTGATCCGCTCGGACTGGATCATCTCGCGCGCGATCGCTTCGGCCTCGGGCCCGGTGACCGGCCGGACCTGCGAGCCGCGGATTCGATTGATGGTGAAGCTGCCGGATCCGGGAAGCACGAACGGCTCTCCGGCGGGCACCTTGGCGACGGCGGCCGACAGCCGGGGATCGGTGCGCAGCGTATCCATGGGCAGCACGACGCGACGGTAGGTCATCTGCCGGGCCTTCAGCACCGCCTCGGCCTCCTCCAGCGTCTTGGTCGGGAGGAACGCAGCGACCATGTCGGGCGTGTGAGCCTGGGCCACCTGCAGCTGATCGATCAGGTAGCCGGTGCGGCGCGCGAACTGCTCCGGCCTAGCCGCGATGAACGCCTTGACCTCGGCTGCGGTCGGCTTGGGCGTCTTCGCGATGATGTCTATCCGCTCCAGATTTGCGTCGAACGACTCGTCGGCGATCCGCTTGGCCTCCTGCGCCTCGGGAGACTTGCCGAGGCCTTCGGCCCGTGCGGCCTTCGCCAGCAACTTGCGCAGGACGATGTCCTCCAGCGCAGCCTTGCGCACCGCGGGATCGGTCGCCTTGGCGACGCCCGAGATGGCCAGCTCGCGATCCAGTTCCGCGATGGTGATCGTTTCCCCGCCCACGACGGCGGCGACGTTCTCGTCGGGCGCGCCTGAACTGCAGCCCACCAAGATCATCGCGGCCAGCGCCGCGCCAAGAGCCCCTGCTCGCATCCCTGCCCCCAACTCTGGCCCGGCGCGCGGCCGGTGCGTACGGCGCATGATGCGCGGGCTCTCGCCGGAAGGCTATGGTGCAGTCATGCGGCCGGAGATTCTGTTCTCGCTCTATTCGCCGATCACGACCCTGAAGGGGGTCGGCCCCCGCGTCGCGCCCCTGCTCGAGCGCGTGGCGGGGCCGATCGTGCGCGACGTCCTATGGCTGCGACCGCATTCGGTCGTCCGCCGCACGACCGGGACGCTTGCCGACGCCATCGACGGCCAGGTCATGACCTTCGACGTCGTCATCAACGACTTCCAGCGCCCGCGCACCAACGCCCAGCCGTGGCGCGTCCGGGTGACTGACGAGACGGGCTTTCTCACCCTGGCCTTCTTCGGCGGGTTTGGCGGCCAGCTGGAGCAGCGCCATCCCGTGGGCGCGCGCCGCCTCGTCTCAGGCCGTGTCGAGGAGACAAAGTTCGGCCGACAGATGGTCCACCCGGACTACATGGTCGACCCGGCCAAGGCCGAGGAGATCCCCGAGGTCGAGGCGATCTACCCAGCGACCGAGGGCCTGCCGCCGCGCCGGGTGCGCGGCTTTGCCCTGGAGGCGCTGGCGCACGCGCCCGACCTACCGGAATGGCAGGATCCAGCGTTCGTCGCCCGCGAGCGGTTTCCGACGTGGCGCGAGGCGCTGGTGCGCATGCACCATCCCGAGAGCGACGCCGACCTCTCGCCGCTCAGCGTCCATCGCCGACGGCTGGCCTATGACGAGTTGCTGGCCCACCAGCTGGCGATGGCCCAGCGCAAGGCGGCTCGCCGACGCGAGCCTGCGCCCACGATTCCGACCGGGGAACTCGCCCGTAGGGTCCGCGCCGATCTGCCCTTCGCGCTGACCGGAGCCCAGGAGCGCGCGCTGGCCGACGTGCACGCCAATTTCCAGGCCGGCGAACGGATGAGCCGCCTGATCCAGGGCGACGTGGGCTCGGGCAAGACGGTGGTCGCGATGCTGGCGATGGCCGATGTCGCGGAAGCGGGCGGCCAGAGCGCTCTGATGGCGCCGACCGAGATCCTGGCGCGCCAGCACTTCGAGACCCTGTCCGCGCCGCTGGCCGCGCATGGGATCGGCGTGGTGCTGCTGACCGGGCGCGACAAGGGCGCCGCGCGAGCCGAGAAGCTTCGGGCGCTGGCCAGCGGCGCGGCGCAAGTCGCGGTTGGCACCCACGCCCTGTTTCAGGACGAGGTCGCGTTCCACAAACTGGAGCTGGTCGTTATCGACGAACAGCACCGGTTCGGCGTGGCCGAGCGGCAACGACTGCAGGCGAAGGGCCATGCCGTGCACCTGGCGGCGATGTCCGCCACGCCCATCCCGCGCACGCTGGAACTGACGATGTATGGCGACTTGGACGTCAGCCGCATCGACGAGAAGCCGCCGGGGCGTACGCCGGTCGCCACCCGCGCCGTGCCCATGCCGCGGCTGGACGAGATCGTCGGGCGCCTGCGCGACGCGGTGACCGGCGGCGCCCAGGCCTTCTGGATCTGTCCCCTCGTCTCGGAGTCCGAGGTCAGCGACCTGGCGGCCGCAGAGATGCGGGCGATCGCGCTGCGCAAGGTGCTCGGAAACCAGGTGGGCCTCGTCCACGGCCAGCTCAGCGGCGCCGAGAAGGACGCCGTCATGGCCGATTTCGCCGACGGGCGGATCTCGGTGCTGGTGGCCACCACGGTCGTCGAGGTGGGCGTCAATGTGCCCAACGCCACCATCATGGTGATCGAGCAGGCCGAGCGGTTCGGCCTGGCGCAGCTGCACCAGTTGCGCGGCCGAGTGGGCCGTGGTCGCCGCGAAAGCGCGTGCGTCCTGCTCTACGATCCGCCGCTCAGCGAGACCGCGCAACAGCGGCTCGACATCCTGCGGCGCACCGACGACGGGTTCGTCATCGCCGAGAAGGACCTGGAGCTGCGCGGCGGCGGGGACGCCCTGGGCCTGCGCCAGAGTGGGCTGCCCGACTACGTCTTCGCCGACCCGTTCATCCACCGCGACCTGATCGCGACGGCCGGGGACGACGCGCGGCTGATCGTCAACCGCGATCCGGGCATGACTTCCGAGCGCGGCAAGGCGCTCAACATCCTGTCGGAACTGTTCGACTGGAGGGCGGGCCTCGCCCTGCGCGACGCCGGCTGACGAAAATGTCGGATCGCGCCCGCGCCATTCGACCTTGGGCGGAACCCCACGTGGAGCCTGCCGTGAAGTTCATCTGCCTCGTCTACGCCGAACCCGACGCCCTCTCGCGTCTGACCGCTCACGAGCGGGCCGCACTGGACCGCGACTCCCTCGCCTACGACCAGGACCTGGAGAAGGCCGGCCACTTCCTCGCCGCTTCGGCGCTGCAGAGCGTGACGACCGCGCGCAGCGTGCGCGTGCGCCAGGGCAAGCCTCTGGTGGTCGACGGCCCGTTCGCCGAGACCAAGGAAGTGCTGTGCGGCTTCATCTTCATCGAGGCCGCCGACGGGGACGAAGCCCTGCGGATCGCCCAGGGCATCCCGATGGCCCGGCACGGCACCATCGAGGTGCGGCCGGAACTCGACATCGGCTAGCCCAGCGCCCGCGCCAGGCCCGCCAGCGCCTGGCGCACCGCGATCAGGGACTGGCCCAGGACCATGCCGCGCCAGACGTCCGTATCGACGTAGAAGGCGTCGCGCACCTGGGCCTTGATCGCCTGGCCCTCGGGGCTCAGCGGGTCGCCGTGGGCGTGCAGCCAGTTGTCGGCTCGCAGGGCTTCCAGGACCTCGGCGGTCGCGACCGTGCCGTACTCCAGTGCGATCCCGGTCACCCGCGCGTGGGCCAGGAGCTTCGGCGCGGCGTCCAGCCAGTCGCCGGCCAGCTTGGCCGAGACCGACTCGCCGCCGCTCTGGCTGGCGACGGCCAGACCGTGCCACTGCGCGGCGCGGCGATACTCGTCGGAGCTGGGCAAGGCGCTGACGATCTGCTCGGCATAGCCCTCGGGGCCGAGGCCGGTGTGGTAGTCGACGATACCGATATCGCGGGCCGCCGAGAGCCGCTCGCGGAAGATCGCCTCCAGCGTGCGACGTGACCACGTGGGCGTCGCTCCACCGTAGAAGATCCCGTCGGGATGCGCGTACTGGCCGCCCGACATCGCCTGGACCAGCGCCGGGAAGCCGTGCTCCCGCGCATAGGCCAGCAGTTCGGCTCGGGACCGGTTGCGGGCGTCTTCGGTCCAGGCCTGCGGCTTCACGGCGTGCGCCAGCGCGTCGTAGGCCGGATTGGCGGGCAGCGGCCTGGCGAAGTCGATGAAGTTGCGGTTCAGGTCGACGTTCTCGTGCGTCACCCGCCGGCTCCAGGCGAAGCCGTAGGGGTTGATGGCGTGGATCAGCAGGACGGCGCCGCCGGTCGGGATGTGGGCCGCCTCCCCGCGCCGGAGCCAGTCGACCTGGGCGCCCGAGCCACAGTGGCCCTCGACCCCATGGGTGGCCGACACCAGGACCAGAACAGCCTGCGCGTCGGCGGGCCCGATCCAGGCCGTGTCCGTGGCCAGTTCCCCACTATCAGGCCCCCTTTCGGGATGGCCGTAGCTGGCGATCGAGGCGCCCGCCGCCTGGGCCGCATCCAGAAACTTGCTGCGGGCCACGGCGTAGGTGGCGCTAAAGGGGCTCTCCGCCACTAGACGCGCACCATCCGCTTGCCGCGGTTCTCGCCGCCCAGCAGGCCGATGAGCGCGCTCGGCAGGTTCTCCAGGCCGTCGATGATGTCTTCCTGGACCTTGAGCTGGCCCGACGCGACCCACCCCTGCAGATCGGCCAGGGCCTTGGCGTTCTGGTCGGCGAAATCCATCACCACGAAGCCGCGCAGCGTCAGGCGCTTGGTCACGATCAGGCCCGGGATTCCGCGAGGCCCGTGCGGCGGCGGCGCGCCGTCGTACGACGAGAGCGCGCCACAGCAAGCGATGCGACCGTGGTTCTTCATGGCGAACAGGCAGGCCTCGAAGATGTCGCCGCCGGTGTTGTCGAAGTAGACGTCGATCCCGTCCGGCACGGCGGCCCGCAGCTGGCGCTTGAACTCGGGGCTCTTGTAGTCGACCGCCGCGTCGAACCCGAGCTCGTCGGTCAGCCAGCGGCCCTTCTCCTCGCCGCCGGCGATGCCCACCACCCGGCAGCCCTTGATCTTGGCGATCTGACCCACGATCGAACCCACCGAGCCCGCGGCGGCCGAAATGACGACGGTGTCGCCGGCCTTGGGCTGGCCGCACTCCAGGAAGCCGAAATAGGCGGTCAGGCCCGCGACGCCGTAGACGCTGAGCAGGTGGGTCTCGGGCTTCAGGTCGGGCAGCTTCGTCAGATGCTTGCCCGGCAGCGCCGCGTACTCCTGCCAGCCCGCGTCGGCGAACACGAGGTCGCCCGGCTTCAGGTGATCGACGTTGGACTGCACGACTTCCGACAGACCCCCGCCGGCCATCACCTGACCGCCCGCCAGCGCGGCGCGGTAGGTCGCCCCCTGCATCCAGGCGCGGTTGGCGGCGTCCAGCGAGACGTAGCGGGTCTTCAGCAGCACCTCGCCGGGCCCAGCCGTCGGCCGTTCTCCGGTCTGCAGCGCGAAGTGTTCGGGCGCGAGGCGCTCGCCGCCGGGCAGGCGGTCGAGCACGATCTGGCGGTTGGTCATGGGCGGCTCCCTCTCTTTGCGCGCGACCTAATCACCGCGCGCGCCACGCCGCCAGCCGGGCTTTCGCATCGGCTTCCAGGTCGGCGTAGAACAGGTTGAACCCCGGAGCCTTGCGCCGGTCGGCCCAACTGCCCGTAGGCTTGAGGGACGCCGAGCGGGGTCGGGTCACGTGGAGCACGCCGTCCTCGCAGCGGGCCGCGACCTGACGGGCCATGAACGCCGGCCGCGCGCCCCACTCCAGTCCCGTGGCGTTGGCGGCGCCCAGGTGCAGGCGCATCGGCGCCGGCTGGTCGGTCACCGCGCCCAGGATCGGGTTGAAGCATAGCGCCGGTCGGGGGCTGATGTTCTCGAGCTCTCCGCGGGTATTCCAGACCAGGGCGCGCTCCAGCAGTCGCTTGCCCGCGTCGAAATCGCCCTCGTAGACCGTGGCCCACGCGGCCAGGCAGCCCGCCTGGTCGCGCTTCACGCAAGTCGCGAGCGGCGGCGCGTCGGCGGGGCTCACGGTGTCGATAAGATAGGCGGCCACCAGCCGGCTGCGCAACTCCGGGTCGCGAGCGATCTCCTCGGTCAGAAGCCGCAGGCCCAGCGTGCCGCCCTGCTCCACGCCCACCAGCACGAACGGCCGACCGCCGTTGTCCTGATCGGCGTACCAGCGGAAGGCGTCGCGGACGTCGCCGTAGGCGAACTGGCGCGCCTCCCGGGCGTCCTCACGCAAGGTGGTCAGGCTGTAGAGGCTGGCCTGCCGATAGCGCGGCGCAAAGACCCGGCCCACGCTGACGAAGGGACCGACGTAGTTGGGCGCCATGACATTCTGGAACTGCCGGTTGGCCCGCTTGGCGTTCAGCCGCGAGTTCCAGTTACGGCCGCCGTCATAGGTCGTGGGCGCGATGAAGAAGATGTCGGCGTCCAGCGTGTTGTTCGCCTGGGGCCGCAGATGCCAGGCCGCCTTCGTCGCGTAGTCGGGTCCGGGCGGGGGATCGTAGGTCTGGAAGGGCACCTTGGGGTCCAGCGCCGTCGACACCAGGTCGCCCCAGAACACCGCGATCCCCGCCGACAGCACGATCAGCAGCCCGAGCAGCCCTGCGAGCCACCAGCGCGTGCGTCGCGGGGCCTGCGTCATGCTCAGCGGTACGGGTCCGGCTGGCTGAGGTAGCGCCCGACGTAGTCGCCGATCCCCTCCTCCAGGCCCGTGAGCGGGCGTTCATAGCCGGCGGCGGCCAGCCGATGCATCTTCGCCTCGGTGAAGTACTGGTACTTGTCGCGGATCGCCGGCGGCATGGGCGTGTATTCGATCTGCGCGGTCTTGCCCGCTGCAACGAAGACCTGGCGCGCCATGTCCTCGAAGCTGCGCGCCGTGCCCGAGCCCAGGTTGTAGATCCCGTTCACCTGTGGGTTTTCGAACAGCCAGCGGGTCACGTCGGCGACGTCGCGCACGTAGACGAAGTCGCGCTTCTGTCCGCCATCTGCCACGTCGGGCCGATAGCTCTTGAAGAGCTGCACGGCGTGGCCCTCGCGCACCTTGGGCCAGATCTGCGAGGCCACCGACTTCATCGAGTGCTTATGTTCCTCGTTGGGCCCGTAGACGTTGAAGAACTTGAGTCCCACCCACTGCGGCGGCGCGTAGTCGCGGGCCGCCTGGCGCGCGGCGAACAGGTCGAACAACGCCTTCGACCACCCGTAGGTGTTGAGTGGCTTCAGCCGGGCCAGCGCCTCGTAGTCGTTATCGTCGTCGAAGCCGTATTCGCCTGCGCCATAGGTGGCGGCCGAACTGGCGTAGATCATCCGGCGCTGCCGGTCGGCGCACCAGCGGAAGAGGTCGCGGCTGAGCTGGAAGTTCGAGCGGACGATCTTGTCGGCGTCGAGTTCGGTCGTCGACGACACCGCGCCCATGTGGACCACCAGCTCGATGTCGCGCCAGCGCTTCTCCAGCCAGTCGAACATGTCCTCGGGGTGGACGAAGTCGCCGATCGGGTGCTTGGCGAGGTTGCGCCACTTGCCGGTCTCGACCTCGCGAAGGCGGTCGCACACCACGAGGTCCAGCGAACGATCCTCGGCGAGCTTGGCCACGATGTTCGAGCCGATGAAGCCGGCGCCGCCGGTGACGAAGACGATCCGCCTGCTCATCCCTTCGCCTCCTTCAGCGCCATGCGCGCGATGGCGGCGGTCGTGGATTGTCCGTCGACGATGTCGGCCAGCCGCACGATGCCGCCCCAGGATTTCACCTCGGCGCCGCCGACCACCTGGTCCTCGGAGTAGTCGGCGCCCTTGACCAGGACGTCGGGCCGGGCCGCCTCGATCAGCTTGATGGGCGTGGCTTCGTCGAACGGCGCCACCAGGTCGACGCTGCGCAGTCCGGCCAGCACCAGGGCGCGCGACTCCAGATCGTTCACCGGTCGCCCCTCGCCTTTCAGCGCCCGGACCGAGGCGTCGGAATTCACGCCCACGATCAGGCGATCGCACCAGCTGCGGGCCTGCGCCAGGTAGGCCACGTGGCCCCTGTGCAGGATGTCGAAGCAGCCGTTGGTGAAGCCGACCCGCAGGCCCTGGGCGCGCCAGCGGGCGACCTCCTCGACCATGCGCTGGGCTGTGGCGACCTTGCCTTCGGCCTGGGCGGAGTGAGCCGACAGCACCGCCTCGATCAGCTCTTCCGGCCCGACCGTCGCCGTGCCTGCCTTGCCGACGGCGACCCCTGACGACAGCTGGGCGAAGGCGATGGCGTCGTCCAGGCTGGCGTTGGCCGCCAGCGCCAGTCCCAGGGCGGCCAGCGCTGTGTCTCCGGCCCCCGAAGCGTCGAACACCTCCCGCGCGGTGGTCCGGAAATGGCGGACCGGCTGGCCGCGCAGGCCCAGCGACACGCCCTTGGCGGCCCGGGTGACCAGCACGCCCTTGGTCGCCCAGAGCTCGAGCGCCCGGGCGATGGCGACTTCCATCTGCTCGTCGGTCTCGGTGGGGAGTTCGGTGGCGTATGACAACTCGGCCGCATTGGGCTTCACCAGGTCGACCTCGCCGTAGCGGGCGAACGACCGGGCCTTGGAATCCACGATCAGCTTGGCGCCGGCCTCGGCGGCCGCCTCCAGCGCCGCGGCGATGACCCCGTCGGTGACGACGCCCTTGCCGTAGTCCGAGATCATGATCACGCCGGCCCCCCGCGCGGCATCGCGCAGCGTCCGGATCACCCGCTGCTCGACCTCGCCGGTGACCGGGCGGCTCTCCTCGAGGTCGACGCGCAGCAGCTGCTGGCCGCTGGAGACGAAACGCGTCTTCAGCGTGGTCGGCCGATCGGCGTCGGTCACGAGGTAGCCCTCGATGGCCGGCTCTTCTTCGCCGACCAGACGTGACGCCTCGTGCCCCTCCCCGTCGCCGCCGACGAGGCCCACGAGAGCCACCGACCCGCCCAGCGCGGCGACGTTTCGCGCCACGTTGCCGGCCCCGCCCAGCATCTTCAGCTCATGCGAGCGCGCCAGGACCGGAATGGGCGCCTCGGGCGAGACCCGCGTGACGGCGCCGTAGACGAAACGGTCGACCATGAGGTCGCCAACGCAGGCGACGCGGGTGCCCGGGAGCGCGCCGAGCAGGCTCTGGAGTGCGGCCAAATCCATGGCGCTAGCCTGTGCGGCGCGTTGTCGGCCCGGTCAAGCGGCGCGCACCGCCTCGTGCACGGCCTTCAGCGTCGCCAGCAGCCCCGCCGCGTCGGTCATGGGCAGCGCGCTGGGTCCATCGCACAGTGCGCGGTCGGGATCCGGATGGAACTCCAGGAAAACGCCGTCGGCGCCGGCCGCCACCGCCGCCTTGGCGATGATCGGCACGCCCTCGCGCCGGCCGCCCGTCGCGATGCTGTTGCCCCGGGGGTCGGCGCCCGGCAGCTGGACGGCATGGGTGGCGTCGATCGTCACCGGCACGCCCAGGTCTTTCATGCGGCCGATGCCCAGCATGTCGACGACCAGATTGTTGTAGCCGAACGAGGCGCCACGCTCGCACAGGATGGTCAGGTCCTGACCGTCGGTGGCGTCCCGGATCTTGTCGACGATAGCTCGCGTGTCCCAGGGCGCCAGGAACTGCGCCTTCTTCACGTGAAGCAGGCCCCCGGCCGCCGCTGTCGCCCGGGCCGTGGCGACCACCAGGTCGGTCTGGCGGCACAGGAAGGCCGGGATCTGGACGAGGTCGGCGACCGCGGCCACCGGCTCCGCCTGGTCAATCTCGTGAAGGTCGGTGCAGATCGGGACGTCCAGCTCGGCCTTGACGGCCGCCAGCATCTTCAGCCCCTCGGCCAGGCCCGGCCCGCGGTAGCTGGTGATCGAAGAGCGGTTCGCCTTGTCGAAACTGGCTTTGAATATGTAGGGCAGTCCCAGACCGGCACAGGTCGTCTTGAGCTCGCGCCCGACCTCCAGCGCCATCCCCAGGTCTTCGAAGACGTTGATCCCGGCGATCACGACCAGGGGGCATCCGTCGCCGATGGAGAGGTCGCGGCTCTTCAGGGTGAGGACGGCCATGATGTTCCTTGCGTAGGCAGTGGCGCCCTAAGTCGCCCGGCCCGTTGATCAGTCAAGATCAATTGGAGCAACTTCAATCGCCACGCGTCCCTACCAGTGTCTTGACCGTATCCCTCGGGCATCCGATAGCGCGCACCGCTGTCGGTGTTTATCCTCGGCATGCGTATGGGGGCGTCAGGAATGGTTAGAGGTTCGCCCGTGACGGACCTTTCAGGAACGCCGTTTGTGTTTCGAACGGCGGCCCGGACGATAATCCGGAACTGGAACACGGGGATCATGACCTTCGTGTTGCCGGACGGCCGCGAGATTCGGCTTGAGGGCGCGACGCCCGGTCCCGAAGCGCGCCTGATCGTCAACGACTACGATTTCATCAAGCGCACCATCTCGAACGGCACCATCGGCTTCGGCGAAGGCTACATGGCCGGCGAGTGGGACACGCCCGACCTGTCGGTGCTGCTGGAAGTGCTGGCCTCGAACTACGCCCGCTTCGAGAAGGTGTCGTTCGGCAACCGGTTCATGGCGGCGCTCAACGTGCTCGAGCACGCCTTCGGCAACGCCAACAGCCGCGCCGGGTCGAAGAAGAACATCCAAGCCCACTACGACCTGGGGAACGCCTTCTACGAGCGCTGGCTCGACTCCTCGATGACCTACTCCGCTGCGCGGTTCGAGAAGCCCGGCGAGAAGCTGTCGGAGGCCCAGGCCCGCAAGTACCGGACCCTGTGCGAGAGCATGGGCCTGGCCCGTGACCATCACGTGCTGGAGATCGGTTGCGGCTGGGGCGGCTTCGCCGAGTTCGCCGCGAAGGATGTCGGCGCCAAGGTCACCGCCATCACGATCTCGGAAGAGCAGTTCAAGTTCGCCAAGGAACGGATGTTCCGCCAGGGCCTGAACGAGCGGGCTGACATCCGGCTGGTTGACTACCGCGACGTCGGCGGCCAGTTCGACCGGGTCGCCTCCATCGAGATGTTCGAGGCCGTCGGCGAGCGCTACTGGCCTACCTATTTCGACAAGGTGCGCGAGAGCCTGAAGCCCGGCGGCCAGGCGGGCCTGCAGATCATCACCATCCGCGACGAGTACTTCGAGCACTACAAGCGCACGCCCGACTTCATCCAGAAGTACATCTTCCCAGGCGGCATGCTGCCGTCAGAGGAACGGCTCAAGGCGGCGACGGATCGCGCGGGTCTCGCATGGGGTCCTATCAGCCGGTTCGGGGTCCACTATGCCGACACGCTGGCCGAGTGGGCGCGGCGGTTCGAGGCGGCCTGGGACGAGATCGTGCACCTGGGCTTCGACGAGCGCTTCCGCAAGCTGTGGCGATTCTATCTGAGCTACTGCGAGGCCGGCTTCCGCACCGCGCGGACCGACGTGGTGCAGCTCAGCCTCATCAAAGCTTAGGTCCCGGACAGAAGTCCTGAACCGCTGACCCCCTGTTCTCCTGGGCGCAGCTTGCCTAAGTAGGCGGCCATGCAAGTCGCGCCCTCCATCCTCAATCTCATCGGCGAGACGCCGCTTCTGCGGCTGAGCCGCGCCAGCGAGATGACGGGGTGCGAGATCCTCGCCAAGGCCGAGTTCATGAACCCGGGCCAGTCGGTGAAGGACCGCGCGGCGCTCTACATCATCCGCGACGCTGAGAAGAAGGGCCTGCTGCGGCCCGGCGGCCGCATCGTCGAGGGAACGGCCGGCAACACCGGCATCGGGCTGGCGATGGTGGGCAAGGCGCTGGGCTACAAATGCACCATCGTCATCCCGCGCACCCAGAGCCAGGAGAAGAAGGACGCCATCCGGCTGTTCGGCGCGGAACTGGTCGAGGTGGACGCCGTGCCCTACGCCAACGAAATGAACTACGTGAAGTATTCCGGACGCTTGGCGGCGGAATTTGACGCGAAGGAGCCGAACGGCGCGGTCTGGGCCAACCAGTTCGACAACGTCGCGAACCGCGAAGCCCACGTCCAGGGCACCGGCCCCGAGATCTGGCGCCAGACCGACGGCAAGGTGGACGGCTTCATCTGCGCCGTGGGCTCGGGCGGCACGCTGGCCGGCGTGGCCCAGGCGCTGCGGGAACGGAACCCCAAGATGAAGATCGGCCTCGCCGACCCGCACGGCGCGTCGCTCTACAGCTACTACACCGACGGCGAGTTGAAGGCCGAGGGCGGCTCGATCAGCGAAGGCATCGGCCAGGGGCGGATCACCGCCAACCTCGAGGGTCTCGCCATCGACCACGCCTACCGCATCTCGGACGAAGAGATGCTGCTGGCGATCTTCGACCTGATGGAGTTCGAGGGCCTGGTGATGGGTGGATCGACCGGCGTCAATGTAGCCGGCGCCATCCGCATGGCCAAGGACCTGGGTCCCGGACACACCAT
The DNA here is from genome assembly GCF_965284355.1 of Phenylobacterium sp. Lineage (NCBI taxonomy): Bacteria > Pseudomonadati > Pseudomonadota > Alphaproteobacteria > Caulobacterales > Caulobacteraceae > Phenylobacterium > Phenylobacterium sp. The sequence continues at coordinate 183,729 of NZ_OZ260078.1, read as the reverse complement.
CGTCACGGTGCTCTGCGACCACGGCCAGCGCTACCAATCCAAGATCTTCAACCCGTCCTTCCTTCGCGAGAGGGGCCTCCCCGCTCCGAGCTGGCTGGAGTAGCGCATGGCCGACGCGTCGACCGATCCCGTCGTCTCCACGGCCTGGCTCGCCGAACGCCTGGGCGATCCGAACGTTCGCGTGGTGGACGCCACCCTGCCGCTGGTTGGCCAGCCCGGACACGGCCGGGACAGCTATGTGGCGGGTCACATCCCGGGCGCGGTGTTCTTCGACATCAACGCGATCGCCGATCAAGACACCGATCTGCCCCACATGCTTCCCAGCCCTGGTGCGTTCGCCGAGGCGGCGGGACAGCTCGGTCTCGGGCGCGACCACACGATCGTGGTCTACGACGCCCACGGCATCTATTCGGCGCCGCGCGTCTGGTGGACGCTGCGGGTCATGGGCTATCCGCACGCGTTCGTCCTCGACGGCGGGCTCAAGGCCTGGGCCGCGGAGGGACGCCCCGCCGAGACCTCAGAGCCCTCGCCGACCCCGGTGGCCGTCACCCCGGCGTTCGTCCCCGATCTGGTGGCTGACATCACCGCCGTCGCCGCCGTCCTGGCCAGCGGCGCAGCGCAGGTGGTCGACGCCCGTTCCGCGGGACGGTTCCGCGGCGAGGCGCCGGAGCCTCGCGCCAGCCTGCGCTCGGGGCACATGCCGGGCGCGCTGAACCTACCGTTCAACGAGGTCGTCAACGCCGACGGTACGCTGAAGTCGGCGAGAGAGCTCACGGCCGTCTTCGGCCACATCGACCTGACCCGGCCCATCGTGACCAGCTGCGGCTCGGGCGTCACCGCCTCGGTGCTGGCGCTCGCCCTGGCGCGGCTTGGACGCCTCGATGTCGCGGTCTATGACGGCTCGTGGACCGAGTGGGGCGGACGCCCTGACACCGCGGTCGTGACCGGAGCCTGACCCATAGACATACGCCTCGCCCGAGAGTCCGATCTCCAGCACCTGCCGCGCATCGAGCTCAGCGCCGCGCAGAAGTTCGTCGGCCAGGACACGCCGGCCTTCCTGCTCACCGACTGCGCGCCCCCGGACGCCTACAGGCCTCACCTCGCGGGCGGCACCCTCTGGGTCGCCGACGAGGGCTCTGACCCGGTGGCCTTCCTCGCCGCCAGGGTCGAGGGCGATCGGCTCCATATCGACGAACTGGATGTCCAGGATGGCCAGCACGGCAAGGGCCTGGGCAAGCGCCTGCTGGGCCATGCCCGCGACTGGGCGCGGGCGCAGGGCCTGAAGTCGTTGAGCCTGACCACCTTCCGCAGCATCCCCTGGAACGCGCCTTACTATGCGTCCTTCGGATTTTCCGAGTGGGATCCCGATCAGGCGCCCGCCAGCATCCGCCAGGCCCTCCGCCAGGAAGCCGCCAACGGCCTTCCCGACCGTTGCGCCATGGTGATGCCCCTCTAGCGCATCGGAGGAGCGTACATCAGGCCGGGCTTGGGCGCGTTCCACAGGGCGTTCAGGCCGCGGTCGAGACGCAACGCCGAGTCGCCGCCGAGGTCGCGGCGGAAGATCTCGTGATAGGCGCCCACCTGCCGGATCACCTGGAAGGCCCAGTCCTTCTCCAGACCCAGAAGCGGCCCCAGGTCGCCCTCCACGCCCAACAGGCGCCGGGTCTCGGGGTCGGTCGCCGTCTCGCGCGCCTGCTCGACCGTCCGCGAGGTGACCCCCAACTCCTCGCCCAACAACGTGGCGTAGACAGTCCAGCGCACGATCTCGGCCCACACCGGGTCGTCGCGCCGCACGACCGGCCCGAGCGGCTCCTTGGAGATCACCTCGGGCAGGATCACGTGACTGCCGGGGTTGTTCATGACCGAACGCGATGCGGCGAGCGCCGAGATGTCAGCCGTGAAGGCGTCGCAGGTCTCGCCCTCATACATCGAGCGCGCCTGCTGCTCGGACGACGCCATGACCGCGCGGTACTTGATGCCCCGCACCCGGAACCAGTCGTCGACATTGCCGGCGCTGGCGGTGCCCTCCTGCACGCACACGCGCGCGCCAGTGAGTTCCTGGGCGCTGCCCAGCCCCAGTTCGCGACGCACCAGGAAGCCCTGCCCGTCGTAGTAGGTGATGATCGGGAAACTCACACCCAACCCGGCTTCGCGCGCGAATGTGTGCGAGGTGTTCCGCGACAGGATGTCGAGTTCGCCCCTCTGCAGCGCGCCGAACCGATCCTTGGCGTCGACCACCGTGAACCGCACCTTCTGGGCGTCGCCCAGCGTCGCGGCCGCCACAGCGCGACAGATGTCCACGTCGAAGCCGCGCCATTCGCCCCGGGCGTCCTTGAGCGCAAAGCCCGGCAAACCGGCGTGAACCCCGCAGGCGACGTAGCCCCGCTTCCGCACCATCCCGAGAGTGACGCTGACGGCGGGCTTGTAGCCGGGCTCAGACGCGGCCGCCCGGGGCGAGGCCTTCACCTCCGGTCCCTTCGACGCCGGCGTCGGCCCGCTGCACGCGCCCAGCGCGGCGAGTAGCAGAACCGTCGCCGCGAAGCGGGAGATCATCGCTGCTCCTTGAAACGACGAGTCGGTTGGGCCTTTAAGGGGAAAGCACTTTCGCCAGCGCTGAGACGAGCCGCAACCCCGCATGTCCGACGAGACCCGACTGATCCACGCCGGCAAGGTCGCGGAGACCTTGGTCCGCACCGTCGGCCCGCCGATCCAGAAGGGCTCTACGGTGCTGCTGCCCAACGCCGCGGCCCTGTACGACGACGACAACTACCTGACCTACGGCCGCGCGGGCCTCTCGGCCCAGTCCTGCCTGCAGGACGCTCTGGCCATGCTGGAGGGGGCGGAAGGCGTCACGCTGTACCCGTCCGGGATTGCCGCGATCTCGGGCGCCGCGATGGCGCTATTGAAGGCCGGCGATGAGATCCTGGTGGTCGACAGCGTCTACAAGCCCGTTCGGCGTTTCTGCGACAGCGTCCTGAAGCGCTTCGGCGTGGGCGTAACCTACTTTGATCCCCGCCTCTCTCCGGAAACCCTGGTCGAGACCGCCTCGGCAGCCACCCGGATGATCCTGCTCGAAAGCCCGGGATCGCTGTCGTTCGAGATGCTCGACATCCCCCGGATCGCCGGACTGGCGCGCGCCAGGGGGATCCTCACCGCCATCGACAACACCTGGGGCGCGGGCCTGATCTTCAAGCCGCTGGAGCATGGCGTCGATATCTCGCTGCAGGCGCTCACCAAGTATGTCGGCGGGCACTCGGACGTGTTCATGGGCTCGGCCGCGGCGCGGGATCCGAAGCTGGTTCGCCAACTGGCCGACGGCGTGAACCACATGGGCTGGGCGGTTTCGGGCGAGGACGCCTATGCAATGCTCCGCGGCTTGCGCACCCTGCCGGTCCGCATGGCGCGGCAGTCTGAGAGCGGCCTGGCCATCGCCGCCTGGCTGCGCGATCAGCCCGAGGTGGCGCAGGTGCTGCATCCCGCCCTCCCCGGCGCGCCGGGTCACGCGTTGTGGACGCGCGACTACACCGGCGCCTGCGGCCTGTTCAGCATTGTCCTGAAGCCGGGGGCGACCGAGGCCGTGGACGCCTTTCTGGACAGTCTGAAGCTCTTCGGACTGGGGTTCTCCTGGGGCGGATTCGAGAGCCTGGCGATCTGGTGCGATCCCCAGCTCAAGGTCCGCAAATTCGCTTACGACTACGGCGGCCCGCTGATCCGACTGCATGTCGGGCTGGAGAATCCCGACGACCTCATCGCCGACCTGCGCCGCGGTCTGGACGCCTATCGCGGATGACGACGGATCACCCGGACGACTGGCTGGCCGACTTCATGGCCAAGGAGCGCCTGCCCGAGGCGTTCCGAACGACCTTCACCGAGGTCTGCGGGCCGCTGGCCGACCGCGCCAGCGACTGGCGCCAGGACTTCGGCCGGACGGCCTTCGTGGGCCTCTGCGGGGCGCAGGGCACGGGCAAGAGTACGATCGCGGCCGCCACCGCCCGCATCCTGACCCAACGCGGCCTCAAGACCGTCGCCATCTCGCTGGACGACTTTTACCTGGGACGCGACGCGCGGACCTGGCTGGCGGGGAAGGCGCATCGCCTGCTGCAGGTGCGCGGCCCGCCTGGAACGCACGATGTAGCGCTGGCCTGCGCCGTGCTGGATCACCTGCGTGGCGACGGCACGACCCCCCTCCCCGCGTTCGACAAGTCGACCGACGAGCGTCGCCCCAAGAGCGCCTGGCGCCAGATCGAGGGCCCGGCCGATGTGGTGATCCTGGAAGGCTGGTGCGTGGGGGCCAGGCCCGAGCCGGCCGACCGGCTGATACCGCATCTGAACACCCTGGAACGCCGCGACGATCCCGCGCGATCCTGGCGCGGCTATGTGAACCGCCAACTCGGCGAGGGCTATCAGGCCCTCTGGGGACGACTGGACCGGCTGGTGATGCTGCAGCCGCCGGGGTTCGAGGTGGTCCGGGGTTGGCGCGCCGAACAGGAAGCCAAGCTGCGGGCCCAGACTGGTCGCGGGATGAGCGACGCCGAGGTCGGGCAGTTTGTGCAGCACTACGAACGGATCACCCGCTGGATCCTCGAGGAGATGCCGGCCCGCGCGGACTGGGTCGTCCCGCTTACGGCCGACCGGACCCCGGTCCCCCAGACTTAGGCGCCGCCGACCTCGGCGCAGAGGCCACGATCATCGCCTCGCGCTCCGCAGCAGTGAGCACACGCCAGCGCCCCTCGGGCAGGTCGCCCAACTCGAGGGGCCCGATGCGGACGCGCAGCAGGTCCATGACCCGCAGTTCCACCAGTTCGCACATCCGCCGGATCTGCCGGTTGCGGCCCTCGGTGAGGACGAACCGCAGGGTCTGGCCCTCGATCCGCGTCACCTTGGCCGGGCGCAGTTTGCGGCCGTCCAGTTCCAGGCCGTGACGCAGGCGGTTGAGCGTGGGCTCGTCGATGCGGCCCGCGACCCGGACCACGTATTCCTTGTCCAGCTCGGATTGCGGTCCGATCACGGCCTTGGCCAGCACGCCGTCGTTGGAGAGTATGAGCAGGCCATGGCTGTCGAGGTCCAGGCGCCCCAGCGGCGGCAGGCTCACCCTGGCGTCCGGGATCGTGCCGCTCTCGCCGACCAGCGCCTGGCGGGTCAGGAGACGCACCGCCGGCGTGTAGCCCGGCTCGGGCTGGCCCGAGACGTAGCCGGTGGGCTTGTTCAGGATCGCGGTGAAGCCTTCCAGCCGCCCCTCGGCCTTGTCGGTGAGGGTCAGCGTCTGGCCCGGCAGGATCTTGCGGCCCGCGTCCTCGACCCGCTCGCCGTCGATGTAGACCAGCCCCTCGCCGATCAGCGCCTCGGCCTCGCGCCGCGAGCATACGCCGCTCTGCGCCAGCCACTTGTTCACCCGCTGGGGTTCGGTCTCGTTGTAGGTTCGCGTCCAGGCCATGCCCGTCTCATAGCCGAACCCGGCGCTGCGCGCGCCGCCGAACCCGCCTCAGTCGGCGAGAACGCGTCCCGACCGACGATGACGCTGCAGGGCCATGCCGACGCCGGCGAACCCGATCAGCATCAGCGCCCAGGTCTGCGGCTCGGGGATCGCATCGACCTGGGCCAGGGTCAGGGTCGTGGTCTTGTAGTGGAGGAACGTCCTCTGGCGCTGCTCAAGCTCACCTTTGCTGGCGGGCACGAACCGCGTGAAGGCGAACAGCCCGTCCGCTTCGAGGTCGGGAATGGTCGTGAAGTCCAACGGCAGGGGCGAGTTGAGGTCCTGGAACGCGCCGGACTGGCTGTAGGCGTTGAGGTAGCTGCTGAGCTGGAAGGCTCCAACGCCGTCGGACCCGCTGAAGCCGTTCCTGAAATGATAGGAATTCGACATGAGGTACGGGTTCCGATTGAACTCGACGTTCCCGGAGCCCCCCAGGATTGGGAAGCTGATCGGCGCGAAGCCGACGACCTCTAAGGTCGTGGAGATCGGATTGAATTCGTCGGCGCCGGAAAAGTACAGGCTGTCGCCGACGTCCTGGTAGTAGGCCTTCGACGTGTCGACGTGGAACACGGCCTTGATCGTCTGCCCCGTCAGGTCGCCGCCCCCGAACAGGCCCTCGTTGTCGAACCCGCTGTCGATCGTACCGGTCACGGTGATCGTATAGGCGGCCGCCTGGGCCGCGCCGGCGGCGAACAGGGCCATCGACGCGACAGCGCCAGCCACTTTCAAGATCGACGTCATCAAAAACCCCATCCGCATGGCGCTACAGCCGCGCTCTCGGGGGCTATCGTGCGGGAGCAGAGCCGGTCAACGATCCGACAACTCAGATTGTGTGCGTAAACACCTCACAAATAAGGTGAATCTTGCTAGCCAGGTTCGCCTTTCGGGAGAGTTCCCATGGCGCGCCCGGCAGGACTCGAACCTGCAACCGTCCGCTTAGAAGGCGGATGCTCTATCCGGTTGAGCTACGGGCGCTCGCGGCAGACCTAGTGGGTCCAGGGCGTGCGTCTGCCGAAGGCGAAGTTGTCGGCGTAGGCCTTGATGATGCGCTTGGCCGGGGCCGGGTCGATCAGCTGGAAGGCGATGCCGTGGGTCTCGGCGTAGCGGACGGCGTCTTCCTTTGTGTCGAACGACAGCTTCACCTGGCTCGACTCGGTGTCGCTGGTGACGGTCCAGCCCATGAGCGGGTCGGGCTTGCGCGCGGCCTGCGGCTCAAACTCCAGCAGCCAATTGGCGGCCTTGGCGCGGCCCGACTGCATGGCGGTCTTCGACGGACGGTAGATGCGCGCGAGCATGCTGTTCTTCAGACCCTCAAATTCCCACCGGCTGGTCGGGGCGGAGAGATTCGAACTCCCGACCCTCTGCTCCCAAAGCAGATGCGCTACCAGGCTGCGCTACGCCCCGAGGGCCGGCGGGCTTGCGATATAGGCGTTTTTCGGTTTCCGCAAACCTGCACGGGCGACAAAGGCGCTTAGCCGCGGCGATCCATGAGCTTGAAGATGCCCGATGCCCGGACAATGTCCACGCCGCGCGCACGCAGCACGCCCTCTGAGAACGCCACGTCCTTGGTCGCGCGCGTCATGCGGGCCTCGCCGATCACCCAGTCGCCCTGCCGGGCCATGTGCAGGAAATCGATCGACAGGTGGATGGTCACGCCTACCTTGCCCGTCCCGAAGCCGACCGCGCCCGCCAACAGCCCGTCGGTGAACGCTGAGAGCATGCCGCCGTGCACGAGTCCGATGCCGTTGGTGTGGCGGGGCAGCGCGTAGAAGGCCTGCGACACCAGCCCGTCGGCCACCGGCTTGTGGAAATAGGGTCCATTCACGGTCGAGAACTGTCCGCGGCCGGACGAGCGCACGAAACCGGGCGGCGGCTCGGGGATGTTCTCTTCGTCGGTCGTCATTTTGCAGGCATCCGGGGCGGCGTGAGACTCACCTCGTAGAGGCGGGGCCACAGCTTACCCGTCACGAACAGGCGGTCGCCTTTGCTGTCGTAGGCGATTCCGTTGGGCACGGCGTCGATGTTCGGCTTGCGCGCGGTCTCGGGCAGCGACGAGAGGTCGATCAGGCTCTTCACGATCCCGGTCTTCGGATCAATCCGCACAATCAGGTTGGTCTGCCAGATGTTGCCCCAGACCTCGCCCTTCACCCACTCGATCTCGTTGAGGTTGGCCACCGGGCGCCCCTCGGCGGTGATCCGCACGCGGCGGACTTCCCTGAAGGTCTTCGGGTCCAGGAACCTGAGATTCGGCGTGCCGTCGCTCAGGATCAGGTGCTTGCCGTCCTGGGTCAGCGCCCAGCCTTCGCCGGGGTACTTGAACGACGAGCGGAGCGCGAAGGTCTTCAGGTCCCAGCGGAACCCCACCTGATCGCGCCACGTCACGCTGATCAGTTCGCTGCCCCAGTTGACCATCCCCTCGCCGAACAGTTCGGGCGAGATGGCCTTCTGCTGGAGGACGACGCCATCCGACAGGCGCACCCGACGGATGGTCGAGCGGCCTTCCAGGCCCGTGCTCTCATAGAGGTCGCCGTCCAGGTACAGCAGGCCCTGGGTGTAGGCCCGGGCGTCGTGCGGATAGGCCGCCTTCACCTGAATGCCGTGGACAGGCAGGGCGGCCGCCGCGGCCGACGCGCAGCCCAGCAGGATCACGGTCAGAAGGGATGAGAGGCGCAGACGCAAGAGGCCGGTCTCCGGGGCGGGAGAGGCCTATCTGGGGCAGGCCTGGGCCTCAGGCAAGTCCGCTGTCAGGCGAGGTTCGCCGCTTCGATCTCGGCGACGACGAGACCCTTGGGGCCCTCGGCGAAGCGGACCATGACGCTTTCGCCGGGCTGGAGGTCTTCCATGCCCGAGCGGCGCAGGGTCTCGATATGGACGAAGATGTCGCCCGGCTCGTTGTCGCGGACGACGAAGCCATAGCCCTTGGCGCGGTTGAACCACTTGACCTTGGCGCCTTCCAGCGGACCGGTCGCCGTCACCGGGCGGCGCGCGGGACGGGCGAAGGCGGCGCCTTCGGGACGGGCGACCGTCGGGCGGCGTTCGGCGGGGGTGGCGGAGCTCTCGTCGACCAGCACGACCTCGGCGACCTGCCAGCCCTTGGGCCGACGCACGACGTCACAGGTGATCAGCGAGCCTTCCAGGCAGCTTTCGCGGCCCGATGTCCGCAGGCTGGTGACATGCAGCAGCACGTCCTTGAGGTCGGTCAGACTGGGGTCATCCGGTACGATGAAGCCGTACCCCTTGCCCGCATCGAACCACTTGACCCGCCCGGAGATCCGCACGGGTGGCGGACCTTCCATATGCTCGAATTCGAAACCCGCCATATGCCCCTCGGCCCGCATATCCCGACACAAGGGTCAGGGCCGACTATAACAGTGTTCTCGTAACCCTAATGGCGTCAATGGTGATTCGCGGGCGCGAATGCCGCGCGCGTCAAGCGTCTACACCTGAACGGGGAAATCGCGTGGCAGTCCCTAGGGGAGTCGAACCCCTCTCTCCAGGTTGAAAACCTGGCGTCCTAACCGATAGACGAAGGGACCGCTTGCGCGAGAGGCGGCTCTATAGCGACCTTCGATTTGGGGCGCAAGCGGCTGTTTGGCGCATCAAACGCGGCGCGGGTCCGCGACGTCTTCAATCTCCAACTCCACCCCTTCCCGCCCCTGCCAGTCATCGGGTTTCAGCTTGCCGACGACGTGGACGGCGCCGCCTTCCTGGAGAAGGCGACGGCCGATCTCGGTGTCCTCGCAGCGCCACGCCACCGCCTTGAGTCGCCCGCCCGAACCGTCGGTGAGCGTCACCCGCACATGGCCGCCGCGCAGCGCCATGGGGCGCTCGACCCGCACGTCGGCGGCGGCGAAGACCGGCTCGGGATTGCCCGGGCCGAACGGGGCCAGACGCTGAAACTCGGTCCAGAGGCCGCGGTCCGCGCCACGGGTCGTCACCAGGGCGTCGATGTCGAGACCATCCTCGGCAGCGGCCACCTGGGCCTCGTCCGCCATCTTCTCACAGAGGAAGGCGCGGAGTTCGGGGATGGTGTCGGGCCGAACCGACAGGCCGGCCGCCATGGCGTGGCCCCCGCCGGCCAGCAGCAGGCCCTCCTCGTAGGCGGCCTGGACGGCGCGGCCCAGGTTCACACCCGGCTGCGAGCGGCCCGATCCTTTGCCCACGTCGGCGGCGCGGTCGATGCCGATCACGATCACCGGCTTGCGATAGCGTTCGCGCAGGCGCCCCGCGACGATCCCGATCACGCCCGGATGCCACCCATCCTCGGCGACCACGAGGCACGGCGCGTCGGCCTGGTTGCTCTCGCGCTCGATGTTGCGGATCGCGGCCTCCTGGACCTCGGCCTCGACCTGCTTGCGCGAGGCGTTCAGCGCGTCGAGTTCGCAGGCCAGGGCGGCCGCCTCCTCGGGGTCGTCGGTCGAGAGCAGGCGCGCGCCCAGATCGGAGCGGCCGATTCGGCCCCCGGCGTTGATTCGCGGCCCCAGCAGGTAGCCGACGTGGAACACCGAGGCCGGCCCCTGGGCCTTGGCCACCTCCATCAGCGCCTTCAGGCCGGGGTTGGCCCACCCGGACATCACCTTGAGGCCCTGGGCGGCCAGCGCGCGGTTGAAGCCCACCAGCTGGGTCACATCGCAGATGGCGCCCATGGCGGCGAGGTCCAGCCACGCCCGCAGGTCAGGCTCGGGGCCGGTGAACAGGCTCCGGCGGCGCGCCTCGCGGTTCAGGGCGGCCAGCAGGACGAACGCCACGCCCGCGGCGGCCAGATGCCCCTGCCCCGACGAATCGTCCGGCCGGTTGGGGTTCACCAGAGCGGCCACCGCAGGGATCTCGCCCGGACGCATGAGGTGGTGGTCGATGACCACGACATTCAGGCCGATCTCGGCGGCGCAGGCCAGGGCGTCGTGCGCCGCGGCCCCGCAGTCCACCGTGATGACCAGGTCGGCGCCCTCGGCCTTGAGGTGGCGGAAGGCGGCCGGCGACGGGCCGTAGCCCTCGGTCATGCGGTCGGGCACGTAGATCGACAACTCCAGGCCCATGACCCGGAACCAGCGCACGATCAGGGCGGCCGAGGAGGCGCCGTCGACGTCATAGTCGGCGAAGACCACGACGCGCCGCCTGGCTTCCAGCGCGTCGACCAGGATCGCAGCGGCCCGGTCCATGTCGGCGAACGACGAGGGGTCCGGGAACAGCGCCTTCAGAGTGGGATTGAGAAAGTCGGCGCAGGTCTCGGGCGTGACCCCGCGCGAGGCGAGCGCCCGGGCCAGCGGCTCGGACAGGCCGTGGTTCAGCTGGTGGCTGCGGGTGATGTCGGGCGCGGCGACGCGCTGGCGCCACAGGCGGCCGGACAGCGAGCGCGTGACGCCGAGATAACCCACGTTCGCGCTTCCGTCCGCCATCAGCCTGTCGCCTTCGTTGGAGGGCACTATCGGTCGCCTGGGCGCGAGTCGCCAGGAATTGCGCAAGCGCCCGAGGCCCCGCGCGCCGCAGGCTCTGTCATGGTCTGAACCACGAAATACACGAACATGAGGCGGCCCGCGGGCGGCGGGAGCCGGCTCGCTTTCGTGTATTTCGTGTATTTCGTGGTTTGGATTTAGGGCGCTTCGCGCGGGCAGCGGGTCAGCCGGAGGGGCGCCAGTGGGGGCGTCGGGGGCTGGTCCCTCGAGGCGCGGGGTCCGGGGCCATGGGCCGCAGGCCGGCGGTGAAGGCGCGGGCGGCGGCGTTGGCGGCGGCGACGTCTTCGGGTGTGGCGGGTTCGGGGTCGGGGAAGAAGGTGGGAGCCGGCAGATCCCGCCAGCGTTGGGCGTAGTCGTCGGGGAGGCCCAGGGTCTTGCAGACGCGGCGGATGACGGCGTCGACGTCGTCCACGATCCAGTCGGGCTTCTCGTTCCAGTCGTCCACTTCCCGGTCGAAGCGGTGGCACCAGTCGGTGTGCAGCGCCTCGTCGCCGTCGGCGGCGGCGGAGATCACGCGCTCGACGGCGTCCTGCACCTGCGCGGTGCGCTCATCGATGGCCTGATCCTGGAGGTCTTGTGCGGAAGCGCGGGGCGTTTCGCGTTCGGCCCTGGCGCGCTCGGCCCTCAGCTTGCTGAGCAGGGCGAGCGTCTGGCGGAGCGAACGGGTCAGGCGGGTATAGGCGCGGGCCAGGTCGGAGAGTTCGGCGGTGTCCTCGGTGGCGAGCGCCTTGGTGTGGAGGCGCTCGGCGAAGGCGAAGTCCATGCGGGCCGCGCGGGCCAGCAGCTGGTCCTCTTCGAAGATGTCGGGCGCGGGCTCGGACATGATCGCGAGTGGAACACGCCCCTACGACAAAAGCGGTCGTAGGTGGGTTTTTCGTTCGCACTTTTTTGGAACGTCATGGCCGGGCCTGTCCCGGCCACCCAGAAGCGCCGCCGTTTTCCGGAGAGGGCGCGGGCGGGGATGCGGTGCGCCTTCCTGCGAGCGCCTCGTATCTGGGTGGCCGGGACAGGCCCGGCCATGACGTTCTGGGGGATAGGGGCGAGGGCGGGCGCCCAAGACAGGCGGCGGGCCCTATGCCGGCCGCTTCATGCGGACTTCGCGGACCGTGTGGGTCGCGGAGTTCATGACCAGGGTGTGGGTGTGCACGAAGCCGCCCGAGACGGTGACGCCGTCCAGCAGCGCGCCCTTGGTGACGCCGGTGGCCGCGAAGATCGCGTCGGCGCGGACCATCTCGTGCAGGTCGTACTTCTTGTCGAAGTCGGTGATCCCCACGCGGGCGGCGCGCGCCTTCTCGTCGGCGTTGCGGAACACCAGGCGGCCCTGGAACTGGCCGCCCACGCACTTCAGCGCCGCGCAGGCCAGCACGCCCTCAGGCGCTCCGCCCTGCCCCACGTAGAGATCAACGCCGGTGTCGGGATCGGCCGTGTTGATCACGCCGGCCACGTCGCCGTCGGTGATCAGGTGCACCCGCGCGCCCACCGAGCGCACCGAGGCGATGATGTCGGCGTGGCGCGGACGGTCCAGGACGCAGACGGTGATCTCGCTGGGATCGACGCCCTTGGCCTTGGCCAGCGCCTGGACGTTTTCGGCCGGGCTCTTGTCGAGGTCGATCGCGCCGGCCGGATAGCCGGGACCGCAGGCGATCTTGTCCATGTAGGTGTCGGGCGCGTTCAGCAGGCTGCCCTTGGGCGCCCAGGCCATCACGGCCAGCGCGTTGGCCATCGCCTTGGCGGTGAGCGTCGTGCCTTCCAGCGGATCCAGCGCGATGTCGATCTTGGCGCCTTTGCCCTTCCCGACCTTCTCGCCGATGTAGAGCATGGGGGCTTCGTCGCGCTCGCCCTCGCCGATGACGATCTCGCCATCGATGTCGAGGTCGTTCAGCGCGGTGCGCATGGCGTCCACGGCGGCCTGGTCAGCGGCCTTTTCGTCGCCACGGCCCGCCAGTTTCCAGGCGGCAATGGCGGCGACCTCGCAGACCCGGACCGCGTCCATGATCAGATTGCGGTCCAGAACTTCAGAACTCATGTCGTCTCCAACCCCAAAGACGCCTCTCTGCAGGAGGCGGTATCAAACCTAGATGCGGGCGATCCGCAACAGTCGCGGACGGTCAAGTACGGCAGGAAGTCCTGCGATGCGGTCAACGGCGGCGGTGAGCACCGATTCGGCCACCGCGTGCGTCGTCAGCACGATCGGCACGCCCTCGGCGCCCTCGGTCGGCTTCTGCAGGAAGCTTTCGATCGAAACCCCGGCCTCGGCCAGCGTCTCGGACACGGCGGCGATGACGCCCGGCTCGTCCTTCACCAGGAAGCGCAGGTAGGCGCGGCTCATCAGCTTGGACGGGTCGACCGGGTCGAACGGCGCGAGCGTCTCGGCCTGGGCCTGGAACACCGGACGGATCGCGCCGGCGATCACGTCGGCGATATCGGCCGAGACGGCGGCGGCCGTGGGCGCGGCGCCCGCCCCCGGGCCCTGCAGGAAGATGCGGCCCGTGCGCTCGCCCTCGATGAAGAGCGCGTTCAGGGCGCCGCCGGCGCGGGCCAGGGGATGGTCCAGCGGGGCCAGCGTGGGATGCACCCGGACCAGCGCGCCGTGGATCGAGCGTTCGGCCGAGGCCACCAGCTTGATCCGGTAGCCCAGGTCCTTGGCCATGCGGATATCGAGCAGGGCCACCTGGTCGATGCCCTCGATCTCGGCGGCGGCGTAGTTGGGCGCGCAGCCGAAGGCCAGGGCGGCCAGGATGGTGATCTTGTGGGCCGCGTCGAAGCCGCCCACGTCCATGGTCGGATCGGCCTCGGCGTAGCCCAGGCGCTGGGCCTCGGCCAGCACGTCCTCGAACGAGCGGCCCGTGGCCTCCATCTCGGTCAGGATGTAGTTGCAGGTGCCGTTCAGGATGCCCGAGATCGAGTGGATGTCGTCGCCCACCAGGGCTTCGCGCACCACCTTCACGGCGGGCACGCCGCCCATCACCGCCGCCTCGAAGAGCAGCGGGACGTTCTTATCTTCGGCCAGGGCCGCGAGTTCGGCGCCGTGCTCGGCGATCAGCGCCTTGTTGGCGGTGACGACCGGCTTGCCGGCCTTCAGCGCCGCCTCGACCGCGGCCTTCGCGGGGCCGTCCGAGCCGCCGATCAGTTCGACGAAGATGTCGGTCGAATCGGCGGTGGCCAGGGCGACGGGATCGTCGAACCAGGGCAGGTCTGAAATGTCGAACGGGCGCGGCCGCGAGCGCGAGCGCGCCGAGACGCCGCTGACGTAGGCCATGCCGCCGGCCGGCGCGAAGGCCGGGTTCTCGGACAGGAAGGTCAGCAGACCGGCGCCGACGGTGCCCAGGCCCGCGACGCCGATACCCCAGGGCTTGCGATCCATGGGTTCGCTCATTGCGCGGCCAGGGCGTTGTGCGCCCGTCCCAGGATCTCGTCCGAGTTGGACAGGAACTTCTTCACGTTGCGCGCGGCCTGGCGGATGCGCTGCTCGTTCTCGACGAGGCCGATGCGGACATAGCCCTCGCCGTACTCGCCGAACGCGACGCCGGGCGCCACGGCGACGCCCGCCTCCTCGACCAGCAGCTTGGAGAACAGCATCGAGCCGGCGGCCTCGTACTGGGGCGGCAGCTTGGCCCAGGCGAACATCGAGGCGGGCGGCGCAGGAATGTCCCAGCCGGCGCGCTTCATGGATTCCACCAGGGTGTCGCGCCGCGCCTTGTAGATGCCGCGGATCTCGTCGATGCAGTCGGTCGGGCCGTTCAGGGCCGCGGCGGCCGCCACCTGGATCGGGGTGTAGGCGCCGTAGTCGAGATAGGACTTCACCCGGCCCAGGGCCGCGCACATCCGCTCGTTGCCGACCACCATGCCCACACGCCAGCCGGCCATGGCGAAGGTCTTGCTGAGCGAGTTGACCTCGACGGCGATGTCCTTGGCGCCGTCCACCTGCAGCAGCGAGGGCGGCGGGTTGTCGTCGAAATAGATCTCGGAATAGGCGATGTCGGACAGGACCAGCAGGTCGTGCTTGCGGGCCAGGGCCACGACTTCCTTGTAGAAATCGAGGTCGACCCACTGGGCCGTGGGGTTCGACGGATAGCTGACGATCAGCACGCTGGGCGGCGGCGCCGAGTGCTTCACGGCGCGGCTGATGCCCGACAGATACTCCTCAGGGCTGCCGGCGGGCACGTGGCGGATCACCCCGCCGGCCATGATGAAGCCGTAGGCGTGGATCGGGTACGCGGGGTTCGGGCAGATCACCACGTCGCCGGGCGCCGTCAGGGCCTGGGCCAGGTTGGCGAAGCCTTCCTTGGAGCCGAGGGTGGCGATCACCTCGCGGTCAGGGTCCAGCTTCACGCCGAAGCGGCGGCCGTAGTAGCCGGCCATGGCCTTGCGCAGGCCGCTGATGCCCTTCGAGGCCGAGTAGCGACCGGCCTTGGGGTCGCGGGCCGTCTCGACCAGCTTGTCGACGATGTGCTTCGGCGTCGGCATGTCGGGGTTGCCCATGCCGAAGTCGATGATGTCGACGCCCTGGCCGCGGAGCCGGGCTTTGATCTTGTTGACCTCCTCGAACACGTAGGGCGGGAGGCGTCGGATACGGTGGAATTCAGGTGTCATAGGTAGAGCTCTTTCGCCGCGAACGCCCTGCGGCCGATCTGCGAGCTGACGTCAGGGCTTCGATAGACTCCGGGCGAGAGTCCGCCAACCCAGCTTGGGGATTTTTATGCCTCCACCGCTCGCCTCGCTGTCCGACCGGAGGTCGGACGGGCGCCGCTTCGCCCGGGGTCGGGCTCAGCGCGGCGGAGGCGGGGTAGCTCGTTCGCGCAGCTCGCGGGCGAAGGCTTCGGCCTCACCGGGCTTGGGCGGCTCGATCTGCGGGCCGGCGTCGCTGCGCGCGCGTTCGGCGAAGGCCTCGGTGCCCTGCAGCGTCCAGGTGGACGGCTCGGTGGCGGCGATGATCGCCTGGCGCTCCGCGATCACCGACTCGGCGTCGCGGCCGTACTGCGCCACCGGGCGCACATCCGTGGGCTTGGCCGGAATGCCGGCGAACGTCGGGAACTTGCCGTCTGCGCGGGACATCCTGGCGACGTCGGCCGCCACCGGAGAGGCCGGGTCGATCTTGGCGTCGGTGAAGGGCACGCCGGTGCAGCCGGCCACGGTCGCGCACACGCCCAGGAGGGCGATTGACCGGGCGGCAGTCGAAAAAGGCGGGCGCGGGGCATTCATTTGCGCCAAGGTCTTATGCGATGATCGTTGACGGCGAAAGAGCGCGCGTGACGTCGCTCCCGCCGGCTGGGAGAGCGACCCGATGAGCGAACAGACCGCCCCGTCCAAGAAGGGCGCGAAGAAGACCGGCGCGAAGAAGGTCTCCGGAGCGGACAAGACCGCGAAGGCCGCCGCCCCCGAATCAAAGACGTTCAAGCCCGCCCCGTCGCCGCCGCCGTCCGACCCCGGCCCTGGCCCCGCGCCCTCAGGCCTTCCGGGCGCCGGCTTCATGCCGCCCGGCTTCGATCCCGCGACCTTCACTGCCGAGCAGCGCGCCCAGATCGAGCAGCTGTCGATGAACCTGGCCAAGGCCGCGATCACCGCCCAGGGCGCGATCGCCGAGATGGCGCTGCGCCAGGCCGACCGGCCCGCCGCCCTGTCTCCCGACCCGTTCCACGTGGGCCCGGCGCTGACCCAGGTGATGAGCCGCCTGGCCGCCCAGCCCGACCGGATGATGCGGGCCCAGGCCGACCTGTTCTCGCGCTATCTCGACCTGTGGCAGTCGACGGCGCGGCGCGCCTCGGGCGTGACCCCCGACCCCGTCGTCTCGCCGGCCAAGGGCGACAAGCGGTTCAACGATCCGGACTGGTCCGACAACCCCGTCTTCGACGTGATCAAGCAGTCGTACCTGCTGACCGCGAACTTCCTGAACGGGATGGTGGCCGAGGTGGACGGCGTCGACCCGCTGGAGAAGCGCCGGGTCGAGTTCTTCATGAAGATGCTGACTGACGCGTTCTCGCCCTCGAACTTCCTGGCGTCGAACCCGACGGCGCTGCGCGAGGTGATGAGCACCGGCGGCGCCAGCCTGGTGAAGGGCATGGAGAACTTCCAGGCCGACCTGCAGCGCGGCGGCGGCGCGCTGTCGATCGCCCAGACCGACTACGACATGTTCAAGATCGGCGAGAACGTGGCCACGGCCCCGGGCAAGGTGATCTTCCGCAACGAAATCATTGAGCTCTTGCAGTTTTCGCCGTCGACAGACGAGGTCTACGAGATACCGCTGCTGATCTTCCCGCCGTGGATCAACAAGTTCTACATCATGGATCTGCGGCCCGAGAACTCGCTGATCCGGTGGCTGGCCGCCCAGGGCTTCACGGTGATGGTGGCCTCGTGGGTGAACCCGGACGCCACGCTCGCGACCAAGACCTTCGAAGACTACATGCGCCAAGGCATCTACGAGGGCGTCGGCGCGGCGATGAAGCAGACCGGCGTCGATCACGTGAACACGGTCGGCTACTGCATTGGCGGGACGCTGCTTTCGGCGACGCTGGCGCACATGGCGGCCAAGGGCGACACCTCGATCGGCTCGGCCACCTTCTTCGCCGCCCAGCAGGACTTTTCGGAAGCCGGCGACCTGTTGCTGTTCACCAACGAGGACTGGCTGAAGGACCTCGAGGCGAAAATGGACGAGGGCGGCGGCGTGCTCTCGGGCCAGACGATGGCCGACACGTTCAACGCGCTGCGCGGCAACGACCTGATCTGGTCGTTCTTCGTGAACAACTACCTGCTGGGCAAGGAGCCGAAGCCCTTCGACCTGCTGTTCTGGAACTCGGACCAGACGCGGATGCCCAAGACCCTGCACACCTTCTACCTGCGCCGCTTCTACGGCGAGAACGCCATGGCCAAGGGCGAGCTGACGCTGGACGGCGTGCAGATCGACCTCTCGAAGGTCAAGATCCCGGTCTACGTGCAGTCCTCGAAGGAGGACCACATCGCCCCGCTCCGCTCGGTGTTCAAGGGCGCGCGGCTGTTCGGGGGACCCACCACGTTCACGATGGCCGGCTCGGGCCACATCGCGGGCGTGATCAACCCGCCGGCGGCCAACAAGTACCAGCACTGGACCAACGACGCCCTGCCCGCATCCCTCGAGGAATGGCAGGCCGGCGCCGTCGAGCACCCCGGATCGTGGTGGCCCCACTGGGCCGCCTGGCTCGGCGCGAAGTCCGGCAAGAAGGTCCCGGCACGCGATCCGGCTAAGGGTCCCCTGCCCCCGCTCGGCGATGCGCCGGGCACGTATGTGAAAGTGAAGAGCTAGCTCTCCCTCCCCTCGATGGGGACGGATCGCGAAGCGATCAGGGTGAGGGAGTGGCGATCCTCACCTGTCTCAGAGTCCTGACCCGAACTCCCTCACCCTGGCGGCGTTCGCCGCCTGTCCCTCCCCATCACGGAAGGGAAAGACCCGGGCGCGACCTTACTAAGGTTTAATGCCAGCTACCTTGCGTCACTCACTACCTTGCCGTACCTCATGGACAAGGAAGGAGCACCCGACGTGCCCGACGCCATCGAGATCCAGCTGAAGAAGGGAGCGCTCGAACTCTGTGTTCTGGCCCTGCTCCACGCCAGCGACAACTACGCCTACGAGATCGCCAGCTCGCTCGCCGACGCGATCGGCATGGGCGAAGGCACCATTTATCCGCTCATGCGCCGCCTGCAGGCCGAGCGCCTCGTCGAGACCTATCTCGTCGAGAGCCCGGCCGGGCCGCCGCGCAAGTACTACCGGCTGACAGAAGCCGGGAGGCAGAGCTTCAACAGTCAGAAGGCCGCCTGGACCTCGTTCTCGGGCGCCGTCGATCAGATCGTCTTTGGAGGGGCGAAGGCATGACACGCCAGGCTTTCTTGGCCCGGCTGCGCGAGGGGCTCCGTGGCCTGCCCGCGCAATCCGTGACCGATATCGTGGCCGACTACGAGGCCCACTTCAACGACGGCGAGGCCGCCGGGCGCACCGAGGCCGAGGTGGCCGCGGCCCTGGGCGACCCCGACCGGCTGGCCCGCGAGATCCGCGCCGAGAGCACCATGGCCCGCTGGCGCGAAGAGCGCAGTCCGGGCGCGGCGGCCGCAGCGGTGTTTGCGGTCCTGGGCCTGGGCGCCATCGACATCCTGATCCTGCTGCCGATCCTCATGGGCGTCGGCGCGGCCCTGATCGGGTTCGCGGTGGCGATCATCATCCTCTTCTTTGTGGGCGCCTTCGTGTTCGCGGCCGGTCCGTTCATGGACCCGCCGGGCGGTCCGGGCGTGGCGATCCTGGGCGGCATCGGCTTCATGGCCGGCTCGGCCTCGGCCGGCGCGATCCTGACGATCATCTCGATCGGCCTGATGAACGCGCTGGTCTGGTACGGCCGCCTCCACTACCGGCTGCTGAAGCCGGCCCTCGAAGCTTAACCGGGAGCCAGACCGATGATCCGCGTTCTCTTCATGATCGCCATCGCAGGCTTCGTGCTTTCGGTGGCCTCCCTCTCCGCAGCCGTCGCCCTGGGCGGCCCCGACATCGTGGCCAAGGGCGGCTGGAAGATCGCCGGCGACAACGACTGGAACTGGGGCGACCGACACGACCACGACGGTGACCGGTCCGACCGCTGGGGCGACGACGCCACCCGCACGCTGGAATGGTCCGGCTCGGACCAGCTGGACCTCGATCTGGCGGCCGACGTCCGCTACGTGCAGGCCGACGGCCCGGCCACGGTGACCATCACCGGCCCCGCGCGACTGATCGACCACGTGATCGTCGTGGGCGACACCATCAAGTACCAGGACCGCGGCCACAACACCCACCGCACCAAGCTGGACATCGTGGTCCGGGCGCCCAACATCTCGACCTTCGACATCTCGGGCAGCAACAACCTGACCATCGAGGGCTACCGCCAGCCCAAGCTGAACCTGAACGTCTCGGGCTCGGCCGACATCACCGCCTCGGGCCAGACCGACGAGGTGTCGCTGGACCTGTCGGGCAGCGGCGACGCCGACCTGGGCGCGCTGAAGACCAAGGGCGCCGAAGTCGACATCTCGGGCTCGGCCGACGCTACCATCGCGCCTACCGAATGGGCCGACCTGGACATCTCGGGCCGCGGCGACATCCGCCTGCTGACCCGTCCGGCAAAGCTGGAGACCGACGTCTCGGGCTCCGGCGAGATCCACCAGAGCGAGGGCCCCGCCTCCGGCCCTTCGCCGCCCGCCACCCCGTCGCCGCCGCCTTCGCCGTCACCCAAGGGCGCGAAGACCTAGGCGCGCGACAGGGCCCGGCCCGGGCGTCTGGACGCGCCCGGGCCGGATCACTTCGAGCACCCAAGCCAACCTGGCCCGGGCGGAAACGTCCGGGTCTTTCTTGTGGGCGGGCTCAGGCCGGGATGAACTTCAGCGCCAGGCCGTTGTTGCAGTAGCGCAGGCCGGTGGGGCGTGGGCCGTCTTCGAAGACGTGGCCCTGGTGGCCCAGGCACTGGGCGCAGTGGTACTCGGTGCGCGCGACGCCGATCTTGTAGTCGGTCTTGGTGCCGATGGCGCCGGGCAAGGCGCGGTAGAAGCTGGGCCAGCCGGTGCCGCTCTCGAACTTGGTCTCGGACGCGAACAGCGGCAGGGCGCAGCCCAGGCAGACGAAGGTCCCCTTGCGCTTTTCCTTGTTCAGCGGACTGGTGCCCGGCCGCTCGGTCGCTTCCTGGCGCAGTACGGCGTAGCTGTCCTGCGGCAGCCGCTTCTTCCATTCGGCGTCGGTGATCTTGCGGAACGGCGAGTTGGCGTAGGCGTCCTTGGCGGCGGCCAGCGACGTGGCCGGGGCGCCCAGCGCCAGGGCGGAGACGGCGGCCAGGAAGCCGCGGCGATCGAGAAGCGTGTTCATGGCGGGATTACGCACGCCGAAGGGCGGCGGTTTCAAGTCCATCGTCTGCATGGAACCGATAGCGCCCCGGATACTAACGCGCCGGCCCGTCCCAGATGTAGCGGACGTCCGGCGTCTTCTCCTCGTTGCCCGAGCCGTCGGTGAACTCGACGGCGCGGAACCCGCGAGACTCGTAGAACGCCCGGGCGCGGGCGTTCTGCTGGAAGGTCCAGAGCTGTCGTGTGCCACCCTCGGCCAGGACCGACTCAAGGAGCCGCCCCCCGACGCCCCGGCCGTGGTGGTCGGGATGGACGTAGAGCTGGTCGATCCAGCCTTCCGAAGAGGCGATGTAGCCGCATGCCTCCCCGTCCACGTCCGCGACCGTGACCTGGTGGGTCGGCAGCACGGTCTCGAACATCCAGACGGCCGCCTCCTCGATGGTGTGGAGCTGCGGCAGGAACGTGAGCGTCCGCATCGCCAGGATGTGGATCGCCGCCAGGGCCGGCGCGTCGTCAGGCGTCGCCGGCCGCAGGATCACAGGCCCTCACCCTCGGGAAGCCCGAGCATCAGGTTCAGGCTCTGCACCGCCGCGCCCGAGGCGCCCTTGCCCAGGTTGTCGAGCAGGGCGACCAGGCGGGCCTGGCTGCCGTCGGCGTTGCCGAAGACGAACAGGCGCATCTTGTTGGTGCCGTTCAGGGCCTGGGGATCCAGCGCCCGGACGTAGCCGCCGGCCCCGGCGCGGGTCTTGGCGAGCTCGGCGCACTCCATCCCGCTGGCGACCTGGACGAAGGTTTCCCCGGCGTAGGCGGCCTCGAGGGCCACGTGCAGGTCGGCGGGCGACGGCTTGCCGGGCATCGCCCAGAGCTGAAGCGGCACCTCGACCAGCATGCCCTGGGCGTAGCGGCCGACCGACGGCGCGAACACCGGGTGGTGGCTGATGCCCGTGTGGATCTTC
Organism: Phenylobacterium sp.; assembly: GCF_965284355.1. NCBI lineage: Bacteria > Pseudomonadati > Pseudomonadota > Alphaproteobacteria > Caulobacterales > Caulobacteraceae > Phenylobacterium > Phenylobacterium sp. The sequence goes on along the minus strand of NZ_OZ260078.1, from coordinate 162,022 downwards.
ATCTCGGGCAGATGCTTGTGGGCCAGCGAGTAGCCGTAGGCGCGGAAGGCGTCGTTGGTGTCGGCCGGCGGCGCGTTGTCCTCGAACTCGGCGATCAGACCCTTGCCGCCGCCCGAGTAGCCCGAGATGGCGTTCACGGTCAGCGGGAAGTCGGCCGGGATCAGGCCCGCGGCCACCAGCGGGCGCACCAGGCCGATGAAGCCGGTGGGATAGCAGCCGGGGTTCGACACCCGCGTGGCGTTCCGCACCGCGTCGCGCTGGGTGGGCGACATTTCGGGGAAGCCGTAGGTCCAGCCCGGCGCCGTCCGGAAGGCGGTGGACGCGTCGATGACCTTCACGGTGTTGGACGACAGCATCGACACCGCCTCGCGCGAGGCGTCGTCGGGCAGGCTCAGGACCACGGCGTCGGCGGCGTTCAGCAGCTCGCGGCGCGCCTCGGGGTCCTTGCGCCGCGCGGGGTCGATCGAGAGCACCTCGAGATCGGCGCGCTTCGCCAGCCGGTCGCGGATCTGAAGTCCCGTGGTGCCGGCTTCGCCGTCGATGAAGATCGTGTGGGCCATGGTCGGTCCCTGAACTGAAAGGCCAAAAGAGAAAGGGCGCTTCGGTTGCCCGAAGCGCCCCTTCCGCAAACGCGAGTAATCGCTGCGCGGACTAGCGCTTCGAGAACTGGAATCTCTCTAACTTGTTGTTTTCATTTGAGTAATCTCGTCGGAAAATCTCTGTGAATGATCTGTGAAGAAGGTCCATCGTGTCGCCTTTGATGGTGAAGCCTACGTGAATGCATAGGTGAAACATCACTCGCCGCTGTCGCGGACCCGAGACGCCCGACGATCAGCAAGCTTTCGAATGACCCCATGCACGGCCTGCATGTCGAGGTCAACGCCGCGCAGAATCCAGAGGTCGCCTTGATCTGGACGCCGACGCGAACTCCGATGGACCTTCTCTATGGGTCGACTGATGATCTCAGCGACCGTCACGAATGTGCACCCGCCGGTCGCCTCGCGCAGGCTCCATGGTTTCTAGCGCATCTGGAGCGGACGGCCTACAACCCTGAAGCCTGTATTCGACGTCGCACTTTCAGGGGTATTGGCGCTCCGCGCGGCGACGCGGTAACGGTTGCAGTGGCTGGCATGGCAAAGGAAGGAGCCGCCGCGAATGACCCTGTGGGTTCCGCTGGACGGCCCGAGCGGATCTTTTCCTTCGCGGGTCGAACTCGGGAACGCCGTCCAGAAGTCGGCGCACCATTCCCAGACGTTGCCTGCAACCTCGTAGAGACCGTGGCCATTCGGAGGAAAGGTCCTTACGGGACAGGTCCCGTGGAACCCGTCCTCAGTGGTGTCCGAGTGCGGAAACGACCCCTGCCAGATGTTGCACATGTGGGCCCCGCCCGGGGTCAGCTCGTCTCCCCATGGATAGCGAGCCCCCACCACGCCGCCACGGGCCGCGGCTTCCCACTGGGCCTCTGTGGGCAAGCGAACGCCCGCCCATTCGCAGAATGCCTGCGCGTCGTTCCACGAGACATGCACGACTGGATGATCAGCCTTAAGCAGTATGTGGCTGCCACGACCCGCCGGCCAGCGCCAGTGTGCATCTCGAACCTCAAGCCACCAGGGCGCACCATCGATGCGCCTGCGAACACTTCGGGCGACTCTTTGGGATACGAGTGTGTGAAAGACGAGTGAGGAGCCGACCCGCTCAGCCTCCGTCTTATAGCCAGTCGCCTTCACGAAGCGGGCGAACTCGCTATTGGTGACGGTCGTGGCTGAAATCCGGAAACCCGACAGCGTGACGTTGCGAGGAGGACCCTCGCCGTCTTCCGGGTTTGCGTCTTCGTCGCTTCCCCCGAGCATATAGTCGCCAGCCGGCACGGGGCGCCATTCGATATCGAGCTCCGGAGCCTTTGACGTTCCTAAGGAGGCAGCATGAGAATCTAGAGCTTCGACAGGGCCGGTCCCACTGAGCTGGCAGCAACTCACGGATCGCGCCGCACGTGTTCAGCGCGAAAGGCAGCGCTGCAGGAAATCGCGCATGACATGACGGGTTGTCTCCTCCTCGGCCCATTGGGTCGGCGTCTTCGGGCCAGCGCCGGCGCGTGCTCCGAATTCCCCCGTACGGCCCCAATAGAAGCCGTGCAGACTATCCTTGACCTTCAGCACCTCCGCCTCTCGTCCTGCGGCCTGCATGGCCGCGATGGTCGGCTCAACGAGACTTGCCGGAACCTGCACATCCGCCTCGCTCAGCAGGAACAACACCGGGCTCTCGATGTGCTTGGCGTTGCGCTCGATGCTCTTGTCGGCAATCGCCCGGTCAAGATCAGCGCCTACGAGGCCTCGGCGCGAGAAACCCGCCAGGAGCCTTTCCCGGCTGGTTGAGATGAAGCTCTGCGCGGCAGGCTTGAGGCTCGACAGGGGCGGTTTGGAGAACTCCCCCTTCAAGAAGAGCTCGGGGTTGGTCATCCAAGGCGAACCCGCTACGGCGCAGTTGGCCGCCTTGCCCGTGCGAATGGCGGCGCGGAGCACAAGATTTCCGCCGTGGCTCCCTCCCACCAGCGCGATCCGCTTCGGATCAAGGGCGGGGTTCGTCTGCGCGAACCGAACTGCCGCGATGACGTCATCTTCTTCCGCGCCCAGTATGGCGCCTGGTCGGAACCCTATCGACAGGATCGCCCAGTCGCTGTCATTGAGCATCTGCACGGTCGGCGAGTCGCTCGCCGGGTCCGCGACGTTCCGCACTGTCGCAAAATCACGCCCGCCCTCACCACCATGTACGGTTACGACGGTGGGGTAGCGTCCGCCGCCTTCCGGAAGACTCAGGACGGCCTTGAGAGGGGTCCCATCGCCCGACGGGATCGTCAGCTCTTGAACTGTTCGCTTCGGCGGCGCGGCGGAAGCTGGGGCAATGAGCAACGATGCCAAGAACAGTCCGGCCAGTAGTTTCATGTTGCTGCTCTCGAAGGAGGGGTCAGTAACGGGCTTGAACTTCAACGCCTGCGATGCGCGTCCTTGTGACACGTCCTTGCATGCGCGACGGGATGTTTCTGGCGTTCCACGAACGCCACTCAGCCTCGAGCTCCCTGACCAAGGCTGGTTGGGCGGCGGAAAGGTCCTCTTGTTCCCGGGGATCTCGCTTCAGGTCGAAGAGGAAGCTCCGGCGTCCGCCTTCGGGAAGATCGACTTGGATCAGCTTCCAATTCTGCCGGCGGACGGCCAGGTCGGTTCCGGCACGCCAGAAGAGGGCCTGATGGGGCGTTTGCGAGGCGGCGTTGACGTAGCGAGCCAAGTCGACGCCGTCCAACTCCGAGAGCTGATCCGAAAGGCCCGCTGCCCCTAGAACCGTTGCGGCGAGGTCGAGGGAGATGACGGGTTGTTTGTAGACCCGCGGACCCCGCTGGCTGCCGGGCCAGCTGATCAGGAAGGGTGAGCGAATGCCCCCCTCGCCAAGGTCGCGCTTGTGACCGGAGAAGGGCGCGTTGGAACATGCTCCCGCGATGTAGGGGGGGCACCCATTGTCGCTCAGGAACAGTACGAGGGTATCGTCTCGGAGGCCGCGCCGATCGAGGTCCTTGAGAACCGCCCCCACGCTGTCGTCGAGCGCCGTCACCATGGCAGCGTAGACACGTTGCTGGGGATCCTGGATGTGCTTCACCCTATCGAGGTAGGCCTTGGTCGCCTCGAGCGGCACGTGGGGCGCGTGATGGGCGAGCACCATGAAGAATGGGCGCTCCTCGGTCGCAGCCTTGGCTAGAAAACCCAAGGCCTCGGTGGTGAGCACGTCGGTCTTGTAGCCGTCGATCTCTACGGGCAACCCCATCCGGCTAAAGCCCTGGGATCGCGTGCGTTCAGCGGGCTCCCCCTCGGTGCGTAGTACGATGTCGCCCTCGCGGGGATTTAGAATGTAAGAGCCACCGCTCGCGAACCCGAAGTACTGATCAAAGCCCCGCTCCAGAGGTGAGGCGCCAGCACGTCGTCCCTCCAGGTGCCATTTGCCGACAAGGCCCGTGAAGTAGCCGGCTCGCTTCAGCCGTCCGGCAACTGTCTCTACGCCGGGTGGCAAAGACATCTCTTCAAGGTCTTTGGCGTTGCCCGGATTGAAATCGTGTCCGAAGCGGGCCTGGTAGCGGCCGGTATGCAGGCCGGCGCGTGAGGGACTGCAGACAGCGGCGGTGACATAGGCGTTCGAGAAGACTGTGCTTTCGCGCGCGAGCTTGTCGAGATTCGGAGTGCGGAACGCCCCAGGCTGAAGGTACCGGACGTCGCCGACGCCAAGATCATCGGCGATGATCATGACCACGTTCGGCCGTCGAGGTTCGGCATAGGCTGTCGAGCTACCCGACCAGAGGGCCGCGGCTACGATGGCCGGCGCAAGAAGCCTTACCGGGCTCAGAAACTCGACCACTCCCTTGTCCGGGCGGAGAGCAGGCATCATCGTCTGAAATCCTTGAGGAAGGCCCAAGCCTCTTCGCTGCTGTCGAAGTCGTTGGTGGAGCGCCCGCCGAGCTCTTCGGCCAGCGCAGCCTTGGTTCGAGAACGGCCGGGAAGCCCGTGGCCTGCACCGTTCATCTTGAAAAAGGAAACCTGCGCCCCGTCGCGACAGCTCTTCCAGGTCCGGATATCGGTCCGCATGCCGTCCTCAACATCGCGGTCCGGTGCCTTGGTCTCCTCGGGCGCGCCAGCGCACCCGTTGGTCTTGATCCAGAACGCTAGTGTTTCCTCCGCAGGGATCACGCGGCCCTGGTCGGTCGCGCCCGCGCCGCCGACGTTTCCGCCGCCGTAGGGCACCAGCGGGTCCGCCGTGCCATTCATCATCAAGATCGGAACCGAGACTTGAGGCCGGCATGTTTGTCGGAGCGGTTCGGGCAAGCTGGCGACCATGGCGACCGCCCCCGCGAACATCTCCGGGATCTCGCAGGCAAGGCGATGCGTCATCATCCCGCCGTTGGATCCACCGACAATGTAGATGCGCCGCGGATCGACCTCGGGCAGCCTCCGTAGCTCGCCTACTAGGGCCCTGAAGAACGCGACATCATCAGCGTTCTCCTGACGCCGCAGCATCTCCGGCGTCCCGCGGCCGTCGTTCCATCCGTAGTTTACCCCTTGCGGATAGACGGCGATGAAGCCTTCCCGGTCACCGATCTCGTTGAATCCCATCTGGCGCGCACGTCGAGGAGCCGTGCCGTTTCCGCCGTGCAAGGCAATGACGACCGGCATCACCCCGCGCCCAGGACTTGGAGAGTGAATGAAGTAGGTTCGCTCCTGATCCCCGACCCCTAGCGAGTGTTGGGTGAGGCCCTGCATCAGCTGCGGGTTTGCGAGGTCGGCGGCAAGCGAAGGCCGCGGAAGACTAGACCGGTCTCGTGGCTGACCCAATGCTACATCCGCTGTCAACGCCAGGACCGCGACCAGGCCGATCCGCAACATATTCGCCTTCGGGAAAGCAATGATCACGGCTGACTCCATTCGACGCTCAGGGAAGGCAGGGACGCTAGGATCTTTGAACCGGGGAGCTACCAGCGGTATCGAACCTGAACACCGAACTTGCGGGGATCGTTGTACCGGGCCTGGGTCGCGCTACCGAAAACGACGAAGCTCTCTTGGCCGAGATTGTTCGCGTATGCGGCGATTTCAACGCGATCGAAGTTCACACCAATTCTGGCGTCCAGAAGATCGCGATCATCTAGCTCGAGCGTGGAGTCGATCTCCTGGAACCCTCCGGACTGGCCCGAGTAGGAGAGGTTCAGGAAGCCGTCCACATCGCCAAAAATGGGACGGCGGTAGTTCACCTCAGCCGCACGAATCCACTTCGGATTCTGCTGGATCGGGCGTCCGGTGGACTTCAGCTCGCCGCCCTGCCGCGAGCCGCTGACATTTGCCCGAAGACGCCCCCCCCAGAGATCCCAGCGACCGCTCGCCGTTAACTCGATGCCCCAGACCTCCGCGCGTCCCACGTTCGAGATGAAGGCCACGGACGCGACAGGGCAGATGGGGTTGGTGACTGCGCAACCATTGTCGATCTGGGCCTGGAAATCCTCGACGTCGGTCTGGTAGGCGGCGAGCGTGATGAAGATGTTGCGACCGAGGTCCCCCTTCGCACCGATTTCATACGACGTGCCGTTCTCGGGCTCGTAGCTCGGCACCACCGGCACGGGAGCTCGGGGATCGCCGACGTTCGCGTTGAACCCGCCTGCTCTGTATCCCGTCGCAATCCGTCCATAGACGATCCACTCCGACGGGAGGCGGTAGGTGAGCGAAAAGGCATAGTCGAGGTTCGAGAAGCGATCAGCGTCCGCGCTTGTTTGAGCCGCGATGGGCGCATTTGTTGGCAGCGAGAAGCCGAAGTTCTGCCGCTTCTTCCGGTCTCGTGAGTAACGCACCTCACCCTCGGCGTTCAGCGCCGGCGTGACTTCGAAGCCCAACGAGCCGTAAGGTGCCCAGGACTTGTAGCGACCGCGACCTGGCAAGAAATTTCCCACGGAGGGGTTGGCTCGTGTCGGAGTCCGACCGGTTACGGTCGTGAACTTGTCATCGGTGTCCAGCAGTTCGAGGCCGACGAGCCAGCTCACCCGCCCCGTCTTCGCGCTCGCGAAGTGGAAGTCCGCGTAAAGCGCTTCGAAGTCGTCGTTGTTGTTGGTCGCCGCATTGGCGTCTGTCACCGTTGTCGCGTTTCCGCGCGCCTGCTCGCGAGCAAGGGTAGCCGGATCAAACTGATCTGTGTCGTTCTCGGTTCGGGTCAGCCGGCGCCTGAAGCCAGCGGCGCCCGAAAGGGTCCCGGCGTCTGACTCCCACGTGAACTGTCCGATGACAGACTGGATGCGTTGTTTCGCCGGCTCACCATCGTTGGCGAACGCGACATACTTTGGCGTGACGTAACCGCGGGGAAAGCCATTGGCGCCAGGCGGCACGACGAAGGACGCGCGCAGCCCGGGCAGATCGTAGAGGCCGTCTTCGACAAGCAAATTGGCGTCAAGATTCCCGCGACGAAAGCGGATCTGACCGCGGGCGGCATAACCCTTTTGGCGGTCAATGAAATTGTCCTGAGCCGCATTGTAGAAGAAGCCATCGGGCTGATCGAACCACTCTCCGGTCAGGCGGATGGCCACCTCATCGGAGATCGCGTGGTTGACCGCTGCTTGGACCTGCTTCAGCTCGGTCTCGAACTGGTAGTTCCAGTTCATGAAGCCTGAGTTGTTCCACTGTGGCCGCGCCGACGTCACCGTGATTGCCCCACCGACGGCGTTGCGACCATAGAGCGCGCCTTGAGGCCCCCTCAGAACCTGGAACTGTTCGAGGTCGAGCAAGTCAATGCGGCTCAGGCTTCGCCCTCCGACGGTGCCGCCGCCGATGTAGATGTTGTTTCGATACAGACCGACCGCCGCTTCGGTAGAGGTGCCGCGTCCCTGCCCTGATCCACGAAGCGTGATCTCTGAGTTCGATGGCGAGGAGGTGTCCAAAAACTTCACGCCAGGGACACTGTTCAGAACCGTCTGCGGATCGACGATATCCCCCCGCTCATTCAGCTGGCCGACGTCGATCACGGACGCCGACACCGGCACGTCGCGAAGGCGTTCTTCGCGTCTCCTTGCGGTGACGACAACCTCGCCAATCGACGTAGCTTCGACCTCGTTTCCACTCTGGGCCGCCGCAGGTGCGGGAGCTGCCGTCGCGAGCGCCGCGCTGGCGACCCCTCCTAGAAGCCACTGACGATGGATCCGAGCGCGCATGCGTTCCCCCCGCAACTTGATGTTTGCACAAGCAGTGCGCGCCAGAGCGAAACTGTCAACACTTTTGCTGTAATTTGGGCCCAGAAATTGACCGTCCCACCCGCGATCACTAGGGGGGTCGCGATCTGGCTCCACTTCGCCCAGAGCGCCATCCGGCCGAGTGAATCGCGGTGTATTCATAAGCGGACGGATGATGATTCAAGATGCCAGTTGGGCAGAGTCAGCATCGATGAGCCGACCCTGCTCGATGATCTGCGGGCTCGTGCGGTGGCGCGGGTGGCTGGCGGATAGGCTGCCACCAGGTGGCGAAGGTTTTCAGCGTCAGCGTGTCAGGCCTGCTCTGCTGGCCGACCCTGAGGCCCGGCAAGATCGCGATTCTCGACTGGCCTGGCTCGCATCGAAGCTCATGCATCCGCCCGACCATCGAGGCCTGCGGCGCCAGCCTCAACTACCTGCCGAAATCCTTGCCCGATCTGAAACCCATCGAGATGGACTTCTCCAAGCTCAAGGCCCTCCTGCGCAATGACGCCGCGCGCTTCGCCCCCGCCCCCTGGAACCGCATCGGCCAGCTCCCCCACAGGACTGCGCATACCACTTCGAGCCGCCGGATACCGTGCAGCGTAAGCGGACTCCGCGCTAGGTCCAGCTTGAAGGCTGTTCGTGGTGCGGCGTGGCCTGGACCCCATTTTGTAATTGGCCGAGCGGGCCGCGCTGTGGGATTCGGCTATGTGGTAGCTGCGACAAGTCGAGATCGGCGCCTGCGGCCCTTGAACTCAACCACGGCCGCCGGGATTGCGGCTTGGAGTTGTCGAGCCCGGGCGACGCCCGCCGCGTGCATTCGGCGGGCGAGGTCGTAGGCCTTCGTCCGGTCGCGCTGAGCGACGGCATCTGTCAGATCACGATAGGCTTCGTACTCCGCCGACCGCATCTCCTGGGTTGCCATGCTAAGGTGACCAAAAGCGTGGCCGACTCCCTCTGAAAGGTCGCGCATAATCTGATTGAGACGCGCGTTGTGTGCAGCACCGTAGAGGACCTGTACATAGTCGTAGGTTGCAAGCTTGAACTCGTTTGCAGTCGTCGTTGGTTTGGAAGCTAGTTTTCCTAGGACTTGTAGCTTTCTGCGAAGTTCTAAGAGGTTGCCGCGCGTTGCTCTTTCAGCAGCCAACTCCGCGAGGGCTGCGAAGATGAACTCGCGCGCCTCCAGGGTGACGCCTACTTCATCATCTTGAAGGGAATTCACAAACGCTCCCTTCCGCGGGAGGATTCTGACCAGGGCCCGCGACTCGAGCAGGCGAAGCGCTTCCCGCACAGGGCCACGGCTCACGCCAAAGCGGTTCGCGAGTTCAATCGTGCTGAGGTGATCGCCCGGCCGAAGATCGCCGCTCACGATCATCGCTCGCACCGACCGCGCAATCTCCGGTGGCGAGCGCATATCACGTTCTGCGGTATTCGCCTTCAAGCCGCCAGGCTCCCTTACCAAGTCGAATCGACTCGCTGCCGGCCCTTACTGCAGCCAGCGCGCGCGTGCTTCACCCTGCCCCGACAGCACGGCAACTCGCAACCAATAGCTCACCACATTGCCTCTCTTGCCACAACCGGCGACACTATGATTGTTTATTGGCGACACTTTAAGCAGCGGAAATCGGAGTGACTCGAAGTGCTGGTCAGATCTCTCGCGGCGCTTGTGGCGACCCTTGTAGGCTTTGCCCCCGGGGCTGCATTGGGTCGATCGGTCGAAACGAGGCAGCCCAACGTTGTGCTGATCGTGGCAGACGATCTTGGGACAACGGACGTCAGCGCGTACGGCTACCCATCGGCGATCCCGACACCGAACATCGACCGCATCGCCGCCCGGGGCGTGAAGTTCAACCGAGGCTATGCGACGGCCAGTGTATGCAGCCCCTCAAGAGCTGGACTGCTCACGGGGCAATATCAGCAGCGCCACGGCTTCGAGTACCTTGCCCCTTCCAGTGTCCGGCAACCGGACGGCGGACTGCAGCCCGGACAGACACTGCTCGCGGAGAAACTTAAGGTCTCCGGGTACCGCACCGTGGGTATCGGCAAGTGGCACCTCGGCGTGTCGGCCGATCGCCTGCCAACCGCCCGAGGATTCGACGAGTTCTTTGGCTTCCTGGGAGGCGAGACGTCGTACATCAGCCCCGAGGCCCCGTCAGCGATCAACCAGGCTGCGCCCTATGTCGGCGAACGGAGCTTTCGACGGGATAGCGACGCAAATCAGATTGGGCGCTGGCGCGCCGGGACAGCAGGCAGAGAGCTGATACGCAACGAAGGGGAGTATCTGACCGACGCACTAACCGAGGAGGCCGTAAGCCAGATCCGGCAACAGCGCGGGCGGGATCAACCCCTGTTTCTCTACCTCGCCCACGCCGCGCCTCACAGCCCATTCCAAGCCACGAAGAAATATTACGATCGTTTTCCTCGCGAGAAGGACCCGCTCAAGAGAACCTACGCGGCGATGGTGAGTGCTCTCGATGATGGTGTCGGCCGCGTGATGGCTGCCTTGGTAGAAGCGGGCATAGCCGACAACACCATCGTCATCTTCACCTCCGACAATGGTGCGGCCACCTACTTCGGGATTTCGGATTGTACCCACCTCAGCGGCGGGAAGCTTAGCTACAATGAAGGTGGTGCTCGAGTTCCTCTCATCGTCTCTTGGCCTGGAAGCTGGCCCAAGGGCGTTCAAGAGAACCGCAATGTGTCGCACCTGGACCTGTATCCGACGATCCTTGCTGCCGCAGGCATCAAAGGTGACAAGACGCTCGATGGCGTCGACCTCACGCCCCGCCTGGGCAAGGTGGAGCCCATCCACGAAGCCCTCTTCTGGCGCACGGGCGCGGAGTTCGCTGCCCTGATGGGGGACTGGAAGCTCATGTCGAACACCCGTCCGAACAGTTTCCCGTGGACGTTCGACCTGAAGTCAGACCCTCGCGAGACACGCAACCGGATGTTCGACCAGCCGGAGCGAACGCGCGAACTGCAGGCGCGGTTTGCGGCTTGGCAGGCGCAAATGAAGCCTCCTGCATGGGCGGCAACGTCGGGGTTCCAGGTCTTCCACTGCGGCCGCGTCGTCTTTCACGACCAATGACATGGCTGCCGGACGCGAACACGTCCGCGCCTTAGATCGCGGCCTCAATCCATGCGTCGCCAGTTCAGGCGGCGAACCTGAAATCCGAGCGAGACGACCCATGTTTACCAATCCCCTCGCGGCCGGCCTCGCCGCCTTCGTCGGCGCGTTCACACTTGCAGCCGCCCCCTCGAGCCAGGCGCGACCAAACATCGTTGTCATTCTGGCCGACGACCTCGGTTACGGGGACATTAGCGCCAACGGCGGCCGCATTCCCACACCGCACATCGACGCCCTGGCCCGCTCCGGGGTCAGGTTCACCAACGGATACGTCACAGCGGCGGTTTGCGCGCCGTCGCGCGCCGGACTGTTGACAGGTCGCTCGCAGACGAGATTCGGATTCGAATTCAATCCTGTCGGTCGTGACGAAAGGGTCGGACCGCCCACCACCGAGGCAATGACGCCCGGCATTCTGAAGTCCCTCGGCTACTCCACGGGCATGGTGGGGAAGTGGCACATCGGGAAGGCGCCCGGCTTCCATCCGTTGGATAGGGGTTTCGACAGCTACTATGGGGTGCTCGACGGCGGGACGACGTACTTGCCACACCTGGGACCGGACGACGAAGCCGCCATCACCGCTGACTATTCAAGCTTCAGCAGGACACGGTTCCCAATATATAGGGGTCGAGAAGTGGTCGACACGACCGGCTATCTGACTGACAGGCTCACCGAAGAGGCCGTCGACTATGTTTCAAGGAAGGGAGGGAATCCCTTCTTTCTCTACTTGTCTTACACGGCGCCTCACACGCCGCTCATGGCGTCCAAGACTTACCTTGATCGCTTTCGGCACATCCAAGACCCCCACCATAGGGTCTATGCAGCAATGGTATCGTCTCTTGACGACGGCGTTGGGCGTCTCATCAAGGCTCTCGAGGACACAGGCCAGCGCAACAATACGATGGTCGTCTTCTTGAGTGACAATGGCTGCCCCTTCTATGTGAGGGGCGCCTGCTCGAACGCGCCCCTCACAGGGCACAAGGCGCTGCCATGGGACGGCGGAATCCGGGTGCCATTCATCGTGTCTTGGCCAGACCGACTGAAGCCCGGTACGTTCGATCAACCCGTCTCGTCGCTCGACATACTTCCCACCGTCGTCCAAGCCGCCGGCGGCCGGGTTGCGCCTGAGAAGGAGGGGGTGGACCTGCTTCCGTACCTTCGGGCAACGACCAAGACCCGCACGGATCGCACCCTGTTCTGGAGAATGGGCCCGAACTATGTGGTCAGGTCACAACGGTGGAGTCTGGTCGTCGTCAACAAGTCTGACACTGCCGAAGATCCCGAAGGACTTGTCGGCCGACCGGTCCCCGATGGCGTTCCAGCCGCCGTTTCCCCGCTCGGGCAGTACACGCTGCTCTACGACATGCGAGCCGACCCTGGACAAAAGCGCGACGTCTCCTCACGCCATCCGAGCGTCGTCGCAGAGCTGAAGCGCCGGTTTTCTGCTTGGGATGCTGGAAACACGCCCCCGATGTTCACGAGTCGCCGACAGTTCAGCATCGAAGTCAACGGACGCAAGGTCCAGCTGTTCAATTGACGCTGTCGTTAGACCGCCGGTCAGGCTGGTCGCTGCGATTGCCTCTACGCGAGGCCCTCCATTTCGCGCGAACCTATACTGGAGCTGCAATGCACGCCCTCTTCGAAACAACCATCGAGCGTCAGGCCGATGGCGCGCTGGCTGGTCCATGGAGATCGCCGCAGAACATGCTGTCGGCGCAGTCCTATGACGGTCACAGGTCCATCCATGACGACGACACCGCGAGCAAGCTCGGCTTCCAGGGGGGTACGGTGGAGGGGCCAACGCATTTCAGCCAACTCGCCCCGCTCGGAGTGGCGATCTGGGGTGAGGGCTTTCTCGCCTGGGGTTGCATATCGGCGCACTATCGGACGCCCTGCTATGATGGAGAGGAAACTCAGGCGTTCGCCCACCCAACCGACGACGGCCGCAGCGCTCACATCCAGATTGTCAAGCGCGACGGATCGGAAGTGCTCCGCGGGACGATGTCGGTGGGCCCGGCACATGCGGCGACCGCGCTGGACCAGCGCCTGGCCGAGCTGCAGCCTCTCGAACAGCGCCGAATCCTGGCCGACATCGTCATCGGCGCCACCACACCGCGGCGCCGGGTGACGATGGGGTTCGATCAGAACATGGGGGCGCTATATCCCTTCAGTCTGAAGGACAAGCTCGGCCGCATCACCGAGCCCTCGCCCGCCTATGATCCGGCCACCGCCCTAGACACGCCCTGGGGACGGGCGATCCTGCCTTTCGAGATGGTGAGTGTTCTGGGCCAGTATACCGTGGCCGACGAGCCGATTCCCGTGCGCAATCCGGTGGTCGGCCTGTTCGCCGACCAGGAGATCCGCCTGATCGACGGTCCGCTGCTGGTCGGAGAGCCCTATGAGCTCGAGCGGACCTTCATTGCCATCAGCGGGAGCCGTCGCACTGAGAGTCTCTGGATAAGGACGAGCGTTTTCCGCGCCGGATCGGATCACGTTGTCGCCACCCTGCTGCTGAACCAAGCCTACCTGAAAGCCTCGTCTCCCAGCTATCCCGAGCATCAGGAGGCGGTCTCTTGATGTCCCGGCGGGAGGTAGGCAGCGGCGCGTTTGCCGCGGCGCTCGGCGCGAGTGCACCATCCGGTGCGAAGTCTCGCGAAGCACGCCTGCGGCGCGGGGAGATTACAATCCACTACCGCTTCGACGGTCAGGGCCCGCCGGTAGTGATGCTGCCGTCGCTTGGACGCGGCGGAGAGGACTTCGACCTGCTCGGTCGCGCAGTGGCTGACGCGGGTTTCCTGGCCATCAGACCGCAGCCTCGGAGCATCGGAGAGAGCCTGGGGCCACTCGCGGATCTCACACTCGATGATCTCGCCCTCGATGTTGCGGCGGTCCTGGACGACCTAGGTCTCAACCAGACCCTGGTCGTCGGTCATGCCTTCGGCAACCGGGTCGCGAGGCGCCTCGCCACGCTTCAGCCACATCGCATCAAAGCTCTCATGCTCTTGGCGTCTGGCGGTAAGGTTCACATGGCCAAGAATATGGAGCCTGTGTTTTTGCGGTGTTTCGATCTGTCCCTCCCGGACCAGGACCGACTGCAAGCCATCCGAAAGGCCTTCTTCGCACCCGGGAACGACCCCACCCCGTGGCGGACGGGTTGGTGGCGCGCTGCCGCGGAGGCGCAAATCCGAGCCTCCGAACGAACGCCATTGGACCAATGGTGGGCAGGCGGCGGCCGACCAATCTTGGTCTTACAGGGTCTCGACGATGTTCTTGCCCCGCCGGAGAACGCTCGAATACTGAAGGCTGAATTGGGCGACCAAGTTACGGTGGTCGACATACCGAAGGCGGGGCATGCCATGTTGCCTGAACAGCCTCAGATCATAGCCGAGGCCGTCACTCGTTACGCCAGCGCGCGCTTGACCTAATGTCAGCTACTGCAATCTCGGCCCGATCGACCGGAGAGGTCCACGCCTTCGTCGGTCGAGATGCTTCCTGGCTGCTCGATCAGCAGGCCCGACGGTTCGGCGACAAGCCTTTCTTGATCTGGCAGGCGCTCGTTGGACCCGCGCAGACCTACTCGTATGCCGCCTTCTCGGAGGAAACGCGCGCGTACGCGGCCGGCCTCACGTCCATCGGTGTCAAGGCTGGCGACGCCGTGGTCATCCATCTCGACAACCATCCCGCCTTGCTGATCGCCTGGTTCGCCTGCGCGCGGATCGGCGCCCTCGCGGTAACGACGAACACCCGCGCGACGGAGGACGAGCTACGGTTCTTTCTGGAGCACTCGCGGGCGGTCGGCATGGTGACCAGCAATGCGCATCTCCGCCTTGTGGAGTCGCGACCTGCAGGACTCCATTGGATCGCCTGTGTCGATCATTCGACAGCCCCGAACATCACGCCTTTTGAGGCCCTGCGTGGGGACCCGGCGGCTTGCCCGTCGCGGGATCCCGACCCGAGCGGCTTCTGCAGCGTCATGTACACGTCAGGGACGACCTCTCGGCCCAAGGGCGTCGTTTGGACTCATGCAAACGTGCTCTGGGGCGCCCGCGTGAATGCGGAGCACTTTTCGCTGACATCCGCTGATCGATGCTTGGTCTTTCTGCCCCTGTTTCACACGGTGGCGTTTTGCTGGAACGTTCTCGCCAGTCTGCATGCCGGAGCCAGCGTCGTCCTGGTCCCACGGTTTTCGGCATCTCGTTTCTGGGACGTCGCGCGGGCGCACGAGTGCAGTTGGACGAACATGGTTGGTTTCACCCTCCAGGCGATCGCCGAACGCCCCGATCCTGCCGACCATCGCTTTCGCATGTGGGTCTGCGCGGGGGATTTGGGTCGGGTAAGGTCTCGCTGGGGCATCCGGACCCTCGGCGCCTTCGGGATGACCGAACTCATCAGTCAACCCCTCAGTTCGGATGTCCATCACACGGGTCCCGAGGGTTCGGTAGGTCGACCAAATCCCGAGTATCAAGTGTCGCTGCGGCGCCCGAGCGGGGAACCCGCTCAGTTGGGGGAGGTGGCGGACCTCTGGATCAAGGGTGTTCCTGGGCTATCGATTTTCCACTCCTACCTGAACGACCCATCGGCGACGTCGGAGGCCTTTGACGCAAGCGGGTGGTTCTGTACCGGCGATCAAGTCATCTCCGACGCCGACGGTCACGTCTTCTACGCCGGGCGGGCAAAGGACATGCTGAAGGTGGGTGCTGAGAATGTGGCCGCCCTTGAGATCGAGCGAGAGATTCTGGCGATCCCAGGGGTGCGGGAAGTTGCGGTCGTGGGGCGACCGGACAGGATGCTGGACGAAGTCGCGGTCGCGTTCGTCGTCGCCGAAGGGCGAGAGGACGCAATCCGCACAGCTATCCTCGACCGCTGCGCCGAACGCCTGTCGGATTTCAAGCGACCGCGCGCAGTCCACTTCGTCGACGAGTTGCCGAAAGGCCTGCTTGATAAGGTCCTGAAGCGCGAGTTGCGCGATCTCGCCATACGGCTCGACTCATCCTGCAGCCAGGCCAATTGACGCGGACCCATGATCTCCAGTTCCGCAAGTGACAGGCTGCACCGGCTTATCGCCCGGTTGAGGTTACCGATGATCGTGGCGCCGATGCTAAGGGTGTCTGGGCTCGAGCTTGTGGAGGCGAGTTGCCGCTCAGGCGTGATCGGCGCTTTCCCCACTGCCAACTGCCGCTCGACGACGGAATTGGATGAATGGCTGAAGCATCTTCGATCACATCTCGATCGCGGTGGGGCGCCGTTCTGTCCGAACCTGATCATGAGGAGCAAGACGCTGGGCGCCGATCTCGACTGCCTCCTCAGGCACGGCGTCGAGATCGTCATCACCAGCGTCGGGTCACCCAAACCGGTGGTCGCCGCGCTCCATGAGATAGACGCCATCGTCCTTTCTGATGTCGCCTCCATACAGCATGCGAGAAGCGCAATTGCGGCCGGAGCAGACGGCCTGGTGCTCCTGTCGGCGGGCGCAGGCGGACAAACAGGCTGGGCCAACCCATTTGCCTTCGTGCGTGCGGTGCGAGCCTTTTTTGATGGACCGATCGTCCTGGCAGGTGGCGTTTCCGACGGGACTTCTTTGCGGGCCGCCCAGGTCTTGGGTTGCAATCTCGCCTACATGGGAACTCGCTTCATCGCCACGAGAGAGAGCGCGGCCGACCCGTCCTACAAGGCCATGCTGGTTGCCTCTTCGATGGACGACATCGTGCTCACGGCCCAGTTCACCGGCCTTCCGACCAGCATTCTGCGCCCTTCTGTCGTGTCTGCGGGATTGGATCCTGATACTCTAGTTGATCCAATTGAGCCCGAAGAGGCCCGAAAGATCTATGGAGCCGATGGTGACGGACCACGTCGGTGGCGCGACATATGGAGCGCAGGTCACTCGGTATCCGGCGTTGGCGACATTCTCACCGTCCAACAGCTAATTGATCGGCTACATTTGGAGTACTCAGCGGCATCAGCTTGATGGGCATCCAGCGAGTCGCGTGAGCGAGACGCCATTCGGAGTTCGGATCGAACTGTGGTCGGCTTGATAGGCCACGGACCCAACAGACCTTGAGTGCACCATTTGCGCCTGCCAACTGAACCGCGTCCTGCGCCGGAAATCGTCGACCGTTCAATCTAACGTTAGTCTGATTGTCTATCCCGAGGCCAAGTCCGATGAACCGAAGAAGGCACCTTCTGAAACTGGGCGCCTCGTTCGTTGGCCTAGACTAGACGGCAACGCGGTGCGCGCCTGCGAAAGATATGGTCCGCCGGCGACTGAACCCGGAGCAGTTACGGTCCGAGCGGGACGGCGCTGTCGCCCTTCATCCGCAGGCGCGTCCCATTGAGACCCGACAGCCGGTCGCATTCCTCAGTGATCGAGCGCGCCCGTCCGCCCCGGAGCCAGGCGCGGCGTACCCTTCCAGGACACCCATCCATTCGCACCGAGATGCAGCCGAATGGTAAGCGGCGTCTTGAGGCCACTGTTGTTAGGCAGCTCATTCCCCGTCGCCAGACGCCCGCCTTCACGGATACTAGACCCCGTCTGTGCGCTTGCTTCGTAAGCGGTGTTCCGAGACCACGGCCGGCCCCGCCGCAACGGGCTTGGCAGCGGACATTGTGAACTGCTGCAGGGGGTGGATTTCGGGCGGAAGCCTCCGAGGCCGCGAAACGTCCGCTTCAAGTACATAGTCTCGACCTGGGATTGGGGCCTACGTCGGCCCTTCGCTCGGCGGGCTCGCGCCACAATGTGACGCTGCGGCCCAACAGCGTGGCATACACCTATAGACGCATGCTTCCCCTCTGAGGAGATTCCCCCCCCCTCCCCCGCTCGTTGTGTGCCATACGGCCAAGTTCGGGATCCAGATTTCGGGGAAAGTTATGAAGAAAATTCTGTTCGCGGCTGCTGCATTAGCAATGGCTGTCGGTTCGCCCGCACTTGCCGCCGTTACACTCGTAACGCCTGGTGTCGGCGAGTTCGTTGTGCAGGCCCCGTTCGACCCGAACGGCGCAGGCCTCTACGGCGTCGAGGTGCGCAGCGGCAAGCCAGGCGCCCAAGATTGGGAGATTGGTGTCGGGTCGGGGACCAGCCAGGCGGGTCACTTCAACCAGGGCCAAGCCACGTGGGTCACGGGCGTCGACCAAGCGTTCTCGCTGACGTGGACCGCGAGCTCCCTTAGCTTCACCCTGAACGGCGTGACGACAGTGACCGACGCGGGCGTCGGCAAGTCCGCGCCGCTGGTCGGCAACACGCTAAGGGTCGCCGTTAAGAACTTGGCATTCGCGACCATCGGAACGGTCGACGGCGTTGCCTTCAACCAAGCCATGGTCGGCGGCGACAATCTCTACTTCTACTCAGCCGACAACTTCGGCGGCGACGGCTTCACGGTCACCGGCACGATGCGGATGCGCCAAGGCGGCTCCCAGGGGGTTGGAGGATCCACTGACGGGGTGACGTTCAAGAATGGCCAGTATAACGCCGTGCCGGAACCGGCGACCTGGGCCATGATGATCATGGGCTTCGGGCTGACCGGATCGTTGATCCGCCGGCGGCGGCTCGCCCCGACGGCTGCTTAACTGACGCAGTCAAGATCAAGGCGGGCCCGTTGCGGCCCGCCTTTTTCATGGGGCTCTGTAATGGGAAACGCCTCAGCGCTCGTGAGCGTCGATTGTGCCCCGACCTACACGCTCATTGAACGGCTCCTGAACGATGAAGTGCTCAGGGAACAGTTCCCCGCGCATGATGACGACGACGCCATCGATCGCGCTGCGGGCGTGATCGATGGAGACCGCGCTGAGCTCTGGCGAGGGTCTGTTCTGGTCAGGGCGTGGCAGCCTGCGTTGGAAGCTACGGGCGATTGCTGTCCGTCGGAGCGCAAAGCCCCCCACTAGTTGGGCCTGCAGGCCAACGTGTCCAGTGATGCGGCTCCTTTGCGCAATCCCGAGCTGCCTTCGTCTTCATGCCGGAGCGCATGACCGGGGGTGCCATCAGTTGCACGAAGCCAGGACCCGATCAGCGAACGGGACCGACGCAACGCGCAGGCGCGGTCTACCGCGTGGCGCCGGAGGTCGGCAGCCTCGCCGCCGCGCTTGGCCGCGCCGGCGGGCTCATGTTCATTGCTAGGTATGCGGCCAGTCGCGCGTCAACGCTCGACGCTGCGCTACTCGGTGCGTTCGCCCGCAGCCGGATCCCGCCGCCGTTCGTTCCGGCCGACGGCGCCGCCCTCCTCTCGGCGTCTGAAACCCAGCGCATCTTCAACGCCCGCGAAGACGCCGTCCGGAGAAGGTGGAGGCCGCCCAAGGCGCCTTGGAAGCGGCCGCCCAATCGCGCGGCGGCATCAGCGAGTGGACCGATGTCGAGGACGCTGCAGCGCTCACCGCATGTGCGCGACGAACCGATCTGCTGATCCTGCCCCTGCACCGCCGTCCGTTGCGCACGGGGCCACGGCACACGATCCAACCAACGACAAGTGGATCCACGCCTAAGTCGCACCGGCGGCACCCACCGGCGTCGCACGCGGGATCAGTGAAGCAGGCCCAGCTCCCGGGCTCTGACGACCGCCTGGATGCGCGTGCGTACGCCGAGAACCTCGCAGGCCTGCTCCAGATGCTTCTCGACCGTTCGCTGTGAGATGCCGAGAATCTGGCCAGTGTCGCGGGCGCTCTTTCCCCGTTCGGCCCAGGTCAGGCACTCGATCTGGCGGGGCCTCAAGGCCCCATCGTCCGCATCATGTGATGCCGCAGCATCAGCAAGCTTAAGCATACGCATGAACGCACCGCGCACTTGTAAACCAAGTGCGAACACTACCTCGACAACTCATCGCAGACAAACACAACCTTTCGTCTATTTGCCAAGGACTTCTTCGCTGGGGGCCGGCAGAATTTCCGACTCTCAGCGCCTCCTAAGCTTGAGCGTACACGTGACCGGCCTCACCGAGCGGTTCCGCGCGTCGACGCACTCGCGGAGTTCCATCAGCTCATCGTCCGCGAGACTCTGGAGCAGCTCGGCACTCTGCCACCTCAATGGATCGTGGGCCTGCAGTAAGCGCTGGCCTGCCGCCGGCCCAGGCAGGGCGAGGGTGGCCGCCGCGAGGCGCTCCGGGACCTGCCAACCGGTCGGCAGTGACCGCGCCACAGGGCCGGACAGCAGGACCCATAACAACGCGCCAAGCGCCGCACCGCCGCCGACGAGGCGCAGTCGCCGGCGCCATGACGCGGCATGGGCCGCCTCCGCCGCATGAGCGCCCCGCAGGGCCTCCGCCGCCTGCGTCAGCAGCGCCCGGTCACGTTCCAGCTCGGCGATCGGCTTCGCAAGCAGGCGCCCGGCGGCCTGATGGAAGAGCGGGCCAAGGTGCTCAGGCCCGAGAACCAGGGCTGGGCGCTCGCCGAGGTTCTCCAGAGCCGCCTGCACCTCCGCGAGCGACTTCTTCAAGGCCGCCAAGGTCGGACTGTAGTCCGGCGCCGGCTGATCGCGCTCGGCCGCGAGCCCCTCCACGGCGCGCCGCAGCAGCGCCACCTCCAGCCGTAGCCGCTCGAAGACGTCGCTCGCCGGATCGGTGGGCTGCAGGCTCACCGCTCGAGCCCCAGGTCTCGGCCGCGCTGCGGCCCACGGGAAAGGTCCGGCCCGCCCCGACCCAGGTCCATGTGATGCTCGGCGGCGCGCATCAGCGCCTCCGGTCGGCCGCGGGCCGCCGCCACGGCCAGCCACGGTTCACGGGAGAGCGCTGCATCCATGCCCGCCGCCAGCCCGGGCCGCGCCCGGTCCAGCGCGCCCGCGGCCCGGTCGAAAGCGACCTGCTGGTGCGGCAACACCTCCAGGCCCGAGGCCTGCATCCGGTGTATGTCCCGCCAGGCCCGCGCGAAGGCCTGCGTCCGCGCCAGGTCGTCCTGGCGAGCCTCGCGCGGCAGCCCCTCGCTGAGCGCCGCGCCTCGGAACTGCGCGAACATCCCTGGCGTCGAGGTCCAGCCGAAGCCGCGGCGCTCCGCGAAGACGTCCGGATAGTCGAGCGTCGAGTCCTTTGCGCGCTCGCGCGCCAGTCCCTTGGCGAGAGCCGCGTCGTCGGCAAAGGTCGTGCGGTCGTAATGCAGGGTCATCGCCTCCCGATGCCGCGACAGCGCCACATAGGTGGCGTGCCGGTCCATGAAGCCGCTGGCCAGCACGTGCGCGCGATCCACGGTCACGCCCTGCGACTTGTGGATGGTGGTGGCGTAGCCATGGTCGAGATCCGTGTAAGCTTTGTGGTCGAAGCCAACGCCCCGGCCGTCGTCCAGCCGCACCCCCATGCGTGTCTCCGAAAGCTGCTCGATGGTCCCCAGGGTGCCGTTCTTCACGCCCAGATCTCGCTCGTTGCGCAGGAAGACGATCCGCTCGCCCTCCGCAAACAGCCGCGCGCCCCGCGTGGTCTCCACCACCTGGTCGGGACCCAGCGCGCCGGCCGCCTGCATTCGCCCGCGGGCCAGGCCATTGAGCGCCGTCACGTCGTCGCGCGTGTAGGCCAGCATGACCTGCGAGGAGCCGGGCGCCTCCGCTTTCGCCTGCCACCATCCTGCCGCCGTGGCCTCTCTGGCCGCTTCCGAGGTCTCGTGCGCCCGGACCGCCCCCGCGGCGGCATAGGCCGACAGCGCCGGCACGGTCCGGCCCGTGGCCAGCTGCGGCGTCGCCTCGCGCTGCCACTCGACCTGCTGGCGGCGCACCTCGGTGAGCTCATAGGCGCCGTAACGCTCCGCCAGCGCCCGGAACGCCGCGCCGGCCTCGATAGCCTGCAGCTGCTCGGCGTCGCCCACCAGCACGACCTTTGCGCCGGCCGCCCGGGCGTGGGCCATCACCCGCGCCAGCTGACGTGAGCCCACCAAACCCGCTTCATCGACGACCAGCACGTCGCGAAGACCGAGCCTGTCGCGGTCACGCGTCCAGGCGTTTTCGAGGCTCGCAAGCGTGCGCGAGGGGATGCCGGAGCCGCCCTCCAGGCTCTCCGCGGCCATCCCGGAGAGCGCTGCACCACGGACCCGATAGCCCTGCGCCTCCCACGCCTCGCGCGCGACGCCCAGAAGGGCGCTCTTGCCCGTGCCGGCGTAGCCCACCAACAGCGAAAGGTCGCCACGGCGCGTGACATGATCCAGGGCATCGCGCTGCGCCGCGGAGAGGTCGAGACCGTGCTCGGACGAACGCGCCAGCGCCGCGACTTTGTCACGTTCGCCGATTGCATGTCCCGGACGTGCGGACATGCCGTCCGCGTCCTGTTCGAGGCCGCGCTCCACCCGCAACATCTCCCGGCTGGTGAAGCGCTCGCGACCGTTGCCGTCGCGCCCCAGCCGAACCGTCTCGTCGCTGGCGCGGACCTTCGCGAGCGCCGCGTCGAACTGCGCCTTCCCGTCCGTATGCCCATGCACGAAGCGCGCGAGATCGCGTTCGGTGAACGTCGCCTGCTGGTGCGTGATCGCCGCCAGCGCGATCTCCGGCTCGGCCAGGATCCGCTCGCCGTTGCGCCGCGCGATGGCGCGATGGTCCTCCGCCCGCTCCGCCGTCTCCCCATGCAGCTCGCGCCGCGCCCCAGACGCGCCGATCTTGTTCTGGGGCTCGAGGTCGAGGCCCTGGTCCTTCAGCGCGCGCGCATCGATCCGCGCGTCGATACCGAGCTCCGCGAGCCGGCGGTTCGCGTGATCCGCCCAGGCTTCGCGCCAGGCGACGAGCTGGTCGGTCGCGTTCCAGTCGCGGACCTTGCCGGCGAAGCCTTCCGGTCCGGCCGAGCGCAGCGCCAGCATCACATGGGCATGCGGCTTGGGCTCGCAGTCGGCGCCGACGTCCCAATGCACGTTGAGGTCGGCGACCATCCCCTTGCCGACGAACTCGCGCTGAACGAACGACCGGGCGAGCTCGACGCCGTCGCGTTGCGAGAGCTCCCGCGGCAACGCAAACTCGACCTCCCTCGCGAGCTGCGCATCCTTGCGGACTTCCCGCGCCTCGGCCTCGTTCCAAAGCGTCTCGCGGTCGCGCCAACGCTCCGGCGCGCCCTCGGGCAGCATGACCTCCGAATGCACGACGCCGGCCTTGGCCGAGAAGTCATGGGCGCGGTCGAGACGTTCATCATGCAGCCGAGACGCAGACCGATAGGCCGCGGCCGCGACGGCCGACGAGCCCTTGGCCCGCGAGATCACCTTCGCCGAGAAGTGGTAGATCGCCATGCGATCCCTCCCCGCCCAAGCACGTCGCGCCAGCGACGTATAAGCGCGCACTCAGACCTTCGGCCGTGAGTGACAGGACCGCCATGCGTAAACTTACCCATGGCCGCCCAAGCCGCGGCCGCGCAGGGTTCGGTCTCCGTATCCTCGGAGGCGATGTCATGAAGAAGCCGCGCGACCTCGACGCCGAACTTCAGGCCCTGCAGCAGCGCGCCAAGGCGCTGAAGGGCCGGCGCGTCACGCAGTTCGGCGAGCTGGTGATCGCCACCGGCGCCGATCACCTGTCCATCGAAGAACTGGCCGGGGCGCTCGTCGCCGCCGCCAAGGCCGACGCGTCCACGCGGGAGGCCTGGCGGCGCGCGGGCGCCAGCTTCTTTCAGGGTCAGGCCCGGTCTTCAGCGAAGCCTGCGCGCGGCGGCGAACGCGGTGCGGCGGACGGCCGCGGCGCTGCACCGGGCTGAAGCCGCTCAGGCAAGATCGGACACGAGGACGTGGGTCGTGCAACGCCGTGAACGCACCCATCAGCTGATCGAGCTCGGCGGCCTGGTCGCCAAGGCCGGCCTCGTCGATCTCGCGCAGGACGATCGCGCCGCGCTTTACGGCGCATTCCTGGAGCTCGCCGACCGGCTGCAAGGGCCGGACGGCGATGGGACGAAGCTGCTGTGGCGACGCCGCGGCCAGCGCGCCTTCGCCAGCGAAGCGGAACACGCCGAATGAGGCTCGCCCTCGGCGCGATCTGGCCGACGCTGGTGGGCGCCTTCTGGGGCAACGTCGTGGCCAATGCGCCCTTCCTGATCGTTCGCGATCACTTCGGCCTGCCCGACCTACTCGTCGAATGGGTGATCCCGCTGACGGCGACGCTCGCGGGCGGCGCGTGGGGGTACCTGCTTTGGCTGGGGCGCTACGGGCCCGCGGGCCCGGTCACCACACATGGCAGCGCGCAGTTCGCGGACGAGCGCCGCGCCCGCGGCGCGCTCGGCGGCCCCGATGGCCTGATCATCGGCCGCGCCGCCACCGGCTGGCTGATGCGCTATGACGGCCCCGGCCACCTGCTGACCTTCGCGCCGACGCGATCGGGTAAGGGCGTCGGCGTCGTCCTGCCCAACCTCCTGCTATCCGACCGCGCGATCCTCTGCGTCGATCCGAAGGGCGAGAACGCCCGCATCGCGGCGCGCGCCCGGGCGCGCTTCGGGCCCGTGCATGTGCTCGATCCCTTCGAGGCGTCCGGCCAGCCGACCGCTGCCTACAATCCGCTCGCGGCCCTTGATCCGTTCGGCCTCGACCTCGCCGAGGACGCCGCGCTGATCGCCGAAGCGCTGGTCTACGATCCGCCGGAACAGGTGAGCGAAGCGCACTGGAACGAGGAGGCCAAGGCGCTGATCGCCGGCGTGATCATGCACGTCGTCACGCACCCGGCCGCGGGCGGCGCGACGCTCGCCGCGGTGCGTGACCTGCTGACGGCGGCGCCCGCGCGTTTCGCCACGACGCTGAAGGCCATGCAGGCCAGCCCGGCCGCGGACGGCCTCGTCAGCCGCGCCGCCAACCGCCATCTCGGCAAGGCGGACCGAGAAGCCACCGGCGTGCTCTCGGCCGCGCAGCGCCACACGCATTTCCTCGACAGCCGCCGGATCACCGACAGCCTGGCGCGCGCGGACTTCGGCTTCGAGGACCTGCGCGACCAGCGCGCCAGCATCTTCCTCGTGCTGCCGCCCGAACGGCTCGGCACGCATGCTCGCTGGCTGCGTCTACTCGTCGCCCAGGCCCTGCACAGCCTGGCCCGCGGCCCAACGCACGGCGGCGCGAAGCTCTCCCCGGTCCTCTTCCTGCTGGACGAGTTCGCGACCCTCGGACGGCTGGAGCCGCTCGCCCAGGCCTATGGCCTGATGGCCGGCTACGGCGTCCAGCTGTGGGCCATCCTGCAGGACCTGCATCAGCTGAAGGCGCTGTACGGCGAGCGACACGGCACCTTCCTCGCCAACGCCGCCGTCACCCAGGTCTTCAACGTCGCGGACATCGACACCGCCCAGTGGGTGTCGCGCACGCTCGGCGTCACCACCGAGACCTTCATCGCCCACGGCACGTCGATGAACTCCGGCTCGACCAGCTCACTGAAGGGCGGCTCGAGCTCTTCGGGCGATGGCGAGTCCTGGAGCGAGCAGCGGGTTCGTCGCGATCTGCTGACGCCCGACGAAGTCATCCGACTGCCCGACCACATGATGCTGGTGCTACGCCCAGGCCGCGACCCACTGCTCGCCGGCAAGGTCCGCCACTACGCGGATCGAGAATTCGCAGGCCTCTTCGACGGGTAGTGACGAGATCACGCCCGAGAACTCTGCCTGCGCATGGCGCAGCGGAGGCTCAGGAGAACCCCCTCAGGTCTTCCGTACATCTCGATCGAACACAGGATCCAGTGTCCGGATCACGATGCCGCCGTCCGGCTCCCACTGGCCGAGCGCGTACTTCTGGCTGGCCAGCGCTTCGATCTCGGTCCGGTGTTTCATGAAGGCAGCCTCGGGGCGCAGCGTATCGCGTTCCGAGAAGTGATCATCGAGCGCCTCGCGGCTGATGATGCAGCGCACGCGCGCGCCATTGGACTCGCCCCAGAAGATCGCCCCGCGCGCCCCGTCGACGCGATACTCCCGATCCGGGAATGCGAGGCCTTGCCGGCGCTCAACCTCGACGAGCGAGTAACTCGTGCTCCGGCCGCCGCCGGGGTCCTTCGCCAAGACGCCTTGCCGGATCAGGTCATCGATGTCGCGGGAGGCGGTGTCTTGGGAGCACTTGGTGATGACCGCGTATTTCGTCGACGTCAGCTTGCCTTCGAACCCGTCCAGCAGCCGGTTCATGATCAGGCGCTGGCGATCGTTGAAGCCACCGGCGCCATGCTCTTCCCAGAACTGAGCCTTCGCCATCACCGCGGCAAACGTCTCCTCGGCCCGGTCGAACGCGCGGTCCAGGCAACCGAGAAACCAGTCGAGCCAGGCGGTGATGTCGAGATCGCCCTTCTGAGTTCTCTCTAGGATGTCATAGTAGTCCGCGCGTTCCGCCCTGATCTGGCTCGACATGCTGTAGAAGCGCCAGGGTGTCCTTTCCGAGCGCGCAAGCGCCATGTCGGCAATCGCACGCGCAATACGGCCGTTGCCGTCCCCGAAGGGGTGGATCGTCACGAACCACAGGTGAGCAATGGCGGCTTCAAGCACCGGATCGAGCCCGCTCTTGGCGTTGAACCAGTCCAGGAACCGCTGCATCTCGCCCGCCAGGCTCGCGGCGGCGGGGGCTTCGAAGTGGACGCGCTCTCTGCCCGCGTAGCCGGACGTGACCTGCATCGGGCCATCCCGGTCTGTCCGCCAACGCGCCACGTCGATCTTGCTCAAGCCGCTGCGCCCGGTCGGGAACAGTTCAGCGTACCATCCGAACAGGCGATCTGTGGTGAGGGGGAGATCGAAGCCCTGCGTGGCGTCGACCATCAGTGTCACAACGCCCTCGACGCTGCGGTCGACGGGTTTGAGACCGCCAGCCTCCATGCCCAGGCGACGCGCGATGGAGGAGCGGACCGCCGTGGGGTCGAGGGTCTCGCCCTCGATCTCGCTGGACTTGATGACCTCTTCGGTCAGCGAAGGGAGAATCGCCTCTGCCCGCAATTTGAAGCCCAGAGCTTCCATCCTGCCGATCAGGCGGCCCTGATGATGACGAACCGCCGCCAGCTTCGCCGCAAGCGCTTCGTCACGGCAACGGAACTGCGGCCAAGCCTCGAGTTCGTGGATATAGGTGATAGCCATTCTCCGCATCCACCGCGGAGTTTATCCTACACGCCTATGCGCGAAGGGCAACTATATTCTCCGCATGATATGCGGATAATATAGACCTCAATCTCCGCAACCTCGATGGCGAACACGCCGCCCTCCCCCATGGTCAAAGCGCGGAATCGTCCGGAAAGTCCTCGTCGTCGCGCAAAGGCGTCACGCCCTCGATCAGCGCGACGACAGGGGACAGGTCAAGCGGCCGGACCCTGTGCGGGTTTGCGTTCAGGTCCGCCCCGATGAACGCAAGATACGCCCCGACCAGCGGGTCGACGCCGTCGGAATTCTCGGCGACCGCACTCGCCCCCTCCACAGCCATCAGCACACAGCCGGGCGCGATCGCCCTCACCTCCACCCGAGCGCCCGGCCCGAACTCCGGGTGGTCGACGAAGAACCTCTCTTCGAGCCTGACAGCCTTGGACCTGCCGAACGTCGTGACCGCGCCCTCGTAGAAGCGTCTTTCGCCCCCGCCGGCAGACGTCAGCGCGGGAGGTGGGAAACACCCCGAAGCGCCACCACGGGCCGGCGCATTGGAAGGCGGTTTGGCGGCCATGTCCTCTCCAGTTCAGAACGGGCGAATTCCGCTCACAGTGCCCTCAGGTCCAGACGTACCCGCAAGCGCGATCGAGATCGGCGGCGGCGCGGGGAAGCGCCGCCGCCTGAGGCCTCAGTTCGCCGGACGGGTGTTGCGGGACCAGACCAGGCTGTAGCCTTCCTCGGCGTCGACCAGGTTGGCGTAGATCGGGGCCGGGAAGCTGGGGTCCTCGAGCTTGACCGAAAGGTAGTCGCGGTTCTCGCGGGAGGTCTTCTTCCAGGCCGCCCCGAACTCGGTGCCGGCGGCGAAGATGCGGAAGTCCGGGGCGTTCTCGCTCTCCTTCTGGACGGGCCGGAGCTGGGCCTGCTTGACGGAGAGGCTGAGCGTCTTGATCGAGCCGTTGTAGCTGCCGTCGTCGCTCTTCATGAAGGTGCCGATGGTCGCCATGGGAAGTCTCCTTGAGGTTTTTCGGACCGCGCCTGCCGCGGCCTCGATGGCGGACCTGGAGTCGAGGGCCGGCGGGCGGCGCAGCCGAAGGCCCGCAGCGTCAGCGGAGGACGGCGGCCGGCGGATTTCTTGGGCCGCGAGGAATGGGCGTCAGCCCAGGGGAATAAAGCCGCCGGACGCCCGTTGCGCCGCCCGCCAGCCCTTGAACCCCTTGCGCCAACGAGAGGCCGCGCAGGCCGAGCCGACACCTGGTGCCGCACCCCGCGCCCACCGATCTCCAGAAGCGCCGATGGCCCCCACGGCCGGACGCGCCGTCCCCACGACGTCGGCCCAGCCCAACCCGCGGCATGAGCACGACCTCACGACTTGCAGCCTTCGCCCAGCCACCGATACGCAACCGCCAAAGGACTTATCCAGCCTCGCCAAGAGGTCACCGGACCGGCCGCCGAACGCCATGCATCAGCCCTGCCCTGCGGCGGAGGCCTTCAGCGGCATAGCGGATCTTCAGCTCAAACTGTGCTGCTTGGCGCCCGCAGGCGAACGCCCGGGCCGAACCCGTCCTCGGGCGAGAGGAACACGACGCCGTCAGCTTCCAATTGAGCTTGAAGCCGATCCCTCGTCCCAGCCTGCAAGCCGCCCTTGTTCGTCTCGAAGCGAAGGATCGTCGAGTCCGCGACGCCGGTCCGTGATGCGAGCTCACGCACGCTGATTCCGAGCGCCCGCTTGAAGCGCGTCGAACGCTCTCTCACCGCCGACGCCGATTTTGAATGGCCTTGCTCGTCAGCGGTTGTCCACGCCAGCGGCGGGCCTCAAGCCACTTCCGAAACTCAGTATCTTTCACGGACCCAACCCCACCCGAACATCGCGTTGCAGACTAACAACGGGGCCTGGCTCGACAATCCCGATGTTCGGCCGGTTCGTGGGCGCGAAACGCTCGTAGGTGCTTCACAAGTGGGCCCCCTGCCCAATCCGCACCGCCCCTACGGGCGGCGCCTGACAGCCGCCATCTTCATGGCGGCAAGAACGACGCGTCATCTGACGCCCGCGCCTGCTGGGCGAAACGCGCTACGCCTTGGCCTTGAACTTCTTGGTCCGCAATTCTCTCGCCTGCATCACGGTGAGCACGTGGCTGTAGTGCTTCTCGATGTAGGTGATCGAGGTCCCCATGTTCTTGGCGAGGACGTGGACCGGGATGCCGGAGAGCAGGCATTGGGTGCAGTAGAAGTGGCGCAGGCTGTAGACCGTCCGCCGCTTGCCCCAGCGGTCGTCCAGGAGCTTGAGGCGAGACAAGATGCTCGCGAAGGTCTTGTTGAAGTTCTCCACCGGCTTGCCGTCATAGCCGCAGAACACCAGATCGTCGGGCCCGCTGTGCCGCGAGACCTTCTTTAGCCGGTCCAGATAGGTCTGCGTGCCTTCACGGCACACAACGGTGCGGGCGCCCGTCTTCGTTGTCGGCGCCACCTCCACGACCAGCGCCGGCCCTTCGTGTGCTTCACCTTGGTGGCCTTGACCCACGGCTCGCGCTTCACGAAGCCGATCCGCTTACCCCAGCGGAAGATCTGCCGGAGCATGCCGGCTTCCATGTCCAGGGTCTTCTGAGCCGGGACCTTCACGGCGTTGGCGGGGATGTCCTCGTCGCCATCCCACCGGTCGGGGTTGTGGTAGTTGATGCGCCAGTCCCAGTAGCGCTCGACGAAGGCGTCCGGCATGTCGTTGACGCGGGCGTCGCCGAAGTACGGGTTGAAGTACTTCTCCGCCATGAATCGGTGCAGCCGCTGGCGATGGATCGACAACCCGGTTTCGTGGGCCGCGTAGAAGCGCTTCCACAGGTCCTTGAACTTGAGGTTTCCGGAGACGCGCACGTCCATGCCGAGCTTCTGCTCGGCCCGCAACTCGTAGAAGAGGTCCTCGGCCTGGTTGAGGGCCGTGGGGAGATCGCGGGTCTTGAGGGAGCGGATGACGTAGCCGCTGACGCCGGGGACCTTCAGGCGAGCCTGATAGACCTGCTGCTTGGTGTCGCCGCGGCGGTAGACCATGACGGCCCCGTCACGGAGGCGGTGGACCTCTTGATAGAAGCTGTCGGGCATCACGCGCCTCGCCAATTCCTGTGAAGGAACTGTGCAAAACGCTAACTGGAAACTGCGGAAAATACAACCGCTTGTGAGTCATCTGTGAATGGCAAAACAGGCGCCTAGCCTTCGCTAGACGCCTGTTTTTATTCAACAAATTGAAGCGTAAGAGTTAGCGCTTCGAGAACTGGAAGCTGCGTCGGGCCTTGGCCTTGCCGTACTTCTTCCGCTCCACGACGCGGGGGTCGCGGGTCAGGAGGCCGTGCGGCTTCAGCACGGCGCGCAGGCCGGGCTCGTAATAGGTCAGAGCCTTGGAGATGGCGTGGCGAACGGCGCCCGCCTGACCCGAAAGGCCCGAGCCTTCCACGGTGGCGATGACGTCGAACTGGCCGGCGCGATCCGTCAGTTCCATCGGCTGGGCGATCATCATGCGCAGCACCGGACGGGCGAAGTAGATCGTCTGGTCACGGCCGTTGATGGTGATCGTGCCCTTGCCCGGCTTGATCCAGACGCGGGCGACCGCGTTCTTCCGCTTGCCGGTCGCGTAGGCGCGGCCCTGGGCGTCGACCTTGCGCTCGTGCACCGGGGCCTCCGCCTGGGTGCCCATGCCCTTCAGGGCGTCGAAGCCGGTGGCGACTTCGGTCGGCTTTTCAGCTTCGCTCATTACGCGCTCCGCACGTTCTTGGCGTTCAGGTCGGCGAACGCGATGGTCTCGGGATTTTGCGCCGCGTGCGGGTGCTCGGGAGCATTGTAGATGCGCAGGTGGGTCAGCTGCTTGCGGGCCAGCGGGCTCTCCTTGGGGAGCATGCGCTCGACGGCCTTCTGCAGGACGCGCTCGGGGTACTTGCCGGCCAGGATCTGGGCCGGGGTCCGCTGCTTCACGCCGCCCGGGTGGCCGGTGTGCCAGTAGTAGACCTCGTCGGTGGCCTTCTTGCCCGTGAACTTCACCTTGTGGGCGTTCACGACGACGACGAAGTCGCCGCAGTCGACGTGCGGGGTGTAATCAGCGCGATGCTTGCCGCGAAGACGCATGGCGATGAACGAAGCCAGACGGCCGACAACGGCGTCCTGAGCGTCGATCACGATCCACTTCTTCTCGACCTCGGCGGGCTTCAGCGAAGCCGTAGTGCTCTTCAGCATGAGGGACGATCCAATAGAACGAATGCGGGTTCGCTGGACGCGGCCCGACGTGAGGCGCGGCATATGCCGAAAAGGGATCGCCCTGTCAATGCGCGAGGATGCGCTCGGAATGCATCAACACTCTGTATTTCAACAACAATCCTATAACGGTATTATATTACCGCGCCTTTTTCCGCCTCAGACCGCCCTCAGACGCGCCGCACGCGCCACGCGAAGGCGACCGCCAGCATCAGGACCAGAGCCGCGGCCAGCTGGTGGGCGATGGAGAGGCCGACCGGCGCGCGCATCACCAGGGTGACGACGCCCAGGACCGCCTGGAGGCCGACGGCGGCGGCCACCGCGACGGCCAGCAGCTTGGATTCGCGCGCCAGATAGCTGGAGCGCCAGGCGAAGATCCCCATCGCCAGCGCCACGCCGGTCAGGACGTAGGCCACGATCCGGTGATTGAACTGCACCGCGCCCTGGCTGTGGGCGAGCGTGGCCCAGAGGTTGGCGCCCAGGTAGTCGTCGGGGATCAGGGCCCCGTTCATCAGGGGCCAGTCGTTGTAGATCAGCCCGGCGTCGTTGCCGGCCACCAGGGCGCCCAGCAGCACCTGCAGGTAGATGAGGCCCAGCAGCGCGGCGGCGCGCCGGCCCCAGGGGCTGGGCAGCGTCTGGCGGGCCGTGCCGGCCCAGGCGTCGAAGGCGGTCCACATCACCAGGCCCAGCAGCGCGAACGCCAGCCCCAGGTGGACCATCAGCCGCTCGGGCGCGACCGAGACGCGGTGGGTCAGCCCGCTGGCCACCATCCACCAACCGACGGCGCCCTGAAGGCCGCCCAGGAGGAAGATGCCGCCCAGGCGCAGGAACAGCCGTCGCGGCAGCTGTCGCCGGATCGCGAACCACGCGAACGGCACGAAGAACACCAGGCCGACCAGGCGGCCCAGCAGCCGGTGCGACCACTCCCACCAGTAGATGGTCTGGAACTCGGCCATGGTCATGCCGGCGTTCAGCTGGCTGTATTGCGGGATCTGCTTGTAGAGCGCGAACTCGGCGTCCCAGTCGGCCTGCGACAGGGGCGGCAGCGCGCCGGTGACCGGCTTCCACTCGGTGATCGAGAGCCCCGAGTCCGTCAGGCGCGTGGCGCCGCCGACGATCACCATGGCGAGCACCATGGCGGCCACGACGAAGAGCCAGATGGCGACAGGCTTGGAACGGTCCGAACTCAGGAACGAAATCATGGTGTCGCGATTGGCGCAGCTTTCCGGCCGAACTTTGGCCGCGGTCCTTTAGCGGGCTTACGCGCCGAGGCCCAGCGCTCTATGAGGAGGCATGTCACCCCGCCTGCGCAAATTCCTGGGAATGATCGCGATCCTCGCGTTTCTCGCCGCCTACAGCGTCACCGTTGTCCTGGTCGGCGACATGGTGCCCAAGCATTGGGCGGCCCAGGCGCTGTACTACGGCGTCTTCGGCACGGCCTGGGGCGTGCCGCTGTTCCCGCTGATCCGGTGGATGAACCGCGAAGGCTGACCTAAGCTGGGCCTTCCTGATTGCTGGAGGCTCCATGACGCGCCTGCTGATCGCCCTCGCCGTCCTCCTGCTCGCGCCCCTGCCCGCGCTGGCCGCCCAGGTGGGCAAGCTGAAGGTCACCGTGCTGTCGACCATGATGGCCGACCAGGGCGTCGGCGAGTGGGGCTATGCGGCCCTGGTCGAGGTGGACGGCAAGAAGATCCTCTACGACACCGGCGCGCGGCCCGAGACGGTGCTGGCCAACGCCCGCGAGCTGAAGGTGGATCTGTCCGGGATCGAGGACGTGGTGCTGAGCCACCACCACGGCGACCACACCGGCGGCTTCCTGGTGCTGCGCAAGGCGCTGGCGGCGGGCAACTCCAAGGCGCTGAGCCGGGTGCATGTGGCCGAAGGGTTCTTCGAAGGCGGGACCCAGGGCTACCGCCCCGCGATCGCGAAGTTCAGGGCGGAGGTGGAGGCCTCGGGCGCCGGATTCATCGTCCACAACCGCGTTGAGGAGCTGCTGCCCGGCGTCTGGCTGACCGGCCCGGTGCCGCGCGAGACCGACGAGAAGAACTTTCCCGTCGGCTGGAAGCTGGCCAGCGGCGTCGAGGACAACGTGCCGGAAGACATGGCCATGGTGTTCGACACCGCCGACGGCGTGGTGGCGCTGACCGGCTGCGGCCACGCCGGCGTGATCAACATCGCGCGCCGCGCCCGGGCGCTCACCGGCGGCAAGCCGCTGCTGGCCCTGATCGGCGGCCTGCACACCTTCGGCCTGAACGATGCGCGGCTGGACTGGACCGGCGCCGAACTGAAGACGGCGGGCGTGAAGTTCATGCTGCTGGGCCACTGCACCGGCATCGAAGCCACGATGCGCCTGCGCGCGGCCACGGGCCTGACGCGCCGTACGGCGGCCTATGGCGCAACGGGGGCGACGTTCGAGCTGGGCTCGGGGATCAACGCGCGGGCGATTGCGGGCTAGCGCTTCACCCAAGGGTGCGCCTTGGCGTCGAACGCAACCTCGAAACGCCAGACGCCGTCGGCGGGAATGGCGACATTCGGCGGAAGCGGTCCCGCCGTCATCCACCGCTGCTGGGCCATCTTCAGCACGCTGTCGGCGAAGCCGACGTCCTCACCCTCCGCGTGAGCGACCTCGCAGTCTTTGAGCCGCTCATCGTCGCCAACGGCACAATCCACCTGGACGAAGCCGCCGCGTCCCATCCTGAGGGCGCGATCTGGCCAATAAGGTCCGGCGGGCGCCAGCCAGGCGTAAGACCCCGGGTCCTTGAACTTCGCAGCACGAAGCGGCGGCGCGCGAGTGCGCACCCCGAAACGCACGGGCAGCCGCAGCCGCTTTCCCTTCGCCGCCGCGCCGGTGGGCGAAGCCATGTCCATCTTGAAGAGAGGCGTCAGGGACAGCGCGGCGGCGCCGAACCCTCTGTCGGCAGGCGTCTCCAGCGCGATCTTGCACGCTTCCAGGCTGCCGTCATTGGTCACCACACACGAGAGATCGGCCCGACCGATGACGCCGTCCGCCTTCGCGGCGGCGGGATAGGCCGCGGCGAGTTCGTCGGACGTCGGGCTGCGGATCCACTGGGCGTGAGCTGAGCCCGCCGCAAACCCGAACGCGCAGGCTGCGACGCCGCCGCCCAAAATTTGGATTGCCCTCATTCCCGGTTCCGCTAGAAGACGCCCCTCGCCGCTGGGCCGACGGAGCGTGGCGCAGCTTGGTAGCGCACTTGACTGGGGGTCAAGGGGTCGCAGGTTCAAATCCTGTCGCTCCGACCAGCGTCCGGCGGCGAGATTTCTCTGAAGTTCAGGAATTTGGGTGGTCTGCGCAGGCTTGCGTGCGAGCGCGTGCCTCGACGCGGGTGAACAACAGCGGCACTCGCCGCGCGGTCGTGGACGAGTTCGACGCGGCGCACCCTGCTCCCACCGCCTGACATGGCCGCGGAAACGCGGTTCAGTCCAGCTTGTTCCAGTCGCGACGCCGCGCCGGCTCAGGGGTCTTCCCAGCCCTCGACGCTCACGTCCGGCGGTGACGTGGCCGGATCCGCCTGGAAGATCAGCCCACCTCGCGTCTCGCCCCGGCCAGGCACGTACGAGAAGGTGGCATGACGTTCCTCCGGCGCCTCGCCGGGGCGACGCAGCACGCCGCGCACGTCCACCTGCGCGGCGGTCGCGTGACTGGTGTTCCGGACAACGATTGGGACCGCGTAGCCTGTCCCGCTTCGCGTCGCGGGCAAGGCGCTGACCGAGAGGCGGGGCGGCCCCGGATCGGCGGTCACGCCTTCCCAGATCGTGTAGCCCACCAAGCCCAGGGTGAGCATCAGGCCCAGCGCCGCGGCGGTCCATTCGGCCACCGGGGTCCGCTGGGTCAGTGTCTCCTTCGGCTTGCAGCGCGCGGCCATCAAACCACCAGCCTTGCGGCGGCCGCACCGATCGCAGCCGGGAAACCCAGCACCACGATCGCCCGGGCCGTGTCGCTGAGACCGCCGTCCAGACGCCCGAACGTCCAGAGGATGTAGACGCTGACGAGCAGCGCGACGCCATAGCCCGCGAGGCTGTAGTGCAGGAACGCGAGACGCTGACTCTCATGCTGTTCCTGCCCGGCAAACCCGACGGAAAAGACGAGGGCGTGCAGCGTGAGCAGCGACACGGCGATCAGCGCCAGCGCATGCCAGGGAGTCATTCGGAAGCTGATCAGGATCATCTCGTCGGTAGGCGCCACGTTGAAGGCGAAGAAGAGCGCGCCCGACGCCATGAGAAAGAGCTGCCCCAGATAGCCGGCCCGATCCTCCTTCGATCGTTCCTGATCGCGCGCCTTCAGCTGCTTATTGGCGAGCACCGCGCCAATGGCAGCGGGCGCGGCCTGCACGGCGATCATGCCGACGGCCTCCCGCGCCGCCGTATGAATTGTCAGCAGGCCCATGAGGACTAGGAGCACAGCCGCCACCAACGCGCCGATCAGCAGGGCCGCCAGCGCGTCCAACGCGTCATCACCCAGCGTACGGGTGTCACGGAAGCCGGCGAAATGGCTGAGGCCCAGCACGACTCCGGCGCTGACCACCAGGAAAGCGGCCAGCCGGAGCCGATCCATGTGAGCGCCCAACGCCCACATCTCCATGGTCATCAGCAGCGGAAAACTGAAGATCAACGCGCCGGCCGCCGCGCGCGCCAGCCCGAGAGCATAGGTTTCGTCGGCGCGCAGCGCGGCCTCTCCGCGGCGGGGTGATGGCATGCCGGCCGAACGGCCAAGGCTCGGCGCGGTTCCCTCGCTCAAGGCTGCTCCAGCCCGACGCCGGATGAGCGTCCGAAGCCGAGCTGGCATCATCCTGCCTAGTCGCGGCGATCCCAGCGGATCTGGCTATTCAGCGCGTCGAGCTTGGCCATGAGCGTGTAGCTCTCGCGGTCGGTCAAACGTCCGTCGCGGTAGTAGCGGCGCTCCTCGCGACGGATGTCGGACAGGGTATCCATCGCGCGCTGAGCTTCGCGACGCGACAACTGGCCGTTGTTGCGGCTACGCACAATGCGCCGCTCGAGCCATTCGCTGCGTTGGGCGATGTCCTGTGGCGCGTCGCGCCAGTCCGAGCGATCCGTGTAGTTGGCCGCGCTGCCATAGGCGCCGGCATTGGCGGCCCAGCGGCCGTCACGGTCCCAGCCGCCGGTGGGCGGCGCGCCGTCGATCCAGTTCCCGTTGCGGTCGTAGTAGCCGCGCGCGGCGGCGCGATCGACGCCGGTCGAATGCCAGTTGTTCTGGTTGTCGTAATAGCCGTAGGCGCGGCGACAGTCGCCGCTGTCCTTCGACAACTGGTTGCCGACGACCGCGCCGCCGACGCCGCCGATGACGGCGCCCTCGGTACGGTCTCCGCGGCCCGCCACCGCGCTGCCGGCGAGCGCCCCGAGGAGGCCGCCTACGACCGTTCCTGCGGCCCGATTGTTGCGCCGCTCCTCACAGGTCTGCTGCGCCGACGCGACCGATGGGACCAGGCACATGGCGGCGATGCCGGCGACGATAAGGGGGTGACGCATGGAGGGCTCCTCGCGGGACATCCGTCCCGGCACGATTGGGGTGGCGGCCAAACACCTTCGACCCGCAGCGGGTTCCGCGGTGTAGGAGACGCATCCGCCGCCTGATCGGAAGATCGAGTGTTCGGGCCCTGGACCACCTGCAGCGCGGCGAGATTTCCTGGATCGAAGACTGCGATACGGCGTGGCGCCTGGCGCCCCGCGCGAAACCTGAGCGGGCTCAGCCCTTGAGGAGGCCGTCCAGGCGGGCCTTGGCGGTCTCGAGGTCGCGCAGGGCTTCGAGAAGGGCGGTCTTGTCGCCCGTCGGCTTCGTGGCCTTGGGCGCCGGCGCCGGCTTCTCCACGGGCGGCGCGACCGCCGTCCCCTCGCCTGCCGCCACCAGACGCTTCACGCCCTGCTCGCGATGGAGCTTCTGGACGCCCTTGATGGTGTAGCCCTCGTCGTGGAGCAGTCGGCGCACGCCGCGCAGCACCGCGATGTCGGTGGGGCGGTAGAAGCGCCGCCCGCCGGCGCGCTTCATCGGCTTGATGAAGGTGAACTTGGTTTCCCAGAACCGGAGCACATGCTGGGGCACATGAAGCTCATCCGCCGCTTCGGAGATCGTACGGAAAGCGTCGGGCCCCTTGGCCACCGGACTACACGGTCCCTACCGCGATAACGCGCGGTCGACGCGAGCCTTCATCACTTGCGACGCGCGGAAGCCGATCACGCGGCGCGGATCGATCGCGGCCGGTTCGCCGGTCTTGGGATTGCGGCCCATTCGGGCGCGCTTGGCCCGGACCTGGAACACGCCGAAGCCCGAGAGTTTGACCTGCTCGCCCTTTTCCAGGGCGACGCACATCAGTTCGAGCACGCGTTCGACCAGCTCGGAGCAATCCTGGCGGGTCAGGCCCACCTGCTCGTGCACGGCCTCGCACAAATCCGCCCGTGTGACGGTCGCACCCTTCATGATCGCCCTGGTCCCCGCCGCCACGTCGTTCATGGTTCCTGATTGTCCTATTGTCACAAAGACTTCAAGTCACGCTTTACAGCTTAAGCCTAAGCGATCGTCAAAGGCGCAGGACGCAGGCGCCCCACGTCAACCCGCCACCCATGGCTTCCAGGAGCAGCAGTTGTCCGGGGCGGATACGACCGTCCTTCAGGCCCTGGTCGAGCGCAAGCGGAATCGAGGCCGCCGAGGTGTTCGCGTGTTCGGCGACCGTGGAGATGACCTTGGCCTCGTCGATGCCCAAACGGCGGGCCACGCCCTCGAGGATGCGCTGGTTGGCCTGGTGGGGGATGAACCAGTCGACGCTGGGCACATCGACGCCAGCATCGGCGGCCGCGGCGACAACGGCCTCGGAGATGTTCACGACGGCGTGGCGGAACACCTGGTTGCCCTGCATGCGCAGGTAGCCGGTCTGGCGATTGGTCGAGACGCCGCCGTCGACGTAGAGCAGGTCCTGCTTCGTGCCGTCGGCCCGCAGCGCCCAGCCCAGCAGGCCGCGGTCGGCCGTCGTGCCCTCGCCTTCGCCGGGCTCGACGACCACGGCGCCGGCGCCGTCGCCGAACAGCACGCAGGTGCCGCGGTCGGTCCAGTCCATCAGCCGAGTCATGGTCTCGGCGCCGATCACCAGCGCGCACTTGCTGCGCCCGCGGGCCGTGAAGCCGTCGGCGACCGACAGGGCGTAGACGAAGCCCGAGCAGACCGCCTGGACGTCGAAGGCGATGCCGATCGGGCAACCCAGCTTGCGCTGGACGATGGTGGCCACGGCCGGGAACGTCAGGTCGGGCGTGGTGGTGGCCACGATGATCAGGTCGACGTCGTCCGGCGTGCGGCCTGCGGCCTCCAGGGCCCGTCTCGCCGCCTCGACGGCCAGGTCGGAGACGGGCGTGCCGTCGTCGGCCTGACGACGCTGGCGGATGCCGGTGCGTTCGCGGATCCACTCGTCCGAGGTGTCGACCACTTTCGACAGATCTTCGTTCGTGACGATCCGATCGGGCAGATAGCCGCCGACCCCAGTGACGACGCTACGCAAAACTTTGGACACTTCAGGCGGCTCCATCCGCGGCGGAGGGGCCCGCATCGGCGAGCGCAGCGGGAAGCCGCCTCATATTCCGTTCGATCTCGGAGGCAAACCCGCTTTGCGCCACATCGGCGGCGGCTTGGATGGCTTTCGCGAAGTCACGTTCGTCGGCGCCGCCATGACATTTCAGCACCAGACCGTTCAGGCCCAGCAGCGGCGCGGCCGGCGGCGGGCTGATCTTGTCGCGGAACTCGCGCAGCGAACTGCGGGCCAGCAGGAAGCCCGCCTTCGTCATCAGGTCACGGCCCAGCGCGGCGCGCAGCTCGCTGTACATAAACTTGGCCGCGCCCTCCATGGCCTTCAGGGAAACGTTGCCGGTGAAGCCGTCGGTGACCACCACCTGGACCGTGCCGGCGGTCAGATCGTCGCCTTCCACGAAGCCCTTGTAGTCGAGGTCGATGCCGCCCTCGCGCAGGATGCGGTTGGCCTCGCGGACCTCCTCGTGGCCCTTCATTTCCTCGGAGCCCACGTTGAGCAGGCCCACCGAGGGACGGGCCACGCCGTGCGCCGCGCGGTGATAGGCCTCGCCCATGATCGCGAACTCCACTAGCCGTCCGGCGTCGCAATCGACGTTGGCGCCGACGTCCAGGAACGTGGTGACGCCGCAGGCGTGCGGAATCGAGGCCACCAGGGCCGGGCGATCCAGGTCGGCGCTCATCCGCAGGATCAGTTTGGAGATCGCCATCAGTGCGCCGGTGTTGCCCGCCGAAACCGCCGCGACCGCCTTACCCTCGCGGATCGCCTCGATGGCGTTCCACATGGACGAGCCCTTGCCGCGGCGCATGGCCTGGGCCGGCTTCTCGTCCATCGCGATGACCTTGTCGGCGTGGCGCACCTCGCACCGCTCAGACAGCAGCGGGTGCTTCGCGATATGCGGCTTCAGGACGGCTTCGTCGCCGTGCAGCAGCAGACGGATGTGGGGGTTGTCGGCCAGCGCCTGGGCGCAGGCGGGTACGACCACACTCGCCCCGTGGTCGCCGCCCATGGCGTCGACCGAGATAACCAGCGGCTGGCTCAAGTGAAGTCCGTCCCCAGAGGATTCGCCGCGACCTTAGCGGGACGTGGTCGCAGTGGAAACTAAGCCTTTGGCTCGGTGAGCTTCTTCAGAGCCGCGAAGGGCGTCGTTTCCTCTTCCGGGGCCTGGTAGTCGAAGGTCGCCCCAGGCTTGCGAGGGAACGGGTCGATCTCCAGCGCCAGGTGCTCGACGACATAGGCGGCCACGTCGATGGCCTCGCCGTCCAAGACGTCGGGCGCGTCCGGGCCTTCGGGGTCCAGCTCCACCTCGCCGCCTTCCGTCGTCGTCGCGTGCGGACTGCCCGCCGGCACGACCCGCAGGTCGATGGCGCCCCAGATGTCCTGCTCGAAGGGCTCCAGCGTGATGCCGCAGACCTGCTCGACCATCCCGTCGAAGCGGCCGGCGAGCTCGGCGCCGTCGAGCCAGGGCTTCACCGTGACCTGAGCCTTGAAGACCGGCAGGCTCTGCAGCTTCAGCGTCTTGGCGATCTGCGCGCGCTGTTCGGCGGTGGGCTCCAGATCGAGGCGAACCGGCCCGCGGGCCACCTCGTGCAGCTTGACGATCACCGACCAGGTCACGGCGCGACCCAAGTCACTTCGCCGGCGCACAGGGCGTCGACGGATTGGCCGGCCAGCGCCTCGCGCTGCCTCAGCACGTAGTCTCGAAAGGCCGAGGCCCGGGGGGCTTCGCGGCCCTCGTAGACCGTCCGGCCTATGAGCGCATCGAGCGGCGCCATGTCGGGCAGCGCCGCCAGCGCCGTCTCGTAGGAGTTGACCCTCCCGTAGAAGGCTTCTCCCAGCTTGCGGATCTTCTTGCCGACCGACAGATCGCCCACGCCCAGCTCGCGCAGCGCGTGGTCGAGCGCGCTGACATAGGTGTCGAACAACGCCTGGGCGGTCTCGGCGGCCAGCGGCCCCTGCCCCTTCAGGCGCTCGAGCAGCAGGTAGACGTGCACGCTGTAGATCTCGAACCGGCCCTCGGGCGTGTCGGGCGCGCCGAGGTCGGCGTAGAGAGTCGGGGTGCGCGACTGCGCCACGGTCTGGGCGTACAGAGCGCGCCCCGCGGCCGTCGCGGGCCTCGGCTTGAACAGGCGCTTGAGCATGGAGGCCTCGATTTTGCCCCGAGTGGGAACTAAAGGGCGCATTGAACTAAGGGGCGGCCGGCGATAGGTCAAAGCCTCTTGCCGTCTGGTCGCCAGAAACGAGTCCTGATGTCCCGCCACGCCGCCCTTGCTCTCCTCGTCGCCGTGACCCTCTCGGGCGGCCTCTCGGCGTGCTCGCCCATCACCAGCTATTCCGGCTTCCAGGCCATCGATTCCGACCCCAAGGACGTGAAGGTCGGAACCGACACCAAGTCGACCGTGCGCGCCAAGCTGGGCTCGCCGTCGGTGCAGTCCACCTTCGACCCGAACGTCTGGTTCTACGTGAACCAGATCAAGGAGCGCGTGGCCTTCCGCCGGCCGCAGGTGACCGCCCGCAACGTGACGGCCATCACGTTCAACAAGGACACCGAGATGGTGGAGACGGTGAACGTCTACACCCTGAAGGACGGCAAGGTGATCGCGTTCAACGACCGCGAGACCCCCACCCGCGGTCGCGAAATGACCGTGCTGGAACAGCTGCTGGGCAGCGTGGGCCGCGGCGGCCTGCTCCCGCAGGACGACGAAGGCGTCCCGGGCAGCCGTCCGGGCGACCGGCGCTAGAGAGCTTCCCTCCCCACCAGGGCAGGGCATGAAAAAGGCCCCGGAGATCGCTCTCCGGGGCCTCTTCTTTTTCGCCGCAGCGAGGTCGGGCTAGCCGACCGCCCCGTTGGCCAGGACCGCCAGCAGCAGCAGAGCCACGATGTTGGTGATCTTGATCATCGGGTTCACGGCGGGACCCGACGTGTCCTTATAGGGGTCGCCGACGGTGTCGCCGGTGACGGCGGCCTTGTGAGCCTCCGAACCCTTGCCGTGGCTCACGCCGTCGACGTCCTTGAAGCCCTCTTCGATCACCTTCTTGGCGTTGTCCCAGGCGCCGCCGCCCGAGGTCATCGAGATGGCGACGAACAGACCGGTGACGATCACGCCCATCAGCATCGCGCCGACGCTGGCGAAGGCGTCGACCTTGCCCGCGATGGCGTAGATGACAAAGAACAGCACCACGGGCGACACGACCGGCAGCAGCGACGGGACGATCATTTCCTTGATCGCCGCCTTGGTCAGGATGTCGACGGCGCGGCCGTATTCCGGCTTCACCTCGCCGGTCATGATGCCGGGGTTCTCGCGGAACTGACGACGGACCTCGACCACGACCGACTGGGCGGCGCGGCCGACGGCGGTCATCGACATGCCGCCGAACAGGAACGGCAGCAGGCCGCCGATCAGGAGGCCGACCACCACGTAAGGGTTGGACAGGTCGAAGGCCACCGCGCCCAGGCCGTCGAAGAACGACCCCGGCGTCGCGTTGGCCGCGAAGTACTTCAGGTCTTCGGTGTAGGCCGCGAAGAGCACCAGGGCGCCCAGGCCGGCCGAACCGATGGCGTAGCCCTTGGTCACGGCCTTGGTCGTGTTGCCCACGGCGTCGAGCGCGTCGGTGGTGACGCGGACTTCCGGCGGCAGACCCGCCATTTCGGCGATGCCGCCGGCGTTGTCGGTGACCGGCCCGAAGGCGTCCAGGGCCACGATAAAGCCCGCCAGCGACAGCATCGCCGTCGTGGCGATGGCGATGCCGAACAGGCCCGCCAGGTTGTAGGTGACGATGATGCCGAGGACGATGACGATCGCCGGAGCCGCGCAGGCCTCGAGCGACATGGCCAGCCCCTGGATCACGTTGGTGCCGTGTCCCGAGACCGAGGCCTGAGCCACCGACTTCACCGG
This sequence comes from Phenylobacterium sp., assembly GCF_965284355.1. Taxonomy (NCBI): domain Bacteria; kingdom Pseudomonadati; phylum Pseudomonadota; class Alphaproteobacteria; order Caulobacterales; family Caulobacteraceae; genus Phenylobacterium; species Phenylobacterium sp. The sequence goes on along the minus strand of NZ_OZ260078.1, from coordinate 119,552 downwards.
GCGGAAATTGGTGCCGGTGTAGTACTCGGTGATCATCACGATCAGGGCGGTGATCGCCAGGCCCGCGAGCGAGCAGTAGAACAGCGCCATGGCGTTGAAGGTCTTGCCGGCCACCGTCAGGTCTTCCGTCACCAGCGACGGGATCAGGAAATAGAGCGCGATCGCCGACAGGGCGCCGGTGACGATCAGGCCCTGGTAGAGGGCCCCCATGATCGAGCCGCTCTTGCCCAGGCGCACCGCGAAGGTGCCCAGGATCGAGGTGATGATGCAGACGCCGCAGATGGCCAGCGGCAGCAGCATCACGCTGCCCACGACGGCCGAACCGCCGAAGAAGATGGCGGCGAGCACCATGGTGGCCACCGTGGTCACTGCATAGGTTTCGAACAGGTCGGCGGCCATGCCGGCGCAGTCGCCGACGTTGTCACCCACGTTGTCGGCGATGGTGGCGGCGTTGCGCGGGTCATCCTCGGGGATGCCGGCCTCGACCTTGCCCACCATGTCGCCGCCGACGTCGGCGCCCTTGGTGAAGATGCCCCCGCCCAGGCGGGCGAAGATGGAGATCAGCGAGGCGCCGAAGCCCAGCGAGACCAGGCCGTCGACGACATGGCGATCCGACGGCAGCAGCCCCAGCGAGCCGGTGAGGAAGGCGTAGTAGCCCGCCACGCCGATCAGGGCGAAGCCCGCCACCAGCAGCCCGGTGATGGCCCCCGAGGTGAAGGCCAGCTTCAGGCCTTTCGCCAGGCTTTCCGACGACGCCTGCGCGGTCCGAACGTTCGCGCGAACCGAGATCAGCATGCCGGCGAAGCCGGCGGCGCCCGAAAGCACGGCCCCGATGAGGAAGCCGCCGGCGGCGTATGCGCCGATCAGCAGGAACAGGGCGATCAGCACGACGACGCCCACGACCGAAATCGCCGTGTACTGGCGCTTCAGGTAGGCTTGCGCGCCTTCCTGGATCGCCGCCGCGATCTCCTGCATTCGCGCGTTGCCCGGCGAGGCTTTCAGGAGCGCGACCGTCTGGAGGATGCCGTAAAGCACCGCCAGCGCCCCTGCGCCGATCACCAATAATAGAACAGAACTCATGATAGCTATCGCCCCTCTGCGACTATGTGCGCGGAGGAAAGCCGACGGCCGCCTCGGTCGGGCGTGCTCAGGCCGGCTCCCTGCCCCTTCGCGTTTCCCCAACTTCGTCCCGGGCGCAGAGGCGCGCCCTGGAAAGACCTCGGAAACTAATAGGGTTTCGAAGACCCGCGCAACCGGCGCCGCTGGGGAACCGCTTACATCGGGGCTGCAGGATCAGGCGGCGGGCGTGCGAGCGCGCCGCCGGGGCGCCTGTTGAGTCACGACGACCGAAAGGATCTGCCCCGGTCCGGCGATCGCCGCGGCGTCGCGCTTGAGCGTTGCGGTCAGCTTGGGAACGTCGACGGCGCCGAGGTCGGAGGCCAGCGTGAAGGGCGTGCGATGGCCGGCGCGGACCAGGGCGTCACGAAACACGGGCTCCTTCTCGCGGAGCCGCGCAACGTTGGCGCCCGAGGTCAGATTGATGCGGACGTAGACGAAGACGTAGTTCACGAGCTGTCGGTTCACGACGATCGGCAGGCCGACCGCCTGGAGGTCGACGTACTGGCCGACGTCGCCCTTGTCCTCCTTCTCGGCGGCGAAGACGGGTGAGGCCGCGAGGGCCATCAGGGCGGCGATGAGGGCTTTGCGCAGCATCTCGTAAATCTTGCCCGCAAAGCCTTTCCGTAGTGTTGCCACAGCAACCGGCGCCGCTTGTCGCATTCATGGCGACGCTGTCGGAACGGTGGTATCCTGCCTGCAGAACAAGAAGTGGGAGGAGTGCGGGGACATGTCTCCGACCCGTCGAACTGCCGCTCTGGGCGTCCTCGCCGCGAGCGCCGCCGCCCTACCCGCCACGAAGGCGCTGGCCGACACGCCCGTCGTCGAACTTCCCGACGCCGACGAGCCCAACGCCAAACTCGCCATGACCGAGTCCAGCTTCGAGCACATGCTGGCGCCCGTCAGCGTCAACGGTCGCGGGCCCTTCAACTTCCTGCTCGACACCGGCGCCAACACCAGCTGCGTGTCGCACAAGCTGGCCGAGAAGCTGTCGCTCAAGTCGCGCGAGACGGCCAAGGTCCACACGGTGGTGGGTGTCCGCGACCGGCCGATCGTGACCCTGGACGAGCTGCAGGTCGGGCCCCGCAATCGCAAGCGCGTTCGCGCCCCGTCGCTGCCGATCAAGGGCTCGGAAGTGGACGGTGTCCTGGGCGTCGACTGGCTGAAAGGCCAGCGCCTGGAGATGGACTTCCGGAAGATGTCCATGCAGATCACCAAGTCGCAGAGCGACGAAAGCGAGCCTGGGAAGGTCGTCGTGGTCCCCGCGCGTCGTCGCCACGGCCAGCTGACCATCGTCGACGCCGACCTGTCGGGAAAGCGCATCAGCGCGATCATCGACTCGGGGGCCCAGGGCACGCTCTGCAACAGCAAGCTCCGCGACCTGGTCCGCGCGTCCGAGGCCCGCAAGGGCAAGACCGAACCCGTGCGCGAGGTGCGGATGGAGTCGCTGGCCGGCGAGGTCTTTGTCGGCGAGGCGGTGTTCCTGCCGTTCCTGCGACTGGGCGGGCTGCATCTGGGCAACGTCCAGGTGACCTGCGCCGACATGCATGTCTTCGACATCTGGGGTCTGAAGGACAGCCCCGCGCTGGTGCTGGGCATCGACCTGCTGTCGCAGTTCGAGCAAGTGGCGCTGGACTTCGGCCGCTCGCAGGTGCGGTTCGATTTCATCTGATCGCCGGTGAGTTCGCGTCGGCCACGCGCCATCCTCGTCGACATGGACGACACGATCCTGGCGGCCGGACAGCGGCCGCAGGTTCTGCTGGCGATTGCGCGCGAGTTGGCGTCGGACCTGCTCCCTCATACGCCGGACACGGTCGCCGAGCGGCTGGAGGCGGCGCTCACGGCGTTCTGGAGCGATCCCGAGCGACACAAGGCAGCGCGGTTCAGCATCACGGAAGCCCGGCGCGGCGTGGTCCGCGAGACCTTTGCCATGCTGCCGCCGTTGGGCCCGGATCTGGCGGACCGGTTCGCCGCCGACTTCAGCGCCGCGCGCGACGCGATGACGGTCTGCTTCCCCGGCGCGTTGGACGGCCTGCAGGCCCTGAAGGACCTGGGGATCCGGCTGGCGCTGGTCACCAATGGCTCGGCGCCGACGCAGCGGGCGAAGATCGAGCGCTTCGGACTGGCCGCCTACTTCGACCATATCCAGATCGAAGGTGAGATGGGCTTCGGCAAGCCAGAGCCCCGCGCCTACCACCACGCGATGGCGGCCCTGGGCGCCGAGCCCCACGATACCTGGATGGTGGGCGACCATCTCGAGTGGGAGGTCCGCGTTCCCCAGACGCTGGGCCTGACCGCGGTCTGGTGCGACGGCTTCAACCTGGGCCTTCCGACCGACGCCGCCTGCACGCCCGATCACATCGTGGTGTCCCTGCGTGAACTGCCGGGGCTGTTCATCTAGTCCGGATGATCCTTCGCGCTGGCCGGCGCCACGTGAGGCGGGAACTGGGCGGCGATGGGCTCGTACTTCGCCCGCGCCCGGGCCAGGCGCTCCCGCATGTCGGCCAGCACCTCCGGGTACAGGCTGGCGACGCTATAGGTCTCGCCGGGGTCGGCCTGCATGTCGAAGAGGAGCGGCAGGCCGTCCAGCGGGATGTCCATGTCGCGATAATACGAGCGCGCCACCAACTTCCAGCGCGGGGTGCGAAGGCCCGCCACATGGTTGTTGTTGAAGAGCAGGATCTCGTCGTGGCCGCCCTCCCCGCCCATAAGCATGGGCGTGAGGTCCAGGCCGTCCAGCTCCCGGTCGGCGGGCGGCTCCAGGCCGGCAAGGCTGAGCACCGTGGGCAGGAGATCCAGGTTGCTGGCCAGGCCCCGCCCGACCGTTCCGGCAGGGATGCGCCGGGGCAGGCGCACCACCAGCGGGACGCGAAAGCCCCCGTCCCAGGCCGAGCCGCCCTTGCGGTCGCGGAACGGTCCGGACGAACCCTCGAACCAGGGACCGTTGTCCGAGGTGAAAACCACCAGCGTGTCGTCGTCGAGGCCCAGCGCCTGGAGGCGGTCCAGCAGCCGCCCGACGTTCAGGTCGATCTCCTCGACCACGTCGCCATAGTCGCCGGCGGGCGAGCCGGTGGGATCATCGGGGTTGGGTCGCAGCGGGATGTGCGGCGCGGTCAGAGCCAGCAGGACGAAGAAGGGGCGCTCGCGATGGGCTTCGGCGAAGGCCATCGTCTGTTCGAAGAAGCGCTGGGTCAGCTTCGTCAGATCGACTCGGCCCTCGTGGGCCGTCACCTCGGGCCCGTCGGCTTCGAACAGCTGCAGGGGGCGCATGTCGTGGCTGTAGGCCAGGCCGTAGAAGCGGTCGAAGCCGTAGTTGGTGGGCGGCCAGTGCGGGGCGACATGGCCCAGGTGCCACTTGCCGATGAGGGCGGTGGCGTAGTCGGGCTTCAGCGCCTTGGGGATGGTGATCTCGCCCGGCGGCAGGCCCGTGGTGTCGGCCGGCTGGATCACCTCGTGCGCCAGGCCCGAGCGAATGGCATAGCGGCCGGTCAGCAGGCCCGCCCGCGACGGCGTGCAGACGTTGGCCGAGGCGTAGAAGTCGGTCAGCCGCGCGCCCTCGGCGGCCAGCCGGTCGATGTTGGGCGTGCGGATGTGGGTGGAGCCGTTGCAGCCCACGTCGCCGTAGCCGAGGTCGTCGGCCAGGATGATGATCACATTGGGCTTACGCACGACGCCTCCGTTGTTGGAGCAGAGCCTAAACGGCCTCAGCCGTGCGTCCAGCCGCCGGCGCCGGGGTCGACGGTCCGGCCGGCGGCGCGGACCTCCAGGCCAGGCGTTTCACGCACCTCGCCGATCACGGTGAAGCCCCGCGGCCGGGTGGCGCCGGAGGGCATGGTGCAGACGATCTCGTAGTCGTCGCCGCCGGTTGCCAGGCGCAGCAGCGACGAGGCCACGTCCTCCTGGCGCTCAAGCCAGGTGGCGGCGGCGCCCGAGAGCGGGATCTGGTCCAGGTCCAGCATCAGACCGACGCCGCTGGCCTCGGCGATGTGGCGGGCGTCGGCGATCAGGCCGTCCGAGACGTCGGCCGCGGCCGTGGCGTGTCGGCGCAAGGTGGCGCGCAGGTCCAGCCGGGGCTCCGGGAAGCGATAGCGGTGGACCAGTCGGCCATCGGGGTCTGAGACCTCGCCCTGGATCGCGGCCAGGCCCAGGGTGGCGTCGCCGATGGCGCCCGAGACCAGCACCCGGTCACCGGGCCGGGCGCCCGCGCGCCGGATCATCCGCCCCGCCGGGACCCAGCCCATGGCGGTGAGGCTGCAGGTGAACGGGCCCGGCGTGGACGTCGTGTCGCCGCCCAGCAGGTCCACGTCGAACGCCTCGAGGTCCGAGGCCAGACCCAGGACAAAGCGTTCGCGGTCGCGCAGGGTGTAGTGGGCGGGCCAGCTCACGGCCAGGAAGGCCGCGAACGGCTCGGCGGCCTTGGCGGCCAAGTCTGAGAGGTTCACCCGCACCAGCTTGCGGGCCACGAGGTCAGGCGCCTCGCCGGTGGGGAAGTGGACGCTTTCGACGATGGCGTCCTTGGTCACCACGATGTCGTGGCCCGCGCGCTGGGGGATGACGGCGGCGTCGTCCTTCAGCTCGAACGCGCCGGGCGCGCCGCGAGCCAGCGGCAGGAACAGCCGGGCGATCTCTCCGAATTCGTCGAGCGATCTAGGCGGCTCGGACATCGGCCTCGTCTCTCCGCCAACTTCGGCGCCACACCATCAAACGCAGATTCGGTGGCGGTGGCGTGGCGAACGCCTCAGGTCTTGCGGACGTCCCGGGCCACCGCATCCAGGGCCCCGTTCACGAAGCCCGGCTCCGTTCCTTCGAAGAAGCTCTTTGCGACGTCGACGTACTCGTCGATCACCACCTCGGTCGGCACATCGGGACGGTGCGCCAGCTCGAAGGCGCCCGCGCGGAGGATGGCGCGCACGGTGGCGTCCAGCCTGTCCAGCTTCCAGTTCTCGGCCAGGCGCTTGACGATGGCGGCGTCGACGCGGCGCTGTTCGGCGACCACGCCCCGCACCAGCTCGGCGAAGAAGCTCTCGTCGGCCGAGGCCAGGGTGTCGCCTTCGCCTTCGACGCCTTCCAGAGCGCGGTCGAAGCGGTGCTCGGTGAACTCGCGGATCACATGCTCGACGCCGATGGCCGAGACTTCCATCTGGTAGAGGGCCTGGACGGCGGCCAGGCGCGCGACCGAACGGGACGCGTGCTGGCTCATCGCTTGCCGCCCATCAGCTGCTGCTTGAGCGCGATCATCGTCAGGGCCGCGCGCGCCGCGCCGCCGCCCTTGTCACCCTCGCTGAAGCGCGCACGGGCCCAGGCCTGCTCGTCGTCTTCCGTGGTCAGGATGCCGTTGCCGATGCACAGGCGCTTGCCGGTGGTCAGGTCCATGATCCCGCGGGCGCTCTCGTTCGAGACGATCTCGAAATGATAGGTCTCGCCGCGGATGACGCAGCCCAGGGCTACGTAGCCGTCGTAGCGCACGCCCGTCGGCTTGTGCCCGGCTTCCTCGGCCAGGGCGATGGCGCCGGGGATCTCCAGCGCGCCCGGCACGGTGACGACCTCATACTCGGCGCCGAACGCGCTCAGCGCCTGGGTCGCGCCCTCGAGCAGGGCGTCGGCCAGATCGTCGTAGAAGCGGGCTTCCACGATGAGGATGCGGATCGGTTCGTCGCTCATAGATCGTCCTTCAATATCGGAAGGTGCTCTTAGGCCGTTTCTCGCCAGCGGGCGAGATACCGCGCCAGCATGTCGATCTCGAGGTTCACGCGGCTCCCCACCTTCAAGGTCCCCAGCGTGGTCACGTCCCAGGTGTGGGGGATCAGGTTCACGCCGAAGACATCGTCCTCGACCTCGTTGACCGTGAGCGACACACCCTCGACGGTGATCGAGCCCTTGGGCGCGATGAAGCGGTGCAGCGGACGGGGGACGCGCACCTTCACGCGGTGCGACCCGCCCTCGCTCTCGATGGACAGCACCTCGCCGACGCCGTCCACGTGGCCCGAGACGATGTGGCCGCCCAGTTCGTCGCCCACCTTGGCGGCGCGTTCCAGGTTCACGGGCCGTCCCTCATGCCAGTCGGACAGGGTGGTCAGGCCCAGGGTCTCGCCCGAGACCTCGACGGCGAACCAGCCCTCGCCCTTCTCCACCACGGTCAGGCAGCAGCCGGCGTGGCTGATCGAGGCGCCGATGTCGATGGTCGAGAGATCGAACGCGGTTTCCACCTCGAAGCGGCGGTCACGGTTGGTGTCGCGGACGCTGCGGATGCGACCCACGTCGGTGACGATGCCGGTGAACAAAGCTCAAGCCCCTCTTCAGGCCACGCGGGCGTAGCGTTCCCAGAGGTCGTCGCCGAGCTGCGTGACCTCCACCCGCCGGAAATGGGGCGCCCCGGCCAGCGCCGCAACAGCCAAGGCGCCGATGGCCGGGCGGCCTTCGCCGCCGATGACGATGGGGGCCCGGAACCACTCGATGGCGTCGACCAGTCCATGACGCAGAAAGCTGCCGGCGACCTGCCCGCCGCCCTCGAGGAAGAGGTTCGCCAGGCCCGCGTTGGCAAGCGCCTGGACAACGCCCATGAGATCCGGACGCCCCTCACCATCGGCCGCAACGCTGAGCACGTGGACGCCGGCCTGGGTCAGCGCCGCGTCGGGTTCTGCCGTGGTCACGACATAGGTCGGCGTCTCACGCGCGGTCGCCGCCAGCTTGCAGGCGGGCGACAGGCGCTGGCGGCTGTCCAGCACCACGCGCGCCGGCTGGCGGCCTGTGTAGCCCGGCAATCGCACCGTGAGCTCCGGATCATCGGCCAGCGCGGTCTCGATGCCGACCACCACGGCGTCGTGCGCGGCGCGAAGACGGTGCACCTGCTCGCGGGAGGCCGCACCCGTGATCCAGCGGCTCTCGCCGGAGGCCGTGGCGATCCGGGCGTCCAGCGACGTCGCGAGCTTGAGGGTGATCGTCATTCGCGGTCGTTCATGGCCGAGAAGCGCCGGGGCGCCAAGCCGGGCTCAGTCGGGCGGGTCACCCACACTGAGCGCCAGCGCCGCCGCCGTGGCCGCACTCTCGGCCAGCAGCCAGTCGCGGAAACGCTGAACGTGGCGGCGGCCGTCGATGTCGGCGCGGAAGCGGGCGCGGAAACCGTGTCGGCTCCATCGCCCCGTATCGACCGGATAGGGCAAGCCGACCCGGCCGGCTTCCAGCAGGTCGCCGATGAGCGCCAGACCACAGAGCGTGACCCCGGCATCGGCCGCCACGGCGTCCAGCGCCGCGGTGATCCGCCGGAAGCGCATGCCGCGCTCGGGCGCCGTGCGGGCGACGCCGTTGGCCGCCACCCACTCGGGCCACGACAGGCCGGCCGGATCGTCCTTGTAGAAGTCGAGATGGACCAGCGGGAAGCCTTCCAGCCGGGCGCGGGACTCGATCCCGGCCGTCCGCGCCAGGTTCACGGGTGATGTGATCGGCGCCACGAAGTCGCGGAACAGCAGATCGGTCGCCACGCCATTGCGCGGCGCGCCGTAGCTGATTTCGCAGTCGACGCGGCCCAGGCGCATGGGCGCGTCGCCCTCGCCGTTGATGTTGAAGCGGATGTTCGGGTGCTCGGCGCGGAACCGATGCAGCCGCGGGGCCAGCCAGAGGTCGACGAAGTCGGAGGCGGCGGCGATGTGCAGCTCGTGACCGCGCTGCAGCTCGAGCTCGCGGGCGGCGGCGTCCAGCGCCTCGAAGGCCCGCGCCAGGTGTGGCAGGGCGGGTTCCAGGCCGGGCGCAGCGCGCAGGCCTGCGCGACCTCGCGACAGCAGTTCGACACCCAGATAGTCCTCCAGCGCCTTCACCCGCTGTCCGACTGCGGCCGGCGTGATCCCCAGGCGCTCGGCGGCGCCGACGAAGGAGCCCTTGCGCACGGCGAGTTCGAGCGCCTGTAGCGACCTAAGATAGGTGGGAGCGACCATCGCGCCTTACTAAGCAAAAACTTTAGTGAGGGCCAGATTGTTTAGGTTGTGCCCCGCACTGCCCCCGGCGACACTGCGGTCATCGAGGGAAATGCAGGGGACGGCGCCATGGCCCAACTCAGACGTTTCCTGGTCGAACGGGACGTTCCCGGCATAGGCGGCATGTCCATTGTCGAGCTGTGCGGGGTGGCTCGCGCTTCGAACCAGGCGATCGAGAAGATCGGCGGGACCGTGCAGTGGCAGCAAAGCTATGTCGCTGGCGACCGGACGTACTGCATCTACCTCGCGGACGGCGAGGACACGATCAACACCCACGCCGAACTCAGCGGCTTCCCGGTGACGCGCATCACCGAGATCCCGCAGATCATCGACCCGACAACCGCAAACAACTAGCGGCGGACTTCACCCATCGCGGCCAGCGCGCCCCGAGGGGCGGCGCCTCCGCGCGAGGAGAAGAACCATGCTTCAAGGCCACAACTACCAACGCCTGCTCGAGATTTCGAAGCGCGTGAACTGGCGCATCGAGGACATCATCGGCCCGGGCAAACCCATGGATTTCACCCGGCCGTTCCTGCCCGAGAGCTTTGCGCGGACCGGCGAACTGTCGTTCCTCACGCCCGCCGAGCGGCTGAAGCTCAACCAGATCCGCGGCTTCGGCTACCTGGCCATGTTCGAGCTGGTGGAGCGCTGCATTCTGCCGGCGATCGAGGAGCAAACGCCCTCGACGCCCGACCAGGACCCGCACCGCACCGAGGCTCTGACCAACTTCGTCACGGAAGAGATGAAGCACATCGAGCTGTTCGTCCGCTTCCGGCAGGCCTTCCGTGAGGGCTTCGATGTGGACTGCGGCTTCATTGGCCCAGCCGAGGAGATCGGCGCGACCATCCGCAGCCACGGCGATCTGGGCATGGCGCTGTTCATCCTGGCGATCGAGTGGGCCACTCAGCAGCACTGGCTGGAGACCGTGGAGGACGACGAGGGCCTCGACCCGCAGTTCAAGAGCCTGCTCAAGCACCACTGGTTGGAGGAGTCCCAGCACGCCAAACTGGACGCCATGGTGTTCCATGAGCTGGCGATGAAGGCCGGGCCCGAGCAGACGCTGGCGGCGGTAGATGCCTTCTTGGCGATCGGCGCCTTCATCGACGGCGGCCTGTCGCAGCAGACGCAGCTGGACCTCGCCTCGCTGGAAGCCGCAATCGGCCGAACGCTCCCGGACGCCCACCGCGAGACCTTCCTGGCGCGGCAGCATCAGGCGCAACGGTGGACCTACCTCGGCTCGGCGCTCCGCAACCAGGGCTTCCTGAAGGCCCTGGGGGAGATCAGCCCCGAGGGCCGGGCCAAGATCGACGCGGTCGCGCCGGCCTTCTGCTAGGGCGTCCTCACCTGAGAGATGGAGGCGTCGGCCGACAGGCCGGCGCCTTCAGCGTTCGTCGGCCTGGGCCTCGCTGAGGCCTTCCTCGCTGAGGAACTGGGCGAAGTCGCTGGTCTCGCGGAAGTCGCGGTAGACCGAGGCGTAGCGGACGTAGGCCACGTCATCGAGCTGCTTCAGGTGCTTCATGATCAGCTCGCCGATCGTCGACGATGGCAGCTCGGTCTCGCCCATGCTCTCAAGCTGGCGGACGATGGACGAGATCATGCGCTCGACACGTTCCGGCTCGACCGGCCTCTTGCGCAGCGCCACCGAGAGCGAGCGGGCCAACTTGTCGCGATCGAACGGCGCCCGGCGGCCCGACCGCTTCAGGATCGTGAGCTCGCGCAGCTGCACGCGCTCAAAGGTTGTGAACCGACCCTCGCAGGAGGGGCAAAGCCGACGGCGACGGATGGCCGCCCCGTCTTCCGACGGGCGGCTGTCCTTCACCTGGGTCTCGTCATGGCCACAGAACGGGCAGCGCATATCTAGCCCCCTTCCCGGCCATTTACCCCTATTAGGAGTAGATGGGGAAGCGGCTCGTCATGGCGACCACTTCCGAGCGCACCTTGGCCTCGACCGCGGAGGAGTCTTCCCCGGTCGCCACGGCGTCCAGAACCTCGCCGATCCACTTGCCGACCTGACGGAACTCGGCGACGCCGAAGCCTCGGGTTGTGCCGGCGGGCGTGCCGACGCGCAGGCCCGAGGTCTGCATCGCCGGCAGCGGATCGCCGGGGATCGAGTTCTTGTTGGTGGTGATGCCGGCCCGCTCCAGCGCGATCTCGGCCTGGGCGCCCGAGACGCTCTTGGGCGTCAGGTCGACCAGCATCAGGTGGCTGTCGGTGCCGTTGGACACGATCTTGAAGCCCACGCTCTGCAGGCTGTCGGCCAGCGCGCGCGCGTTCTCGATCACCTGCTTGGCGTAGGTCTTGAACTCCGGACGCAGCGCCTCGCCGAACGCGACCGCCTTGGCGGCGATCACGTGCATCAGCGGCCCGCCCTGAAGGCCCGGGAACACCGCCGAGTTGATCTTGCCGGCCAGCTTCTTGGAGTTGGTCAGGATCAGGCCGCCGCGCGGACCCCGCAGGGTCTTGTGCGTTGTGGTGGTGACGATGTGGGCGTGCGGGAACGGGTTGGGATACTCGCCGGCCACGATCAGGCCCGCGTAATGGGCGACGTCGCACATCAGGATCGCGTCGACCTCATCGGCGATCTCGCGGAACTTGGCGAAGTCGATGTGGCGCGAATAGGCCGAGCCGCCGGCGATGATCACCTTGGGCTTGTTGGCCAGCGCCACCTCACGGGCCTCGTCGTAGTCGATCAGGTGGTCCTGGGCGCGCACGCCGTAGGCCACCGGGTTGAACCACTTGCCCGACTGGTTGACCGACTTGCCGTGGGTGAGGTGGCCGCCGTGGTCGAGGTTCATGCCCATGAACGTGTCGCCGGGCGTCATGGTGACCATGAAGACGGCCTGGTTGGCCTGGCTGCCCGAATGCGGCTGGACGTTGGCGTACTCGCAGCCGAACAGTTGCTTGGCGCGCTCGATGGCCAGGGTCTCAGCCTCATCGACGACTTCGCAGCCGCCGTAGTAGCGCTTGCCCGGATAGCCTTCGGCGTACTTGTTGGTGAGCACCGAGCCCTGGGCGTCGAGGACGGCCTTCGAGACGATGTTCTCGGAGGCGATCAGTTCGATCTGCTCCTGCTGGCGCGTCAGCTCCGCCCCGAGGATCTTCGCGATCGCTGGATCAGCCTGGCCGATGTCGGCCTTGAAGAACGCTTCGGTGGAAGGCTGGGTTTGCACGTGCAGGTTCAAGGGCAAGGCCTTTCGTTGGGGCGACGCGTGAATCTATGTCCGGCGAAGGCGCTCCCTTTACTCCTGATCGCCTCCGGCTCCAACCGCAGCCGCGCGCAGGAATTCTGTGGAACCTTTCACGCGTGATGGCGTTGAGCCCCCCGAGGGCTCGGGGGGCGACGCCGCGCCGCGCCTCTCACCGTGCGCGTACATCAAGCAGAGGGTGATCATGAGCGTAGGATCCGACACCGACGGGCTGTCCGGCGAAGAGTTGATGCGCCTGGGGGCCGGCATCGTTTCGGCCTACGTGAGCCGCAACGCCGTCACCGCCGACGCCGTACCCGACATCATCCGCTCGGTGCACCATGCGCTGACCCAGCTGGTCAGCGGCGGCGCCGTCCCGGCCGCGCCCGAGGAACGCCAGAAGCCCGCCGTGCCGGTCGGCCGGTCCGTCCAGCACGATTACATCGTCTGCCTGGAGGACGGGAAGAAGCTGAAGATGCTGAAGCGCTACCTGCGCTCGCGTTACGACATGAGCCCCGAAGACTATCGCCGCCGCTGGGGCCTGCCCCCGGAATACCCGATGGTGGCGCCGGCCTATGCGGCGCGCCGGTCGGAGTTCGCGAAGCAGATCGGCCTGGGCCGAGGCGTGCGGCGGCGCAAGTAGCGCAGCGCGACGCGAGGTTTAGAGCGCCCCTGCGTCAACAACAGGGGCGCTCTGGAGCCGGCCCGCGTCGGGTTGTGCTCGAACCAACTCCTACGCAGGAGTTGAGCACGCTTCGGTTGCTTTCTCGTTGCGCCAAACCGCCGCGGTCGCACTTGTCGCACCACTAGCGCGGAGGCGCGCTTCAGCCGTCGGCGGCGGCCTTGGCCATGTACGCCCGGATCAGCGGCATCCATGCGCCATCGTCCGGGAACTTCTCGAACCGATGGGGCGCGCCAGTTTCCGCCCAGGGCAGCATTTCAGAGGTGTAGATCTCGACGTAGGGCGCGGCGTCGGCGGCGTCGTCCAGCATGGTCGAACGGACGTTGACCATCGGCATACCGGGCGGCTCGGTGAATACCCAGCACAGGCAGTGCGCGCAGTGCATGTGGCGGATTTCGCCATGCAGCCCGCCGACGACGGGGTCGCCGGCCGTGACCTTGAAGCCGCTCTTCGGGAAGAGCGTACTGAGCGAATAGGGCCCGCCGGTCATCTGCTGGCAGCCTCGGCAGTGGCAGGCCATCGTCACCATCGGCGCCTCGGTCACCTCGAAGCGGAGCTGGCCGCAGCGGCAGCCGCCGCTCCAGGGCAAGGTGTTCGGGTTCAGCATGGACGCGCTCCGCTACAATAGGACGCGCATCATCGACGGGTGTCTCTTTCGCGCAAAGGCGGAAAGCGGTGAGCGGTCGTCAGGCCGCGACGCCGCCCACACGGGCGATGTTGCAGTGGACCCAGAGCTTCTCGAGCACCTCGACCAGCTCGTCCATCATCCGGTCGTCGTGGGCCGGCGACGGCGTGAACCGCAGACGCTCGGTGCCGCGCGGCACGGTCGGGAAGTTGATCGGCTGGACGTAGATGCCGTGCTCTTCGAGCAGCATGTCCGAGATCATCTTGCAGTGGACGGGGTCGCCGACCAGCAGCGGCACGATGTGGCTGACCGAGGGCATGACCGGCAGGCCGGCCCGCAGCATCTTGGCCTTCAGGGCCGCGGCGCGAGCCTGATGGGCCACGCGAACCTCGTTGTGTTCCTTGAGGTATCGGATCGAGGCCACGGCGCCGGCGGCCAGGGCCGGCGGCAGCGAGGTGGTGAAGATGAAGCCGTCGGCCCAGCTGCGGATGGCGTCGCAGATCACCGCGTCGGCGGCGATGTAGCCGCCCATGACGCCGAACGCCTTGCCCAGCGTGCCTTCGATGATGTCGATCTCGGCCATGACGCCGTCGCGCTCGGCGACGCCGGCGCCGCGCGGGCCGTACATGCCGACCGCGTGGACCTCGTCGAGGTAGGTCAGCGCGCCGTACTTCTTGGCCAGGGCCACAGTGCCGCGCATGTCGGCGATGTCGCCGTCCATGGAGTAGACGCTTTCGAAGGCGATCACCTTCGGCGCGGCCGGATCGGCGGCGGCCAGCAGCTCTTCCAGGTGTTGCAGGTCGTTGTGGCGGAAGACGATCCGCTGCTCGCGCTTGCCCGCGCGGATGCCGCTGATCATCGAGTTGTGGTTCAGCTCGTCAGAGAAGATGAGCAGCCCGGGCAGGATCTTGTAGAGCGTCGACAGCGACGCCTCGTTCGAGACGTAGCCCGAGGTGAACAGCAGCGCCGATTCCTTCTGGTGAAGGTCGGCCAGCTCGCGCTCGAGTTCGACGTGATAGTGGGTGGTGCCCGAGATGTTGCGGGTGCCGCCAGAACCGGCGCCGGCCGCTTCGATGGCCTCGTGCATGGCGTCCAGGACGACGGGGTTCTGACCCTGGCCGAGATAGTCGTTGGAGCACCAGACGGTGACGTCCTGAGTCGTGCCGTCTTCGCGGGTCCAGGTGGCGCGCGGGAACTCGCCGCGATGGCGCTTCAGGTCGGCGAAGACCCGGTAGCGACCCTCAGACCGGACACGGTCCAAGGCGGTTTGGAAAGCTTCCCTGTAATCCATCGACTTGTTCCCGGTCGCGCGTACGTGAGCGCGCTTCGCCCGGCCCCTGAGATATGACTGCCTTTTGGCGCCGGGATTTCACCTTGTCCACAAACACGAAGGTGAATCCGGCGTCACCTTTCGTGAATGGGTACGTAAATTTCGTGATCGGACCCGTCGTTGACACCGATCAAAGCGCGCTTCGCAGCGGCCGCACGATCACGCCTGCGGGGTATTGCCGCGGAGCATCTCGAGAATCGCCGAGAAGTCCTTGGCTCCTCCACCCAGACGGTCGAACAGCGCGTAGAGCCCCTCGGCGGTCGCACCCAGCGGCGTGGCGGCGCCGGCCTTCGCGGCGGCTTCCTGCGCCAGCTTGAGGTCTTTCAGCATCATGCCGGTGGCGAATCCGCCTTCGTAGTTGCGATTCGAGGGTGCGGTCGGCACCGGGCCCGGCCAAGGGCAGTAGCTGGTCAGGCTCCAGCACTGGCCCGACGACTGCGACGAGATCTCGTGGAACTTCACGGGGTCCAGGCCCAGCTTCTCGGCCAGAGCCAGGGCCTCGCAGACCCCGATCATCGAGATGCCCAGGACCATGTTGTTGCAGATCTTGGCCGCCTGCCCTGCCCCATGGTCGCCGGCCCGGATAGTGGCGCGCGACATCGGCTTGATGACGTCCTCCACCGCGGCGAAGTCGGCCTCGTCGCAACCGACCATGAAGGCCAGCGTGCCGGCGTCGGCCGCCGCCGTGCCGCCTGAAACCGGCGCGTCGGCGAAGCGGAACCCCGCCGCCTTGGCCTGGGTCGCCACCGCCCGGGCGCTCTCGACGTCGATCGTGGAGCAGTCGACCATCAGCGCCGACTTCGGCGCATGCGGCAGGATCTGCTCGGCGTAGACCGAACGGACGTGCGGGCCGGCCGGCAGCATGGTGATCACGGCGTCGGCCGACTTGACGGCCTCGGGCACCGAGGCGGCCTTGCCGCAGCCGGCGCCGGCGGCCTTGTCGAGCGCCGCCTGCGACAGGTCGAAGGCCATGACTTCGCGCCCCGCCTTCGCCTGGTTGGCGGCCATCCCGCCGCCCATGTTGCCCAGGCCGATGAACGCAACGCGGGTCATGGATACCTCTTGGTCTGACGCCCTACTTGGGCTTGCGGAACTTGTAGATGAACTGGTCGGTCTTCCCGCGGATCGCCGGGTCGAAGACCATCTTGGTGTGGTCGTCGGCGGGATTCCGCAGGACGTTGCTCTCGGCCTCGAACTTGAAGCCGGCAGCCTCGACCTGTTTTCGGACGGCGGCGCCGTCGATGCGGTGCAGCTTGTCGTCGGGGTCGATCGGCGCGCCGGGCGTGGCCTGATGATCCAGGACCACGAACACGCCGCCGGGCTTCAGGTTGTCGTAGATCGCCTTCGTCACCTTCGCGACGTCGATGTTGCGCTGGCGGGCGTAGAGGTCGTGGAAGTTCTGGGCCGTCCAGAAGATGTCGGCCGGCTTGTCCAGCTTGAAGTCGCCGCCGGCGATCGAGACGATGCTGATGTTGCCGTACTGGGGGTCGGCAGCGACGGCCGCGATCGGGGGCGGCGCGGTCGCATTCGGCGGCGGCGGGTTGCCCATGGCGTAGACGTGGCCTTTGGATCCCACCGTCTTGGCGAAGATGCGGGTGAAGTAGCCGCCGCCCGGAATGAAATCGACGACCGTGTCGCCCGGCTTCACGCCGGCGAAGTCCATCATCGCGGCAGGTTTGCGGTCGGCGTCGCGCTTGGTGTCGGCCTCGGGGCGGCCCTTGTCGGCCACGGCGGCGGTGACGGCGGCGGACGGCGCGGCCTGGGCCAGGCCGGCCGACAAGACAAAGGCCAGGGCCACGCCCGTCAGAAGCTTGTTTCGCATCTAGATTCCTCCCCGCGGCCGGTCCTGGCCGCCTTGCCGGTCAAGGTAGAGGCGACCATTCCTGATCGGAAGGGAGCGGGGCGAATATCGCGTCGAGCGTCTGTTCGCTCACGTCGTGCGGCCGGGCCTCGCTCCACTTCGGCGCGTTGTCCTTGTCGACGATCACGGCGCGGACGCCTTCGAGGAAGTCGTGACGCTGCACCACGCGGGCGCCGATGCGGTACTCCATCGCCATGTTCTCGGCAAACGACCTGGCCTGGCCGCCCAGCTGCAGCTGGCGGAAGGCGACCTTCATGGTCTGGGGCGACTTGGTGGCCATCACCTTGAGCTGCTCGGCGGCCCATTCGGTGCCGGCGGTCTCCAAACCCTCCACGATCGCCTCGACGCTGGGCGCGGCGAAGATGCGGGCGATCTCGTCCTGGTGCTGGGCCAGCGCGGGGCGGCCGGCGTCGCCTTCGAACTCTGTGAGGATCGTCTCGGTGCGGTGGGGCTCGGCCAGGATGGCGGCCTTCAGGTCCGGGATGCGGGCGCTCTCGACGTAGTCGGTGGCCAACTGCAGCAGCTCGCAGTCGGCCGCCTTGATCCGGGCCCCGGTCAGCGCCAGCCACAGGCCAATGTGATCGGGCATCCGGCTGAGGTACCAGCCCCCGCCGACGTCGGGGAACAGACCGATGCCGGTCTCGGGCATGGCGAAGGTGGTCCGCTCGGTGGCCACCCGGAACCGGCACGGCCGCGACAGACCGACGCCGCCGCCCATGGTGATGCCGTCCATGATCGCGACCCGCGGCTTCGGGTAATGGAACAGCAGGTGGTTCAGCCGGTACTCGGTGAAGAAGAACTCGCGGGCCTTGGCGCCGTCGCCCGCGCCGCTCTCGGCCAGCATGCGGATGTCGCCGCCCGCGCAGAACCCGCGCTCGCCGGCGTGGTCGATCAGCACCAGCTCGACGGCCGGGTCCTCGCGCCAGGCCAGCAGGGCCTGCGCCATCAGCGCGATCATGTTCGTGGTCAGCGCGTGGATCGCCTGGGGCCGGTTGAGCGTGATGCGGCCGACCTTCCCCTCGATCCGGCAGAGGACTTCGGGTTCGCTCATGAGCGGAACAGCTCCCGCGCGGTGATGACGCGCATGATCTCGTTGGTCCCTTCGAGGATCTGGTGGACGCGCAGGTCGCGGACGATCCGCTCCAGGGGATAGTCCCGCAGGTAGCCGTAGCCGCCATGAAGCTGCAGCGCCTGGTTGGCGACCTCGAAGCCCGCGTCGGTGGCGAAGCGCTTGGCCATCGCGCAGTGCTGGGTCGCGTTGGGGTGTTTGGTGTCCAGCGAGTGGGCCGCGCGGCGCACCATCAGGCGGGCGGCGTCCAGCTCGGTCGCCATATCGGCGAAGCGCCACTGCAGGCCCTGGAACTCCTTCAGCGCCTGGCCGAACTGTTTGCGCGTTTCGAGGTGGCTTTTGGCCGTATCGAGCGCGAGACCCGCGCCGCCCAGCGAGCACGAGGCGATGTTGATGCGGCCGCCGTCCAGGCCGGCCATCGCGAACTTGAAGCCGTCGCCCTCAGCCCCGATCCGGTTGGCTTCCGGGACGCGGCAGTCGTCGAAGTTCACCATGGCGGTCGGCTGGGCGTTCCAGCCCATCTTGCGTTCCTGGGCGCCGAACGACAGGCCCGGCGCGCCGTTCTCGACGACGAAGGCCGAGACTCCCTTGGCCCCCTGCCCGCCCGTGCGGGCCATGACGACGTAGACGTCCGAGTAGCCCGCGCCCGAGATGAAGGCCTTGGAGCCGTTGAGGACGTAGTGGTCGCCGTCTTTCACCGCGGTGGTCTTCATGGCGGCGGCGTCCGAGCCCGAGCCGGGCTCGGTCAGGCAGTAGGAGGCCACGAACTCCATCGTGGTCAGCTTGGGCAGGTAGCGGCGGCGCAGGTCGTCCGAGCCGAAGCGGTCGATCATCCACGAGGCCATGTTGTGGATCGAGATGAACGCCGCGACCGAGACGTCGCCGTAGCTCAGCTGTTCGAAGACGATCGAGGCGTCGAGGCGGCCCAGGGCCGAGCCGCCGACGTCCTCCTGGACATAGAGGCCCGCGAAGCCGAGCTCGGCCGCCGCGCGCAGCACTTCGCGCGGCATGACCTTGTCTTCGTCCCAGCGCGCCGAGTGCGGCGCCAGCTCGGCCAGGGCAAAGGCGCGCGCCGCGTCCTCGATCGCCCGCTGGTCGTCTGAGAGGTTGAAATCCATGCCAGCGGTTGAGCGCGGCGCGTGCGGGCTGTCAACTCGTCCGCTGGGTCACCATCTTGGGCTCCGGCGCCACGCGCTGGTCGCTTTTGGCGGCTGGATTGGAGGCGGGAGAGTGGGTGCATGACCGCCGTCGCGATCGGCAGCATCGGGACGGCGCGAACGCGGCGGCGGACCGTGGTGTTCGTGCTGTCGATCCTGCTGCACGGCCTGGTGCTGGGCTGGTTCGCGTTCCGGCAGGACCGCACACCGGAGGATGCAGCAGCGCCCGCGGTGGTGGTTCAGCTTCTCGACGTCGCCAAGCTGCCCCGGCCGCCGTCGCGAGCCGACCAGCAGGACGCCCTGGAGGCTCCGGTGATCAGACCCGTCTTTCCGGTGGCGCCGCGCTATGTCGGCCCTCCTGCCGGTAGGAGCGGCGCAAACGACCGCGGCGTCGACCTGTTCGGCCCGGTGTTCGCCGACGGCGAATGGCCCAGGCCCTGGATGCGCATCGCCTGCGACCCGGTCGCCGATCCGGACATGACCGGCCCGGCCTGCCAGCGCGAGCGGGCCATCGCCCGAGGCGTGAACCGCGGCTTCGACCCGAATGAGGGGACGGACGAGTTCGCCCGAGAGGCGCGTCACAACTAGGCCGTGAAGCGATACCGGGATGCGCCCGGGATGTCGGGATATACCGGCATCCGATGCCACGTGCTACACAACTGCTGAGCCTGCGGACTTGCGTCTTGGAGGGCATGGCTGCAAATGCGCCGCCATGACGAACGCGCCCCTCGCCGCCTATCCCGCCCTTCGCATGCGCCGCCTGCGCCAGGCCGACTGGATCCGACGCATGGTTCGCGAGACGGTGCTGACGCCGAACGACCTGATCTGGTCGATGGTGGTGCACGAGGGCGAAGGCACGGTCCCGGTCGGCTCGATGCCGGGCGTCGCCCGCCTGTCGGTGAAAGAGTGCGCCAAGGCGGCCAAGGAGGCCAGGGCCCTGGGCATCCCGGCCATCGCCGTCTTCCCGCATATCGATGGCGCCAAGAAGGACGCGACCGGCAAGCTCGCGCACGATCCTAACGGCGTGGTCGCCAACGCCGTAAAGGCCATGAAGGACGCCGCGCCTGAGGTCGGCATCATGTGCGACGTGGCGCTGGACCCGTTCACCGACCACGGCCACGACGGCCTGATCCAGGACGGCCGCATTCTCAACGACGAGACCATCGAGGCGCTGGTCCGCCAGGCGGTCATGCAGGCCAAGGCCGGCTGCGATATCCTGGCCCCTTCCGACATGATGGACGGTCGCGTCGGCGCGATCCGCCAGGCGCTGGAGAGCGAGGGCCTGCAGGACGTGATGATCATGTCCTACGCCGCCAAGTACGCCTCGGCCTTCTACGGCCCCTACCGCGAGGCCATCGGCTCAGGGAAGCTGGGCACGGGCTCAGTGGACAACCCGGGCGACAAGAAGACCTACCAGATGGACAACGCCAACCATGCCGAGGCGCTGCGCGAGGTGGCCCTCGACATCGCCGAGGGCGCCGACATGGTGATGGTCAAGCCGGGGATGCCCTACCTCGACATCGTTCGCCAGGTGGTGGACGCCTTTCAGATGCCGACCTTCGCGTTCCAGGTCTCGGGCGAGTACGCGATGATCATGGCCGCCGCCCAGAACGGCTGGCTGGACGAGGAGCGCTCGATCCTGGAGAGCCTGGGCGCCTTCAAGCGCGCGGGCGCCGCGGGCGTGATCACTTACTTCGCCCCGCGCGCCGCGCGCCTGCTGGGGGCCTAGGGCCGCCCGGCCCGTGGGCTGTCCACCTGCGCCACGATGATTTTGCCGGTCGCCGTCTTCGCAGCCGCCTCGTGATCCGAGCTGGCGGCGGTGAGCATGAACAGCGTCTTGCCGTCGTCGCCGCCCAGCATACAGGCATAGCAGGGCTGGCCCGTTTCGATGGTCTCCAGCACTTCGCCGCCCTCCGCGATCCGCACGCACATCGGGGCGATGGGATTGGCGATCCAGATCGCGCCGTCGCCGTCGAGACAGATGCCGTCCGGCACGCTAGGCGAGGTCGTCGCCCAGACACGGCGGTTCGACAGCGCGCCGTCCGGGCCGATATCGAAGGCGGTGAGCACCGCGCCCAGGGTCTCGCCCAGGATCAGGGTCTTGCCGTCGGGCGTGATGACCGGGCCGTTCGGGAAGTGCATGCCCTCGGCGGCGATACGGGCCTCGCCGGTCGGCGACACATAGGCCAGCTTCGCGGTCGGATGGTCGGCCAGCACCTGCTCGACGCCCCTCGCCGCGATGGCGGCATCCAGGTCGAAGCCGAAGTTGCCGACATAGGCTCCGCCCGCGGAATCGACGACCATGTCGTTGCAGTGGAAGTCGGCGATGTGGCCCAGATCGGCGTGAACCGTGATCGTCCCGTCCGCCGTGCGGCGCAGGACCTGGCGCCTCGTCATGGAGACGATCAGCATGGCGCCGTCCGGCATCCAGCCCAGCCCCGAGGGCCGGTCGTCGATCTCGAACTCGACGCGGACGTCGCCGGCCAGCGACACCGACTTCACCGCATGCGCGTAGAAATCGCTGAACCACAGCCGGCCCTCATGCCAGCGCGGCCCTTCGCCGAAGTAGATGCCCTCGGCCAGCACCTTGGTCGCCCGTCCCATGCCGTTTCCTCTGTTTGGTTGCCCCGATGATCGTCGAGGTGGTGGGCGCTGTCATCCGCGACGACACGGGACGGCTACTCACCGTGCGCAAACGCCAGACACAGCGGTTCATGCTGCCCGGCGGCAAGCGCGAGCCCGGCGAGGACGATCTGGCAGCCCTGGCCCGCGAGCTGGCGGAGGAACTGGGGGTCGAGCTGGTCTCGGCGACCTTGCTGGGTCGGTTCGAGGCGGCGGCGGCGAACGAGCCTGGCGCGACCGTGAGGTCCGCGGCCTATCTCGTTGAGGTTGCGGGTGACATCGCGATCCAGGCCGAGATCGAGGAGGTGCTGTGGATCGACCCCGCGGCCCCGCCGGATGTGCCGATCGCGCCACTGCTCCTGGAGCAAATCCTTCCCTCCCTTGATGGGGAGGGACAGGCGGCAAAGCCGCCAGGGTGAGGAAGTCGGGGCTAGTCCTGGGGGTCCGGTGAGGATCAACACCTCCCCACCCTGCTCGCCTGAGGCGAGCTGTCCCTCCCCATTAAGGGAGGGAGGGCTCGAGCGAGGGCAGCCATTCCTGCAGGATCGGGTTCACTTTCTGCGGGGCTTCCTGCTGGACCCAGTGCGACACGCCCGGCAGACGCTTGATCGTGAGGTCGCGGACGTATTCCTCGGTCCCGTCCAGCAGTTCGATCCCCAGCGCCGCATCCGCCTCGCCCCACACGATCAGGGTCGGCGTCTCGATCACATCCCAGGGCCCGGCCATCTTGCCCTGCAGGCGCAGCGCCGCACGGTACCAGTTGACCATGCCGCGGATCGCGCCCGGCCGCTGAGCGTCCTTGGCGTAGCGCTCCAGAACCTCAGGCCCGAAATTGGTCTTGTCCTGGGCCATGTCGAAGAAGGCGCGGCGGATGGCGCGGCCGTCGTTGGCGGTCAGGGTCCACTCGGGCACGCCAGGCAGCTGGAAGAAGAACATGTACCAGGACTTCTTGCGCTGAGCCTTGTTGGTGCGCAGCTGGGCCGCCATCACCGCCGGGTGCGGCACGTTCATGATCACCAGCCGCTCCAGCGGCCGCACGCGGTTGGCCGCGAACGCCCAGGCCAGGCCCGCGCCCCAGTCGTGCCCGATCAGGGTGACCTTTTTGGCCCCGCTGGCGTCGATGAGCGCGCCCACGTCCTCCATCAGCCGGTCGATGAGATAGTCCTTCATCGCCTTGGGCTTGGGCTCGGTCTCGCCATAGCCGCGCAGGTCGGGCGCCCAGACCCGGTAGCCCATCTGCGCCAACACCGGCATCTGGAAGCGCCAGGAGAACCGGCTCTCGGGGAAACCGTGCAGGCAGAGGGCCAGGTGATCGCCCTCGCCTTCCTCGTCCACCGCAAAGCGGAAACCGTTGGCCTCGACGAACCGCGTCTGCATGGGATGCGCCTTCAGATGAACCTTCTCCACGGCCTAGCTTCCTTCCCCGACGAAAGTGAAGGGGTAGAATCGCCGAGTGGCCCCCGCGCGCGCGGCGCGTCAGCCGCCCGCCGTGAAGTAGGTGCTCTCGCGGTCGATGCCGGGCAGTTGGATCATGCCCTGGTAGGTGAAGCCGATTTTCCGCAGCACAGCCATCGAGGCGAAGTTCTCCGGAGTGGTGATCGCCGCCAGCTTGGGGATGCCCATCGGCCCCTGAGCGTGGGCCAGGACGGCCGCGGCCGCCTCCTGGGCGTAGCCGCGGCCCCAGACCTTCTGGATGAAGGCGTAACCTACGTCTGGCGTGTCCAGTCCTTCGCGGCGAACCAGACCGGCCAGCCCCACCGGCGCGCCGTCGGCCTTTTGTATCGCCAGCCACATGCCGAAGCCGTGGTCGCGATAGCTGCCCAGGACGCGCTCCTCGATGTAGGCGCGGGCCTGATGCTCGTCGCGGACGCCGCGGTCGCCGATGTTCTCAAGGAAGCCGGGCGAGTTGAGCAGCTCCAGCATGAAGGGCGCGTCGGTCAGCTCGACCTCGCGCAGGCTCAGACGTTCGGTTTCCAGGACGACCAAGGACGACCCCCACCAGCTACGGGCAACGCCATCTTAACGCGCCTCGCGCAGTTTGCGGGGGAATCAGAGTTAAGGCGGGTGAACCATGGCTGTGGGCGAACAGCCGATCGTCATCAAGAAGGTCAAGAAGGGCGGCGGCGCGGGACACCACGGCGGCGCCTGGAAAGTCGCGTACGCCGACTTCGTGACCGCCATGATGGCCTTCTTCCTGCTGATGTGGCTGATCAACACCACCTCGCCTGAGCAGAAGCGCGGGATCGCCGACTATTTCGCCCCGGCCAGCGTCTCGCAGACCATGTCGGGCGCCGGCGGCATCCTGGGCGGCTCGGCCCTGGGTTCGGACGGCTCAAAGAGCGCCGGCTCCAGCGACGTGATCGAAGAACTGGCCCCCAGCTCGCAGAACCCCAACGACGGCGACTCCAAGGAAGGCAGCAAGGCCAAGACGCCCGAGGAGGCCGCCGCCGCCGCCATGGCCGAAGCCCAGGCCAAGCGCGAGGAAGCCGCCTTCCAGTCGGCCGCCCAGTCGCTGCGCCAAGCGCTGCAGTCGATGCCCGAGCTGGCCGAACTGTCGAAGAACATCATTATCGACGAGACCCCTGAAGGCCTGCGGATCCAGCTGATCGACCAGGAAGGCCGCTCGATGTTCAACCAGGGCTCGGCCCAGCCGAACGACCGGGCCAAGGTGCTGCTGCGGGCGATCTCCAAGACCATCAACCAGCTGCCCAACCGGATCAGCATCTACGGCCACACCAGCGCCAGCGCGAACGGGGCCAAGCCCGAAGGCGACTGGTCGCTGTCGTCGGCCCGCGCCGACGCCTCGCGCAAGGTGCTTCAGGGCGCCGGCGTCGAGGCCGACCGCGTCTACCAGGTCTCGGGCAAGGCCGCGTCCGAACCGCTGTATCCGGACGACCCGATGCTGCCCGGCAACCGGCGGATCGCGATCGTCCTGCTGCGTGAGGCGCCGGTGTTGCCCGAGAATTCGGGTCTGTAGGGAGTTCTTGCGCCGAGCCCCGGCATGACGCCTAATCGGCGAACACGCTCTCCTGAGAAAGCGACACCCGGTCCGTGACGCAGCACTTCCCGACCCGACAGCTCCGGTTCTTCCTGACTGCGCCGTCGCCGTGCCCGTACCTGCCCGAACGTTTCGAACGCAAGGTGTTCGCCCACCTGCCCCTGTCGGACGGCGCGGCCGTCAACGACAGCCTGACGGCCGTGGGCTTCCGCCGCTCGCAGAACATCGCCTACCGTCCGGCCTGTGAAGCCTGCTCGGCCTGCGTCTCGGCGCGCATCCCGGCCGGCGACTACGTCTTCTCGCGTTCGGAACGGAAGATCCTGAACCGCAACGACGACATCGAGCGCCACCTGGTCGAGGCCGAGGCCACGATGGAGCAGTTCGACCTGCTGCGCCGCTACCTGACCGCCCGCCACGCCGACGGGGGCATGGCCGAGATGACGTGGCCGGACTATGTGGCGATGGTCGAGGATACCGCGGTCCGCACCCACATCATCGAATACCGCACCCGCTCGAAGGACGGCGGCCCCGGCGACCTGATCGCCTGCACCCTGGTCGACCTGATGAACGACGGGCTGTCGCTGGTCTACAGCTTCTATGATCCGAACATCAGCCGCCGCAGCCTGGGCAGCTATGTGATCCTGGACCATGTGATCCAGGCCGGCCTGACCAACCTGCCCTACGTGTACCTTGGCTATTGGGTCCGCGGGTCGGAGAAGATGGACTACAAGGTGCGCTTCTCGCCGATCGAGCTGTTGAAGCCCGAGGGCTGGAGCCTGGCCGGCGCACGTGAACTGAACGGCGCAAAGCCCGAGTAGTCGTGGACAAACTGCGCGGGTAGCTGGCGCGGCGGGTTCCTGCGGCCTAAGTTCCACGCGTGATATCCATCGATCGGCGCCACGCATGACACGGCAGCTTCGGCTGAGTCTGGGCCAGGAACCCGAGGCGCCGTCGTTCGACGCGTTTGTCCGGGGTCCGTCCAACGCGCTGGCGGTCAACGCCGTCGAGGCGTGGCCGGCATGGCAGGGCGGCTGCCTGGCGATCCTTGGACAGAAAGGCGTCGGCAAGTCGCATCTGGCGCGGGCCTGGGCCGCCCGCGTCGACGCCCTGATCCTCGATCCGCGAAACCCCGACGTCGGGGCGGCGCCGGGGCGTCCGGTGCTGCTGGAAGACGCCGACAGGGGCGCGTCGACCGAAGGCCTGTTCCATCTGATCAACCTGGCGGCCCGCGAGGGCGGAGGTCTCCTGCTGACCGGCCGGACACGCCCGTCGACGTGGCCCACCGCCCTGCCCGATCTTCGCTCGCGCCTGAACGCGTTCCCGGTGGTCGAGATCGAGGCGCCGGACGACACCGTGCTCGAAGGCGTGCTGCGGCGGTTCTTCCGCGATCGCAACATCCGCCCGCCGGAAGAGGTCTACCCCTACCTCCTGACCCGCATGCGCCGCTCGATCCCGGACGCCGAGGCGATCGTGAAGCGCCTGGACGAGGCCGGCGACGAGGGGTTCCGACCGGTGACACGCGTGCTGGCGCGGCAGATCCTGGAAGCGCAAGGCGCTCTCGACCTCTGACACGGGCGCTGCAGCCGATTTCCCAAGAATCTTTCGCAGCGCGATAGACAGAGCGATTCGTTTTCCGGCAGTGGTTCTGAGCGCGGCGCATGGGGCCGCGTTCGACGGGACCTGGGAATGCTCGCGCGGATCCCGGCAACGGCCGCCCAGGAGCTGGAATTGAAGTTCCAGCTCGGCGTCGGCGCCCTCGAGGCGCTGCAGGGCGAAGCCTTCCCCGCGGATCAGGCCAAGGTCTCCCAGCTTCATGCCGTCTATTTCGACACGCCCAGCCTGGCGCTGCGCGACGGGGCGTTCAGCCTGCGGGTGCGGCGCAAGGGCTCGGCCTACATCCAGACCCTGAAACACCGCGCCAGCGGCGGCATCTTCGAACGCGACGAGTGGGAGACGCAGGTTCCGGGCCCCGATCTGGACCTCGCGGCCCTGGCGGGCACGCCGGCGGTAGCCGCCATCGGCGCTGCCCCGCTCGCTCCGGTCTTCAGCGTCGAGGTCGAGCGCCGCGTGCATCTGTGGGTGCGGGGCGACATCCGCATCGAGGTCAGCCTCGACACCGGCCTGATCGTGGCCGGCGACCGCCAGGAGCCGGTGGCCGAGATGGAGCTGGAGCTGCTCTCCGGCCCGCCGCAGGCGCTGTTCGATCTGGCGCGGGAGCTGCTGGGCAAGGCCCCGCTGACCCTGGCGTTCGAGAGCAAGGCTGAGCGTGGCTATCGCCTGGTGGGTCACGACGGCGTCGCGGCGCTGAAAGCCCAGAACACCGCCATCATTCCGACCATCACCGGCGCCGAAGCCTTCCAGCGGATCGCCCGCGACGCACTGGTCCAGATCGCCGGCAACGCGCGGCTGCTGCAGCGCGCCCACAATCCGGATGTCCTGCACCAGATGCGGGTGGGCCTGCGCCGGTTCCGCGCGGCCCTGTCGGTGTTCCGCGGGATGCTGGACCCGGAAGGCCTGAACGCCGCGCGCAGCGAGACGCGCTGGCTGGCGGGCGAATTGGCCGACGCCCGCGATTTCGACGTCTTCCTGCAGCGCGCCGCCACGCCCGACGAGATCGACGAGAGCGCCGGACGCGCCGCGTTCTTCCGCGCCCTGCGGATCGCCCAGGCCGAGGCCTATGAGCACGCCCTGGCGGCCGTCCGTTCGGATCGGTTCCGCACGCTCCTGCTCATGCTGGGCGAATGGGTGGAGGTCGGCGGCTGGCAGCGGTTGGCCAATGACCGCCAGCGCGCGCTGCGCGAGGGGCCGGTCGCCGCGCTGGCGGCGCCGGTGATGGACCGCCTGGACCAGCGGCTGCGACGCCGGTCGCACAAGTTCCGCGAGATCGACGTCGAGGCCCGGCACGACCTGCGCAAGCTGGCCAAGAAGCTGCGCTACGCGGCGGCGTTCTTCGGCGGCGCCTTCCCCGAGCATCCCAAGCGGCGCGCGCGGTTCATCGCCGCGCTCCGGACCCTGCAGGACCATCTCGGCGAACTGAACGACATGGCGGTGGCGCGCGCCATCGCTCTGCGCGCCGTCGGCCGCCGATCGGGAGACCTGGCCTTCGCCGCAGGGCTGGAAGTCGGCCGCCTGACCCGTGACGAAGACGACGTGATCGATGCGGCCAGCGACGCGTTCAAAGCGTATCGGAAGGTGAGGCCGTTCTGGTCCCTGCCGGACGACCGCAAGAGGGACGTTAACCTTTCCAGGTCAACTCTGCAGAGCGCCTGACCGCGTTAGAGAATCAGTATGCCCAACGACGTCTCACCGATGAAAGCCGCCACGTCTGCCACAGGCGAGGCCGCGTCGGGGGCGATCGATGACCTCAAGGGTTCGCCGGCCCGCTTCTTCAATCGCGAGCTGTCCTGGCTGGCCTTCAACAGGCGCGTGCTGGCCGAGAGCATGAACCTGCGCCACCCGCTGTTCGAGCGGCTGCGGTTCCTGTCGATCAGCGCCAACAACCTCGACGAATTCTACATGGTGCGCGTGGCCGGTCTGAAGGCGCAGGTCCGCGAAGGCGTTCGCACGCTGAGCCTGGACGGCCTCACCGCGGCCGAGCAGCTGGTGCGGGTCAACGCCGCCGCGAGCGACCTGATGGCCGACCAGCAGAGCCGCTGGCGCAACCTGCGCGCCGAACTCGCCGCGGAAGGCCTGCACTACATCTCGGCCGACGAAGTCACGCCCGACGAGCGATCGGCGTTGGAGGCGCGGTTCCTGTCAGAGCTGTTCCCGGTTCTGACGCCGCTCGCCATCGACCCGGCGCACCCGTTCCCGTTCATCCCCAACCTGGCGTTTTCGCTGGTCCTGAAAATCCGCCGCATGACGGACGGTCGCCAGCTGTATGCCCTGGCGCCCCTGCCCGCCCAGATGGCGCGCTTCTGGGACGTGGCGCCCGGCCGGCCGACGCGCCGCAAGGCCAAGCGCCGCGTAATCTCGCTGGAAAGCATGGTCACGCTGTTCCTCGACCACCTGTTCCCGGGGTGCGAGATCGAGGAACAGGGGGTGTTCCGCCTGATCCGCGACAGCGACGTCGAAATCGAGGAAGAGGCCGAGGACCTGGTTCGCGAGTTCGAGGCGCGCCTGAAGCAGCGGCGCCTGGGCTCGGTGGTGCGCATCGAGATCGAAGACGACATGCCTGAGGAGCTGCGGGCCTTCATCCTGCAGAGCCTGCGGGTGGAGCCGGAGGATGTGATCGTGTTCGACGGGCTGCTGGGCCTGGACGAACTGACCCAGCTCATTCCGTCGGACCGGCCGGACCTGAAGTTCAAGCCGTTCGAACCCCGTTTCCCCGAGCGCATCCGCGACCACGGCGGCGACTGCTTCGCCGCCATCCGCGAGAAGGACATCCTGGTCCACCACCCGTTCGAGAGCTTCGACGTGGTGGTGCAGTTCCTGCGTCAGGCGGCCCGCGACCCGAACGTGCTGGCGATCAAGCAGACGCTGTACCGCACGTCCAAGGACAGCCCGATCGTGGCGGCCCTGATCGAAGCGGCCGAGAACGGCAAGAACGTCACCGCCCTCATCGAGATCAAGGCGCGGTTCGACGAAGAGGCCAACCTGAAGTGGGCGCGCGACCTGGAACGCGCCGGCGTCCACGTCGTCTATGGCTTCATCGAGTACAAGACCCACGCCAAACTGTCGGTCGTCGTCCGCAAGGAAGGCGAGCAGCTGCGCAGCTACTGCCACTTCGGGACCGGCAACTACCACCCGATCACGGCCCGCATCTACACCGACCTGTCGCTGTTCACGACCGAGCCGCCGTTCGGCCGCGACGCCGCTAAACTGTTCAACTACGTCACCGGCTACGCCCAGCCCGTAGGCCTGGAACGCCTGTCGTTCTCGCCGGTCACCATGAAGCGCGACCTCCTGAAGCTGATCCGCCAGGAGATCGCCAACGCCGAGGCGGGCAAGCCGGCGGCCATCTGGGCCAAGATGAACTCGCTGGTCGACCCCGAGGTTATCGACGGCCTCTATCAGGCCAGCCAGGCCGGGGTGCCGGTCGATCTCGTGATCCGCGGCATCTGCTGCCTGCGCCCGGGCGTGCCGGGCCTGTCCGAGAACATCCGGGTGAAGTCGATCGTGGGTCGCTTCCTCGAGCATGGCCGGGTCGTGGCCTTCGCCAACGGCCATCCCATGCCCTCGCAGCACGCGCGCCTCTACATGTCGTCGGCCGACTGGATGCCGCGCAACCTGGACCGCCGGGTCGAGGTGATGACGCCCATCGAAAACCCGACGGTGCATCAACAGGTCCTCCAGCAGATCATGGTGGCGAACCTGAAAGACGAAGCGCAAAGCTGGACCCTCGATGCCGACGGCGGCTATAGGCGTGATCCTGCCTGGGACCACCCGAACGCTTTTTCGGCGCACGACTACTTCATGACCAATCCCAGCCTTTCCGGTCGCGGGCAGAAAGTGAAAGACATGCCGCGCGCGATCGAAAATGTGGCCACGCGGGGATAGCGCCAGCCGCCCGGACGGCCGTCAGGCGGCTGTCATCGACGTCGGATCCAACTCCGTTCGCCTGGTGATCTACCGGGTCGATGGTCGTGCGCTCTGGACTGTCTACAACGAGAAGGTCGTGGCGGGCCTGGGCAAGGACCTGACCGCGACGCGGCGTCTCTCACAGGAGGGCGTCGAAGCCGCCATCGGCGCGCTGCGCCGCTTCCGCTCGGTGCTGGACGGCTGGAGGGCGGACGAGGTCACCGCCTGCGCCACGGCCGCCGTCCGCGAGGCCGCCGACGGCAAGGCCTTCCTGAAGCGCATCAAGGACGAGACCGGTCTCGAGATCCGGGTGCTCTCGGGCGAGGAGGAAGCGCGCTACGCCGCCCTGGGGGTGATCTGCGGCCAGCCCGACGCCGAGGGGGTGGTGGGCGACCTGGGCGGATCCAGCCTGGAGCTGGTGCGCCTGAACGGCATGGCGCACATCGAGGGCGTCACCCTGCCCCTGGGGCCGTTCGCCCTGGGCGCGCCCAAGCCGCTGAACCTCGAGCGCACGCGGCGGCTGGTGGACGACCATCTCGCGCCGCTCGCCAACCGCTACGCCAGTCCCGAATTCCACGCCGTCGGCGGCGCCTGGCGCAACCTCGCCCTGCTCCACATGCAGATCGCCGACTATCCGCTGCACGTGGCCCACCAGTACGAGATCAGCGGCGCCGACGCGCTCGACCTTTCGCGACTGGTGCAGCGCCAGTCGCGCAGCTCGCTCGAGCGGATCGAGGGCCTCTCGAAGAAGCGTTTCGACAGCCTGCCCTACGCCGCCCTGGTGCTGGAGCGACTGATCGAGCGACTGGGCGTCGAGAAGATCATCATCTCGGCCTACGGCGTGCGCGAGGGCCTCTTGCTGGAAGCCATGACGCCCGAGATGCGCCAGCTGAACCCCCTCATCGAGGGCTGCGAGGCGCTGACGTCACAGCGGGGCATCTCGCCTGAGCTGGGCCACGCGCTGGAGGCCTGGGTCGCACCGCTGTTCGAGAAGCTGCCGCCGCTGTTCGGCGGGCGCGACATGATCCTGACCGCCGCCGCCAGCCGGTTGGCAGAACTGGGCTCTCGGCTGCACCCCGACCATCGCGCGGACCTCGCGTTCGAGCAGGTGTTGCGCGCGCCCCTGGCCGGCATGAACCACGCCGAGCGGGTGTTCCTGGCCTCGGTGGCCTTCTCGCGCCACTCCGCAGCGCCCCAGCCGCCGGACACCTCGGTGGCGCGCGTGCTCACGCCTGAGCGCCGGCAGCGGGCGCGCGCCCTGGGCTCGGCCCTGCGCCTGGGCTGCGACCTGTCGGGCCACAATGTGCGCCTTCTGGAGAAGTCCTCGCTGACAGTCCGCGGCGACCGCCTGGTGCTCACCGCCCTCAGCGGCTGGGAAGACATGCTGCTGGGCGAGCAGACTACGCGCCGGGCCCAGACCCTGGCACAGGCGCTGAAGCTGAAGCTGGAATTGAGCTGACCGGGGCGCGGGGGTGCAGGTCGCGCCCCGGTCAGTCGGACCTTCGGCAAAGACTGTCAGGACACCGAGGCCTTAGGGCCCAAATGAAGAGGGCGGCGCACCGGTCGCCCGGAACACCGCCCTCTAATCCAGATCCGTTGGGGGACCTGAGCCTTTGAGGCGGAAGGGGTAACTCGGCCCCGCTGGTCGCCCAGCTGAACTCCGCTCCGACTTCCGTGCCGCCTCCGGGCCAGAACTCGCCGGGGTTGCCCCTGGCGCCTTCAAATCCGGAGAGCCTCCTGCCCGCTTGCCGCCCGGTCGCCCGGTCCGCCGCGCCGCTTTCCCTCTCGGCAAGTTGAGGGTCTCGCAGACCCCGTGCGGGCGCAATGGGCCCGCATCCAGGTCCTGTGGAGCGACGCGGCGACAGACGGTGGAGCGTCTGTGGAAAACTGTCGGACGAGCGTCAAAAGACCTTCACGATCCGACGCTTCGGTTATCCTCAGGGAACGGCCTTTCAGCCGGCGGAGGCCGCTCTCGGCGCCCGGCGCACCTCGACCACCCGCACGCGCGAGCCGTCCAGCACGAGGGCCAGTTCGCCACGCTTGAGCTTGAGCGCGTCCTCGCCGAACGCCTCGCGCCGCCAGCCCTTGAGGGCGCCGACATCAGCGCTGTCGTCGTTGGCGATCTGCTCGAGGTCCGAGACCGTGGCGATCAGCTTGGAGGCCACGCCGGCCTCCTCGGCGCGGGCCTTCAGCAGCACCTTCAGCAGTTCGACGACGGCGCCGGCGGCCGGCGACGCCTGCTGCCGCACCTTCTCGATCACCGGGGCGTAGGCCTCGGGATCCTTCAGCGCTTCACGGATCGCGGCCACCAGATCGGGGCCGAACCGCGAGCCGGAGAAGCCCTTGGGCACCGAGCGCAGGCGGTCCAGACCGTCGGCGTCGGTCGGCGACTGGGTGGCGATCTCGTCGATCGCCTCGTCCTTCAGAATGCGACCCCGCGGCTGGTCGCGCAGCTGCGCCGTGCGCTCGCGCCACGCGGCGACCGCGCGGTAGACGGCGAGGTACTTGGCCGTGTGCCGGCGCGGGCGCAGCCGCTTCCAGGCGTTCTCGGGCTCGACGTCGTAGTTCGCCGGCGCCGTCAGGTCGGCCATCTCATCGGTGACCCAGCCCAGGCGGCCTTCCTTTTCCAGCCGCTCGCGCAGCATGGGGTAGAGCTTGGCCAGATGGGTCACGTCGGCCAGCGCATAGGTCAATTGGTTGTCGGTCAGCGGCCGGCGCGCCCAGTCGGTGAAGCGCGAGCTCTTGTCGAGCTCGATCTTCAGCATCTGGCGGACCAGGGCGTCATAGGCGATCTGCTCGCCGAAGCCCGCCGCCATGCCGGCGACCTGGGTGTCGAACAGCGGCCGGGGCATGGCCTGCAGGTTGTTGAAGATTTCCACGTCCTGGCGGGCGGCGTGGAAAACCTTGAGTATCTTTTCGTCTCGCAGAATCTCGAGGAAGGGCTCGAGGTCGATCCCCTCGGCCAGCGGATCGATGCACGCCTCGGCCGTGGGCGCCGCAGCCTGGATCAGGCACAGCTTGGGCCAGTACGTGGTTTCACGCATGAACTCGGTGTCGACCGCCACGAACGGCTGGCCCTTGATCTTGTCGCAGAACGCCGCGAGTTCGGCGGTGGTAGTGATAGGCGTCATAAATCAGCTATAGCCCCGCGCGCGGGCGACTCCAGCCCGCAAGCGCGTCTCTCTGCACTCCAAGTCCGGGTTCGTAAATGTCCGAACGGCCAAACGGTCTCACCTATGCGCAAGCCGGCGTCTCGATCGACGCCGGAAACGAGCTCGTCGAGCGCATCAAGCCGCTGGCCAGATCGACCCGGCGGTCGGGGTCGGAGCCCTCGCTGGGCGGGTTCGGGGCGCTGTTCGACCTGAAGGCCGCGGGCTACGACGATCCGCTGCTGGTGACCACGACCGACGGCGTGGGCACCAAGCTGAAGGTGGCCATCGAGACGGGGCTGCACGGCACGGTCGGCATCGACCTGGTGGGCATGTGCGTCAACGACCTGCTGGCCCAGGGCGCCGAGCCGCTGATGTTCCTGGACTATTACGCCACCGGGAAGCTGGACGTTGAGTCCGCGGCGTCCGTCGTCGCGGGCATCGCCGAGGGCTGCCGCCAGGCTGGCTGCGCCCTGGTGGGCGGCGAGACGGCCGAAATGCCCGGCATGTACGCCGAGGGCGACTACGACATGGCCGGCTTCTGCGTGGGCGCCGTCGACCGCGACAAGGTGCTGCCGCGCCTGGGCGACCAGAAGGACGGCGACATCCTGATCGGCCTGGGCTCGTCGGGCCCGCACTCCAACGGCTACTCGCTGATCCGCCGCATCGTCGAGCGCTCAGGGCTGGCCTGGGACGACCCTGCCCCGTTCGCCGAAGGCAAGACGCTGGCCGAGGCGCTGCTGGAGCCCACCCGCATCTACATCAAGACCGTCCTGCCCCACCTGAAGGCCGGCCGCGTGAAGGGCCTGGCCCATATCACCGGCGGCGGCCTGATCGAGAACCCGCCACGCTGCATCGCCGAGGGGCTCGTTCCCAAGTTCGACTGGGAGGCCTGGACGATGCCGCCGGTTTTTCAGTGGCTGGCGCAGACGGGCGGCGTTTCCGAGCATGAGATGCGTCGCACGTTCAACTGCGGCGTGGGCCTGATGCTGGTGGTCGATCCCCAGGACCTGCCCGACGTGCTGGCGGGTCTGGCGCAGGCCGGGGAAGACGCCTTCGTGATGGGCCAGCTGACCCGCGCCTAAACTCGGCGCGGCCGCTTGAATGGGGCGCGGGCGGCGCCAAATGAGCTCTCGGGCGTTGGGCGGGGCAACATCGTGTGCCGCAGGAGCCGCCCATGAAGGCCGTCGCCGCCCTACCCCTTCTCCTGATGCTGGGGGCCTGCGCCGCCACCCCCAAGCCGTCGGGCCAGCTCTCGACCTACGACGGCCTCGCGACGCGCGAGGGCGCCGTGCGGACCGGCCTTGCCCAACGCAAGGCGGAGGTTCGGGTCGCAAGCGTCGCCATCGAGCCTACGGTCGTCGTTGCCGGCCCCAAGACCGCCTGGCTTACCGACGCAGAACGGGCGTTGCTGGCGCGCGAAGCCGACGCGCAGCTCTGCTTCGAGTTCACCGAGCGCTACGCCCTGGCCGCCAGCCCCGCCGAGGCGGACGCCAGAGTGCGCGCCGTGATCACCCGCGTCGAACCCACCGGCCGCGTGGCCTCGGCCCTCTCGGCGGCGTCCGGCTTCTTCATCCCCGGCCCCATCGGGCTGCGGGTGCCGGGCGCGACGGGCGGCCTGGGCGCCGAGGCTGAGATGCTGGATCGCCAGGGCCGGCAACTGGCGTCGGTCGTCTGGACCCGCGACGCCCAGCCGCTGGGCACCGACAATCCCTCGCTGAGCCGGCTGGGCGACGCGCTCCAGCTGATCGAGCCGTTCGCCGACGCGGCGGCGGCGGCGGCCACGCCCGAGGGCCTCAAGTCACGGAAGATCGGCGACGACGATCCCTGCGCCGCCTACGGGCCCCGCCTGCGTCCTGAGGGCTTCCTGGCCAAGATGGCGACCGGTCTCTACGTGCCGAACCTCAGCGGGGCGAAGGGCGTCGAGACCACCACGCCCAAGACGGCCGAGGCTCGCTGAAGTTCGGGCCAACGGCGCGGACAGCGGACTCAGCTGACGCCGACGTGGCTGGCGCCGAGGGCGGCGAGGACCCCGCCGCGGGTGGGCGTGCCTGCGCCATAGACCAGCACCGCCTTGGCGACGCGCTTGGCCGCGATGACGGCGCCGGCCGCCCAGACCTGGAACTCCTGGTCGCCCAGGTTTGGCGGGCACTCGAACGACAGCGCCTGTAGCCCCGTGTCCTCAAACCGCATGATCGACTTCGGGGTTGTGTCCGCCAGGCGGCCCACGGCCAGCAGTGTGATCGGCTTGACGACGGTCACGACGGTCAGCAGCGACGCCGGCGGCACCCCGTCAGCGTCCAGGATCTCGCAGATCACGCCCAGCTTCACCAGGCTCCCGGCCTCCTTCAGGCGGGCGACCAGTTCGGTGCGGCCCTTCAGGCTGGACAGGCTTGTGTACGAGATCGGCACGATCAGGCTGAGGTGCTGGACGGTGTCGGACCTCAGCCGGCTGATGCCCCGGGCAATGGTCGCCAGATCGACCCGCAGCAGCTCGGCCGATGAAAGATGGCTCACCTGCTGCGGCGTCAACTCGTCTTCGCCGTTGTAGCGCTGCAGCATCACGCGCCGGATGAGGCGGAATCCGATGCGGGTGAAGCCCTTGGCCTCGAACACGGGATCGAGGGTCGCGGTGACACGCACCTGTCGACCGTCGGCCGTTGTGAACGGCGCACAGGGGTCGGCCTCAGGCGGCGCCTGATCGGCCGGCGAGGAGGCATCGATTTCTTCGACGTCTACGACGGGGGCTTCGTCCACAACACAACTCACGAATGTGTCTCGAACGAATGTGATCTAGCCGCGTGGACGACAGGTTAACCGCCGCCTGCGAATATTCGTCGCAGCGCTACCGTAGCGCGGCGTTGATCCTCTCCAACGCCGTCTGCCCCGGCACCAGCTCGGGCTCGTTCAGCTGGTTCAGCGGCGTCTCGACCGTGTCCACGGCGTCGTGCAGATCGCCGGCCTTGGGATCGACGAACAGCAGGCCGGTGACGATCTGACCCCTCGCCTGCCGCGCCTGGAGATAACCCAGGGCCTGGGCGCGGCTGTTGGGGTTGTAGAGCTCGTTGAGCTTGTGCAGCGACAGCACCGAGCCGTCGTGCTGCTGCACCCGCACCGTCTCGCCGGGCTTGTAGTCGACCTTGATCTCGTCGCGGGGCGTGATCACGTCCAGACGGTTCACCGCCTCGTTGTGCTCGCGCACATAGTCGAAGCTCTTGGTCGAGCCGTTGTGGTTGTTGAACTGCACGCACGGGCTGATGCAGTCGATGAACGCCGCGCCCTTGTGGCTGAGCCCGGCCTTGATCAGCGGGACGAGCTGTTCCTTGTCGCCGGAGAAGCTGCGGCCCACGAAGGTCGCGCCCATCTGTAGCGCAAGGCTGACCATGTCGATGCCGGCGTCGGTGTTGACGACACCGCGCTTGGACTTGGAGCCCTTGTCCGAGGTGGCCGAGAACTGGCCCTTGGTCAGGCCGTACACGCCGTTGTTCTCGACGATGTAGAGCATGTTCACGCTGCGCCGGATGGCGTGGGCGAATTGGCCCAGCCCGATCGAGGCGCTATCGCCGTCGCCCGATACGCCAAGGTAGATCAGGTCGCGGTTGGCGAGGTTAGCCCCCGTCAGCACCGAAGGCATGCGGCCGTGCACGGTGTTGAAGCCATGCGAGTTGCCCAGGAAGTAGTCCGGCGTCTTCGACGAGCACCCTATGCCCGACAGCTTGGCCACGCGATGCGGCGGCAGCTCCAGCTCAAAACAGGCCTGGATAATGGCGGCCGAGATGCTGTCGTGGCCGCAACCGGCGCACAGCGTCGAGACCGAGCCTTCATAGTCACGGCGCGTATAGCCCAGGCTGTTGGTCGGCAGCTTGGGGTGATGCAGCTGGGGCTTGAGGATGTAGGTCATTCCGCCGCCTCGCTCTGGCCAAGCTGCATCCGGCGCGCGATCTCGCCGGCGATATAGCGCGCCGTGATCGGCGTGCCGTCGTAGTGGAGCATCGAGACCAGCTTGGCCGGATCGACCTCGCCCTCGGTCATCAGCAGCGTCTTGAGCTGCGCGTCGCGGTTCTGTTCGACCAGGAACACGCGGTCATGCTGGTCGATGAAGTCGAATACCTCGTCGGCGAACGGGAAGCCGCGGATGCGCAGGGCGTCCAGGCTGCGGCCCTGGGCCTCCAGCATCTCCAGCGCCTCGTGCATCGCCGGAGTCGTGGAGCCGAAGTAGATCACCCCGTCCCGGGTCTTGCGCTTGCCGGCGCGCAGGATCGGCGCGGGCACCAGGGTCTTGGCGGTGTCGAACTTGCGGAGCAGGCGCTCCATGTTGTCGACGTAGACCGCCCCCTCCTCCGAGTAGCGGGCGTAAGGGTTCCGCGAGGTGCCGCGGGTGAAATAGCCGCCCAAGGTCGGGTGCGTGCCCGGATAGGTGCGGTAAGGAATGCCGTCACCATCGACATCCTTGTAGCGGCCGAAGTCCGCGCCGGCCTCCAGCTCCTCGGCGGTCATCACCTTACCGCGATCAAGCTTACGGCTATCGTCCCACTTGAAGGGGTGGGTCAGCCACTCGTTCATGCCGATGTCGAGGTCGAGCATCACAAAGACGGTCGTCTGCAGGCGGTCGGCCAGGTCGAACGCCAGGGCCCCCATCTCGAAGCACTCGCCCGGATCGGCCGGCAGCAGCATCGGGTGCTTGGTGTCGCCGTGACCCGCATAGGCGGCGGCCACCAGGTCGGCCTGCTGGGTGCGCGTCGGCATGCCGGTGGACGGCCCGCCCCGCTGCACGTCAAAGATCACCGCCGGGATCTCGGCGAAATAGCTGAGGCCGATGAACTCGGTCATCAGCGAGATGCCGGGCCCGGACGTGGCGGTGAACGAACGGCAGCCGTTCCAGCCGGCGCCCACCACGATGCCGATCGAGGCGATCTCGTCCTCGGCCTGGACGATGGCGAAGCGGTTCTTGCCGGTCTGCGGATCGACGCGCAGGTCCTGGCAGTAGCCGGTGAAGGCCTCGGCCAGCGAGGTCGACGGCGTGATCGGATACCAGGCGCAGACGGTCGCTCCGCCATAGACCGCGCCCAGGGCGGCCGCGTTGTTGCCCTCGACATAGATCCGGTCGCCCACCGCGTCGGCGCGGCGCACCTGCAGCGGCAGCGGGGCCAAGAACTTCTGCACATAGCTCAGGCCCATGTGCAGGGCCTCGACGTTGGCCTTGATCAGGCGATCCTTGCCCGCGAAATCGTCTGCGAGCAGTTCCTCGATCGCTTGGATCTCCATGCCGAGCAGCCCCGCCAGAGCGCCGACATAGATGGTGTTCTTGAACAGCTGGCGCTCGCGCGGCAGCTCGTAGGCCTCGTTGCACATGGCCGTCAGCGGCACGCCGATGACCGTGATGTCGTCGCGGAACTTCGACGGCGGGATCGCGCGGGTGGAGTCGTAGAACAGGAACCCGCCGCTCTCGATCTCGGCCACGTCGCGGTCCCAGGTCTGCGGGTTCATCGCGACCATCAGGTCGACGCCGCCGCGGCGGCCCAGATGCCCGGCCTCGGTGATCCGCACCTCGTACCAGGTGGGCAGACCCTGGATGTTCGACGGGAAGATGTTGCGGGCCGCCACCGGCACGCCCATCCGCATGACCGAGCGGGCGAAGAGGCCGTTGGCGCTGGCCGAGCCCGAGCCGTTGACGTTGGCGAACTTGACGACGAAGTCGTTGACGCGGGACTTGCCCGCCACGGACACACCCCCTTGCGACTGAGCAGCCTCAGGCATTGCACCCTCCGGCGTGCGTCATCTCGAGGTAGAACTTCTGCATGTCCCAGGCGCCGGTCGGGCACCGCTCGGCGCAGAGGCCGCAGTGCAGGCAGACGTCCTCGTCCTTGGCCATCACCCGGCCGGTGGGCAGCTTGCCCGAAACGTAGAGGTCCTGGGTCAGGTCGACCGCCGGGGCCTTGAGGCGACCGCGCAGGTCCGCCTCCTCCCCGTCATCGGTAAACGTGATGCAGTCCATCGGGCAGATGTCGACGCAGGCGTCGCACTCGATGCAGAGCTTGTCGGCGAAGACCGTCTGCACGTCGCAGTTCAGGCAGCGCTGCGCCTCGCCCAGGGCCAGCTCGCGGTCGAACCCCAGCTCGACCTCGATGCGGATGTCCTTCAGCGCCTCATGCTTGTCGCGCTGCGGCACCCGGAAGCGCTGGTCGTTCGAGACGTCGTTGTCGTAGCTCCACTCGTGGATGCCCATCTTCTGGCTGACCAGCGTGGCGCCGGGCGGCGGGCGGACGGCGACATCTTCGCCCTGACAGAACTTGTGGATCGAGACGGCGGCCTCATGGCCCTGGGCGACGGCCCAGATGATGTTCTTGGGCCCGAATGCCGCGTCGCCGCCGAAGAAGACGCCGGGGACGGTGGATTGGAACGTGGCCGGATCGACGACGGGCATCTGCCACTCGTTGAACTCCAGGCCGGTGTCGCGTTCGATCCAGGGGAAGGCGTTTTCCTGGCCGACGGCGACCAGGACGTCGTCGCACTCGTAGTGCTCGTCGGGCTGGCCCGAAGGGACCAGGGCCTTGCGCCCTCGCCCGTCGACACCCCACTGGACCACCTCGAACAGCACCCCGGTCAGCCGGCCGCCCTCGTGGGTGAAGGCCTTGGGGACGCGGAAGTTGAGGATCGGGATGTCCTCGTGCATCGCGTCCTCCTTCTCCCAGGGGGACGCCTTCATCTCGTCGAAGCCGGAGCGGACAATCACCTTGACGTCCGCAGCGCCGAGGCGGCGCGAACTGCGGCAGCAGTCCATGGCGGTGTTGCCGCCGCCCAGCACGATGACGCGCCGGCCGATCTTCTCGATATGACCGAAAGAGACCGAGGACAGCCAGTCGATGCCGATGTGGATATTTGCGGCGGCCTCCTGGCGACCGGGAATGTCCAGGTCGCGGCCGCGCGGGGCGCCCGAGCCGATGAAGATGGCGTCGTAGCCCTCGCCCATCAGCGCCTTCAGGCTATCGATCCGCTGGCCCAGCCGCAGGTCCACGCCGCCCAGGGCCGTGATGAAGCCCACCTCCTCGTCGATCACCTCTTCCGGCAGGCGGAAGCGTGGGATCTGGCTGCGGATCATGCCCGCCGAGCGGGTGTCGCCATCGAAGATGGTCAGGTCATAGCCCAGCGGCGCCAGGTCGCGCGCCACGGTCAGCGAGGCAGGGCCCGCCCCCACCAGGGCGATCCGCTTGCCGTTACGCACAGCGGCCGGCGGCGGCATGCGGGCGGTGACGTCGCCCTTGTTGTCGGCGGCCACGCGCTTGAGCCGGCAGATGGCGACCGGCTCCTCCTCGACCCGGCCCCGCCGGCACGCCGGCTCGCAGGGGCGGTCGCAGGTGCGTCCCAGCACGCCCGGAAAGACGTTGGACTTCCAGTTGATCATATAGGCGTCGGCGTAGCGGCCGTCGGCGATCAGTCGGATGTACTCGGGGACCGGGGTGTGGGCCGGACAGGCCCACTGGCAATCGACGACCTTATGAAAGTAGTCGGCGCCAACCTCACGCGTGCGCTGCAAAGCTCACTTCCTTCCTGGGCGCTCTACTCTCGAGGTCGTGAGTCTCATCTGCACTCGGGCAGAGATGGCTCCGCGCCCCGACGCGGCGTTAAGACCAAACGTTACGTCCCACACCCTACGGAAGCCAACCGTTTCATGATCGCGGTTCCCTGATTTCCACGCGATCAGCTCTCGACGATCTCCGGCGTGTCAAAACTCGTGAGGCATGATCTTCCACACCAGACTGTGATCGCGCCTGGGACGTTTCGTGCGGGCCGGCTGTTGGCGCCTGTGACAGGTAAATGATACCTTAATGACGGGAGAGGCTCCGCCTGGTGCGGAGGAATGGGAGACTCATGGACATGCCCACGACCAGCGTGCCCGAAAACGCGCCCGTCACCTTCGAGGCTTTCGACGACCTTCCGGCCTCGTCGCTGTCGCCGCTCGACCCGACGGACTCCTTCAACCTGCACCGCGCGATCAATGAGCGCCGCGCCCAGGTCGAAAACGCCGAACTGCTGAAGCACCTGCGGTCGCTGTAATCCCTCCCCTCTGGGAAGGATGGCGACCCCGGATCTGGTCCTGGGGAGACGGGTGGTGGCGCGTGGATCCTCCACGACCTCAGCACTCCGACCGAAACTGCCCCACCCTGGCCGCTCACGTGGCCTGTCCCTCCCCGCCGGGGAGGGAGTGAAAACGGCGCCGCCCCTGGGGGACGGCGCCGTCTGCATGCCAGCCTGTAAGGCGGCTTATTCGCTGTAGCCGGCCGGCAGGTCGTCTTCCTTCATCAGGTCGTCCTTCGACACCTTCTTCTCCTTGACCTTGGCCTGGGAGATGATGAGGTCGACGACCTTGTCCTCGAAGATCGGGGCGCGCAGCTGGGCCTGGGCGTTCGGGTTCTCGCGCAGCAGATTGTAGATCTGCTGGGCCTGAGCGCCGTATTTGCGGGCCTCGTTCATGATCGCCTGGTTCAGCTCGGCTTCGCTGACCTGGATGCTGTTGGCGCGGCCGATCTCGGCCAGCACCAGGCCCAGGCGCACGCGGCGCTCGGCGATCTTGCGATATTCCTTCTGGAGCTGCTCCTCGGTCTTCTCGGCGTCTTCGGGCGGCAGCTGGCCGGCTTCCTTATCGGCCTGGACCTGGCCCCAGATCGAGGCGAACTCGGCTTCCACCATCTTCGGCGGCAGCGGGAAGTCGTGCTTGCTGTCCAGTTCGTCCAGCAGGGCGCGCTTCAGCTTGAAGCGGCTGGCGCCGGCGTATTGTTCTTCGAGGTTGCCGCGGACCAGCTCCTTGAGCTTGTCCAGGCTTTCGAGGCCGAGGCGGGTGGCGAACTCATCGTCGG
Source organism: Phenylobacterium sp. (assembly GCF_965284355.1). Lineage (NCBI taxonomy): Bacteria > Pseudomonadati > Pseudomonadota > Alphaproteobacteria > Caulobacterales > Caulobacteraceae > Phenylobacterium > Phenylobacterium sp. The sequence goes on along the minus strand of NZ_OZ260078.1, from coordinate 77,416 downwards.
CGGGAGCGTCGACCGGAGCCTTGACCTCTTTCACCTTGGTCTCGAACTCGGCGTCCTTGCCGGCCAGGTTGGCGGCCTGATAGTCGGCCGGGAAGGTCACCTTCACGACAACATCGCTGTCGGGCTTGGCGCCGACCAGCTGCTCTTCGAAGCCCGGGATGAACTGGCCCGAACCCAGCACCAGCGGAACGTCGGTGGCCGTGCCGCCTTCAAAGGCCTCACCGTCCACACGGCCGACGAAGTCGATGACGACCTGGTCGCCGTCCTTGGCCTTCACGGTCTTGCCGGTCTTGGTCTCGTAGGTGCGGTTCTGCTTGGCCAGATCGGCGACGGCCTCGTCCACTTCCTTGTCGGTCGCGTTGTAGACCGGCTTGGTCAGGGTCAGCGTCGTGGCGTCCACCGGGGTGAACTCGGGCATCAGGTCAACGGTCAGCTCGTAGGCCAGGTCGGCCTTGCCATCCATGACGGCCTCGATGTCGCCTTCCGGCTTCAGCTCGGGCTCGCCCGCCGGGCGCAGGTTGTTGTCGTCGAGCACCTTCTGGGTGCTTTCGTTGAGGCTGGCCTGGACCACTTCGCTCATCAGCGCCTTGCCGTAAAGGCGGCGAACGTGGGCGGTCGGCACCTTGCCGGGGCGGAAGCCCTTCACGTTGAGGGTGGGCGCGATTTCCTTGATCCGCGCTTCCAGGCGCTCGTTCAGATCGGAAACCGGAACCGTCACGCCATAGACGCGGCTCAGGCCTTCACCAGATTTCTCAACGATTTGCATCGACATTCTCAAGTTTCCCGAACCAGGGCGGCTATCCGCCCGTGTCCGTCTCTAGGCCAAACGGGGAAGGCCGCCGAACAGGGCCCGGCGGCGCGAAGGCGCCCTTATGTCACGCCCCGCGGGCGCCTCCAAGCCCCCTGCCCCTTGACGCGGAGCCGCGGGGCCGCGATGGCAGGCGCCAGCCTCATGCGGATGTGGCGGAATTGGTAGACGCACTGGATTGAGGTACCAGCGCCCCCAATACCTATCCCTTTGATCTTTAAGGACACTGCCTAGGCCATGTGGTGAAAAATGTGACGCGAAATAGCGCTCTGTCACAGGATTCTGCCTTTCCCCATGATGCCCGAACCAGCAAACGCGAGGATGCGTAATATACTGCGCTGAAAATACTTGGAAAAGGGAAGTCAACCCCCAACTTCGAGCTCTTGGATACGCGCGCTGGATTCGCAATGAGCACTGGATCAATCCAGACAGGCTGAGATCAGCATTCTTCATCGGGGGCCGGATGCGGAATCTCATTCTCTGCCATTCGCACGTGAGCGGCGGCAGGTCTGCATAGCGCGCGTACCTCAACTCCCTTCTGGCCTTCTTGAGATCTCACCTCCCTTGCGCCCCGCGGACGAGGCTAGTTCGCGATCCGTCGCGAAGGTGCGCTTCGTGGGATCGACCGCCTTCCCGCCTTTCCGCGCCATTGCGGAACGCTGTTCGGGCGAGAGAAGAGCAAATCCGCGCTTAGGTTCTTTCGGTGCCGTCAACCCCGACTCCTGTAATTGAACGCTGTCGCTTCAGGCGTCACAGCGTCAAGTGCAGCTTGCCTTATGCGATATCGCTTACTTGCTAGACAGTGTCTCTACGGTCGTCAATAACAGATATCGGATATGTACAATGGGCCGCCCACCTTTAGGCGTGAAGCCGATGCTTGTGAGGCTACCAACGGGGCTTGGCGAACGGATAGATGCGATCGCGGGCCCCAATCAACGCGCGCAGTTCATCCGCGAAGCGGTTGAAGCGGAACTTGACCGTAGAGAACGAGCAACACCGCCCGATCGCGCTACCGAAGAGTGAACGGCTGCCAGCCCTGGGGCTTACCGTTACGTAGACTCATGTGGTGCCCCCTCCCGGGGTCGAACCGGGACGCCTTTCGGCACACGGACCTAAACCGTGCGCGTCTACCAATTCCGCCAAAGGGGCCGCGACGCGTGGTCTAGGCATTGATGCCTCAAGGTACAAGAGTTCCCCGCGAGACTACTGAGTCGGGCGCCCCCGCCGTCGCTTGTGGGCCGGATCGCAGCAGCACACTCAACCAACCGAACAACGCATTCCGTCCCGCGCGATCGGCTGGAAAGCGCGCACCGCTGGGTATGGGGTGTCTGCCAGGCGCGTCGTGTCGTCCTCAGATCGTTGCATCGACGTCTGCGGCGGCAAGCTATCCAACGGCCGGACGCAGATGCTCATGCGGGCCGTGGCGATGATCGCCGGAGGCGTGATCGTGACGCCCGTTCGGCTCGACCGTGATCAGGTTCAGCTGGCCGAAGCGTACGCCCCGCTCGGCGCGAATAGCGTCGGCCAGCGCGCGCACCCGCGCCGTGGGCCCTTTCAGCATCACGCTCTCCAGGCAGTGGTCGTGGTCCAGGTGAATGTGGAAGGTCGCCACCACCTGGTCGTGATGGGCGTGGCTGATCTCGGTCAGCCGCTGGGCCAGCGCACGGGTATGGTGGTTGTAGACATAGGACAGGCTGGCCACGCACGCGCCATCGGCGGCCGCCTCGCCCCGCTCGGCGATCGCGCGCCGGATCAGATCGCGCACGGCCTCCGAACGGCTGCCGTAGCCCTGCTCGGTCGACAGCGCATCGAAGGCCTCGGCGAGGTCCTCCTCCAGGGAAACGGTCACGCGTTGCATCTAGATCCTCCTCGCACGCCCGCATCATAAGCATCTGGCATGGCCCCAGTCCTCGGGGTCGTCTGGACTTCCGGACGCCGACCCGTAGGAACTATTGCCCAGAAGTTCCTACGGGGGAGTTCCATGCGCGTTCGTCTGCTGACCCTGGCCGCCCTGGCGGCCGTCCTGCCGCCCGCCGCCGCAGTGGCTGCGGAGGAAGCGGCGATGGCCACGGCCGGGCCCGAGGTCGACGAAGTCTACGTCTGGGGCAAGCGCGAAGGCCAGGTTGGCGTCGCCGCCAGCGCCAGCCAGGGCGAGGTCTCGTATGGGGCGTACGCCAACCGCCCGCTGCTGCGCCCCGGGGAGCTGGCCGAGGTCATCCCGGGTCTCGCCGCCACCCAGCACTCCGGGTCGGGGAAGGCCAACCAGTTCTTCCTGCGCGGCTTCAACCTCGACCACGGCACCGATTTCTCGATCTCGCTGGACGGTGTGCCCCTGAACCTACGCACGCACGCCCATGGCCAGGGGTATCTCGACATCAACGGCGTCACGCCCGAGTTCGTGCAAACCATCGATTACCGCAAGGGCCCCTACTTCGCCGAGGCCGGCGACTTCTCCGCCGCGGGGTCGGCCGCCTTCCGTACGTTCGAGACGATGCCGCAGACCTTCCTGGAAACCCAGGGCGGGGAGAATGGATTCGGCCGCGCGGTCGTGGGCCTGAACGCCGGCTCCGGCCTGATCGGCGTCGATCTCACCACGTCGGACGGCCCCTGGGTGCGCGACGAGAACCTCAGGAAGGCCAGCGGACTGGCCCGCTTCGCCGTCGGCGACTGGTCGGTGACGGCCCTGGCCTACGGCGCGACATGGGATTCCACCGACCAGATTCCGCAGCGCGCCGTCGACGCCGGAGCCCTCTCGCGCCTCGGAGCCGTCGACACGACGGACGGCGGCAAGACCAGCCGCTTCATCCTTTCCGCGCGCCTGCATCCCGACGCGGACAGCGACCTCGTGGTCTACGCCCAGCGCTACCGCGTGAACCTATGGTCCAACTTCACCTACTTCCTCGATGATCCCGTCAACGGCGACCAGTTCGAGCAGGCCGAGAAACGCTGGATCCTGGGCGCCTCGGGCTTCCGCACCTGGCGGCCGTCCGAGACCCTGACGGTTCGGGTCGGCGCCGAGACCCGCCTCGACGACATCGGCGCGATCGGCCTCTACCGCACCCGCGACCGCCAGCGCCTCTCCACCGACCGACAGGATGACCTCACCGAATGGTCGGCCGGCGCCTGGGGCGCGGCGACGTGGGCGGCGGGGTCGGTGCGCGCCACCCTGGGATTACGCGCCGACGTCATCGGCGTCGATGTCGACGCGGACAACCCGCTGAACTCCGGCCGCGAGACCGACGGCCAGCTGAGCCCGAAGCTGACCTTGGCGTGGCGCGTCTCGCCGCAGGTGGAGCTCTATGCCGACGCCGGCCGTGGCTTCCACTCAAACGATGCGCGCGGCGCTGTCCAGCGCGTCTCGCCGTCGACGGGCGACCCGGTCGACAGGGTCCCGCTGTTCGCGGCGGCCGACGGTGCGGAGGTCGGCGCCCGCTACGAGGTCCCCGGCTTCTCGGCCAGCCTGGCGCTATGGGCGCTGAAACTGGAGTCGGAGCTGATCTACGTCGGCGACGCCGGCGACACCGAGAGCACCGACGGCACCAAGCGCCTGGGCGCCGAGCTCCTGGTGACCTGGACCCCGCGGCCCGGCATCAACCTCGACGTCTCCGGCGCCGCCACCCGTGCGCGCTACCGCGGCGCGCCGCTCGCCGGAGACCGCATCCCGAACGCGCTCGAATATGTGGTGACCGCCGGCGCGACGGTGCGGCTCACCGAAGACGACGTGGCGCAGCTCACCTTGCGCCGCCTGGGGCCGGCCCCGCTCATCGAGGACAACTCCGCCCGGTCGAAATCGGCGACCGTGGTGAACCTCGCCTACACCCACTTCTTCGGCCGACTCGCGGTCACCGCCGACGTGCTCAACGTCTTCGACAGCAAGGACAACGACATCACCTATTTTTACGCCTCGCGACTGCCGGGCGAGCCCGCTGACGGGGTCGAGGACATCCACTACCACCCGATGGAACCGCGGCAGGTCCGCGTGAGCTTGCGCTACAACTTCTAGGGCGGCCGCTTCCAGCGGCCGCCGCGAGTGCGGGCGACCCCGGCGATCAGGCGAACATCGCGTGCTCCGCCCGCAAGGCCGCCGCCAGGGCGTCGACGTCGGCGGCGGTCGTGTAGAGGCCGGGCGTCACTCGGATGGCCGGTCCCCTGGCGATGCCGCCGCGCCAGACAGTCATGATGCGGTGACGCTCGAAGAGCCGGCGCTGGACCTGCTGCGCCTGCGCATCGCTCGTCATGCCCTTAAGCCGGAAGCTGGTGACGGCGCAGTAGCGGGCTGGGTCGTCGGGGACGCAGATCTCCACGCCCGGTACATCGCGCACGGCGTCCACCCAGCGGTTGCGCAGCCCCCGCAGATGGCGTTCTTTGGCTGCCGCCCCCACCGCGAAATGGAAGTCCACGGCCGTCGGGATCGTCATCACCGCCCCGAAGTCGACCGTGCCGGCCGGGACCCGGGCGGCGATGCTTCCGACCGGCGGCCCGCGGTTCTCGTAGGCGACGTCGATGTCAGCGATCCGGCTCTTGCGGATATACATCGCGCCCAGGCCCAGGGGGGCGGAGGTCCACTTGTGCACGGACCACCCCACGAAGTCGGCGCCCAGGTCCTCCAACTGATAGTCCAGGCACGCGATGCCGTGGGCGGCATCGACGATCGTGTCCACGCCGCGGGCGCGGGCCATCGCCACGATCTCGCGCACGGGCGTGACGAGGCCGGTGCGGTTCGAAACCTGGGTGACGAGCAGCAGTTTCGCCCGTGGCGTGCGGCGCAGCACGTCGTCGTAGGCCGCCAGGATGCTGGCGGTGGTGGCGGGCTCCGGCATGGCGAAGCGCACGACGTTCGCCCCCCGATGCGAGCCCAGCCACTGGATGGCCGAGATCATCACATCGTAGTCGAGGTCGCAGTGGATGACGGCGTCGCCGAGGCTGAGATTGCGGTAGTTGCAGATCAGCATCTGCAACGCGTCGGCGCCGCTGCGCGTGACGGCGATCTCATCCGACGAGCAGCCGACCTGGCGGGCGATCGCCGACTGGGCCGCCAGCAACGTCGCGCCCCAGCCGCGGCCGTCGGGCAGCACGTTGCGGGCCCACATCGCGTTTGTCCGGTTCACCTCCAGGACGTTTCGGGCATAGGCCTCGGCGACCACGCGCGGCATCGGGCTCCAGTAGCCGGCTTCGAGGTTGTGAACGCCGGGCTCCACGTCGAAATGACCTGGCAGGTCGGCGACATCGATCGAGCCGGGCGCGAGGGTCGCCGGCGCCTTGGCCAACGCTCCGGGGGCAACCGGCGCGCCCGCCAGGATCGGTCCGGCCAGCGCAGCGTGAAGCAGATGTCGGCGGTGTGGATCGGTCATGCGGGATTGAGCCTTGGCGCGGGCCTCCGGGGGCCGCAGAGCGACCTCGCGCGAGCCGGCGCGCCGCGGCAAGCCCGGCTTGCGTCGAGGGACGCGTCGGTCAGACGATGACCTGTGCACGGGCAGCTGCGCGCCGCGCCCCGATGACCCGCCCGAAATGCGGGCGAAACACGCCTGCGGGAGCCTGACGGAAAATCACGAGGCCGGGAGGCGCCCATGTCCAAGTTTCGAATCATCCTGTCGGCGGCCGCGACCGGCTTGCTCGCCACGTCGGCCCTGGCGGCCGGGCCGCCCTCGGGCGTCAAGGCCGGCGCCGACGGCTACGTCGCCGCCAGCGGCCTGCCGCTCTACACCTGGGACAACGACACCATGGTCGGCATGTCCCACTGCTTCGCCGACTGCGCGAAAGCCTGGCCGCCCCTCATCGCGTCCGCCAAGGCGAAGGCCTCGGGCGACTGGTCGCTGGTGAAGCGCGAGGACGGCGCCCTTCAGTGGGCCTACAAGACCAAGCCCCTCTACACCTGCGCCCGGGACACCGTCGGCAAGCCCGCCACGTGCGTCGAAGGCGGCTGGCGGCCGGCGAAATAGCGCCGCCTAGCGCCTGAATGCCCCGCGACAGCGCCACTCCGATCCTGTATCAGCCTGACGCCATGCGGGCTGTTCGGCGATCCTCCGAAGGTTTGCGCCACGTCTTTCTGACGCTGGCGGCCTTCGCGCTGCTCGTGAAGATCCTGGTCCCGACCGGCTGGATGGTCGGGCCCCGCACCGACGCCCTGCCCTTCCCGATCGTCATCTGCACCGGTGACGGCGCGATGATGCTGGCCGCCGGCGAGGCCCCGCCCAGCCATGACGGGCAGGATGCGCCCGGCGATGCCTCGGCGAAGCATGCCCCCTGCGCCTTTGCCGGCCAGGGCGCGGCCCTGACGCCGCCGCTACTGTTGGCGACCCAGGACATCATCTTCGCCTACGCGGCGCCGCCCTCGGCGACGCCGGCGCCGCATCGCTACGGGCCCGGCATCACCGGTCCTCCCCTCCCGGCCCGAGGCCCCCCGACGCTCCTGATCTGACGCCGCCGTCGCCCGCCGGTTCCGGCGGCGCGACCCTGTCTGATCCTTGAGTTCGGGGCGCCCTCGCGCGCCCGGGGGACATTCCATGAAATCCTGCATGCTCGCCGGTACGGCGATGCTCACCCTGGCCGCGGCGGACGCCCGCGCGGCCGAACCCGGCGACGCCTGGGTCAGCGAACTGGTCGTGACCGCCGACCGCGGCCTCACCGCCCCGTCGGCCACCGCCGCCACCCGCACCGCCACGCCAATCGAGAAGATCCCGCAGTCGATCCAGGCGCTGACGCGCACGCTGATCGAGGAGCAGGAGCTGCGCACGCTCGGCGACGTGCTCAACAGCGTCTCCGGCGTCGCGCCGTCGTCGCAGGCCGAACTGGTGCTGCAGGCGCCGAAGATCCGCGGCTTCGAGGCCGCCTACTTCACGGACGGCCTGCCCAGCTACAACCTGCCGGCCAGCGCCAGCGACTCCGGCGCGCTCGTCAACGTCGCCCGCGTGGAAGTGGCCAAGGGCCCGACCAGCACCCTCTACGGCGGCGGAACCGGCGCGCCATTGTCAGGCATCGTCAACCTCGTCTCGGCGGACCCCGCAGCCAACGCCTCGGGACGGATCATGGCCCGCTACGGGTCGTTCGACACACGTGGCGTCGAGGCCGAGGGAAACCTGCCAATCGGCGCTTTGCGCTTGCGGCTCGCCGGCGACTACGAGGCGGCCGACAGCTATCTGAAGGCGGTCAATCATGAGCGCTGGTCGATCTTCCCGACAGCGGCGCTCGACCTGGGCGCCGACACCACCCTGACCCTGCGCGGCCAGGTCGCCCGCGTGGCGCAGCTGGAGTATGCCGGACTTCCTGTCGAGCTGATCGGGCGCGTCGATGACGACACCTTCGCCGGCTCACCGAATGCGCCCCGGACCGTGGTCGAGAACCGGGCCGTAACCGCGACCCTGTCACACCGCGTCTCCGACACCTGGCGGGCCGAAGTCTCCGCCCGGCGCTACGCCAACAACTTCGACGAGTTCGGGACCTTCCCGTTCACCGGCGTTCCCGTATCGGGGACGACCTATGTCTTCGCGGCCGCCTCGCTGCCGTCGCGCGTGCGGCAGACCTTCGTCACGGCGGCCGTTGATGGCGAGCTCGCGACCGGCGTGGTCCGCCATCACCTCCTCGTCGGCGCGGACTACGACCGCACCAACTATACCGCCCAGGTCGGCTTCGGGCCGCTGGGGCTGGTGAACTACGCCAATCCGGCCACCAACCTGCCGTTCGTGGTCCCGGCGCTCAGCGACACGCAGACCGACGCGATGCGCTCGGTGGCGGTGTTCGTCCAGGACCAGATGTCGGTCGGCGATCGCCTCGACATCACCGGCAGCCTGCGCTGGACCCGCATCCATGTGGAGAGCTTCTACGAGAGCGGCGGGTTTCCGTTCGTCGATACGGACCGGGTCTATCATCGCCTCACGCCGCGGATCGGCGCCACCTACCGCCTCGCCGAGGGCGTCTCGGCCTTCGCGGGCTACGCCGAAGGCTTCAAGGGCCTGGTGGCTGCGTTCGGCGTGACGGAGCCCAAGCCCGAGACGTCCAAGTCCTACGAGGCCGGGCTGAAGCTCGCGGCGCCGATCCCCGGGCTGACCGGCACCCTGGCAGCCTACCGGATCGTGCGGCGCAACGTCGTCACGGCCGACCCGGCCAACCCCTTCGGATCGATCCAGTCCGGCGAACAGCGCGCGGAAGGCTTCGAAGCCGATCTGGCGTACGAGCCCGGGCCGCAACTCTCCATCCTGGCCGCCTTCGCCTACACCGACGCCAAGGTCACGGAGGACAACCGCCTGCCCGTCGGCGACGAGCTGACCCGCGTCCCGAAGACCAGTCTGCGGCTGGCGGCGCGGTATCGCTTCCAGGAACGCCTGAAGGGGCTGGAGCTGGGCGCCGGCCTGACCGCCGTCTCGAGCCGCGAGCTGACACTGCCCAACACGCGCCGGGTCTCCGGATCGGTGCTGATCGATGCGCAGGCCGCCTACGACTTCGGCTGGGCGACAGTGTCGGCTTCGGTCGTCAACCTGGCGGGCTCCGACGACTACGCTCCCTACCAGTACCTGGCTCGCGCCCTCGTCGTGCCCGTGCAGCCCCGCTCTGTGTTCGTGACCCTCCGCAAGGCCTTCTAGGCCGCTTCGTCAGGAGCTCTCGCATGACCTATCCAACGCTCCGCGTCCTCGCGCTCGCCGCCACGCTGATGCTCGGCGGCCTCGCGCACGCCGCGCCGGGCCCCGGACCGGGACTCGGCGTCGACTTCGACGCGGCCATGACGTCGCTGCGCTTCGCCCCCGACAAGGTGGACGCCAACCTCGACGCCAGCGGCAAGCCGAACGGCCTGCTCGACGCCCACGAAATGGCGCTCGTCGCCAAGGTGATCAACGACGCCTCGGTCGACCTTCGGCGATCGGGCGGCGTCAGCCACGACCTGGCGCTGGCCGCCTTCGTGCGGGCCGAGCTCAGCGCCAAGGCCGATCTCGCCGCGTTGGGCAAGACCTGGCCGCAGGCGCCCCGGGTGGCGGCGGGCTACGCCATGCTGGGCGAGCCCTCGCTGGCGGCCTTCTCGACCATGTCGGCCGGCTTCGGGACGCCGATGAAGTCCGACTACAGCTCCGCCGCCATGCTCGGGCGCTACTTCGGGCCCGATGGCGACGCGGACGGCGACGGCGTGCCCAACCGGCTGGAGTACGCCGCGACCATCAGCCAGGGCCGCGAGGCTTATCTGCGCGCGGCGCTGAACCCCGAGATCCGCCCCGCGGCCGACGCCGCCAAGCCGCCGCCCGCGACGGCGTCCCGCAAGGTCGTCGGCATCGTGCTCTACCCCGGATTCGAGCTGCTGGACGTGTTCGGGCCCGCCGAGATGTGGGCCAACGTCCCCGACCTGGAGGTGGTGCTGATCGCCGAGACCAAGGGGCCCGTGCGCTCCGCGCAGGGGCTCGAAGTCGTCGCCGCCCACGGCTTCGCCGACACGCCGAAGCTCGACATCCTCATGACCCCTGGCGGCGTCGGAACCTACGCCCAACTCGACAATGCCCGCTTCCTCGATTTCCTGCGCCAGCAGGATCGCCAGGTCGCCTACATGACCTCGGTCTGCACGGGTTCGGCGCTCCTGGCGAAGGCCGGCTTGCTGAATGGCCGTCGCGCCACCTCCAACAAGGCCTTCTTCCAGCTCGCCGTCGATCAGGACCCATCGGTGACCTGGATACGTCGCGCCCGCTGGGTCGAGGATGGCAGATACTTCACCTCCTCTGGCGTCTCGGCTGGAACCGACATGTCGCTGGCGCTCGTCGCCAAGCTCTACGGCCAGGACCGCGCCCGCGGCCTCGCCCGCAGCCTGGAGTACCGCTGGGTCGAGGACGCCAACGACGATCCCTTCGCGCGTCCGGCGCCGGAGGCCGCCCGATGACCCTCGATCGACGCACCCTGATCGGAAGCCTCGCGACGATGGGCGCCCTGTCGCCCTTCCTCGCGCTCGAGTCGGCCATGGCCCAGGTGACGGCGGATCCCGCGGCGAAGGCGGCCGACGCGCACATGAAGCTCATGTCCGTTCCGGGCCTGGTGATGCACGGCAACGAGCAGGTGGTGATGCTCCTGTACCCCGGCTTCACCGCGCTCGACCTGGTGGGGCCGCATTACTTCTTCGCGTCGATGATGGGCGCCCGCGTCCACCTAGTCAGCACGGGAGCCGACTTGGCCCCGGTTCCCAGCGACCTGGGTCTCGCCATCCAGCCCACGATGACCCTGGCCCAGGCGCCGCGCGACCCGACCGTGGTCTTCGTACCGGGCGGCACGACGGGCACGCTGGACGCCGCGGAGGACCCGGCGCTCCGGCGCTACCTCCGCGACGCGTCGGCCCGGGCGCAGACCGTTGTCAGCGTCTGCACCGGCGCTCTCGTGCTGGGCGCGGCGGGCCTCCTGCGGGGGCGGCGCGCCACCAGCCATTGGGTGGCGCGAGACACGCTGGCGCACTTCGGCGCGACGCCTGTCGATGCACGGGTCGTCACCGACGGCAAGATCGTGACGGGCGCGGGGGTTTCCGCCGGCCTCGACCTGGGCGTCGCCATGGTCGCCCAGCTTCGCGGACGGCCCTACGCGGAAGCGATCATGCTCCAGGCGGAATACCATCCCGAGCCGCCCTTCCCGGGGGGCACGCCCACGACGACGCCCGCCCCCATCGCCGGCCCCATGCGCGACATGTTCGCGCCCTTCGTCGACCGCGCGCTGCGCCTGCCGGTGGACCCATGAAACACCGCCCAGACCACATGCGGGTCCACGACGACCCCTCGCCTCCGTTCGCAGCGTCCTTGGAGCAGATCATGACCTCGCGCCTTCGCAGTATCGCCATCATCGCGCTCACCCTCGGCGCCACGGCCGTCGCGGGCGGGGCGCTGGCCGCCGACCAGGACGTGACCCTTCGTTTTGCCGCCAAGTCAGGCGCCGCGCCGCTCGCTTGCGGGCGCGCGTACGGCGGCGTCGGGACCACCAAGGCCGGCCTGAGCCTGCAGGACTTCCGCCTCTATGTGTCGGCCGTGCGGCTGATCGACGACAAGGGTCGTGAGGTTCCGCTGAAGATGGCGGACGACGGAACCTGGCAGGGCGGCGGCGTAGCGCTGCTCGACTTCGAGGACGCCAGCGGGAACTGCAACGGCAACGCGGCGACCAACACGGTCGTGAAGGGCACGGTCCCCGCCGGGCGCTACCGCGGCCTCGCCTTCGACCTCGGCGTGCCGACGGCGCTGAACCACCAGGACCCGACGATGGCGGCCCCGCCGCTCAACGTCTCCGCTCTCTCCTGGCCCTGGCGCGCCGGCTATAAGCACACGACGATCGACATCGACACGAGCTCCGCCGGCAAGCCCGACGCGGCCGGGTTCTCGATCCACATCGGCGCCACGGACTGCGGCGAAGGCCCGATGCGGGCGCCGCCATCATCACCCTGCCGCACCCAGAACCGCCCGACCTATCGCTTCGAACGGTTCGATGCGGCGCGCCAGACGATCGTCTTCGACCTCTCGGCGCTGCTCGCCGACACGGACATCACCGTCAACATGCCGAAGACGCCGGCGGGCTGCATGTCCGGGCCGGGCGACAACGATTGCGTCGGCGTGATGCGGCGGATCGGCCTGCCGTTCCGCGACCAGCCGGCCAAGCCGCAGGCCTGGGTGCGCGTGGAATGAACCGTCTGCGGGCCCTCGCCGCGCTGGGCGCGGCCGCCGCGGCGTTCGCCACCCTCGGCGCGACGGCCCAGGCCGCGCTCGCCGAACTCGGCCCCTATGTGCGCGGGACCTATGACTACGGTCAGCCGAAGTGGGCGCCGGCGCCGCTGGAGCCGAAGGGCAATCCCACCACCCCAGCCAAGGTCGAGCTGGGGCGGCGGCTGTTTTACGACACGCGACTCTCGCGCAACGGGACGATGTCGTGTGCGAGTTGCCACGAGCAAGAGCTGGCCTTCACCGACGGGCGCACCGTGTCGCCGGGCGTCACGGGCCAGCTCACGGCCCGCAACAGCATGTCGCTGGCCAACGCCGGCTACGTGCCGGCGCTGACGTGGTCCAATCCGCTGCTGCACACGCTGGAGCAGCAGGCCATGGTCCCGCTCGTGGGGCAGGAGCCGGTGGAGCTGGGTCTCGCGGGGATGGACGACGAGATCCGCGGTCGCTTGGCGGCGACGCCGCCCTACCCGGCCCTCTTCCGCGCCGCCTTTCCGGAGGCCGACGGCCAGATCACCCTCGGCACCGTGGCGCGGGCGCTGGCGGCCTTTCAACGCACCATCATCTCGATGCGCTCGCCCTATGACCGCTACCGCTACGAGGGCGACGCGAACGCCGTCTCGGACGCGGCGATCCGCGGCGAGGCGCTGTTCTTCAGCGAGCGGCTGGAGTGCCATCATTGCCATAACGGGCTGCACTTCGCCGACACGGTGCTGCACGAGCGGAACAAGCTGGGCGAGGTCGCCTACCACAACACCGGCCTCTACAACCTCGACGGCCAGGGCGCATACCCGCCGGAAAGCCCCGGCATCTCCGAGATCACCGGCCGGCCGCAGGACATGGGCCGCTTTCGGGCGCCCAGCCTGCGCAACGTGGCGCTGACCGCGCCCTACATGCACGACGGATCGATCGCCACGCTGGACGAGGTGCTCGACCACTACGCCGCGGGAGGCCGGACGATCGCGTCGGGACCGCACGCCGGTGTCGGCAGCCGCAACCCGCTGAAGAGCGCCTTCATGTCGGGCTTCACCCTCACCCCCGAAGAACGTGCCGACCTGATCGCCTTCCTGAAATCCCTCACCGACGAGTCCCTGCTCACGGACCCGCGCTACGCCGATCCCTGGACGGCCGAAAGGAGCCCGCCCTCCCCATGACCAGACTCACCTTGGCTGCAGCGCTTGCGGCCACCCTGCTCGGCGGACCTGCCGCCGCCCATACGGCGCTTGCCGGGTCTACGCCGGCGAGCGGCAGCATCCTCGCCGCGTCGCCGAAGGAGATCGTGCTGACCTTCAAGGAGCCGACGCGGGTCGCCTCCGTTTCGGTGGAAGCCGGTGGGCAGCCGGAGCGCCGCTTGACGGTCGCCACCAAGGGCGCCGCCCGTAGCGTCGTGATCGCCGAGCCCCGCCTGGCGCCGGGTCGCAATGCTGTTCGCTGGCGCGCGGTCTCGGCTGACGGCCACGCCGTCTCGGGTGAGATCCTCATCGTGATCCGGCCCGCGACGCGCTGATGCTTGACGCGCTGGCCGCCTTCCTCAAGCTGCTGGTCTACGCCGGCGCCCTCGCCGGGGCCGGCGGGGCCGTGGCGGCCGCGAGCCTGCGCCTGACCTCGGGGCCCATGGCGCAGGCCGCGCGCAAGCTTGTCGGGACTGGAGCGGGCGTCCTCGCGATCGCCGCCGCCGGCGGCTTCGCCGTCTTCCTCCTGCGCCTGGGCGGCGTCGACGCGGACACGGTCCAGATCGCGCTCGAGACGGGGCCCGGCCGCGCCGCTGGGCTGCATCTCGCCGGCGCGGCCGGGCTGATCGCGGGCGTCGCGCTGCGCCGGCCGATGGTCTCGGCGCTGGCGGCCGCCCCGGTCTTCGCCGGCTTCGCGATCAGCGGCCACGGTGTCGCCGCCGCCCCCTGGGCCGGGGTCGCGGCAGGCCTGCACGTGGCCGCCACGGCGTGGTGGACGGGCAGCCTTGTCCTGCTCCGCGCCGGGCGTGAGGGCCTGAGCCCGGCCGCCTTCACCGACCTCGTCCGGCGTTTCGGCCGGCAGGCGCTCGTCATCGTCGGCGGCCTCGTCGCGCTGGGGCTGGCGCTCGGCCTGCGCCTCCTGGACGGAAACCTCGCGGTCGAGCGGCCCTACGTCCGGTTCCTCCTGGTCAAGCTCGCCTTCGCCGCCAGCGCCCTGGCCATCGCCCTGCACAACCGGCTCGTCCTGACCCCGCGCCTCGATCGCGACGCGACAGCCCTTCCGCGCCTGGTCCGCGCCGCCGGCCTCGAGCTTGGCCTGATCGCCGCCGTGGCGGGCGCGACGGCGCTGATGACCACCTACGCCTCGCCGACGGAGTGAGCCATGTTCCCATCCCTCCCCGACCCTCTGAGATCGAACCTCTCGCGGCGCCTTCCAATCGCGCTCACGATGGCGCTCGCCGCCACAGCCTGCGCGCCGCGGCCCACGCCGGTCGTCCAGGCGGCCGACCCCTGGTGCCGCGCGACGCCCGCCGGAGCGCCCTCGGCCGCCTGCTACGTGACCCTGACCGCGTCCGCCGACGAGCGCCTGACGGGTGCGGCGAGCCCGGTGGCGGCCAACCTCGACGTTCACAGCATGTCCATGGACGGCGGCGTCATGCGCATGCGCCAGCTCGAGGCGCTCGACCTGCCGGGCGACCGCCCCGTCGCCCTGGCGCCCGGCGGCCTGCATCTCATGCTGATCGCCCCAACCAAGGCCCTGACCGCCGGTGACACTGTCACCCTCACCCTGCGGTTCGGGAAAGCCGCGCCGCTGACGCTCCAGGCGCCCGTGCGCGACGCTTCGGAGCCCGGCGAGGACGTCCACGCCTTGCACGACCCCCACGCCGGGCACGGCGACCACGGGACCGCGCCGTGAAACGCCGCCGGCTCCTCATCTCGGTGATGGCGGCGCTTGCCGCGACCGCTTGCCGGCCCGTGCAGGGGAGCCAGGCGGACGCGGTCCGGATCGGAGGCTCCTTCACCCTCGTCGGCGTGGACGGACGGCCGGTCACCGAGCGCGACCTGCTCGGCAAGCCGACCGCGATCTTCTTTGGCTTCACGTTCTGCCCGGAGGTGTGCCCGACGACGCTGGCCGTCATGTCCCAGGCCCTCAAGGACCTCGGCCCCGACGCCGCGCGGGTGAACGTCGTCTTCGTCTCGGTCGATCCCGAACGCGACACGCCCGACCGGATGAAGCTCTACCTGTCCAACTTCGACCCGCGCATCCGCGGGCTCACCGGGTCGCTCGCGCAGGTCGACGCAGCCGCCAAGGCCTACCGGGTCTACCACCAGAAGGTGGCGACGCCGGGCGGCTACACCGTCGACCATTCCTCGGCCGTCTACCTCTTCGACCGCAAGGGAACGTTCGTCGAGCCGATCCGGTATGGCGCGTCGGCGGACGAGATCGTCGCCCGCATACTGCCGCTGGTCGGAAAGGCGCCCGCATGAGCGTGGCGCCAGAAACCGCCGCACTCCTCGACGTGCATATCACTCCCCACCGCTCGCTTGGGCGTCAAGGACAGTGGATCGCCCTAGGCATCATGGCTGCGGCATCCTTCGCGGTAGCGGCCCTGTTCGTCTCGCGCGGCTACTGGCCCGTCGCGCCCTTCATCGGCCTCGACGTGGCGCTGCTGGCCTTCGCCTTCCATGCCGCGCGCCGCAGCGCCCGGGCTTTCGAGGACGTCCGGATCTCCGACGGCGAAATCCTGATCCGCCGCGGCGTCGGCGATGAGGTCCACGAGGAACTGCGGCTCCCGGCGCTCTGGACGCGACTCGAGCGGGACGATCACCCCGACTTCGGCTGCGTGGCCCTGCGCCTGGCCCGTCGCGACGCGGCGACCCCCGTCGCGGCGCTCCTGCCCCCGAGCGAGCGGGCCACCTTCGCCGAAGCGCTCGCCCAGGCCCTCGATCGCGCCCGGCGCGGCGGCCTCGCCGCCCACGCCCCTATTTGCAGTCCAACCCACCTCCAAGGGAGCCCCTCATGACCTTCCGCACACTGGCCCTCGTGACGACAGTCGTCGCCAGCGCCCTTCTGGGGCTGGCGATCCCGGTCCCGCGCCTGAAGCCCGCCGCTGAACCCGTCGTGGTTGTGTCGCCGGCCAACGCCTGCGGTTGCGGTGCCCACGCCCCGCACGGCGCGCCTGGCGGCCTTGCCGCCCGACACTCCTGAACCACCCACAGATGGAGTTCCACATGCGTACCTTTGCGAGCCTCGCGGCCGTCCTTGTGCTGTCCGCGGCCGTCCCCGCCGGCGCCCAGACCCCGGCGCCGGCCCCCGCTTCGGCGACGGCGGCCTTCACGCTTCCCGCCCTGCCCTACGCGGCCGCGGCCCTGGAGCCGGTCATCGACACGCAGACGATGCAGATCCACTACGGCCGGCATCACCAAGGCTATGTGAACAACCTCAACGCCGCCGTCGCCGCGACGCCCGCTCTGCAGGGCAAGTCCCTGGACGCGATCCTGGGGGAGGTCTCAAAACATCCGCCGGCCGTGCGCAACAACGCCGGCGGCCACTACAACCACAGCCTTTTCTGGCGGCTCATGGCGCCCGTGGGGCAAGGCGGCGAACCTTCCGCCGCCCTCAAGGCGCAGGTCGAGCGCGACTTCGGCTCGATGGAGGCCTTCCGCAAGGCGTTCGAGGCCGCAGGCGCCCAGCGGTTCGGGTCCGGTTGGGCCTGGCTGATCTGGACGGGTGACAAGCTGGCTGTCGTCAGCACCCCCAACCAGGACAACCCGCTGATGGACGACGCCCCGGTGAAGGGCGCCCCGATCGTCGCCAACGACGTCTGGGAACACGCCTACTACCTCAAGCACCAGAACAACCGGGGCGCCTACCTCGCCGGCTGGTGGACGGTGCTGAACTGGAATGAGGCGAACCGCCTCTTCGACGCGGCCCGGCGCTGAAGCCCGGCCACACCCTTCGACCTCGACACGACAATCAGAGAATAAGGCCTCTCATGAAACTCCGCACACTCCTCGCCGCTACGGTCGCCTGCCTCGCGCCTGGCGTCGCGCTCGCCGAAAACCAGGTGGAAGGCGTGGTCGTCACCGGGCGGCAGCTCGAAATCCAGGCGGAGGTCGCGGGCCGTCTCGCGCTCAGCGACCGCGAAACGCCGGCCGCGATCGAGACCCTCACGCAGGTGGATTTCCAGCGCCAGGGCGTGCGCACCGCCATCGAGGCCATGAACGCCGCGCCGGGGGTGGCCTCCGGCAACATTCCCGGCTCGGTGGGGGCGGCCTCGGTCCGCGGCTTCTACCGGGCGGTGAACTACCTCTACGACGGCGTACGGATGGCCAACTCCGACGTCGGCATCCGCAACTGGGACGCCTGGGCCTTCGAACGCATCGAGGTGATCAAGGGCCCGGCCTCGGTGACCTCCGGCGAGGGCGCGCTCGCCGGCGCGATCAACTTCGTGCCGCGGCGGCCCGAGCTCGGCCGGACAGGCGGCGAGGTCCTCGCGAGCTACGGACGCTTCGGCAACACGCGCCTGGCCGGCGACCTGAACCTGCCGGTCGGCGAGACGACGGCGGTCCGCGCCGACCTGGCCTACAGCCGATCCTCCGGCTGGATCGACGACACCGACTCCCGCGCCCTGGCGGGCACGGCGGCCTTCCTCTGGCAGCCAACCGACCGCCTGTCGGTGACCCTGTCGGCCGACTACTTCGAAGACAGGCTCGGCACGGCCTACTACGGCACGCCCCTGGTGGCGGCCGGAACGGCCCGCGACCCCTCCAGCGTCATCTCGGGCTCGGCGGGCCTCGTGCTCGACAAGGCGATCCGCAGCCGCAACTACGACACGCTCGACGGCAAGGTGAAGTCTGACGCCACCTGGCTGCGCGCCCGCGCCGAGTACGCCGTCACCAACGACTGGAAGATCGTCAGCGACACCAGCTGGTATGACGCCGACCGCAGCTACCGCGACTCCGACGACTACAGCTTCAATCGCGCGACTAGCCGGTTCGACCGGTTGACCACCTTCATCAGCCACGACCACCAGTACTGGAACCAACGGCTGCAGGCCTCCTACGACGGAGACCTGGGCGGGCGTCGCAACCGCTTCACCGCCGGGTTCGAGATCGGCGAGACCGACTTCTTCACCGTGCGGCGCTTCGGGACCACCACCTCGGTCGATCCTTACGCGCCGGTCCGCGGCCTCTTTCCCGCCGACACCCCGGCGAACTTCTCGACCCGGCAGAACGTGACGGCTGACGTCAAGGCCCGCGCCCTCTTCGCCGAGGACGCGTTCAACCTGACGCCGGACCTGCTGCTGGTGGCGGGCATCCGCTTCGACGACATCTCGCTGGATCGCCGCGTGCTCAACGCCACGACGGGGGCGGTCCAGACCTACGGCCAGGACTACAATCCGATCTCCTGGCGGGTGGGGGCGGTCTACAGCGTGCGTCCCAAGACCCAGCTCTATGCGCAGTTCACCCGCGCCGCGACGCCGGTGGGCGGCCTGCTGTTCCTCAGCGCCGCCAACGCCACCTTCGACCTCACCACCGGGGAATCCTATGAGGCGGGGATCAAGCACACGGCGCTGGAAGACCGTCTGACCCTGACGGCCTCGGCCTACCACATCCGCCAGGACAAGATCCTGACCCGCGACCCGGCCAACCCCGCCGTCACCGTCCAGGGCGGCAGCCAGATCTCCAAAGGGATCGAAGCCTCGCTCGACTGGTCGGTCACCGACGAATGGCGCGTCGAACTCAGCGGAACGCTGCTCGACGCGGAGTTCGACAAGCTGATCGAGGCCGGCGGCGCCAACCGCTCCGGCAACCGTCCGGCCAATGTGGCCGAGACCCTGGCCGACCTCGTGGTCACCTATTCGCCCGAGGCCCTGCCGCTGACCTTCAGCGGCATCGTGCGGCACAGCGGATCCTTCTTCACGTCCAACGCCAACACCGTGAAGGCGGACGGCTTCACCACCCTCGACGCGGCGGTGGCCTGGGACGCGCCGTTCGGCAAGGTCACGCTGCGCGGCCGCAACCTCACCGATGCGCTCTACGCGGACTGGTCGGGGTATTCGTCCTACCTGGTCTTCCTCGGCCAGCCCCGCAGCGTCGAGATCGAGTTCACCCGCAAGTTCTGACCCTAGGCGCGGCCCCGGTCCGCCGGGGCCGCACGAGTTTCACATGACGGCTTCCCCCGCGGGCGCGGGCTCCAGGCCCCGCCCGTTCCACCTCCGCCCCTGGATCCGACGGATTCACCTCTGGCTCGGCCTGGCGCTGGGCCTGCCGTTCCTGGTGATCGCCCTCTCAGGGGCGGCGCTGGTCTTCTACATCGAGCTGGACGCGCTGTTGCACCCGGAGATCCGCGTGGCTTCGGCCGGGCCCGCGCCGGGCTGGACCTCGCCCGTCTGGGACCAGGCGCTGGCCACGGTCCGCGCCGAATGGCCGGGCGAGACGGGCAAGTGGTCGTTCGAGGTCACCGGTCGGCCAGGCGCCATCCCGGCCCGCTACTACCCGCCCGCCGGCGCCCACGTCAGCCACCACGAGATCGATCCCCTGATGGTCTGGCTCACGCCCGATGGCGGCGAGGTGCTGCGCGAGGCGCGCTGGGGCGACTACCTCATGACCTGGCTCTACGACCTGCACATGAACCTGCTGGCGGGCGAGCTCGGCAACGATGTCGTCGGCTGGACAGGCGTGGCGACGCTCGTCCTCCTGCTCACCGGCCTCGTCGTCTGGTGGCCCCGCGGCAGCCTGCGCAAGGCGCTGGCCTACAAGCGCCACGCCTCCGGCAGCCGGCGGCTCTACGACCTGCACAAGCTCCTCGGGCTCGGCAGTCTCCTGCTGCTGCTCATCCTCTCTGGCACCGGGGCGCTTCTGGCCCTGCCCGCGGAGAAGACCTGGCTGCTCGAGCGGCTGGTGGCTCCGGTCGTGCCGGTCCCGGCCCCGACGTCCACCACGGGCACCGGACGGCAGGTCTCCGTCGCCCAGGCCCTGGCCGTTGCCGAGCGCGCTCTACCGGGCGCGCGCCTGGCCTGGATCGACGTCCCCGGCCCGGGCGACGGCGTCTTCCGCATCCGCGCCCAGGTCCCCGGCGATCCGACCCACCGCTTCCCCTACAGCTTCGTCTTCGTCGATCAGTATTCAGGTGCGGTGCTCGCCGTCCACGATGCCGGCGCCGGAACCGCGTCCACCGTCGTCAGCAACTGGATCCGGCCGCTGCATGACGCGTCGGTAGCCGGTCTGCCGACGCGCTTCCTTGGTCTGGCGGCGGGCCTCGTACCGGCGGGCCTTTTCGTCACCGGCTTCCTCCGATGGCGAGCGCGCGGGCGCAGCCGCCGCGACAGTCCGCGCCCGCGCAGAACGGCGTTCTCCAAAAGGGGATAGCGCCTGCACGCCTTTCGGAGAGCGACTGCTGCTGGCGCTTCGCCCTCCTCCGACCCCGAGAGTACATGACCCCCAAGGGGCCTTCGTCAGAACGGCTCGCGATCTTCCTACCGAGTTCGGAGCTTGGACCTGGATATCCCTCGGCGCTTGAACCAGGAACAACATCGGAACTGACTGTGGGAGATTTTGTGGGGACTCCATGTCCGGAAGGGCCCGGAAAGGTACCGCCGGCTCCGGTTCAGAGCCAGCGAAGTCCTGTCGTTTCCGGGGGCTCCGCCTAGGAGAAATGGCGGTTGCTGCTGCGACAGGCGCACCTAGGCATGGGATTTAGGTTCCAGCGCCGCAAGGCGTGGAGGTTCGACTCCTCTCATCCGCACCAGCCTTCGCGCGCCAGGCGCGCGTCGGCTCGGCAGGCCGGTTCCGGCGGTGGCGGTCACCCCGTCGCCAAACATCCGGATCAACGAAGCCGGTCGGTGAAGAACTTCGTGATCACCGCGTAAGCCTCGCGCGCTTCCGGCACGCGGGAGTCGTAGAAGAAGGCGTGGCGGCCACCCTCCCAGGCGTGCAGGCGAGCGTCGACACCGGCGGTGACAAGGCGGCTGTGCAGGCTGACGGCGCTGCTGAGCGCGAAATCGCGGGTTCCGACGACCACGAGGGTGGGCGGGAACCTGCCCAAAGTCGCGGGGTCGGCGGCCGGAAAGGCGCGCGGGTCGTCCGCCTTGGCCGAACGCATGTAACCCAGGCGCGGGCCGCCGGACGCGCCGATCGCCGGCGCCTCGCCATCGCCCAGCAGCATTCCGAGGATCCGCGAGTCGCCGCCCATCCCGGGATCACCGCCGGCGCAGAACACGCCCGCGGCCGCAGGCGTCGGGAGGCCCTCAGCCTGGAACCAGGCCAGGGATTGGGCCGTGAGCAGGCCGCCGGCCGAACAGCCGTACAGACCGACCTTCGTCGCCGGCGTGGTCTTCAGGACCTCACGGTAGACCGCCGCCACGTCCTGACTGGCCTCGGGGAACTGTCCCTTGGGCGCCAGGCGGTAGTCGATGCTGATCACCCTAAGGCCCGTGAGCGCCGCGATGGGGATCGACTCCAGCCCGCCGCACTCGATGAAGCAGCCCACGAAGCCGCCCCCATGAACGTTCAACAGCACCGGCGCCTGCGGCGCGCCCGATGGCGGCTCGTAGATGCGGACCGGTACGCCGCCCATGGTCGCGTCGTGGGTCTTCACCGGGTAGGCCGCCTTCGTCCTCTCGAGGCGGGGCCCGAACAGGACGGCGTTGAACTCATTCGTCGGCCGGCCGGACAGGCTCCGCTCGGTCAGGATGTGCTCGACACGGGAGGCGTTGCCCTCGCGGCTCATCAGCGGCGTGCTGGGGATGTCCAGAGCCGGGATGCTGGTGGTCCCGGCTTCCGTCACGGGGACCGGAGCCGCGTGGGCGGTCGAGGCCGCGGCCAGGGCGAAGGCGACGGCGAGATGGCGGCGGCTCATCGGCTGCTTTCCTGGACCTTGGCGGCGGCGCGCGATCCCGGGATCAGGCGGTCCGCCGCCAGCACCAGGGCGGGGACCACCGCCGCAACGTACATGTTGTCGATGCCGTAGGGGTTGCCCATCAGGTACCAGGCCGTGGTGCACACCCCGCTTGCCACCAGCGACGCGACCGCCGTGCGCGGCGAACCCAGCCAAGGCAGGTAGACGCCCAGACAGGCGACGATGGCGATGGAAAGCCTGAGCGCCCTTGTGAAGAACGACAGCTCCAGAATGTGAGGGGTGAAGAACACGCAGAGCAGCGGCAGCATGCCGACCGCCAGCGACATGTAGCGGGTGGCCCGAAGTTCGGCGTCGGGGCCGGGCTTGCGCCAGGGGACATAGAAATCCTTCATGACCAGCGCCGTGGTCGCAAGCGCGACCGTGCTCACGCTGACCAGGACCGAGGCCACCAGCGAAACGGTGACGACGGACGCCAGGGCCGGCGACATCTTCTCGATGAAGACCGGCAGCGCGTAGAGGCTGTCCTGGGTTGGGTACAGGTAGCGCGCCGCGACGCCGATGAAGCCCAGCGCAAACCCCAGCGGCAGGCACAGAAGCGCCGCGAACAGCACAGAACCGCGCGCGGCCAGCTCGTTGCGGTTCGAGGCGATGGCCTGGATGATGTACTGGGTGGAGAAGATCGCGCCCACGGTGCCGACGATCCAGGCGAAGATCTTGTTCGGCCCGACCATACCATCGAGGGTGAAGTACTCGGGCGGCAGCGTGCTGCGGATCGGCTCGAGTCCGCCGCTGAGCTGGGCGGCCACCGCCACCAGGATCGCGATCCCGGCCAGCTTCACGATGCTGTGCAGGACGGTCACGTAGGCGATGCTCTTGAGGCCGCCAAAGACGTAGTAGACCGCGCTGAACGCCGCGATGATGAAGGTCGAGATCGTCAGGTTGGTGTGGATCGCCGAGCTCAGCGCCGCGGCCCCGCTGACGTAGTTGCCAACGTTCACCAGCAGCAACGCGTATATCATGATGATCGACACGACGATCCGCGCGCCGTTGCCGTAGCGCTGCTCAACGATCCCCGAGATCGTGTGCTGCTGGGTTCGGTAGACCTTGCGCGCGAACAGCAGCCCCAGGAGCAGGAAGCCCACGGCCGCGGCATGGACCGACCAGCCGGCGGCCATGCCCTTTTCGAAGGCCTCCTGTGCGGTGCCGACGGTCGACTTCGCACCGATGAACTCGCTCATCAGCAGGACGCCGATAACCACCGCCGGCAGCGCTTTCGAGCCCACCATGAACTGGGCGCTGGTCCGGCTGCGGAGCGCGTACGCCAGGATGCTGGTCAGCAGGATGTAGGCGATCACCGATCCGGCGATCAGCAGCTCGCGGCTTGTCAGGGCGCCCATGTCTTCTCCCTCCCCTTCGGCTTGGCCGAGGGGTTCTGTTCTCGTTACTCGGCGAGGTCGCGCATGACCTTGATGAGGTCCGACTTGCCCTCGAAGCCGATGCCCGGAAGGTCGGGCATGACGATGTGGCCGGCCTCGACCTTCACCCCGTCAGGGAAACCGCCGTAGGGCTGGAAGAGGTCGGGGTAGCTCTCGTTGCCGCCAAGGCCGAGGCCGGCGGCGATGTTGAGCGACATCTGATGGCCGCCGTGCGGGATACACCGCGAGGGCGACCAGCCGGCGGCGTCCAGAACCTCGAGCGTTCGCAGGTACTCGACCAGTCCGTACGAGAGCGCGCAGTCGAATTGCAGCCAGTCGCGGTCGGGGCGCATGCCGCCGTAGCGGATCAGGTTGCGCGCATCCTGGTGGCTGAAGAGGTTCTCGCCGGTGGCCATCGGCCCCGGGTAGAACTCGGCGAGCGCCGCCTGCAGCTGGTAGTCCAGCGGGTCGCCGGCCTCCTCGTACCAGAACAGCGGATATTCCCGCAGCGCCTTGGCGTAAGCGATGGCGGTGAGCGTATCGAAGCGGCCGTTGGCGTCGACCGCCAACTGGGCGTCCGATCCGATCTCATTCAGCACAGACTCGATGCGGCGGCGGTCAACATCCGGACTCTCGCCGCCGATCTTCATTTTCACGACGTTGTAGCCGCGGTCGATGTAGCTGCGCATCTCGGCGCGCAGGGCGTCGTCGTCCTTGCCCGGATAGTAGTAGCCGCCGGCGGCATAGACGAAGACCCGCGGGTTCGCCTCGCGTCCGCTGCGCTCGGCAAGCAACCGGAACAGCGGCTTGCCCGCGATCTTGGCCACCGCGTCCCACACCGCCATGTCGATGGTGCCGACCGCGACGGAGCGCTCGCCATGCCCGCCCGGCTTCTCGTTGGTCATCAGCGTGGCCCAAATCCGGTGCGGGTCCAGGTTCTCGCCCGTGTCGTCCAGCAGCGAAGCCGGATCGGCCTCGCGCAGGCGGTCGGCGAAGCGCTCGCGGATCAACCCGCCCTGACCGTAGCGGCCGTTCGAGTTGAAGCCGTAGCCCACCACGCGGCGACCATCGCGGACCACATTGGTCACCACCGCCACCAGGCTGGCGGTCATCTTGGAGAAGTCGATGTACGCGTTGCGGATCGGCGAGGCGATCGGCTTGGTCACCTCGACGACATCGACGATGCGGGGCGCATCGACCGACACGCCCGCCTTGAGAATCACAGTCACAGGGAAGCTCCTCCACAGACGAGAAGCTCCTGCCCGGTGATCGCCGCGGCGTCGGGCGAGAGCAGGAAGGCGACGTAGGCCGCGATCTCGTCGGGTTCGATGAACCGCCCGATGGGCGGCGTGATGGGAGCGACCGTTCGGTCGCCCTGGGTCAGCATGGGCGTGGCGGTGGCCGCCGGCGCTACGACGTTGCAGGTGATCCCGCGCGGCGCCAGCTCGATGGCCCACGACCGGACCAGCGCGACAACGGCGGCCTTGCAGGCAGCGTACTGGCTCTTGCCGGCCGCGCCCGCGCTGGTGCGACTGCCGATGGCGACCAGTCGCCCGCCCGGCGCCATGCGCGGCAGCAGCGCCTGGCCCAGCCGGGTCAACGCCTGGACATGGACGGCCCACATCGCCGCCCCGTCGGCTGGGTCGAGGTCGCCCAGCGCGCCGGTGCGCATGAAGCCGGCGGCATGAACCACCGCCTGCACCGGCGGCAGTTCGGCCAGCAGTGTCGCCACGCTCGTCGGTTCGGTCAGGTCGACCACCTTCTGCGCCGCGAAGCACCTCGCGCCGTCATCGACGCCCAGGTCCACGCCCACCACCGACCAGCCGGCGCTCGCGAGGCGACGGGCGACGGCTGCGCCGATGCCCGAGCGGCTGCCCGTCACCAACGCCGTGGGCCGGGATTCGGACGTGGACATCTCAGGCCGCAGGGCGTTGCGAGAGGCCGGCGCCTTCGACGGCCGCCTTGATGCGGGCCAGTTCGTCCGGCGACGGGGCGATGGTGGGCGGGCGCACCGTGGCGCGGTCGAAGATCCCGGCGGCGGCCATCGCGGCTTTCATGCAGGCATGCGCCTCGCCCGTCGGCTCGCCGTCGCCGTAGACCGACTGCTTGAGCGGATCGATGACGCCCTGGATCTGCATGGCGCGCTTGAGGTCGCCTGCGGCCACAGCGTCCAGCAGGTCCTGGATGAGGCCCGGGATGAGCGAAGCGAAGCCGACCAGCGCGCCGTCCACGCCCTGGACCATCGAGGCCAGCAGGTACTCGTCGTGGCAGGTCAGCAGCGCCTTGTCGGGCGCCGCGGCGCGGATGGCCTTCAGGTCACGGGCGTACTTGTTCATCTCGCGCGTGCCGATCTTGAAGGCATGCACATGGTCCAGACGCGCGAGGTCTGCGAGCAGCTCTGATGAGAATGAGGCCTTCGTCCAGGCCGGGTAGACGTGCACCACCAGCGGCAGCCCGCAGGCGTCGCCGATGGCGTTGAAGTAGTCGATCACGTGCGAGGGCCGGAAGCCGAACCGCAGCCAGTGGTGCGGCGGCATGATATCCAGCGCGGAGGCGCCGGCGGCCTTCGCGGCCTTCGCCTGCTCGACCGCGTCCAGGATGCCCTCGCAGACGATGGACGAGATGACCGGCACGCGGCCGTCGACGGCCTGGACGGTGATCCGGGTGACCTCGGTGCGCTCGGCCGGTGTCAGCGAGAAGACCTCGCCAGTGTGACCGTTGGTCATCAGCGCCTTGATGCCGCGCTGTCCGGCCAGCCAGCGCGCAAAACGGGTAAGCCCTGCCGCATCGATGCTGAAGTCTTCTTGGAACGGGACGGCGATCGCGGGGATCAGTCCCTTTAGGTCGAGCGAATGCGGCACGGGATCAGGGCTCCGAAGTGTGAAAGGTCAGGGTGAGTGTCGGTGCGCCGCCATCCCGCCGGCCGCGCGGGCGGCTTCGGACAGGCGTTCGGCGGCGTTTCGGGTGGGCTCGAGGGCGTCGGCAAGGAACTCGTCCACCGTGCGGCCGAAGGCCGGGGCGGCGGCGCTCAGGCCCGCGATCGGCACGCCGTCGACGTCGGTGATCGGCGCGGCGATGACGCGAAGGCCGGTGACCGTCTCCTGGTCGGAGAAGGCGTAGCCCAAGCGGCCGGTCTCGGCGATCTGCTCCAGGATGCTGTCGATATCGATCAGGGTGTGATCGGTCAGACGCCGCGGCGGGCTGGCGTCGAGCACCGCGCGCTGGGCGTCCACCGGCATCCGCGAGAGAATCGCCCGGCCGATGGCCGACGAGAAGGCCGGGACCCGGTTGCCGACGCGGATGTCGACCGCCAGGCGCTCCAGCCCCGCCTGGATGCGCTCGATGTAGACCACCTCATGGCCGTCGAGCACGCCGATCGAGGCGGCCTCGACGCGCTCGCCGACGATCGCGCGCAGAAGCGGTCGGCCAAGGCTGCGGAGATCGGACCGCGCGATGGCGTTGAAGCCGAGGTCCAGGCATTTGAAGGTGAGCCGGAAGCGCCGCGTATCGGGCACCCGCTCGACGTAGCCCAGCATGACGAGGGTGTTGAGCAGGCGGAAGGCGCCGGCGTTGTCGAGGCGGGCGGCGCGGGCCACGTCCGCCAGCACCATCTCGGTCGCATCCGGACCGAAGGCCTGAAGGACGGCAAACGCCTTCGCCACCGACTTCACGATGTTCTTCTCGTCGCTCATGGGCCCCTCGCTCATCATCGTCCCGGGGCTATTTGGCGTGCTTTTCGAAGAACTTGAAAATCTCCGGCAACTCGGTCTCGAAAGCGCTCGCGTGGGTGCCGCCGGGAACCTCCACATATTCCGGCGTCACACCCCCGGCCTTGAGGGTGGCCATGGTCTCGCGGACACGGTCCAGCATCAGGTCGTCCCGCTCTCCGACGACCACGCGGATCGGCAGTTTCGAGAGGGCCGGGACGTCTTCCGCGATCACGCCGCCGTAGGCGCCGGGGGCGATGGCGGCCCACATCTGGTTGTGCCGGCCGCCGATCCACCACGTGCCGCCGCCGCCCATAGAGTTGCCGGTCAGGTAACGGCGGCGCGGGTCGATGTTGTACTCGGTCTCGACCAGGGCGGTGACCTGGAGGACGTCCTGCTCGCTGCGTTTGACGCGAGTCATGTCGCGTCCCGCAAGCCCGGCGAGCCCGCGCTCGGATCCATAGGCGCTGTTGAGGCGATAGCCGAGTGGGGTCACCACCACGAAGCCGTGCTGTTCGGCCAGCTTCTGCATCCGGCCGCCGTCGCGACCCAGCATGTTGGTCTCGTCCAGGTTCGCGCCGTGCAGGGCGACCACCAGCGGCCAGCGCTTTGCAGGCGTCCAGTTCGTTGGGACGTACACCTGGTAGGGGATGAGTTCGCCGGTCTCCGCGAAGCGGTGCGCGCGATTCTGGAGTCCGGTGGCCTGGCGCACCGGATCACGACCTGCCCTCAGCGCCCCCGCGATATCCGACGAGCGCTTGATCGCGGCCGGAAAGTCATAGGAAACCACCTCGCGCCGACCCGCCTTCATCGCCTGGGCGAGCGCGAAGGGATACTCTGCCAGCGCCTTGGCTTCCTCATGTCCGGCCACCGTCGCAAGCTCACGCTTGAGGGCCGTGTAGCGCGCGTCGAGGTCACGCACGAGGTAGATCGGCTGCACGATCTCGGTGGTCGCCGCGCCCGCAGACACGCGGGCGATCAACAGGTAGGCGCCGTCCGGCAGGTCACCCAACCGGGTCGAGATCGACGTCGGGTAGGCGCTCAAAGCCCCCTGCCCCAGCGGCCGGATCAGGCTCCCCTTCTTGGGCGTGGCCGATGTGGTCGGCTGGCTGGCGTAGAGGTCGAGCGCGTACGTCATCGGCCCGGTCGCCGGATAGAGCATCTCGGCGGTCAGGACGTCGCCCGCGCCAGTCCAGATCTGGCTCGGCGTCCGCAGCGCCACGGCGCCCAGACGCTCCTGATCCGGTGTCCAGGGGCGTCCGTCCATCAGGCTCACCGCGCGCCAAAGCGTGCGCCGGGCCTCGGGTTCGGATTGCTTCGCGGCTTCGGCGACCAGGGCGTCCACCTGAGCCTGGACGGACGGCGCGACACCCGAGCGGAGCTGACCCACTGTCTGCGTCAGGACCTGCATCCCAGGTCGGAAGGCCAGTCGCCAGGCGGCGTCCTGCTGCACAGGCGTAGCCTTCGCCGCCGGCTCGTAGTCGACAAGCTGAGCGCTGGCCTCGGCCACCGCGATCGTACTGATCGCGGCGCCGAGGACCATGGCGGCCCGCGCTGGGAGGAAGCTGGCGCGGGCCACGATCAGAAGCCGAACCGCAGGCCGACCTTGAAGGTGCGACCGACGTAGTCATAGGGGTTGCCGCCCAGGTTGATCGCCGCGATAGCGAAGGCGGGCGGGTCTTTATCGAGCAGATTGCTGACGTTGGCGTAGAGCTGGAACTTCTTCCCGAAGCGCTCGAAGTCGTAGGCCCCGTTCATGTTGAAGTAGACGTGGGCCGGGAAGACGTTCTTGTTGATGCTGGTCGACAACGCCGGGTCATAGCCGTCCTGGCCCGGACCGAAGAACAGCGCCGAGTAGCGGATCGGCGAGAAGGCGCGCGCCTGAAGCCCCAACGTGAACGGCTCGAGGCGGTAGTTGATATAGGCCATTCCGACCCATTTGGACTGGCCGGCCTGGACCCCTGCGTTGTCCACCGTAATGCCCAACGGGCCGGGACGGTCCGTCGTCTTCAGGTGGGCCAGGTGCGTGACATAGAGGTTGAGGTCCAGCGAACCCGGCAGGTTCAGGGCCTCCAGGTCGGTTCGATATCCCACCTCGAAATCGACGCCCTCGGCCTCAAGGATCGACTGGTTGAAGGGCTGGGTGAAGACCTTCGCAATCCCGAACGCCGAATTGTCGAACGTGATCGCCGAGCAGTAGGTCGTCACCTTCTGGAAGCAGCGCTGCAGAATGTCCGTGGCGCCGACCGACGCGATCACGTCCTTGATCTTGATGTTGTAGTAGTCGGCCGACAGCCGCAGCCCGGTGAGCGGGCCCCCGCGCGCCTGCCACGTCGCGCCGAACGAGAAGGTGTCGGCCCGCTCCGGCACGAGGTCCGGGTTTCCCGTGGTTTGCACCGGCAGTCGGGCCGACTGGCCGTTGAACGGGTTCACGAACGAGCCCGTGGCCGAGATGCCGCCCAGCGAGAACAGTTCCGACAGCGACGGCGCGCGGATGTCTCGCGAGCGGGTGATGCGCAACAGGACGCCGTCGATGGGCTCCCACGTTCCGCCGAGCTTCCAGGTCGTGACCGCGCCGCTGGTCTTGTAGTCGGTGCGCCGGACGGCGGCGTTCACCCCCAGCGCCTCGAAGCCGGTCATATCCTTCAGAAGCGGGACCTCGACCTCGGCATACGCCTCCTTGACGTTGTTCTTGCCCGAGTAGGACTTGTTGTTGCCCGACGAGTAGAGCCCGAGGATCTGCAGCGGATCGGCCGTCTGCTCCAGGGTGTCGCGGCGGTACTCGGCGCCCGCGGCGAACGCCACCGCCCCGGCCGGCAGGTCGAAGAGCGTCCCGCCGATGTTCAGCGCCAGGTCGTGGCGGATGATATCGTTCCGGGTGAACTCCAGGCCCGCCACGTAGTCGCGCGCCGCCTGCGAGACGTTGCCCGCGCCGAACGGATTCAGGGGCACGCACCCAGGCTGGACCAGGCCCGGCTGGATGGTGTTGGTCAGCCGGTTCGTGGCGAAGTTCGGATTGGTCGCGATCGGGCCGCAGACGATGTTGCCCGCGGCGTCCAGGACCGCGTACTCGGCGGCCGCCAGGTTCGCTTCGCGGGTGCCGTAGATCTTCGAGTCGATGACCGACTTGCCGTAGTTGTACGAGAGATCCCAGTTGAACGTCTCGAACACCTTGCCCTTGAGCCCGGCAGAGGCCTGGAAGGTCCAGTAGGTGTTGTCGCCAGAGGTCCCCAGCCACTCGGTGTCGACGCGGCCCATGTCGAACGAGGCGATGTTGTTGGCCGCCATCAGGGTCCGCACCTGGTTCGGCAGGTAAGGGTTGCTCTGCAGGATCGTGACGGTGGGCGTCTGGTGGTACTGCGACAGCGTGAAGACGTTGGCCCACGCATAGCTGGCCTGGGCCCAGGCGGTGGTCGCCTCGTTCACGTCGTAGACGGCCTTCGCCATCGTCGAGAGCTGCTCCAGCGGCTGCTTGAGGTTCCACTGGGCGATCGGCGTCGCGATCGGGTTGCTCGATGAGTTGATCATCAGGTTGCCGAACACCGGGCCTCGGACCAGACGGTAGAGGCTGCCGTCGCCGGCGAAGGCGAACTGATTCAAGAGCGTGCTGGTGGCGCCCGTCGCCGTCCGGGCCGTGTTGATCACGCCGCCCGGAGTCTGGGTCGCGTACTCGACGCCGTTGGCCCAGCCGAACGCCGGCGTGCCGGCAGGACGCGCTGCGCCGAACGACAGCGGATTTCCCGAGTTGCCCGGCTCCACCTCGCTCCAGCCGCGGCTGTAGATGTTCCCGACGCCGTCATTGTCGTTGTAGTCGCCACCCGCGATGATCCGCAGTCGGTCGTCCATCAGCGACAGGCCGGTGGCCAGGCTGAAGCCGATCTCGTTGTTGTCGCCGCGCATCGAGCGGCCGGCGTAGACCGAGCCCTGCAGGCCCTCGATCTTGTCCTTCAGGATGAAGTTGACGACCCCGGCGACCGCGTCCGAGCCATAGGCGGCCGACGCGCCGCCGGTGACCACCTCGAGCCGCCGCACGAGCTCGACGGGAATGATGCTGGTGCTGGTGGTGCCCTGCGCATTGGTCGGCACCGGCCGCTGGCCGTCGATCAGCATCAGGGTGCGCTGGCCGCCCAGGCCGCGCAGGTTGGTCACGCTCTGGGCGGTCGAGATCGAGCCGGCGTTCCGCTGCACCTGGTTGGGGCCCGAGTTCATGCGCATCGCCGGCAGCTGGGCGATGATGTCATCCACGGATGACGGGGCGGTCTGCTTGAACTGGTCCGCGTTCAGCACCGTCAGCGGCGTCGGCGAGGTCATGCCGGAGTTCTGGATCCGGCTGCCCGTCACCACGACCTCGTCGATGGTCTCATCGGCCGCGCGGCCGGAGGCCGCAGCCTGGGCATGGGCGGCCGGCGCGCCGGCCAGCAGCGCCACGAGGCTCGCGCCTCCCACCAACAGCTTCGAAAGCTCGGAACTCGCCATCCTGTTTCCCTTCCCCTTGTTCGTTATTCGGATTACGAACTTTAATTCGCCATATGAATACGCTTCGTCGGGGCGGCAGGCAAGCCGTGGATGACACTTGGATGACGCGAGGGCGCCCGCGCCGGCGGACTGGACCCAACTGGTGGCTAGAGTTGGCGGCCTCTCGGCCCGGGGCTCTCGCCACGAGCGCGGTAGCCATGTGCGCGGCCCCGTGGCGACGGCGGGCGAGCGAACAGGCCGCGTGAGCAGGCAGCGGGGCCGCCCACCCCGGACGGCTGAAGCAGGATGCCCTCGAGGCCTTGGCGTGGGCAGGCGGGCCACGCTAAAGCCCTGCGATGCCGCGCGGCGTCCTGTTCGTTCACAACAACTTCCCCGCCCAGTTCCGGGACCTAGCCGCAGGGCTCGTGGCGCGCGGCGCGCCGTGCTGCGCGATCGCCCAGGATCATGCCGGCGTCATGGGCGCCGTGCGGACCGCCCGCTACACGCTGCCCCGCGGCTCGACGCCGGGGATCTATCCTCTGGCCGTCCGTGCCGAGGCCGACCTGCTGCGCGGCCGAAGCGCCTACGAAGCCGCGCGGGCGCTACAGAACGACGGCTGGGATCCAGAGGTTATCGTAGGCCACCCGGGCTGGGGCGAGATGACCTTCCTGCGGGAGGTGTTTCCGAACGCGAAGCAGGTCGCCTTCGCCGAGTTCTACTATCGCGGTCGTGGCCTGGACGTGGGCTTCGACACCGAGTTCTTCCCCTTCGAGCCGGAGTCGGTCTTCAAGGCCGAGGCCAAGAACGCGGTGATGGCTCTGGCCTACGCCGAAGCCGACGCCATCGTCTCGCCGACCGAGTTCCAGGCCGCCGCGCTGCCCGCGGCCTTCCGTGATCGGGTCCGCGTCATCCACGAAGGTGTGGACGTCGATGCGATCCGCCCGGCGCCGGCCGAATCCTTCGCCCTCGACGACGGACGCGTGATTGCGCCGGGCACACCGGTGATCACGCACGTGAACAACAACATGGAGCCGCTGCGGGGTCTGCACATCCTGGCCCGCGCCCTTCCACGGTTGCTCCGTGAGGTTCCGGACGCCCAGGTGCTGATCGTCGGCGACACCGACAAGCGAGCCTACGGCGGCTCGGCGCCCGAGGGCCGCACGTGGCGCGATGTCTGCTTCGACGGCGTGGACTACGATCCGGCCCGGGTGAACTTCCTGGGCCGCGTCGCCCACGCCCGGATGCTGGCGGCGCTGAGGCTGGGCGTGGCGCACGTCTACTACACCTATCCCTTCGTCCTCTCGTGGTCGCTGGTCGAGGCGATGGCGTCCGGCTGCTACGTGATCGGTTCGGACACGCCGCCGCTGCACGATGCGATCGAGGACGGCGTCAACGGCCGCCTCCTGCCGTTCTTCGACGTCGACGCCCTGTCGGACGCGTTGATCGCCGCATGCCGCAGCCCTGCGGAGTCAGCCGGAATGCGCGCCGCGGCGCGGGCGACGGCGGTCGCGGCATTTGATCGGAACAAGGGCCGCGCGGCCTGGATCAGCCTGCTGCAGGAGCTGGGGCTCACCCTGCCCTAGCCGCAGCGAACCTCGGTGATTTTCCCAGAGCCGGCGTCGAACAGGAAGTTCAGGCGGTTGGGATTGTGATCCATGGTCATCGGGCAGGTGGTGCAGAGCACGCGCTGCAGGTTGGGTTGCACCGGCACCGGGATCTCTGAGCGCGGTCGACCGATCAGGTGGCGGTGCGCGGCGGCGTTGCAGGCGTCGACGACGACGGGGCGCTCAGGCTCGCGAGGCGGCGCGACCTGGGCGAAAGGTGGCGGCGGCGCGAGCGGCGGGGTGTCCTGCGGTGTCGAACAAGCCGCCAACGCCAGAAGGCTCGCCAGAAGGATCACCCGCCTCAAGCCTGCTTCTCCCATCCGCGCGCCTGCTGCTTCCAGTACGAGACCGGCAGGCCTCTTGCCTTCACAGCGCTCCACTGCGCCCGGGCGTTCCGCAGCTGGTCATCGTCATTGCCGTCGAACAGCACGACGCAGCGTTTGAAGGCCGCCAGTTCGCCGGGCTCGGCGCCATCCACCAGGAACAGCGCGTCGGCGGCGTTGGCGTTCTCGACACCCGTCGTCAGCAGGATCGGCTGGCGCGCGGCGCCCGGTTCGTCGGCCGGCGCATGCGGCAGGAAGCTCTCGTCGCGGTAGGACCAGAGCCAGCCGTCCAGGTGCTCGATCCGCTCGGGCGCCGACGAGCGCACGATGGCCTTCCAGCCCCGCTGCAGGGTCTTCTCGAGGAGCTCCGGCAAGGCCTGGTCCAGCCCGGTGCGTTCCAGGTGATAGAACCAGACCTCGCAGGCGGCGGCCCCCGCTGGATCCTTGGCGGACACCTCAGCCCTCGTACTTGTCCCGCACCATGCGGTTCAGCAGCCGGATGCCGTAGCCGACGGCGCCGTCCGGGATGGTCGGGACCGAGGACGGCTTCTTCCAGGCGGTCGACGCGATATCGAGGTGCGCCCACGGGACGTCGTTCACATAGCGCTTGAGGAACAGCGCCGCGGTGATCGAGCCGCCCGGCCGGCCGCCGGTGTTCTTCATGTCGGCGATCATCGAGTCGATCTGCTTGTTGTAGGCGTCGGGCATCGGCATGCGCCACAGGCCCTCGTCCTCGCTCTTGGCGGCGTCCAGCAGGTTGCCCGCCAGCTCGTCGTTGTTCGAGAAGCAGCCCGCATAGTCGTTGCCCAGCGAGATGATGATCGCGCCGGTCAGGGTGGCCAAGTCGACCATGAACTTGGGCTTGAAGCGGTCCTGGCAGTACCAGAGCGCGTCGGCCAGCACGAGGCGGCCCTCGGCGTCGGTGTTCACCACCTCGATCGTCTGGCCCGACATCGAGGTCAGCACGTCGCCGGGGCGATAGGCGTTGCCGTCGGGCATGTTCTCGACGAGGCCCAGGATGCCGACCGCGTTCACCTTGGCCTTGCGGGCGGCCAGAACGTGCATGACGCCGGCCACCGTGCCCGCGCCGCCCATGTCCCACTTCATGTCCTCCATGCCGTCGGCGGGCTTGATCGAGATACCGCCGGTGTCGAAGCACACGCCCTTGCCGACGAAGGCCACGGGCTGGGCCGACTTGTCGTCCGCGCCGTTCCAACGCGCGATCACCAGCTGGCTCTCACGAATGCTGCCCTGGCCCACGGCCAGCAGCGAGCCCATGCCCAGCTTCATCATCTCGGCCTCGCCCAGGACCTCGATCTCCAGGCCCAGGGATTCCAGCGCCTTCACCCGGGAAGCGAACTCGGCGGGGTAGAGGACGTTCGGCGGCTCTGAGACCAGGTCGCGGGTGAAGCTGATGGCGTCGGCCAGCGCCGCCAGGTCGGGGAACGCCGCCAGCGCCGCGTCCGGGTCCGCCGTGGCCACCAGGGTCTTGGTGATGGACGGCTTCTTGTCGGCCTTTTCCTTGGTCCGGTACTTGTCGAATCGGTAGCTCGCCAGACGCACGCCCAGGGCGGCGTGGGCGGCCAGATCGGCGCCGCCGGAGACGTCCACCCGCAGGGTTTCGAGGCCCGAGGCCTTCACGGCGTTATAGCCCGTGGCCGCCGCGTGCTCGGCGCCGATGAGGTCGAAGGCGTCGCGCTTGCCGGCGCCCACCAGCACTAGGCGCGCCGCAGCCAGGCCTTGAGGCGCCGGGATATCCAGCGTCTGCCCCTTGCCGCCGGTGAACCGGCTGGCCGAAACCGCCTGGCCAATGGCGCCGTCATGGGTGTCGCCTTCGAAGACAATGCGGGCCACTGCCGTTCCGGCAGCGATGGCGGCGTCGGCCGCAACGAACTGGATATCCATCTTCCGTGTTCTCTCTCGGGCTCACTTTCGCCACAGCCACGGTGAGTTGTGCGGCGGGGCGACGCATGGTTTAGAACAGGTCCGCGGACGGGGCGCGCCCAATCTCAGCCTAGGCCGTTTTTTGCACTGATGCGCCTGATCGACCGATATCTCCTGCGCCAGCTGATGG
Organism: Phenylobacterium sp.; assembly: GCF_965284355.1. Classification (NCBI taxonomy): domain Bacteria; kingdom Pseudomonadati; phylum Pseudomonadota; class Alphaproteobacteria; order Caulobacterales; family Caulobacteraceae; genus Phenylobacterium; species Phenylobacterium sp. The sequence continues at coordinate 41,560 of NZ_OZ260078.1, read as the reverse complement.
GGCCGGTGGCCCTGGCCACCCTGGCGCTCACGGCTGTAGCGCTGCTCTCGCAGAGCCTTGCCGGTCTCGACCTGATCGTGAACCAGCGCCAGAGCGCGCTCGTGTTCCTGAAGGTGACGCTGCTGTACATGCCGCAGCTCATCAACCTGATCCTGCCGATCGCAGTGTTCGTGGCCGCCCTGGTCGCGCTGAACCGACTGCACACCGAGCAGGAGATCGTCGTCTGCTTCGCGGGCGGGATGAGCCGCTGGCGGGTGATCTCGCCGGCGATCCGACTGGCCTGCACCGTCGCCTTCCTGGCGCTGCTGATGAACATCTTCGTCCAGCCACTGTCGTTCCGGACGTTGCGACAGGAACTGTTCGAGGTCAGGACCGATCTGGCCGCCACTCTGGTGCGCGAGGGCGAGTTCACCGAGCCGACCCCGGGCCTGACCGTCTATGCTCAGAGCGTCGATGGCCAGGGCAACCTGCGCAACCTGTTCATCCACCAGATCAAGCCCGATGGGGCCACCACCACCTATACCGCCGAGCAGGGCCGCGTGGGCCGCGCCCAGGGCCGGCCGGTGCTGTTCATGACCAACGGCACGAACCAGGAGTTCTCCAGCCGCGGCGTCCTGAACTACCTGACCTTCGACGAATACATCTTCGACCTGGCTCCCCTCGCCCGCGCCGACGAGCTGATCCACTACAAGCCGTCGGACCGCTACCTGCACGAGCTGTTCTTCCCCGACCTGCAGCAGGACTGGGAGCGCAAGAACCGGCTGGACCTGCTGGCCGAGGGCAACGCCCGGATCGCCTCGCCGCTCTACAATATCGCCTTCATGGCGCTGGCCTTGAACGCCATCATCGGGGGCGGCTTCTCGCGGCTGGGCTACGGGCGGCGCATCGCCACCATGGGGGCCGTCGCGGCGGGCGTACGACTCGTGGGCTTCCTCGTGCAGTCCGGCGCCGAGGACGAGGCGTGGCTGAACGTGCTGCAGTATCTCGTGCCGCTGATCACGATCTGGGCGGCTCTGGCCCAGATCTTCCGCGGCAAGGTCAGCCGCCACATCGACATCACCAAGCGGCCGCTCCAGCTGGCCGGTCGCGCCGGGGCCCGCGCGTGATGGGGCTGGGACGCATCGAGCGCTACGTGGTGGGCTACACCCTGCTGGGCGTGCTGATCTGGCTGGCGATCCTGTCGTCGGTGGTGATGCTGATCCAGTTCGTCGAGCTGTCCAGCCAGGTGGGCACGCGGGCCGACGTGGGCGCCAGCAGCATCCTGCAGCTGACGATGCTACGACTGCCGTCGCTGGTTCAGATCCTGCTGCCGTTCTGTTTCCTGTTCGGCGGGATCACTGCCTTCGTCGGCCTGAACCGCCGTAGCGAACTGGTCGCCATGCGGGCCGCGGGCGTCTCGGCCTGGCGCTTCATCCTGCCGTCGGCCGCCGCGGCCATGGCGCTGGGTGTGGTGGTGGTGGCGGGGGTGAACCCGATGGCGGCCGCCATGAATGGCCAGTTCGAGCTGCAGCGCGCGCGCCTGATGGCCAACTATCTGGGCGACCAGCCCAAGGACATCTGGCTGCGCCAGGGCGACGACACCAGCCAGATCGTGATCCACGCCAAGGCCCGCGACGCCCGGCAGGGGGCTGTGACGCTGCGCGGCGTCTCGCTGTTCATCTACGAGAAGAACGCCAAGGGGCAGCCGGAATTCCGGCGACGCCTTGAGGCCAGCGAAGCGACCCTGATGCCGGGCTTCTGGCGCCTGAAGGACGTGCGCGAAGCGACGGCCGGCGACTCGTCGATTCGGTCCGACACCCTGACCATCCGCTCGACCCTGGACGCCGAGGCGGCGATGGAGAGCCTGGCCTCGCCCGAAGCGATCGCGTTCTGGCGGCTGCCCAAGGCGATCCAGCTGACCGAACAGGCCGGGTTCTCGGCCTCGGGCTACAGGTTGCGTTTCCACCAGCTGCTGGCGACGCCGCTGCTCTTCGCGGCGATGGCCGTGCTGGCGGCGGCTTTCTCGCTGCGACTCACCCGGCTTGGCGGACTGGCCGGCCTGGCGGGGGCCGGCGTGGCGCTGGGGTTCGTGCTGTTCTTCTTCAACCAGTTTGCGGGCGCGCTGGCGAAAGCCGACATCATCCCGCTGTTTGCGGCGGCCTGGGCGCCGGCGGTCGTCGCCGCGCTCGCAGGGCTCACCCTGCTTTGCTACACGGAAGACGGTTGAATCGCCGGCCTGCGGAGCTAGTACATCCCAGGCCTGACTGAATGAGCGCCGCCGGGCCGCAGAGCTTCGCGCCGTAGGGGATCGAGAGGGTTGATGAGTCCGCGTCGGCGCACGCCGCGACCCCCAGAGTCGTTTGCCTATGGCGAGCGGCGCCTGAAGTTTGTCTGGAGCGCGTTCTAATGGCGAAACCGACTTCCACTTTCGCCGAACGCGTCAGGGGTAAGCGCGCCCTGTTCGCGGGCGCCGCGGCCGCCCTCCTCTGGACGGCCTGCGCTCACGCGCAGGGGCCTGCCGGGCCCAGCCCGGACGGGCTCCAGAAGGACGAGATGTACATGGAGGCCGACGAGGTCATCCGTGAGGACGATGCCGGGCTGACCACCGCGAACGGCAACATCGAGGTCCGCTATAACGGCCGCACGCTGCGCGCCAACCGCCTGATCTACAACGACCAGACGGGCGTCATCCGCGCCTACGGCAACATCGTCATCATAAACTCGGACGGCACGTTCGAGTACGCCGAGGAGATCGTCCTCGACGAGGACATGCGCGCCGGCGTGGCCCTGGGGTTCTCGGCCCGGCTGCAGGAGAACGTGAAGATCGCGGCGGCCACCGCCGCCAAGCGCAACGAGAACGTCGAGGAGCTCAGCAAGGCGATCTATACGCCGTGCGAGATCTGCGCGAAGGACGGCTCCGTCAAGACGCCCACCTGGTCCATCGCCGCCGAGCGGGTGATCCGCGATAAGAAGCGGCGCGTCGTCTACTATCGCAACGCCCGATTCAAGCTGTTCGGCGTCTCGGTGGTCTACCTGCCGCTGTTCTGGCACGCCGACCCGGCCGCCGAGCGGTCATCGGGCTTCCTGGTGCCGAAGGCCTCGGTCTCGGACCGGCGCGGTCTCTCATACGAGCAGCCCTACTACTGGGTGATCTCGCCCTCGACCGACGCGATCATCAGCCCGCAGGTGAACTCGAAGATCGCGCCGTTCCTGAACGGCCAGCTGCGCAAGCGCTTCTACTCCGGCGATGTGGATTTCCGGTTCGGCTACACCCACGCCCGCGACTTCGACGGCAAGGGCAACGAACTGCCCGGCACCTCGACCGACCGCAGCTATATCCTGGGCCGCGGGTCGTTCCAGATCGACGAAAAGTGGCTCTGGGGCTTCACCGCCGAGCGCGCGTCGGATGACCTGATCTTCGACAAGTACGAGATCGGCAAGGTCTATGACACCCGGGGACCTTACATCGCCGACGACCGGCGGCTGATCTCGCAGCTGTACGCCATGCGTCAGGACGAGCAGTCGTACTTCTCGGTCGCCGGGATGACGATCCAGGGCCTGCGCCCGGGCGCGATCGACCCCGTGACCGGACGCGCCGTCGGCGAGAACGACCGCGTTTTCCCGATCATCGGCCCGCTGGTCGAAGGCCACTACGAGCCCGCACCCAAGATCCTCGGCGGTCGCTTGCGCGCCCATACCAGCGCCGTGGTGCTGAGCCGCGAGCAGTCGCAGACCGACCTTTCGCGACGCCTGCCCGGCCTCGACAGCGCCCGGGTCACCGCTGACCTGGACTGGCGGCGGGCGTATATCTCACCGGCCGGCCTGCGGCTGGAGCCGTTCGCCACCGTGCGCGCCGACGCCTATCGGATCCAGGACATCCTGACCGGCGTAGGCTCGGCCACGCGCAAGGACAACATGACCCGCGCACTGGCGACCGCCGGCGTCGACATCACCTATCCGTTCTACAAGCGGCTGAGCGACGCGACGGTGGTGGTCGAACCGGTTGTGCAGGTCGCCGCCTCGCCCAACGCCAAGCAGGTCGTGATCGGCCGCAACACCGCCGGCGAGCCGATCTACCTCAACGAGGACTCGATCGCCTTCGAGTTCGACGAAACCACCCTCTTCCGGCCCAACAAGTTCCCCGGCTATGACCTCTACGAGGACGGCGTGCGCCTCAACATGGCGGGGCGCGCGACCGTGATGTGGGACGACGGCCGCCGCGCCAACTTCCTCGTCGGCCGCAGTTTCCGGACCGAGGAGAACGCGGTCTTCACCAACCGCAGCGGCCTGCGCACCAAGGCTTCGGACTGGATCGTGTCCGCCGACGCTCAGCCGATCCGCGGCATGTCGGTGTTCGCCCGGGCCCGCCTCGACAGCGACTCGCTGGACGTCCACAGGCTGGAAGCCGGCGCGAACGTCTACAACAAGTACGGATCCGGTTTCGTCCGCTACCTGACCGACGACTTCGACATCAACGGCACGAAGCGCGAGAACCTCGACCTCGGCGGCGAGCTGAACCTGGGCAAACGCTATGGCGTCAGCTTCTATGGTCAGCGCGATCTTTCGCAGGACAGCTGGGTCATTCGCGACGTCGGTGTGTTCTATCGCGACGATTGTCTGCGGGTTGATGTGATCTATCGCCGCGAAGACACGATCATCGGTCGTCTGCTACCCAGCGAGTCGGTGTCCGTACGCCTAACGCTCGCCACATTGGGCGGCTCATTCAATGGGCGTTAGAATGGTCACCGAACTGCGGTGTCTTATAAGGTTTTCCTATCCATGAAGCGTCTACTGTCAGGCTCTGCGGCGCTTGGCGCGATCCTCGTTTGTGCGCTCGGCGCGCCACACGCGCTCGCCCAGCAGCCGGAGGTGGTCGGCACGGCTCCGGCCGACGCTCCGGTCGCGCCCGCTCGCGCCGCACCCGAGGGTCTTTCGGAATCCGTCGCCGCCGTGGTGAACGACGACATCGTCTCGACCTACGACCTCGGCCAGCGGATGCGCCTGCTGATCGCCACGTCGGGCGTGCAGCCCACCCAGGAGAACCTGCCCCAGTTCCAGCGCGAGGCGCTGGTCTCGCTCGTCGACGAGCACCTTCAGTTCCAGGAACTGCGCCGCGTCGAGAAGGAGCAGAAGATCGACATCGTCGCTGACGACAATGACGTCAACGAAGACATCGACGACATGGCCAAGCAGAACAACATGAGCCGGGACCAGTTCCTGGCCTACCTGGCCTCGCGCGGCATCGGCGCCGATACCCTGCGCCAGCAGCTGCGCGCGCAGATCAGCTGGGGCCGATGGATCCAGGGCCGCTACGGCTCGCGCCTGCGGGTCGGCGACGACCAGATCGCCGCGGCCCAGGCCCTGCTCGCGGCCCAGGCCAGCAAGCCGCAGTATCAGATCGGCGAGGTCCTGATCGACGCCAACCGCGTGGGCGGCATGCCGCAGGCCATGGCCGGCGCCGCTCAGCTGGTGCAGCAGATGCAGCAGGGCGCGCCCTTCCCCTCGGTCGCCCGCCAGTTCTCGGCTCTGCCCACGGCGGCCAACGGCGGCGACGCCGGCTGGGTCAGCCCCGGCGAGATGCCGCCCGAGGTCGAGGCGGTGCTGGAGCAGATGCGCCCGGGTCAGCTGTCGCAGCCGATCCAGGTGCGCGACGGCGTCTACATCCTCTACCTGCGCGACAAGCGCGCCGGCGGCAGCGCCGAACTGGTGAACCTGAAGCAGGCGGCCGTCGCCCTGGCACAGGGCGCATCGGCCGACGAAGAGGCCGCCGCCCGCGCCAAGCTGTCGGGCCTCAAGCCGCAGATCAAGGACTGCGCCACGCTGGAAGCCACCGCCGGCAAGACCCCTGGCGTGGTGGCCGGGGACCTGGGCGAGGCCGAAGTCGCCGACCTCGCGCCGCAGTTCCAGGACGCCGCGAAGAAGCTGAAGGTGGGCGAGGTCTCCGACCCCATCCGCACCTCGGCCGGCCTGCACCTCGTGGCGGTGTGCGCCCGTCGCGCCGCCGGCGGCGGCATCGCCGACAAGGAGCAGATCGAGCGCCGCCTCCGGGGCCAGCAGCTGAGCATGATCGCGCGGCGCTACATGCGTGACCTCCGCAACTCGGCCACCATCGAGACCCGGTGAAGACCGGGCCGCTCGCCCTCACCCTCGGCGATCCGGCGGGCATAGGCCCCGAGATCGTCGTCAGGGCGTGGCGGGCGCTCCGACGCGAACGGATCCCGTTCTTCGTGGTCGGCGACGCGCGGACCTTGGCCTCGGCCGCGAACGGCGATGGCGACGCCGTGCGCACGATCTCGTCGTCCGAGGAGGTCGAAGCCGTATTCGCGGACGCGATCCCCATCCTGGATCTGCCGCTGACGACCCCGGTGGTGGCGGGCCAACCCTCGCCCGCGGCGGCCGGACCGATCATCCAGTGGATTGAGACGGCGGTCGGACTCGCCCTCTCCGGGGCAGTCTCAGGCGTGGTGACGGCGCCGATCGCCAAGGCCCCGCTCTACGCCGCCGGCTTCAAGTTTCCCGGCCACACCGAGTTCCTGGGCGAGCTGACCTCCGCGGCCAGCTTCGAAGGCGCGCGCGGGCCGATCATGATGCTGACGGCCGCCGACCTGCGCGCCACGCTGGTGACCGTTCACGAGCCGCTGTCGAGGGTCGCGGACAAGCTGACTCTTGAGGCGCTCGTCCATGCGGGCCTCGTCACCGCCCAGGCCATGCAGCGCGACTTCGGCATCGCCGCGCCCCGGATCGCTGTGGCGGGCCTGAATCCTCATGCCGGCGAAAGCGGGACGATCGGCCAGGAAGAAGTGAAGCTAGTGGAGCCGGCCGTTCGGGCGCTGCGCGAGCTGGGCGTGGACGCCAAGGGCCCCTACCCGGCCGACACCATGTTTCCCGCCGAGGTGCGCGCCACCTATGACGCGGCGCTGTGCCTCTATCACGACCAGGCGCTGATCCCGGTGAAGATGCTGGACTTCTGGGGCGGCGTGAACGTGACCCTGGGCCTGCCGATTGTGCGGACCTCACCCGACCATGGCACCGCCTTCGACATCGCGGGCCGCGGGATCGCGCGCGCCGACAGCCTGATCGCCGCCATCCGCCTGGCCGCCGAGATCGCGCAGCGCAGAACGTGAGCGGCCTCGACACCCTGCCCAGCCTGCGCGAGGCGCTCGAGTCGCACGGCCTGTGGGCCAAGAAGGCGTTCGGTCAGCACTTCCTCCTGGACCTCAATGTGACCCGTAAGATCGCACGCCTGGCCCAGGTGGGCGAAGGCGATCACGTGATCGAGGTGGGCCCCGGGCCTGGCGGCCTGACGCGGGCGCTGCTTGAGACCGGCGCCAGCGTGACGGCCATCGAGAAGGACGAGCGGTTCCAGCCGCTGCTGGCCGAGGTGGCCGAGGTGGCGCCCAGCCTGACCCTGGTGTTCGGCGACGCGCTGAAGGCTGACGAGGCGGCGATCGCGGGCGATCAGCCGGCGCACATCGTCTCGAACCTGCCCTACAACGTCGGCACGCCGCTGCTCATCAAATGGCTGATCGGGCCATGGACACCCGCCTCGATGACCCTGATGTTTCAGCGCGAGGTGGCCGACCGCATCACCGAGGGGCCCGGAGCCGACGCCTACGGCCGCCTGGCCGTGATCGTCCAGGCCACCTGCCGGGCGGAGCGGGTCCTGGACGCCCCGGCCCGGGCCTTCACGCCGCCGCCCAAGGTGGACTCGGCGGTGGTGCGGCTGGAGCCCCACGCGGAACGGCCCAGCGCAGAGCGCCTTGACGCCCTCCAGCAGATCACGGCCGCCGCCTTCGGCCAGCGCCGCAAGATGCTGCGCTCCAGCCTGAAGCTGATGGGCGGCGAGAGCCTGATCCTGGAGGCCGGCCTCGACCCTCAGGCCCGCGCCGAGGTGATCCCGGTCGACGGGTTCCTGGCGCTGGCTGACGCCTGGCTGGCGCGCCGCTAGACGCTCGCCCACTATGGGCTCGGATTCGCCAAGGCGGATCACGGGACGGGGGAGCTGCAATGCTGACGCTACTGGGCGTGGCCGCCGTTGTGGTCGGCTTCGCTATACGGCTGAACCCGTTGCTCGTGGTGGTGATCGCCGCCTTCGTCACGGGCCTGGCCGCCGGTCTCTCTCCGGTCGAAGTGCTCAAGGCGTTTGGCAAGGCCTTCAACGAGAACCGCTTCGTCAGCGCCGCCTACCTCGTGCTGCCGGTCATCGGCGTGGTCGAGCGGGCCGGCCTGCAGGAGCGGGCCCGCACCCTGATCGGCCGGTTCAAGGGCGTCTCGGTCGGGCCCTTCCTGATCGTCTACCTGGCGTTCCGCCAGATCACGTCAGCCCTGGGACTGACCTCGATCGCCGGCCACGCCCAGAGCATCCGGCCCATGGTCGCGCCGATGGCCGAAGGCGCGGTGGAGGCCCGCACCGGCCCCCTCGACGCCGACACCCGCCAGGCCACCCGCGCCATGGCGTCGGCCACGGACAACATCGGCCTGTTCTTCGGCGAGGACATCTTCATCGCCATCGGTTCGATCCTCTTGATGGTGGGCTTCCTGGCCACCGCCGGCATCACCATCGACCCGATCCACGTGTCGATCTGGGCGATCCCGACTGCGATCGTGGCGTTCCTCATCCATGGCGGCCGCCTGATCTTCTTCGACCGCAAGCTCCGCGCGAGGGCCGGCGCATGATCAAGCTGGGCGCGGTCTACCTGCTGGCGGGCCTGGTGTTCGCCGCCTTCGCCGTCCTCAGCGCGATGGACCGAAACAACGGAAAGCGCATCGGCAACGCCGTCTTCTGGGCGCTGGTCGCCACCAGCTTCCTGGCCGGCGACCATATCGGCGACCTGGGCAACGGCGTGCTGGTGCTCGGGCTGGCCCTGATCGCGGGCCTGGGCCTGCTGGGCCGCGGCGAGCCCGCCACGACCTCGACAGAGGACCGCAGGGCGCTGGCCGAACGGTTCGGGGAAAAGCTGTTCATCCCGGCCCTCACGCTTCCCGTCGTGGTGGCGTTCGGCGTGCTGGTGCTGAAGCCGGTGACGATCGGCGGCGTGCCCCTGCTGGATCCCAAGCAGGCGACCCTGATTTCCCTGGCCCTGGCTGCGGTGATCGCCGTGGGCGTGGGGTTGATCCTGTTGCGCCAACCCCTGATGAGCCCGCTGCAGGAGGGCCGGCGGCTGATGGACACTGTGGGCTGGGCGGCCCTGCTGCCCCAGATGCTGGCGGCCCTGGGCGCGGTGTTCGCCATCGCGGGCGTCGGCGAACTGATCGGCCAGTTGGTGACCAGCTACATCCCCATGGACGCCCGGCTGACTGCCGTCGCCGTCTACTGCCTGGGCATGGCCGGGTTCACGATGATCATGGGCAACGCCTTCGCGGCCTTCCCCGTGATGACCGCGGGGATCGGTTTGCCCATCCTGATCAAGCAGTTCGGCGGCGATCCTGCGGTGGTCGCCTCGATCGGCATGCTTTCGGGGTTCTGCGGCACGCTGATGACCCCGCTGGCCGCCAACTTCAACCTGGTGCCCGCCGCGCTGCTGGAGCTGCCCGACCGCTACGCGGTCATTAAGGCGCAGATCCCGACCGCGCTTCCCCTGCTCATCGCCAACGTGATCCTGATGTATGTCCTTGCCTTCTGATCGCCTGACGCCGGACCTGGCGTCGAGGTTCGCCCGCATCGCGCTGCGGCACGTCGGGCGCGAGTTCCCGAACAAGATGGACACCGTCCTGACCGGGCCGGGCGACGTGAAGGGCCCGCGCGCACAGCATCCGATCTTCTTCGGCAGCTTCGACTGGCACAGCTGCGTGCACGGCTACTGGACCCTGGCGACGATTCTGCGGCTGCACCCGGATCTTCCGGAAGCGGCCGACATCCGCGCGCTGTTCGACGACAGCTTCACGGCCGCAAAGGTGGCCGTCGAGACCGCCTACGTCCTGCGCCCCGCCTCCCGCGGCTTCGAACGGCCCTACGGCTGGGCGTGGCTGCTGAAGCTGCAGGCCGAGCTGTTGGCGCATGACGCCTCATGGGCGACCACGCTCCAGCCGTTGGCGGACGCCTTCGCGCAGCGGTTCCGGGAGTTCCTGCCGCTCGCGACCTACCCCATCCGGACCGGGGTGCATTCCTCGACGAGCTTCGCGCTGGCGCTGGCCAGCGACTACACCCGCGCGGCCGGCGACGCCGAGTTGTTCGACATGTTCGAGACCAAGGCCCGGCGCTGGCACCGTGACGACCGCGCCGCCCAGGCCTGGGAGCCGTCGCAGGACGATTTCCTGTCGCCGACCCTAATGACTGCCGTCTGCCTGCGCCGGTTGCTGCCGCAGGAAGAGTGGCGTCGCTGGTTCGACAACTATCTGCCGCTGGCCGGAGATTGCCGTCCGGCCAGCCTGTTCAGTCCTGCGACCGTCAGCGACCGCACCGATGGCAAGATCGCCCACCTGGACGGCCTGAACCTCTCACGGGCCTGGTGCTGGCGCGAGATCGCCTCGGGCCTGCCGGCGTTCAACCCCGCCCGCGAGGCCGCCGAACGCGCGGCAACGGCCCATCTGGCCGTGGCTCTGCCCCATGTGGCGGGCGACTACATGGGCGAGCACTGGCTGGCGTCGTTCGCCCTGCTGGCCCTGCTGGCAGGCTAGCCGACGGGCGGCATCCGCGGGAACTGCGGCAGACCCTCGTGGGTCAGGTGCCAGGGCTGAGCGTCCTCCATGTAGAGGTGGAGGTTCGGCGCGTAGGGCGAGGGATCGTCCAGAGCGCCCAGCTTGACCGGGTAGAACGGCGTCCCTTCAGACGTGACCGTGTAGAGCGGCGTCCCGCATTCGGGGCAGAATGCGCGGCCAACCTCGTTGCCGCTGTCGGCCTTCGAGACGTGGACCTTCGGCTCGCCTTTGGTGATCGCGAAGCCGGGCTTCATGGCCAGCGCCACGTAGTTCGGCGGCCCGCCGGTGGCGTACTGGCAGGCTCGGCAATGGCATACACCGACGCCCGCCAAGGGCCCCGCGATCTTGAAGCGGATCGCTCCGCACGCGCAGCCGCCCTCGATATCGCTCATGGTGTCGTCCCCCGTTCAGGCCACGGGTTCAGGCGTCCGCTCCAGGACGTAGTCGTCCGGGTTGGGGGCCAGCGTGGCGCGCCAGTAGTCGATCAGGCCGAAGGGCCAGTTCTGGCTGACCCGACCGAACGCGTTCTTGTACCAGCTCGATACGTTGGGCGAGCCCCACGCCCAGCCGGCGTTGGCCTCATCGACCTTGCGGTTGAACTCGTCGTAGACGGCCTGCTTCGGCTCCATGGCCGCAGCCCCGGTCTCGCCCAGCAGCTTGAGGCAGCCCACGATGTAGCGGACGGCGCACTCCGAGAAGAAGATGATCGAGCCGTTCACGACGATGTTGGTGTTGGGGCCATAGATCGTGAACAGGTTGGGGAAGCCCGGGTGGGTCATGCCCAGATAGGCGCGGGCATCGCCGCCCCAAGTCTCGTGCAGGTCGCGCCCGCCCCGGCCCTTGATCTTCAGGAACGACAGGAAGTTCGAGGCCTGGAAGCCGGTGCCGTAGATCAGCACGTCGACCTCGTGCTCGCGGCCGTCGGCGGTGAGCACGCCCTTGGGCGTGATCTTCACGACCTTGTCGGTGACCAGCTCGACGTTGTCGCGCTTCAGGGCGGCAAGCCACACGCCATTGTCCAGCACCGAGCGCTTGCCGCCGATGGGATAGTTGGGCGTCACCTTATCCAGGAGGTCCGGGCGATCGGCGAGCTGGGTCCGGTAGGACTCTGTGGCCATCGCCCGCAGCATGGCGTTCTCGCCGCTGACCGAGTCGGTGGCGTTCCAGGCCGGATCGGACTTGACCATCGGCAGGAAGCCCTCGGTGGTCATCCAGAAGAGCCAGAACCGGTACCACTTGTCGTAATAGGGCACGTGCTCGAGCGTCCACTTCACGCCCTCGGGCACGTCCTCGTGGTAGTGCGGAACCGGCAGGCCCCAGGGCGGATTGCGCTGGAAGACCGTCAGTTTCGCCACGTCGGGCGCGATCTCGGGCACGAACTGGTAGGCCGAGGCGCCCGTGCCGATCACGGCGATGCGCTTACCCTTCAGGTCGACGTCGTGGCGCCACTCGGCCGAGTGAAAAGCCGGGCCCTCGAAGGCGCCCAGGCCCTCGATGTCGGGGAAACGTGGGCGGTTCAGCTGGCCCACGGCGGTGACCACCGCGGTGGCCTCGACGACCTCGGTCTTGCCGTCCTTGCCCTTGAGCGTCGCGCGCCAGACGTTCCGGCCCTCGTCCCACGCCAGGGTCTCGACCAGTGTCTCGAAGCGGATGTGCTTCTTCAGGTCGTACTTCTTGGCGATGCCGCGGAAGTACTCGAGCAGGACCGGCTGGGGCGAGAAATGCTGCGGCCAGGCGTGGTTGGGCTCGAATGAGTAGCTGTACATGTGGTTGGAGTTGTCGACCCGGCAGCCCGGATAGGTGTTCTCGAACCAGGTGCCGCCGACGTCGGGGTTCTTGTCGACGATCTCGAACGGCACCCCGGCCTGGCTGAGCCGGATGCCGGTGAGCAGGCCCGACATCCCGGCGCCGACCACCAGCACCTTCATCTTGCGAACGGCCTGCTGAACCTTCGGCGCCTCGAAGTGCGGGTCCTTGGTGCTGCGCTCCTCGAGCACCAGTTCATCGACCAGGAAGTCGACGTACTGCTCAGGGATCGGCGCGCCGGCCACGAAGTCCATCTGCCTGCAGATCGTGGCGTGGTCGGGACGCAGCATCTGCAGGGGCCTGCCGCCCAGGTAGGCCTCGATGGCCTCGGCGGCGCGCTTGCGGATATCGGCCTGGACCTCCTCGGGCAGGCCCGTGTCGCCGCGCGACAGCGGGTTGTAGACCGGCGTCCAATCCGAGCGGAGCCACGAGATGTCGCCCGTCATCTGCACGAGGGCGGCCATGAGCGCCGGAAGATGCGCGTCCTTGAGGGCCTCTTCGATATCCGCGCGAGAGACTGCCATCTGCCGATCCTGCCCTAGGTTATCATTGTTCTGAAATCAGCATGCCCGCGGCCGACGCGCGGCGGAAGTCCTCACGTGACGTCAGGGACTTAGGTTTGCGCGACCCGAACTTTGGCCATGACGTCTGCGGGCAGCTGCCGGCCTGACGTCGCGAGGTTTTCGCGCAGGTGCGACGGCCTGGTCGCGCCGAAGACCGCGGCGCTGACGTTGGGGTTGGCCAGGACATACGCCAAGGCCGCCTGGGATCCCGACCAGTCCGGTAGACGATGCAGGAAGCCGAACGGACGGCCGCGGCGAAGTTCCTCCCTATGCTTGGCCAGCGCGCGGGCGGCGTACCAGAGGTCTTGCGGGCCTTTCAGCCGCGCCAGCAGCGGGCGGGTGTGGCCCATGGCCAGCGGCATGCCCGCAAGCACGCCCTTCCCCGCCGCCGCCGCGCGGGCGATCAGCGGTTCGCGCTCAGGGCGCAGGACGTTGTAGTCGACCATCACCGCGTCGATGACCGCCAGGCCGATGGCGTGATCAATCACGGCGGGATCGAAGCTGTTGAGGCCGATGGCCCGCGCCACGCCCCTCGCCTTCAGGCCCTCCAGCGCCGCCTGCATCTCATCGTCCAGTTCGGCGGCGGACGGCCCGTGGAGCTGAAGCAGGCCCAGGGTCTCGAGGCCCAGGTTGCGCAGGCTGCGCTCGGCGCTCGCGACGATGGCGGCGGGGCTCATGTCGCGCGCGATGCGCCCGCCGCCCGCGTGATGGGTGCCGGCCTTGGTGGCGATGACCAGCTTCGAGACGTCGCGGCCCTGCAGCGCCCGCCCTAGCCGCGGCTCGGCCTCGCCGGCCGAGTAGCTGGCCCCGGTGTCGAAGAGAGTGACGCCCAGGTCGATCGCCTCGTGCACCAGACCCAGCGCAGTCCGCTCATCAAAGCGTGATTTGCCCCACCAGCTGGCGCAGCCGAAGCCCAGCTCCGAGATGGTCAGCCCCGTGCGGCCGAGCGGGCGATAGAACATCAGCGGCGGTTGCCGAAGGCGCGTTCGATCGCCGGGACCACGACCGTCTTCCAGGCGTCGGTCGTCGGGATCACCGGGTCGAAATGACCCACGCCCTTGATTTCGATGGCCTCGGCCTTGTCGCCGGCGGCCCTCACCTTCGCGGCGTAGGCCTGGCCGGTCTCAGGCGGCATGACGTGATCGAATTCGCCATGGATCATCGTCACAGCGGCGCCGACAGGCAGGAGCTCGGCCGGCGAGGTCTCGGCGTAGGTCGCGGGCGGCGCGACCTGGGAGATTGTGGGTCCGCATGCGCCGGAGAAGACGCCTGCGTGGGACTGCAGGTCACCGATCCCGCCCAGGCTGACCACCGCACGGATCTTCAGCGGCCTGGCGCGCCAAAGCGGGCTGTCCTTCGGCAGCTTGGCCCGCGACGTGGCCCAGAGGCCAAGATGCCCCCCGGCCGAATGGCCCACGGCGACGACCCGCCGGGTGTCGAGCCGGTACGTCGGCGCCTCGGTGCGAATCCGATCCACGGCGTCGGCCACGTCCTGAAGAGTCCCCGGATAGCCGGCCCCATTCTCGCCCAGCTTGCGGTACTCGACGTTCCAGACGGCATAGCCGCGGTCGGCCAGATCGGCGGCGATGCCGCTGGACTGGGGCAGGCCCTGGTACTCGGCCAGGAAACACCCGCCGTGGATCAGCACCACGACCGGATGCGGCCCCTTCGTCTTCGGCAGAAACAGCTCGACCACCTGGGCAGGCGCCGGGCCATAGGAAATGCGCGCGTCGGCCTTCGTCTGAGGCTGACCCATGTAGTCGTCAACGGTGGCGGGAGCCGTCTGGGCGGATGTGGCGCACATGAGAAGGATGATCGCGGCTCGCCAACGCATTGCGCAATGGGCTCCTGTTGAGGCAGTAGAGCGCGCCAAGGGCGGCTAGCTCAGCTGGTTAGAGCACCTCGTTTACACCGAGGGGGTCGGCGGTTCGAACCCGTCGCCGCCCACCAGCCTTCGCGCGGTCCCCGCGCTACGGCACGAAGAGCAAGCTTGGGCGCTTGGCCTCAAGCCGCCTCCACGGCTCGCCCAGCCCCGATCGCAGCCGGGCTCAGCAACGGCGAGAAGAAGCGGCCCACGATCAGGAACACCACCGCCGCGCCCGCCGCGATCGCGGTGTGCATCAGCCAGAACCGGCTGGCGCCCAGGTCGTCCAGCAGCGTGCCCAGAATGCCGACGGTCTGATTCCCGGCGAACAGGTGCAGGTAGTAGATGCCGATAATCGTCGAGGTGATCGCCGCCGGCGCGGCGCGCGCGTAGAGCGCCAGCGACACCGGCAGCATGTTGGCGAAGGCGATGCTGTTGAGGACGTGGAACAGCACGCACCACCAGATGCTGACCTGGGTCCCGTTCGCCTCGGCGATCAGCGAGCCCACGGCGAGGGACGCCACGCCCGTCACCGACACGAAGGCCCCGATCGTCAGCTTGCCGATCTCGTCGGGCTCCTTGAAGCGGGTCGCCCAGAGCCGCCAGAAGACGACCATGATGGCCAGGAAGCTGACCGAGACGATGCTGTCGAGGCTGATCAGCCAGGTCGTGGGCACCTTGTCGCCCATCAAGGTCAGATCGACACTCGTGTCGGCCCACACGAGGTAGGCGTTGAAGATCTGCTGGTTGCAGAGCACCGAGGCGGTCAGCACCGGGATCAGCAGGACCAGCAAGGCCACCACGCGCCAGTCGTGGGCCGTCAGCTTCGGACGCTCGACCCGGTCGGCGCGACGCACCACGGGCTCAGGCGGCAGGTGGCGGCGCCCCCAGAGGTAGATCATGAGCGCGAGCAACATGCCGATGCCCGCCGCGCCGAAGCCGTAGTGCCACCCCACCTTCTCGCCCAGGGTCCCGGCCACGAGCGGAGCGGCGATCACGCCGGCATTGATGGCCAGGTAGAAGATCTGGAAGGCGTCGGCGCGCCGCAGATCCTTCTCGGCGTACAGCGAGCCCACCTGGCCCGCGATGTTGCCCTTGAAGCAGCCGGTGCCCAGCACCAGGCACAGCAGCGCCAGCAGGAACGTCTGGTCGAAGGCCATGAGGAAGTGGCCGGCGGCCATCAGCAGGGCCCCCAGTACGATCGTGCGTGTCTTGCCCAGCAGCCGGTCGGCCAGCAGCCCGCCCAGGATGGGGGTCAGATAGACGAGGCTGGTGTACATCCCGAAGATCGTCGAGGCGACGTCCTGGGTGGACGCGCCGGGCCGGTAGATCAGCTGGATGAACGACCTGAAGCCCTCGAAGCCCCAGATCTGGTCGACGTGCGGAGCCAGCAGCAGCGACTTGGTCATGTAGAGGACCAGCAGGCCCTGCATGCCGTAGTAGGAGAACCGCTCCCAGGCCTCGGTGAAGGCCAGGTAGCCCAGCGCCTTCGGGTGGCCAAAGAAGGCCCTGTCCCCGTCCCCCACGGTCTTGGCCGTCATAAGATTCTCCAGACCCTGCCGAACCTTAGAAGGAAATGCCGGGCTTTAGGAAGGCCGCCGCGAGCACCCATGCCCCAAGGATCAGGAAGATGAGGGCGGCCCCCACCCGCACGTAGCGCAACGGCACGATCCGGGTGGCGGCCTCGCCGAGCAGCACCGCCGGGACGTTGGCGATCATCATGCCCAGCGTCGTCCCGGCCGCCACGACGGCGACATCCTGGAAGCGGGCGGCGAGCAGGGTCGTGGCGATCTGGGTCTTGTCGCCGATCTCCACCAGGAAGAAGGCGACGACGGTGGTCAGGAAGACGCCGCCGGCCGCCCGGTTCGCCGCGCCCTCGTCATCCTTGTCGGGAATGAGGGCCCAGAGGGCCATAGCGATGAAGCCCGCGCCCACCAGGATCTGGAACGTCGGCCCGCTCAGCCAACGGGCGACCACGAAGCCCAGGGCCGCCGCGCCGGTGTGGTTCAGGATGGTGGCGACCAGAATGCCCAGGATGATCGGGACGGGCCGTCTGAACTTCGCGGCCAGGATCATGGCGAGCAGCTGGGTCTTGTCGCCGATCTCGGCGACGGCGACGAGCCCGGTGGAGACGAGGAAGGCTTCCAAGGCGGATACTCCGGGACGCGGCGTTCGACACGACGACGCAAGGCCCCCGCCGCGCCCGCAGGCTTAAGGAGGCTGCATCGCCGGTCTCGCCAATCCAGGCCCGAAGGCCTGCCGCACGCGCCATGGCTTCGAAAAGCCAAGTTTGTTGACGCGGGCTCCGCTGTCGCGCGGACGGCTACTCCCCGAGGAGGCGGACGTCCTACCCCGCCCCGGCCTGGACGTACAAACGAAAAGAGCGGCCGCGACGAGCGGCCGCCCTTTCTGTCTCCCCAGACGCCCTAGCTGTTCAGCGTACTCTTCAGCGCGTCACCCACGCGGAACCGGCAGGTCTGCGAAGCCGGACGCTTCACCTTCTCGCCGGTGCGGGGGTTGCGCGCGACACCAGCGGCCCGCTTGACGGGCACAAAACTCCCGAAGCCGACGAGACGAACCTCATCACCCGCCTTGAGCGAGGTGGAGACGGAAGCGATGAAGGCGTCCAGCGCCTCCTTGGCCTGCGCCCGGTTGAGACCCGCCTTGTCGGCAATCGCCGAGACAAGTTCGGCCTTCGTCATGGTGTGTTTTCTCCCAGCCCAATTCTATCTGTGGCGTGGAAGGTCTTGGGCCGCGCCCCCCTACGCCTTGTTCGAATTCACGCATGACAAAGCGGAACCGTCAAACGGCAGCGGCGCGGGAATCCCTCCCGCGCCGCGCGTTGTCACAGAATTTGATCCCCAGCGTGGTCGAGACGCCGGGGATACCTTGTTTTCGAACTAGTGAATCCCGATCGCGTCGGACCCATCCGAATCATCGACCGCCACGGCCACCGGCACAGGCTCGGTCCACTCGATCGCCACCGGGGCGCGAGTGAGCGCCTTGGCGAGCACCTCGTCCATGGTGTTGACGGGGATGATCTCCATCGCCGACTTCACGTTCTCGGGGATGTCGGCCAGGTCTTTCTCGTTCTCTTCCGGGATCAGCACCGTCTTCACGCCCGAGCGGAGGGCCGCCAGCAGCTTCTCCTTCAGGCCGCCGATGGCGGTGACACGTCCGCGCAGGGTGACCTCGCCGGTCATGGCGATGTCGGCCCGAATCGGAATGCCGGTCAGCACCGAGACGATCGCCGTGGCCATGGCCGCGCCGGCGGATGGACCGTCCTTGGGCGTGGCGCCGTCGGGCACGTGGATGTGCACGTCGGTCCGCTCGAACGAGGGCGGCTCGATGCCGAACTTGGTCGCCCGGCTGCGGACATAGCTATTCGCCGCCGCGATCGACTCCTTCATCACGTCCTTCAGGTTGCCCGTGATGGACATGCGGCCCTTGCCGGGCATCTTCACGGCTTCGATCGTCAGAATGTCGCCGCCAAAGTCGGTGTACGCCAGGCCGGTGATGATGCCGACCGCGTCCTCCTTGTCGGTCTCGCCATAGCGGTACTTCTTGACGCCCGCGTACTTCTCCAGCCGCTCGCCATCGACCGTGATCGACAGCAGCTTTTCGCGGCCCAGGTCCCGGACCGTCTTGCGCGCCAGGTTGCCCAGCTCGCGCTCGAGGTTCCGGACGCCCGCTTCACGGGTGTAGTAGCGGATCAGGTCGCGGATGGACTCCTCGGGCACCGAGAACTCTTCCGGCTTCAGCCCGTGGTCCTTGGTCAGCTTGGGCAGGATGTGCCGCTTGGCGATCTCGACCTTCTCGTCCTCGGTGTAGCCGGGGATACGGATGATCTCCATGCGGTCCAGCAGGGGCTGGGGCATGTTGAGCGAGTTGGCCGTGGTGACGAACATCACCGGCGACAGGTCGTAGTCGACTTCCAGATAGTGGTCGCCGAACGTAGAGTTCTGCGCGGGGTCCAGCACCTCGAGCAGCGCCGACGACGGATCGCCCCGCCAGTCGCTGCCCATCTTGTCGATCTCGTCCAGCAGGAAGAAGGCGTTCGTGGTCTTCGCCTTCTTCATCGACTGGATGACCTTGCCGGGCATCGAGCCGATGTAGGTGCGTCGGTGGCCGCGGATCTCGGCCTCGTCGCGCACGCCGCCCAGGGACACCCGGACAAACTCGCGGCTGGTGGCCTTGGCGATCGACTTGCCCAGCGAGGTCTTGCCCACCCCAGGCGGACCCACCAGGCACAGGATCGGGCCCTTCAGGCTGCCCACGCGGCTCTGCACCGCGAGGTACTCCAGGATCCGTTCCTTCACCTTGTCGAGGCCGTAGTGGTCCTCGTTGAGGATGTCCTCGGCCTTCTGCAGGTCGATGGGCTTCTGCTTCGCCTTGCCCCAGGGGATCGACAGCAGCCAGTCCAGATAGTTCCGCACGACCGTGCTCTCGGCCGACATCGGACTCATGTTGCGCAGCTTCTTCAGCTCCGCCTCGGCCTTCGTGCGGGCTTCCTTCGAGAGCTTGGTCTTCTTGATGCGCTTCTCGAGTTCGATCAGTTCGTCGCGATGATCGTCCTGCTCGCCCAGCTCGCGCTGGATCGCCTTCATCTGCTCGTTCAGATAGTACTCGCGCTGGGTCTTCTCCATCTGCCGCTTCACGCGGTTCCGGATCTTCTTCTCGGTCTGCATGACCGAGATCTCGCCCTCCATCAGGGCGTAGACCTTCTCCAGGCGCTTCACGACGTTGAAGACCTCGAGGAGCTGCTGCTTCTCGGCGATCTTGACGCTCAGGTGGCCGGCGATGCGGTCGGCCAGCTCGGACGGGTTGTCGATCTGCGGGATCGCAGCCAGCGCCTCGGGCGGGACCTTCTTGTTCAGCTTCACATAGTTCTCGAACTGCTCGATCACCGCACGGCTCAGGGCTTCGGCTTCAGGCGAACCCGCGCCGTCCTCCTGGACCATGGCGATCTCGGCTTCGTACCACTCGCCCTGGCCGGTGAACTTGGTGATCCCGGCGCGCGCCTTGCCTTCGACCAGCACCTTCACGGTGCCGTCGGGCAGCTTCAGCAGCTGCAGGATGGTGGCGACCACGCCCACGTCATAGATGGCGTTCGGCGACGGATCGTCGTCGTCCTTGTCCTTCTGGGTGGCCAGAAGGATCTGCTTGCCTTCCGCCCGCATGGCCTCTTCGAGCGCCCTGACGGACTTCTCCCGGCCCACGAAGAGCGGCACCGGTTGATGTGGGAAGACCACGATGTCCCGCAGGGGCAGGATCGGCAGAATCTTGATCTCAGACATATTGCTCTAACTCCTGGCGGGCCCCTTTTGTGGCAGCTCGCCCTGCCGGATCGTGGTCACTCAAACGATGCGCTTGAGTCGGACGACCCGTCCGCCGATGCCCGGCGGCTTGCTCGATGATTCATGTGGACGGTTTCCAAGGCCTTTCAAGGATCACGCATAGCGGGCGCGACACTGCGTCCATTCGCCTCTGAGGCTCAGCCGACGGATCAGGACGCGGATGGCGAAAGGGCCAGAATCCACTCACGCCGTTGAGATAGGCAATACGCCCGTTGGTCTCAAGGCTGTCGGCGCCGCTGCCCACGTGGCCTAGCCTGCCCCACCGTTCGCTTGCTTCTCGAAGGAGGTCGCCGATGCGCCCGATCCTGACCGTCGCCCTCGCCGCCGCCCTGGCGTCTGGCTGTTCCAAGTCGCAGTCCGCGGCGCCCGAGGCGGCTGCGCCTGCGGCGGCGGCCCCGGCTCCGAATATCGCCGCCGATCCGGCGCGCGCGGCCGACGTGGCCAAGGACGCGACCCGGCACGGGCCGGAGCTGGTGGCCTTCGCCGAGGTAAAGCCGGGCCAGCGGGTCTACGACCTCATCCCGGGCGGCGGCTACTTCACCCGCCTGTTCGGCCTGACGGTGGGGCCGACGGGCAAGGTCTTCGCGGTGTGGCCCGACGAGTACGACAAGGTCTCCAAGCCCGACTCCGACGTGATACGGAAGATGGCCGCCACGGCGCCCTACACCAACGTCGTGGTGATGACCCAGCCGGCCAAGGCGTTCAGCGCGCCTGAGCCGCTGGACCTGGTCTTCACGTCGCAGAACTACCACGACTATCCCGACCCCTTCATGGGCAAGGTCGATCCGGCGGTGCTGAACGCCGCCGTGTTCAAGGCCCTGAAGCCCGGCGGCCTCTATGTGATCATCGACCACTCTGGCAGGCCCGGGACGGGCATGAAAGAGACCGACACCCTGCATCGGATCGATGTCGAGACGGTCAAGCAACAGGTGGCCGCCGCGGGCTTCGTGCTGGAGGGCGAAAGCCAGCTCCTGGCCAACCCGGCCGATCCCCGCACGTCCGACGTGTTCGACAAGTCGATCCGCGGCAAGACCGACCAGTTCGTGCTGAAGTTCAGGAAGCCCAAGGCTTAGCAGCGTCGGCGCCCTACTCCCACTCGATGGTGCCCGGGGGCTTGCTGGTGACGTCGTAGACGACGCGGTTGACGCCCCTTACCTCGTTGATGATCCGGGTGGCGCAGCGACCCAGGACCTCCCAGGGGAACTCGAAGAAGTCGGCGGTCATGCCGTCGGTTGAGGTGACCGCGCGCAAGGCCAGGACGTCCTCGTAGGTGCGGGCGTCGCCCATGACGCCGACGGTCTTGACCGGCAGCAGCACCGCGAAGGCCTGCCAGATCTTGTCGTAGAGCCCCGCCTTCCGAATTTCGTCGAGGTAGATGGCGTCGGCCTGTTGCAGCACGGCGACCTTCTCGCGGGTGATCTCGCCCGGAATGCGGATCGCCAGGCCCGGCCCCGGGAACGGGTGACGGCCGACGAAGGCGGGCGGCAGGCCAAGCTCGACGCCCAGGGCGCGGACCTCGTCCTTGAACAGCTCGCGAAGCGGCTCGACCAGCTTCAGCTTCATGTAGTCGGGCAGGCCGCCCACATTGTGGTGGCTCTTGATGACCGCTGAGGGGCCGCCGGTGGGCGAGACGCTCTCGATCACGTCGGGATAGAGGGTGCCCTGCGCCAGGAATGCCGCGCCCTCGATCTTGGCGCTCTCCTTGTCGAACACCTCGATGAACAGCCGGCCGATGGTCTTGCGCTTGGTCTCAGGGTCGGTGACGCCGGCCAGCTCGCCCAGGAAAAGGTCACCCGCATCAACATGTACCAGCGGAATGTTGTAGTGATCCCGGAACATGGTGACGACCTGGGTCGCCTCGTCCTTGCGCAGCAGGCCGGTGTCGACGAACACGCAGGTCAGCTGCTCGCCAATGGCCTCGTGGATCAGGACGGCGGCCACCGAGCTGTCGACGCCGCCGGACAGACCGCAGATCACCTTGGCGTCGCCGACCTGGGCGCGGATCTTCTCGACCTGCTCCTGGCGGTAGGAGGCCATCGTCCAGTCGCCCGTAAGCCCGGCGATGCGATGGGTGAAATTGCGCAGGATCAGGGCGCCGCGCGGCGTGTGAACCACCTCGGGGTGGAACTGGATGCCATAGAAGCGGCGGCCCTCGTCGGCGATCACGGCGTAGGGACTGCCGGGTGAGGTGGCGACCACGTCGAAACCCTGCGGGATCGCCGTGATCTTGTCGCCGTGGCTCATCCAGACGGTCTCGGTGTGGCCGAGAGCGCCCAGCCCCTCGAGCAACGGCGACTCCCGCTCGATGCTGATCTCGGCCCGGCCGAACTCGCGGTCGTGACCGCCCTCCACAGCCCCGCCCAGCTGCGCGCACATGGTCATCTCGCCGTAGCAGATGCCCAGGACCGGCACGCCCAGCTCGAACACCTTCTGCGGCGCCGAGGGACTGTGCGCCTCGTGCACGCTGGCCGGCCCCCCCGACAGGATGATCGCCTTGGGCCCGAAGGCCTCCAGCATGGCCTCGACCTTGTCGTAGGGATGGATCTCGCAATAGACCCCCGCCTCGCGCAGCCGCCGCGCGATGAGCTGGGTCACCTGGCTGCCGAAATCGACGATCAGGACCTTTTCGTGGGCGGGCGCGCTCAAGGGCGTTTCTCCAGGACCGCGACGTAGAAGCCGTCGGTGTTCGAGGTTCGGGGCGTGAGCCGCAGGTCGCCCGCGGCGGTCAGGAAGGGTTCGAGCTCAGGCGTCGCCGCGGCTGGACGGCGCGCGAAGGCGGGGTTGCGGGCCAGGAAGGCCTCCACGCGATCCTCGTCCTCGTCGGGCAGCACCGAGCAGGTGACATAGATCATCCGCCCGCCCGGCCTGGTGTAGGTCGCCCCGTCGTCGAGCACCTGATCCTGGTCCTTCTGGCGCTTGGCCAGGGTGTCCGGCGTCAGTCGCCACTTGGTGTCGGGGTGACGGCGCCAGGAGCCGGTTCCGGAACAGGGTGCGTCGATGAACACCACGTCCATCTTGCCCACGAGGTCCTTGAGCGGCTCGGGATTGAGCGGGGTGCGGACCTGCAGGTTGCGGACGCCCGCGCGGTCGCCGCGGCGGATCGTGTCGGTCAGGCGTCGGGCGTCGCTGTCGTAGGCATAGATCTGACCGGTGTTGTTCATGGCGGCCGCGAGCGCGAGCGTCTTGCCGCCGCCGCCGGCGCACAGGTCGAGCACCTGCTTGCCCTTCACATCGCCCGCCGCCGCAGCAGCGACCTGGGAGCCCAGGTCCTGGACCTCATACCAGCCCTTGGAGAACTGAGGGATCGCCTCGATGGCGGCGCCCCGGTCGGCGGCGGCCGGCGCGGCGACGCGCAGCGCGTTGGGCATCAGGCCCGGCGGCTGGGCATCGAAGGTCTTCAACGCATTCAGCGCGCGGGCCGGGTCGGTCTTGATCGTGTTGACGCGCAGGTCCACCGGCGCGCGTTCCGCCAGGGCAGCGCCTTCCTCTGCCCGGTTCTCGCCAAAGGCGCGGGTGAAGGCCGGCTCGAGCCAGTCGGCATAGTCGCCACGTACCGCCGGCGGGGCATCGGTCAGATCCCGCGGCGCGGCCAGGGCCGCGCGTTCGGCGTCGGTAATTGGTCCATGGCCATGAACCTCGTCGCCCGCGGCTTCGGCCAGCCGGTCGAGCGGCCATCCCCAGTGCAGATGCAACGTGGCCAGCACTGCGGCGCGCAGGCTGTCGTCGCCCATCTGCCAACCCAGCGAACGCCGACGGCGCAGGACGTCGAGGACGAGGCCCGAGATGAACGCGCGGTCCTTCGAACCGGCGTAGCGGGCGCCTTCTCCCCAGGTCTTCATGGCGAGGCGGACGGGCTTATGCCGCGTCTCGATCTCGGTCAGAACCTCAATGGCCGCCGTCAGACGTCCGCCGTCGCGCATCAACTCACCTGAAGAGGGCCACGAGCACCATCACGAGCCCGACCATCGCCACGAGCCAGACCAACGTACGGATGGTCGGGATCCCCGAGGCGTAGAGCGGCGCATAGAGGGCGCGAGCAGCGACATAGAGGCCGGAGCCCCAGACGGTCAGATCGGTCCCGAGCTTGCCTGCGAAGGCGCAGGCCAGGATCGCGGCGGCGAAGAAGGGGAAGGTCTCGGCGAAGTTCCAGAAGGCGCGCTCGAGGCGTGCGGCCACGCCGCCCAGAGGCATGGGCGTGTCGCGCGGGCCGGCCGCCCACTTCAGGTCGCCCTGATGCGCGCGCGCCGCCGCCGCCGCCCACAGCAGCTGGACCAACCCGACGACGATCGCCGCACCGAGGAGCTTCAGCTCCACAGGCATCTCACCCACCATTCCAGCCTCCCCCGGTTGTCCGGCGCCGGCTCAGACCGCGCTCGGATAGTTCGGCGCTTCCCGCGTGATCATCACGTCGTGGACGTGGCTCTCGCGCAGGCCCGCGCCGGTGATGCGGATGAAGCGGGCGCGCTCGCGGAACAGCGCCAGGTCGGGCGCGCCGACATAGCCCATGGCCGCACGCAGGCCGCCCACCATCTGGTGCAGGATCGGCGCGATCGGCCCCTTGTAGGGGACCTGGCCCTCGATACCCTCGGGCACCAGCTTCAGCGCGTCCTTGACGTCCTTCTGGAAGTAGCGGTCGGCCGAGCCCTGGCCCATGGCGCCCACCGAGCCCATGCCGCGGTACGACTTGTATGACCGGCCCTGGTACAGGAACACCTCGCCAGGGGCCTCGTCGACGCCCGCGAACACCGAACCCATCATGGCCACCGAGGCGCCCATGGCCAGCGCCTTGGCCAGGTCGCCCGAGTACTTGATGCCGCCGTCGGCGACGATCGGCACGTCGGAGTCCTTGGCCGCGCGCACGGCGTCGGCGATGGCGGTCAGCTGAGGCACGCCGACACCGGCCACGATCCGCGTGGTGCAGATGGAGCCCGGGCCGATACCCACCTTCACCGCGTCAGCGCCGGCCGCGATCAGCGCACGCGCGCCGTCATAGGTGGCGACGTTGCCGGCGACGATCTGCACGCGGTTGGTCTCACGCTTCACCCGGGCGACGGCGTCGGCGACCGAGCTGTTGTGGCCGTGGGCGGTGTCGATGACGACCACGTCCACACCGGCGTCCACCAGCGCCATCGAGCGCTCGTAACCCGCGTCCCCCACCGTCGAGGCGGCGGCGACCAGCAGGCGGCCTTGGGCGTCCTTGGCCGCGAACGGGTGAGCCTGGGACTTCTCCATGTCCTTCACGGTGATCAGGCCCACGGCGCGGTAGTCGTCGTCGACGACGATCAGCCGCTCGATCTTGTGACGCCGAAGCAGGTCGCGCGCCTCGGCCTGGCTGACGCCTTCGCGCACGGTGACCAAGCCCTCATGGGTCATCACCGACTTGGCCGGGGTGGCGTCGCTGCCCTCGAAGCGCATGTCGCGGTTCGTGAGGATGCCGCACAGTCGCCCGTTGTGGTCGACCACCGGGAAGCCCGAGATGTGCCGACGCGCCTTGATCTGGCGAACCTCGCCCAGGGTGGTCTCGGGCCCGATGGTCAGCGGATTGATGACCATGCCGCTTTCGTAGCGCTTCACTTCGCGCACCTGGTCGGCCTGTTCGTCGACGGTCAGGTTCCGGTGCAGCACGCCGATGCCGCCCGACTGGGCCATGGCGATGGCCAGCCGGCTCTCGGTGACGGTGTCCATGGCCGCGGACACCAGCGGGATATTCAGACTGATTTCGCGCGTGAAGCGGGTCGAGACGTCCACCTGCGTGGGCATGACGTCGGACGGGCCGGGCTCGAGCAAAACGTCGTCGAAGGTGAGACCTTCTCGGATCTCCATGCGACTCTCCATTTTGCGATCCGCGTATAGGGGCTCGGCGCCGTGAGGAGCAAGGGGCGAGAAGAGGGCGTTCATGCGATTGCGGGCTCCTGTGCGGACTTGGCGCGTCGGGTAAGACCGAAAGTCATGGCGAACATGACCAGGCAGAGGGCGGATGTGCCGAACACGGCGGAAGTCGCCGAGCGCTCCAAGGCTGCAGCGAACACGGTGGGTCCCAGCACCTGGGCCCAGAGCGCGGGGCGCCCAAGGATCGCGGAACGATAGGCGTAGCCGTCAGGTCCCCAGATGCTGAGCGGCAGGACGCCCTTGGCCACGGCCAGCACCCCGTTTCCGGCCCCCTGCCCAATCGCCATCGTCGCCCCGCCCGGAGCGCCCCCCAAGCTCAGCAGAGCCAGCGCGCCGGTTGGGTGCATCAGCGTGGCCGTTCGCGTTGTGGCGATGGGGTTCAGCCGGCGCAGCACCGTGAACTCCAGGAACCGGACCGTGACGGCGGCGATCCCGACCAGGCCGGCGGCGGCCGAGGCCTGGGCCAGGTTCAGGCCGAAGTGCGTGAGCAGCCGGGGCAGATGGGCGCTCATGCAGGTGGAGACGAACCAGGCGCAGGCGAACAGCACCGCCAGTTGGACCATCGGTCGATCCCAGCGGACCTGAGCGTGGGCCGCCTCGTGCCGAGGACGCCCCTGGGTGCGCGGGCACAGCCAGGCGGTGAGCGGTAGGCAGACCAGCACCTGGACGCCCGCCCAGACGAAACAGGCGCCGCGCCAGCCCAGTTCGTCGGCGAACCAGGCCGTCAGCGGCCACCCCAGGGTCGAGCCCAGGCCGCCGATCAGGGCGACCCCGGTGATCGGTCGCCGCGCCGCCTCGCCGTGGAGCTGGACGAGGATGGCGAAGGGCGTCGGCGACAGACCCAACGCCTGGCCGAAGCCGATCATGGCCATGGCGACTGCGAGGCTCACCCCGTCGCGGGCAAGGCCGATCATCACGAGGCCCAGGGCCAGCACCACGTGCGAGAGCAGGAGGACGGGCTTGCCGCCCTTCTCGTCGATGCGGCGGGCCACGTACGGCGCGATCAGCGCCGGGACCATCAGCGACAGCGAGACGGTGGCGAACACGAAGGTGGCCGAGACGCCCAGGTCGCGGCCGATGGCGTCGCCCAGCACGCCCATCAGATAGAACGAGCAGGCGAACGCCACGATCTGACCCAGGCCCAGGCCCCCGACGACCAGGGCCGGCGGCCGGGTCATTGCGGAGCCTCGAAGACGACGAAGTCGCCGTAGGTGGATTTCTCGACAATGGTCCCGGCGGCGAGGTCGGCGTCGATGCGCGCGAAGCCATCGTCGATCTCCTCCCCGGTCATGTGCTCGAAGACCGAAACGGCGCGCAGCTTCAGACGCGCCACGAGGGCCGCGATATCGCCCTTGAATGGGATTTCCATCTGCACCGAGGCCAGCGTGCGGAAGCCCGCGCCCTCGAACAGCGCGCGGGTCTCAGCCTCGCTCGCGAACATCGCCACCTCGATGTCATGACTGCGCGGGAAGTAGCTGCGCCACCAGTGGTCGGGGATGCGATCCTTGAAGGTGCTGCGCAGGATCAGGCGCCCGCGGGGCTTCAGGACGCGGAGGATCTCCCGTGCCCCGGCCGGCTTATCCGTCACGTGGTGCCAGGACAGGAACATCAGCACGAAGTCGGCGATGGCGTCGGGCAGCGGGATCGCCTCGGCGCGGCCGGCGAGGTACCTCACCCGGGGGTGGCGACTGCCCGCCTCGGCGGCGTGGCGCATGCCGTCCGCGGGCTCGACGCCGTACAGCGGACCGCCGAACGCTTCAGCAAGCGCCGGGGCGAAGCGCCCGGTCCCTGAACCCAGATCGACACCGACCAGCGGGCGGACGGCCGGCAGATGGGCCCCGAAGACGTCCATATAGCGCTGGATGGCATCGACCGGCAGGGCGCGGCCCTGGGCGTAGCCCTGGTGCTGGACCCGATTGTAGTCGACCGGGGCGAGAGGCTGAGGGGTCGTGTCGGCTTCCATGACCAGCTTGTGCCGGAATTGCTGTTGGGAGGAAAACGACTTATCTGAACCCTGATGTTCGAAAATCTCACATCAGGGCCGTTGCCGTCTCTGAACGCGCTTCGGGCGTTCGAGGCGATGGCGCGCACAGGCCGGGTCATCCTGGCGGCCGAGGAGCTGCACGTGACCCACTCGGCCGTGAGCCGCCAGGTGAAGGCGCTGGAGCGGAGCCTGGGGGTGCGGCTGTTCTCCGGACCCAAGAACCGGCTCGAACTGACCGCGGCAGGGCGCGAGCTGCTGCCACACCTCACCGAGGCTTTCGACCAGATCGCGGGCGCCGTGCGTCGCGTCCGTATCGGCGGCGAGGACCTGCACATCGCGGTCAACGCCAGCCTGTCGGTGAAGTGGCTGATCCCGCGACTCGCGGGATTCCAGGCCGCCCATCCCGAGATCCGGCTGCACCTGTCCGAGCTGTCGGCCCACGCCACGTCGCACCGGGGCGCCCAGGCGGTGGTTCGGATCGTGCCGCTGAGCCGGACCAGCGACCCGAACTGCACCGCCTTCATTCGCAACGCCCTGGGGGCCGTCATGTCCCCGGAGATGGCGGAGCGATGCGGGAATGATCCGCTGCGCGCCCCTCGCCTCGCGGCCGCGACCCACCCCGAGGCCTGGCCGATCTTCGCGGAGCATGCAGGCATCGAGTTGCCGCCGGCCAACGAGCGGCCCTTCCCGCATGTGCATTTCGCGATGGACGCCGCCTTGGCCGGACTGGGCGCGGCGGTAGTGTCCTGGCCGCTGTGCGTGCAAGAGGTGCAACAGGGCCAGTTGGTCGCGCCGCTGGGGTTCCTTACCTCAGGCAGCGCCTTCGCCATGCTGACCGCCCCGGGCGCCGAGAGCCGCACCCTGGACCGCTTCCGCGACTGGCTGGTGGCCGAAGGCGCGAAGACGCCGGCGCCGCCCGGGGCCCGCACATCCTAGGCGGCGATTGCGCGGCGGCCCGGAAGTTGCGACGGATGCGCTGAAGCGACGGAGGACCGCCAATGGAGACCTGGGACGGCCGAGGCCTAGTCTCGGCAGACTGGCTGCAGGCACACCTCGACGACCGTGACCTGCGCCTCTTCGACGTCACCGTTCACCTGAGGCCGGCGACGCCCGGGCCGTATCGCATCGAAAGCGGGCGCGCCGACTACGAGGCGGCGCACATTCCAGGCGCGGCCTTCCTCGACCTGGCCACCGACCTTTCGGATACGTCATCGCCGCTCAACTTCACCCACCTGCCGGCCGATCGCCTCGCGACGGCGTTGGGCCGGGCCGGGATCGGCGCTGACCACCGCGTTGTCGCCTACAGCAGCACCACGCCGATGTGGGCGACGCGCTTCTGGTGGATGCTCCGGGCGGCCGGTTTCGAGAACGTCGCGATCCTCGATGGAGGTTTGCCGGCCTGGACCGCGGCCGGGCGGCCGGTCGAAGCCAGGAGCCGAACGTATGCGCCGACGGCGGCTCCCCGCCTGGCAGACCGGCCTGGCGCTTGGGCCGACAGGTCCGATGTGCTGGCCGCCATCGGCGACGGCGGCGTCTGCACCATCAACGCCCTGGCGGCGAGCGTTCACAGCGGCGAGTCATCCACCAACTACGGGCGCAGGGGCCACATCAAAGGCAGCGTGAACGTGCCCTACGCGGGGCTCGTCGACGCGCAAGGCTGCTACGTGAGCGACGCCCAACTCCGGGAGCTGTTCGACGGCGTGGGCGCGCTGCAGAAGGCGCGGGTGATCTGCTACTGCGGCGGGGGGATCTCGGCGACGATGGATGCGCTGGCGCTGACCCGGCTGGGACATCCGTCGGTCGCGGTCTACGACGGGTCGATGTCCGAGTGGACGCGCGACCTAGAGCTGCCGATGGAGACCGGAGCCTAGACGGCCCGGACATCAACGCCCCTTGAACCCCGTCGCGACGAGGAAGACCTCGGAGCTGTCCTGTCGGCTGGCCTTCGGCTTGAAGTTGCGGACGTCCTTGAAGTGGACCTTCAGGCCGGCGATCAGCCGATCGGTGCCGCCGCCCTGGAAGGCCTTGGCCACGAACGTCCCGCCGGGCTTCAGCACCTCGATGGCGAAGTCGATCGCCGCCTCGATCAGGCCCACGATGCGCAGGTGGTCGGTCTCGCGGTGGCCGACCGTGTTGGGCGCCATGTCCGAAAGCACCACGTCCGGCGCCCCGCCCAGCAGCTCGATCAGCCTGGGCGCGCACTCGGGGTCGGTGAAGTCCATCTGCAGGATCTGGGCGGGGGGCAGCGGGTCGACCTCGAGCAGGTCGACGCCCACGATGTTGGTGACGCCGCGCAAGATGGCGATCTGGGTCCAGCCGCCCGGGGCCAGCCCCAGGTCGACGACCCTGGCGCCCGGCTTGAAGAAGCGGTGCTTGTCGTCGATCTCGGTGATCTTGAAGGCCGCGCGGCTGCGATAGCCCATAGCGCGGGCCTTCGCCGAGAATGGGTCGTTCACCTGGCGGTTCAGCCAGGCCTGCTGGCTGGGCGTGCGCTGCTTGGCGGTCTTCAGGCGCGCAGGCTTGCCACGGCCGCCTTCCTGGCCGCCGGTCGGCGGCTTCACCATGCGTTTGCGGGGGGGCTCGTCGCTCATTCGGCCGCAATAGCACGCTTTGGCGTGCGGCCGCGGCGGCGCTTGCGGCGGCGGCGTCCGGCGCGCTCGGACATCAGCGAAAGCAGGATGCCCTCGCGCAGGCCGCGGTCAGCCACACGCACGCGGCTGCACGGCCACTGTTCCTGCACGGCCTGCAGGATCGCGGCGCCGGCCAGCACCAGGTCGGCGCGGTCGGGGCCGATGCAGGGCTGGGCGGCGCGCTCGGCGGCGCTGAGGGCCAGCAGGCTGCCGGCGGCGGCGTCGCACTGGTCGCGGGTCATCCAGATGCCGTCGACGCGGTTTCGGTCATAGCGCGGCAGGCGCAGATGCATGCCGGCCAGGCTGGTGATGGCGCCCGAGGTGCCCACCAGGTGAGCCTTGTCGGCGTCGAACAGCGGTTTCATCGGATCGGCCCGCTTGAAGGCGGCGATCTCGGCCTTCACGTGGTCGACCATCTGGCGGAACCAGCCCTCGGTGGCGACCTCGCCCTCGGGGAAGCGCTCGGCCAGGGTGACCACGCCGATCGGCACCGACAGCCAAGCCCGCACCGGCGGCGGGCCCACAGGCGGCGCGGCCTTGAGATCGACCCACGAGAGTTCCGTTGAGCCCCCGCCCACGTCGACCACCAGCGCGGCCTCGTGGCGGTCGTCCAGCAGATTGAGGCAGCCGGTCACCGACAGACGGGCCTCCTCCTGCGGCGTGATGATCTGAAGCTTGACCCCGGTCTCGTTGGCGACCCGGTTGACGAAGGCCTGGCCGTTCGTGGCCATGCGGCAGGCCTGGGTGGCGATCGCGCGGAACTTCACCACCTTGCGGCGGCGCACCTTCTCGCCCGAGACCTTCAGCGCCGCCAAAGCGCGCTCCATGGCCGCTTCCGACAGCCTGCCGCTGCGGCGACAGGCCCTCGCCCAGGCGCACGATGCGGGAATAGGCCTCGACCACGCGGAAGCCGCCGCCGGCCGGCGTGGCGATCAGCAGCCGGCAATTGTTGGTCCCGAGATCCAAGGCGGCGTAGCAGACCTGCTCGCCCAAAGACCTCCCCCGGCCGTCACTCTTCGGCCCGGGCGCGCGCGGCGCCTCACTCATGGACTTGTCATTCCGTCCTACGCAGGCGCCGCCGCCCCGGGAGGCGCCTCATTTCCCGGCGACCTTAGCAAGCGTCGCAGATCGCAGGAAGACGACGGTTGAATGACGCCCGCGCGGCACTACGTTCATCTTCCAGTCAGAAGCAGGGGTTTAGATTCGCGCTTATGAGCACGCGACTCGCCAAATTCACGATCGGCCAAGTCGTCCGCCACCGCGTGTACCCGTTCCGTGGCGTGATCTTCGACGTCGATCCGATGTTCTCCAACACCGAGGAGTACTGGCTGTCGATCCCGGAGCACATCCGGCCGCACAAGGACCAGCCCTTCTACCACCTGCTCGCCGAGAACGACGACAGCAGCTACGTCGCCTACGTCTCGGAACAGAACCTCGAGCTGGACGCGACCGGACAGCCGGTGGGCCATCCGCAGGCCTCGCTGATCTTCGACGCCTTCAAGGAAGGCCAATATCACCTGCGCCCGGGGATTGGGCACTAGAGCCGATCCACCGCACGGCCGGCCGGCGCATGATTTTGCCGGCGATCGCCGAATTCCGGGCCAAATCCGAACGGAACTTCCGCCGAAACGTCGCCATTCTTCGCCCATGGCCGACGATCTGAGCCTCATTCCGCCGCCGGGCGCACGCGCCGACTGGACCATCGACCAGGGCTGGGAAGGCTATTCCCAGGCCGAGCACGATGTCTGGATCACGCTGTATGAGCGCCAGACGAAGCTCCTCGTGGGCCGCGCCTGCGATCCTTTCCTGAAGGGCCTCGACGCGCTGGACCTCCACCGCGCCGGCATCCCCGACTTCAGGCGCATCAATGAAGAGCTGACACGGCTCACCGGCTGGAGCGTCGTGGCCGTGCCGGGGCTCGTCCCGGACGCGGTGTTCTTCGACCACCTGGCCAACCGCAGGTTCCCCGCCGGGCAGTTCATAAGGCGCGCCGATCAGCTTGATTATCTTCAGGAACCCGACGTCTTTCACGATGTTTTCGGCCACGTTCCGATGCTGACCGACCCCACCTTCGCGGACTACATGGCGGCCTATGGCCAGGGCGGCTTGCGAGCGTTGGGCCTTGGCCAGTTGCACAATCTGGCGCGCCTCTACTGGTACACGGTGGAGTTCGGGCTGCTGCAAACGCCGGCGGGTCTGC
This sequence comes from Phenylobacterium sp., assembly GCF_965284355.1. NCBI lineage: Bacteria > Pseudomonadati > Pseudomonadota > Alphaproteobacteria > Caulobacterales > Caulobacteraceae > Phenylobacterium > Phenylobacterium sp. Next base: position 8,650 of record NZ_OZ260078.1, on the reverse strand, counting down.
GAATCTACGGCGCCGGCATCGTCTCCAGCCGGGCGGAATCGATCTTCGCCCTGGACGATCCTTCGCCCAACCGCCTGGGCTTCGATCTCGAACGGGTCATGCGCACGCCCTACCGGATCGACGACTTCCAGCAGGTCTATTTCGTGATCCCGTCGCTGCAGGCGCTTCTGGACTCCACCCTGGCCGACTTCGGCGCGCTCTATCCCCGGCTACAGGGCCAGACAGACATCCCGATCGACGCAATCGCGCCCGGGGACAAGGTGTTCACTCAGGGCACCCAGGCCTATGCCCGCGAGCAGCGGGCGAGCGCCTCCTGACACGACGCCGATTGCGGTTTACCCGGCGGGTAATTGCGCGACGCCGAGCTGGCCCCATGTTGAACACATGAACGCCCCGTCCATCGCCGACACCGCCCTGCACGCTTTCGACGCCGCCACCGCATTGTCGTGGGTCGAGCCCGGACACGCAGTGGGCCGAACCAGCTCGGCCTACTGGGCCTTCGTCGGGCCCTTCGGCGGATTTACGGCCGCGGCGATGCTGCGCGCGGTGCTGGAGCATCCAGAGGCGACGGGCGACGCCCTGGCGATCACCGTCAACTACTGCGCCCCGCTGGAGGAAGGCGCGTTCGACGTGGCCGTGGCCTGCGTGCGTGCCAACCGCTCGACCCAGCATTGGAACGTGACCCTGACCCAGGGCGGCGATGCCGTCGCCACCGCATCGGTCGTGCTGGCCGCACGTCGCGAGAGCTGGTCGCACCAGCCGGCGCGGTCGCCCGCCACCACGGCCTTTGACGCCACGCCGGTCTACGAAGGCACGAATTCGGCCAAATGGCCCGGCCAGTACGAGTTCCGGTTTGCTACCGGCGCGCCTGATTTTCAGGGCGGCGAAGGCCCGGGCGAGACGCGCTCGATTCTGTGGATCGCCGACGCCCAGCCCCGCCTGCTGGACGCCCTGTCGCTGACCGCCATGGGCGACGCCTTCTTCGGCCGCATCTTCCACGCCCGTCGCGGGATCGTGCCGTTCGGGACGGTCTCGATGACCACCCACTTCCATGCCAGCAGCGACGAGTTGGCCGCCGACGGTGCGACCGCGGTTTTGGGCGTGGCCGACGCGCGAACCTTCCACCGCAGCTACGGTGACCAGACGGGCGAGCTGTGGTCGCCCTCGGGCCGTCTTCTGGCGACCACCACCCAGGTCTTCTACTTCAAGGCCTAGTAGTCCTTCCGCCACCGGATCGCGATGCGGTTGCCCGACTGGCCGGTCAGCCGCGAAAGCAACGACAGATTCTTGCGGATGCGCCATTCCACCTGGGCCGAGGGCCCGTCGCGGCCGCCGCCGGCGATCTCAAGATAGATGTCGTCGGTCAGGTACTTGCCGCCTGAGACCGTGACACCCGAGGCCTCGTCGCCGCCGAACGCCAGCCGGTCGAGGCCGGCGAAGGCGCGCAGGTTGCCGATGATGTCGAAGCCCCCGCCCCCGGCCAGCGACGACAGCGCCGAGGCCAGCTGGGCCGCCTCCACCGCCGACAGCTGCGAGGCCGAGCGGCCGAACAGCACCTCGGACAGGATTTCATCGTTGGGCAGCGAGGGTGACGAGGCCAGCGTGATTTCGGGCCGGGCCGCGGTGCCGCGGATCCGAACCGTGACGGTCAGTGCAGGATCGGCGCGGGTGGCGTCCAGCTGCAGGCGGATGTTCTGCAGCTGGCTGGAGAGGTAGACCACGCCGCGATCGTCGAACTCGAACCGCTTGCCGGCGAAATCGTAGTCGCCGCGCACCACCCGGGCGGCCCCGGAGAGCTCTGGCCGGGTCGTCGTCCCGGTCACCCGCGCGTCCAACGACAGCTCCACATCTAGACCCCGTCCGCGCAGGTAGACGTGCCGCGGCGCGCGCAGCTTCACGTCCATCGCCCAGCCGTCGCCGCGGCGCAGGCGAGGCGGCAGGCCGGCGGACAGCTCCTCCGGCCGGTTGATCTCCTTCACGTCCATGGCCACCACGCCCGACGGGACCGGGGGATCGGCGGCCACATCCGCGCGGTCGATCGTGAGGTCTCCCGTCAGTCGCACCTGGCCGTCGGCGGCGCGGTTGATGGTGGCCTGCCCGGTGGCCGAGGCCGTGGCGATTTCGTTGTCAATCAGCCGGAACTGGCGCAGGTCGAGCCGGAAGGTCGAGACACCGTCCCGCGCGAGGCTGACACGTCCCTGCCCGCTCACCTGTCCGCCGCGGCCATCGACGCCTCGGGCTTCGGTGACATTGACCGCGCTCTCGTCGAACACCGCCTTCAGAGCCACGTCGCGCAGGGTCAGGCCGGTGCCGCCGTCGTCGAAGCGGCCCTGCTCCACCGAGACCCGTCCCGTCGCCCGGGGCGACGCCAGCGTGCCGGCGATGGTCCCTTCGGTGCGGACGAAGCCCGCCAGCGCGCGCTCGCCGCCGATGGCGATGTCCCACAGCGGGCTCACCTCCCCCTCGGCGAAGAAGCGGCCGCGCATCGGGCGTTGGCGCGCGATGGCGATGCGGAACGGCTTCGCTGAGGCCTCGGTGGGCAGCACCAGGTTGGCGTTGGCCCGCAGGCCCTGGGCGTTGTTGGTGACGACATCCAGGGTCAGGCTCTGATCGGCCAGGGCGGCCTTCAGCACCCCATCCATGCCGAGTTCGGTAGGCGTGCCCTTGCCGCGCGCCTCGCTCAGGCGGGCGTCCAGCGTGCCTGTGAGCTGCTCGCCCCGCCCCCGCAGCGCCAGGGTGGCGTTGATGCGACCGTCGAAGTCGGCGTTGAACAGGTTCAGGCCCATCTGGGCGACGCGGGCGTCGATGTCGGCCGTCTCCCCGCGCAGGGCGGCGTCCAGATCCAGTCGGCCGCCATCGGAGCCGGCCAGGCGAACGCGCGCGCTCTGCTCCGGCCCGCCGAAGCGCAACGACGCCGTCTCGGTCGTATGCAAATCACGGCCGCCTAGCGTGCCCTTGCCGTCGAAGGTCGCCAGCCAGCCCGCCGCCTGGTCATCCAGCACGCCACGCCCGACCGCGGTCCAGGCGCCCTGTCCGGACGTTCCGCGCGCGGTCACGTCGAACGGCAGCCGGCCCAGCGGACCGTCGGCAGTCAGGCGCAACGAACGGACCAGAATGTCGGACGCGCCCTGGCGCACGTTCTGCCCGGCGAGGTTCAGGGTCGCGCGGGGCCCCCCGGGCGCATCGACGATCTTGGCGGTCCCAGCGATCCGGCCCGAGTCGATGAAGGCGCCTTTGGTCACCTCGACCGTCAGGTCGGCGGCCGAGGGACTGCGGGCCCGCAGCGAGAGCGCCCCCTCGGCCTTCAGGCCGCCGGCGTCGACCGAGAGGTCGGTGAGGTCGACGCCCCCGCGCGGGAAGCGGAAGTCCGACCTGGCGCGCGCAGAGCCGTACTGGCTATTGGCGGTGAGCGCGACCTGCCCCGACGAACCGTCGGCCTGCCGCTGGAACGTGAGCGTCAGGCGGCCGTCGCGGAGCGGCAGGCGCGGGAGGTCGATCTGTTCCAACTCCGCGGTGAGGTCGAGCCGCGGCGCCGACAGCTGGCCCGTGACGCCGCCGGTTCCCTTTGCGCGGCCTGTGATTTCGACGGGGCCGGCGCGGAACGGACCCGTGGCCGTCCAGTCGGCCTTGAACGCCAGGCGCCGGTCGCGCTCCATCACGCCCGCCGCCTTGGCGTCGAGCGAGGCGCCGTCCAGGTCGGCCTTGGCGACGGCCAGGCGGCCCGCCTGCCAGTTGGCCTGAAGCTCCAGGCGCGGCCTGGGGCCCAACAGGCGGTCGAGTTCGGCCATGCCCACAGCGAACCTGTCGCCCGTGGCGTCCGCCTTGAAGGTCCAGGGCGCGCCCGCGCCGGACTGGCTCGCCGACCAGTCAAGGTTGGCGCCGCCCGATGCGCCCAGCCGGGCCTCGGCGAGGTTCGACACCTGCGCCTTGCCCTTGAAGTTCAGGCCGCCCAGCAGGCCGCGGCCGCCGCTGGCCTGGACCTTGAGACCCCGCCCCTTCAGATCGAGCGATCTCATCAGGAACTGACCGTTGGCCAGGCGCTGGCCTTCGAAGTCGGCGGTGGGCGCAGCGCCCAGGAACGTCGCCACGAACCCGGAACCGCGACCGCCCGCGCCGGCCAGCCGCGCTCTCAGCACATAGCCGGCCTTGCTGCGCGCCAGGGTCAACGGCCCGGATATCCGCGCCAGCCCGTAGCCGCCCAGCTCAGCCTGGGTGACCATGCCCGATCCCGCGAAAGTCCAGTCCGCGCCGTTGGCCGTGACGGCCCCGGTGATCCGGGCCGGTCCCATCTTCGGGCCCCCGGTGATCCGGGAGAGGGACTGCGCCTGCGCGTCCAGTCGAACCTGACTCAGTTTCCGCTTGCCCAGGTCCCCGGGGCCCCAGGCATGCAGGCTCAGCGCATCCGAGGCCAGTTTGGCGTCGAGCGCATAGACACCGGGGCTGGTCTTGCGCCCCGTGAGCCCGAACCGGACGTCGCCGCCGAGCCGCTCGGCCAAGCCTGTCGTCAGTCGCGACGCGGTGAGCAGAACGCGCCCCGACGCCTCTCCGCCCTGCGGATTCCACGCCCCACTGGCGACGAGGGGCGACACCGCGCCCGACGTGGCCCTGGCGGTGAAGCGGCCCTGCGAGGCGGTTCCATCGGCACGGATATCGAGCAGGAACGGCTGGCCCGGCGACAGCCCGATCGCGCCGGCCAGCGCCCCGCCGCGCGCCTCCTCGGCGTCGGCGACCAGCTTCAGTGGCCCCGTTCCGCCCACGGCGAAGTCGAGTTCGAGGTGGTCGCCGGGGTGCAGCACGCTCCCGGCGCTGAGCTTTCCCGACCGACCGCCGCTGCGCTCGAGGTCCAGCGCCATCCGCACGTCGTAGACTCCGCGCGTGTAACTGAACGCGGGTTCCATCGTCAGACGGGTGCGGATCTGGTCGATGTGGAACGAGACCGGCAGGCCGCGATCCTTGCCCTTTGGCGCCAGCGTGGGCCGCCGCAGAATCCGGACGCTGTCGGCCTCGATCAGGTCTGCGTCGAACCGGCGCCTGAGGAGTTCCAGGTAACGCCAGGAAACATGGACATTTCGAGCCTCGAGCCAAACACCCCTCTCGTCACGGATCGTCAGTCGCGCCGCGCGCGCATCACGCCAGATGTCTCCCGAGAGGCCCTCGATCTTCAGCCGCCCGAAGCGGCCGATCTTCAGGCCGTCGGTCCGGGCCTCGATCAGTATCTGCGCCTGAGGCAGCAGAACCCCGTATCGCAAGCTCGCGACGCCCAGGAGCAGCAGCAACAGCAGGCTCAGCGCCCCCGCCATGGTCGCCCGCAGGATCGCCGAGCGCTTCGGCGTCGCCGAGACGCCGGGTGTTGTGTCCGCGCCCTCGCTCAAAAGCTCTGTCCGATACTGACGTAGACCTGGAACGGCGCTTCTCCGCGCCGCTTCACCACCGGCGTGGCGACGTCGATGCGGATCGGCGCAAAGCCCAGGTTGTAGCGCACACCCAGGCCCGCCCCGACCGCCAGGTCCATGAAATCGATCGGGCCCGACGAGCCCACGGCGCCGGCGTCCACGAAGGCCGCGAACCCCCACTTCGGCGTCAGATCGCGCCGAACCTCGAAGGAGGACTCGAACAGAAAGACGCCCCCCCGCGGAGTGTTGTCGTCCAGGCGCGGGCCCACCGCCTGATAGGGAAAGCCGCGCACCGACCCGCCCCCGCCGGCATAGAAGCGCTGCGACGCCGGGATTTGGTCGACCGTGCCATTGAGGATGCGGCCCAGCCGCAGCCGACCTGCGAGCACCGTGCGGGCCTGCTTGTCCAGCGGCTGATAGTACGAGCCCTGGGCGACGGCGCGCAGGTACGGCAGGTTGGTGTCGCCCAGGATCAGGGTGGGCTCGAGCCGCGCGCTGAGCTTCCAGCCGCTGGTGGGGTTGAGCGGATCGTTCGATCTGTCGAGCAGCAGGTCGCCCAACGTACCCACCGTGATGAGGTCGCGCCCAAGTGATGTGAGGGTCCCGGCTTTCAGTTCCTCTGTCTGGCTGTAATCGAGCGAGGCGCCGGCCGTCACGTAGGAGGTTCGGCCGTAGCGGCGGGTGACGTCGGCTTCCACGCCGACCCCGGTCTCGTCATAGGCGTCGGTGCGGACCCGATAGGCGGCGGCGGTGGTCTTCAGGGTCTGCTGCGGCCGTCGCCAGTGGGGCAGCGAGAGGTCGGCGCCCACCCGGCTGTCGCGGGTCGAAACCTGGCCGAACAGCGCCGAGGTGTCGGCGCGGCGGAAGCGATTGTAGTGCGTCCAGCGCACGTTCACGCCCAGCCCGTCGGCCGTGTCATAGCTGGCGCCGGCCTCCAGGGTGCGGCGCGCCCGCTCGGCGACGCTGACCACCACCGGACGCAGGCCCTCAGCGGTCGCCTTTTCGGGCGGGGACAGGGCGACCGTGACGCTGTCGTAGACGCCGGTGTCCAACAACCGACGCTCCAACTCGGCCACGTCCTTGGGGTCGTAGGTCTCGCCCGACTGCCAGGGGGCGAGGCGAAGGATCCAATCCGTCCGTGTTCGCAGGCCCGGAGTCACGTCCAGCCCATCCAGCCGCACCAGTCGGCCGGCGGCGATCTTGTAGGTCGGCCGCACGGTGAAGTCGGCGTGGTCCACGATGACCTCGCGCGGCTCGGAGACGACGTCGGCGTAGCCGCGCTCCTGCATCGCCGCCACGGCCCGCCCTTCGGCCGCCACCACGTCGCCGGCCCGGCCCGGAGCTCCCGGGGTCAGCGCCAGCGCCGCCCGGGCGGACTCGTCGGCCTGGGGGTCGGGCTGCTCGCCCTGCCAGTCGATGGCGGCCGGGCCGAGATTGAAGCGACGGCCGGGGACGACGCGGACCAGCGGCGCCGGCGGATCGGTCTCACTGACCTCGGGTTCGACCACGGCGGCGTAGTAGCCTTCTGAGCGCAGGACGGCGATGGCGTCCTCGGCGGCGGCGCGGGCGCGCCGGCGGGCCTCGAAGCGGTTCTCTATCGGGCGGTCGGTCTCGCCCACGGCCCGCTGGATCGTCGCGCGCAGGTCGGCCGGCATGTCACCCTGGATGACCGCGCGTGGTTCGGCGGCTGCGGCGGGGCTGCAGATGGCCGCCGAGACGGCGGCGGCGTAGAGCAGTCGACCCAAGCCACGAATCCTCAGGTTTAGCCCCCGCCCCACGCTTAGCCCCGCGAGGCAGATGTGTCATCCGAAGTGGGCGCCCAATTCTTAGGCAGTCGCAGCCCGCATCTCTTGCGCGGGCCGAATTTGAGGGCCCGGCTATCGGCGGGGCTCTAAGCGTCCTACAGATTTGAAGTCTGTACGGCGGCAAGCGTGGAATCGATCGTGAGCGTGAAGCGGGACGACCCGGCCCTGGAAGCGCCTTCCCCGGCGGCGATTGCGCCGGCCACGCCCTACGACGAGATGCTGACGCCCGAGGGCCAGGTGCGCCCGCACTATGCGGCGCTCGACGCCCGGCTCTCCACGCTTTCGCCCGACGAGCTGGCCGAGCGGCAGCGGACCCAGGAGCGGTTCTTCCTGCTCCAGGGTATCACCTTCACCGTCTACGGCGCCGAGAGTTCGACCGAGCGGATCATCCCGACCGACATCCTGCCGCGGATCATCGCGGCGGCCGAATGGGCGCGAATCGAGGCGGGCCTGACGCAGCGCCTTCGCGCGCTCAACATGTTCCTGGCCGACATCTACTCGGAACAGCAGATCCTGATGGACGGGGTGGTCCCGCGCGAGCTGGTGCTGAACGCGCCCAGCTACCGGCGCGAGATGCAGAACCTGTACGTGCCCCACAAGGCCTACGCCAACGTCTGCGGTTCGGACCTTATCCGCCAGGAGAACGGCGAGTTCGCGGTTCTCGAGGATAACCTCCGCGTCCCGTCCGGGGTGTCTTACATGCTGGCCAACCGCGAGGCCTCGCGGCGCGTCTTCCCGGGCACTTTCCGCGCCTCGGGCGTGCGCTCGATCGACCGTTACCCCGACCTTCTTCTGACCACGCTGAAGAGCATGGCGGCCGACTGGCGGCCCAACCCGCAGGTCGTGGTGCTGACGCCCGGCGTCTACAATTCAGCCTACTACGAGCACGCCTACCTGGCGCGGCTGATGGGCGTGCCGCTGGTCGAGGGCCGCGACCTCGTGGTCCACGACAACATGGTCTACATGCGGACCACGACGGGCCTTCGCCGGATCGACGTGATCTACCGACGTGTGGACGACGACTTCATCGATCCCCTCACCTTCCGGCGGGACAGCTCATTGGGCGCCGCGGGGCTGTTCAACGCCTACCGGGCCGGCAACATCGTGATCTGCAACGCGCCCGGCACCGGCGTGGCCGACGACAAGGCGGTCTACGCCTACGTCCCGGAAATCATCAAATACTACCTGGGCGAGGATGCGATCCTGCCCAACATCGAGACCTATCTCTGCCGCGAGAAGTCGCAGCTCAGCCATGTCCTGACCAACCTGGACAAGCTGGTGGTCAAGGCCGTGGGGGCGTCCGGCGGCTACGGCATGCTGGTGGGCCCGCACTCGACCAAGGCCCAGCAGGCCGAGTTCGCCGAGGCCCTGCGCGCCGACCCCGAGAATTACATCGCCCAGCCGACCATCCAGCTTTCGACCGCCCCCTGCCTGATCGACCACGCCGTCGAG